>JACRNH010000010.1 GCA_016219325.1 Candidatus Collierbacteria bacterium
CTTCTTTTCGGATTATCTCCTGGAGACCGAATGGCGGTTTAATCATCGTGATACAATGGAGACAATGTTGAAACGTTTAGTGAGAAACGACCGGAGGATACCGCTGTAAAAGTGGACGCTTATCTGGGCAAGACCCTAATTTTATATTCGCCGGGAGGAAAATCTGTCTGATTACCACTTGGGTATTTCTCAGTAAAAAAATGCAAAATGTCAAATCCCTTATGCACATAGCAAACATCCAGTCTCCTTGGCGTATCCGTATCGATATCTTTAGAAGAAAAATCTTTTTCATGAGCCCACTTTAGACGCATTATATTTCTATACTCTGAAACATTCTGAAATACATCGTTTTTTAATAGCTTAATACTTTTAAGTTCACCTACGCAACCTACAGCTGTATTTTTACCTTTATTTCGCACCATAACATGACAAAAAAGTCCTAATACAGCATTAAAGCCTAAATCTCTAGCTTTGTAATATGTCTCCCTTGGGTCATAATAAACCTCTAATTGTGGCCTACTAATATAAATTGATCCCTTTTGAATCCAACTAATGGGATTTAACCACCCCAGAATTGTTTCCCACATATTTTTACCTCCGATAAACTGTCCCTTGACTTTCGAAACAGTTTCGATATATTTTAAATATCATGCAGAAAAAAGTCAATAGGATGTTAACCGTAAAACAGAAGAAAATACTAGATTATGTCACTTCATCTGCCAACCACCATGGTTACTCCCCTTCATTAGAAGAGATCGCTTCCCATTTTGGTCTTAGCGCTATCTCGACCGTTCACCACCATGTAAAAGCTCTTAGAATTAAGGGTTATCTCAAAAAGGAGAAGAACCAGCCAAGGGGCGCATCTCCGTTAGAGAGAACGTCTGACAGCGTAGAAATCCCGTTGCTTGGATTTATCGCCGCCGGCACGCCTATTGAACCTATCGAAAATCCGGAACCAATAAAAGTGCCCAACAATCTCATCTCTAAACGTGGTGATTATTATGCTTTGAAGGTGAAAGGAGACAGCATGATTGAAGACGGTATTTGGGATGGTGATTTAGTTGTTATAAAAAGTCAACAAACTGCCGATAATGGAGATACTGTAGTTGCGGTTACTGAAGGCGGTGCAACGCTAAAAATATTTAGAAGCAAAAACGGTACAATATTCTTAGAACCAAGAAATAAAAGGTTAGAGAATATATATCCTCAATCTTTAGAAATTAGAGGTAAATTTGTTGGTTTAATTAGAAAAAATTAATATGAGGTCAATTAACGAATACACCAATAAAGTTATCTGCGGGGACTGCATTGAGATAATGCAGAAGATGCCAGAAGAAAGCATTGATTTAACTGTCACTTCGCCTCCTTATGATGAGTTAAGAAATTATAATGGTTATCACTTCGACTTCGAGAACATTGCCAGAAATTTATTTAGGGTAACCAAGAAAGGCGGTGTTGTGGTTTGGGTTGTTGGCGATAAAATTAAAAAGGGGAATAAAAGTCTCACAAGCTTCAGGCAAGCACTATTCTTTCAATTAGCGGGTTTCAATGTTCACGATGTTATGATTTATAGGAAAAAAAACACGCCTTTTATGAGATCAAATGCTTATACAAATGGTTTTGAATTCATGTTTGTATTAAGCAAGGGTGCTCCGAAAACATTTAATCCCTTAAAGACTAAAACTGTAAGACAGGGTCAAGAAATGCTGCCATTTAACAAAAAGGCTGATGGGATCAATAAGAAAACTTTAGGGGAACTTAAACCTGAAAAAACAAGAACAAATATTTGGGAATATGCAGTAGGTTTAGGTGGTTCGACCAGCGATAGAATTGCCTTTAAACATCCTGCTATTTTCCCAGAGAAATTAGCAGAGGATCATATACTTTCATGGACTAATCAGGGTGAGATTGTTTTCGATCCAATGTGTGGCTCTGGAACTACTTGTAAAATGGCACTTAAGAATAAGCGTTTATATATTGGCTGTGATATATCTGATAGATATGTTGAATTAACAAAAAAAAGGCTCGAAATATTAAGCCCTCAATATCTTACTCGAGGAATTTAATGGCTCTTTTAATAAGCCCTACGTCATCTTTAAATCTACCTATTCCTGTGTTGCAACTATCACATACCCAACCCCTTATTTCTCCAGTGCGGTGATTATGATCAAGGACTACCTTACTAGTTATACCGGCAATAGTTCGCTTAGCACATATCGGGCACTCAAAAGGTTCATTTTGCGGCTTGGTTTTTGACCATTTAAGTTTTTCTTTTGGAGTCGGGCTCACCCCTTCAAGTTGTTTCCTGCATTCTTGACATGATGGTCTTCGAACTTGTCTATTGTTTACGCCATTTTGATTTCTTGCAAATTCTGTGGTGTTTAGAAGTTTATGGCAGATATTACAAATTTTTTTGAGAAAACCGTCTCCCGTTTTTTTGACATCAAAAATCTTAAAATCATTTTTATTTAACGCAACCTCCTGCCAAATTCTTATGAAAAAAATAGGGATACCTTCTTTCGACTCAGGTTTTATAATACCAACGTCACCCTTTTTAACCAAAACTCCACTTGGCCTTTTGGTATTTCTTTTGGCTATTACAAACTTATCCGTAAAAGATGAATTCATTGCCAGTTTGTCATTCTAGCATAGCCGATCGTCATACTAGAAGGTTTGATTGCCCCTCAGGGTAAAATATAGCTATGAGGAAGTATTGGGCTATGGCCCGGGCCGAACTTCTGGATGCGATTGCCGAGAAAGAAGAGATCTTAATTTGGATCATTATTGACGCCATTCCGGTTTTTGTGATGGGATCTTTGTGGCTGGCAAACAGCCATAACTTGGTTCAGGTCAGTATTTCTGAAATGGTGACTTATTACTTGGTGGTGATGATTACATCCAGATTAACAGAGTTCTATTTTGACGAATATGTTCAGGATGAAATCAGGGATGGGACATTTTCCAGATATTTGCTTAAGCCCTTGAGGCTGCCTTGGCTGTTTTTGCCGGTGATTTGGGGCCGGAGGCTGTTTGAGAACATATTACTGATCCCGGTGTCTGCTTTAATTATTATTCTTTTCAGGCAATATCTGGTGATTCCGGATTTGTCTGCCTTGGCGCTATTTGCGGTTTATTTGGTTATTTCTTCATTCATCCGTTATTCCCTGTCGGTGTTAATCACTACGGCGGCTTTTTATTGGGAACAAACTTATTCCCTAGTCCATTTGCGCTGGATTTTGGAAGCAGTAGCCGGAGGCTATGTTTTGCCTTTGATTTTTTATCCTTCGTGGATAAGGTTTATTCCGGACAGTCTGCCATTTAAATATATTTTCTTTGTTCCGACGGCGGTGTTTATCGGCATGATTTCGGTCCAAGAGGCGGTTGCCAGCCTGCGGCCGGCTTTATTATGGATGGTCGGATTATTGTTATTAAGCAATTTGCTGTGGAAGACCGGGGTCAAAAAATATTCCAGCGTCGGAGGCTAAATGAAAACATTAATAAGATATTTATCTCTATACCGGAAAGTATTCATTCAGTCGGTAATGCAGAATTTGGCATATCCGCAAAATTTCATGACCTGGATGATGGTGGATATTGCTTGGGCGATCGTGAATATAGGATTTTTCCGGATTTTGTTATTCACTCTGCCGGAAATATCGGGTTGGAATTTTGACCAATTAGCCATACCTTTGGGAATTTTATATTTGCTGAATACGCTGATATGGGGATTTTTTTACGGGAATATGAACGCGATCCCGCAGATGGTGGATAAAGGCGAATTGGATCTATTGCTGACAAAACCGGTTAATTCCCAATTTATTGTTTCTACCCGTCAAATAGGATTAGGGAGTTTGCCGTCGTCTGCTGCCGGGGCCTATTTATTGTGGTATGGATTCCAAGCCAATGCCGTTTCCTGGAAAATGGTTTTTATTATCCCGTTGGCGTTATTGTTTTCCGGAATAATTTCCTATTCTCTTTGGCTGATGACGGTGACTTTGTCATTTTGGACCAACCGGCTTTACAACTCTCCAGATCTGTTTGCTCACGCGGTGGATATATCCAGGTACCCTGTCACGATTTTCCGCCAGCCTTTCAGATTTATGTTTACTTTTATTCTGCCTTTCGCGATTTTAGGATTTTTGCCGGCAGAAATTATTTTGGGCAGGATCGGGCTTGTTTGGCTGTTTTGGCCGTTGGGATTGGCGGTTTTATTTTCCTTTTTATCCAGCCGGTTTTGGCAATTTTCCCTTAAGCGCTACCAAAGCGCCTCGTCGTAAATATTGTTATGTCCCGATGATATAATTCAGTCATGTCTCAAGTACTAAGTTTTAAAGTAATAATGGAACAAGATGAAGATGGGGTGTTTGTGGCCTCAGTGCCGGCTATTCCCGGCTGTCATACACAGGGAGATACCTACGAAGAAGCCGTAAATAATATTGAAGAGGCGATAGGCGTATGTTTGGAGGAAGCCCGGGAAAACAAGGACTACAAGAATCAAATTGTTTGGCCAAATCAAGAAAGTAAATCCAATTTTTTGGGAATTTTGGATATGACCGTTAAAACTCCGTCATTTGCATGAGCAAACCACCGGTTCTTAAGGCAAAGGAATTAATTAAAATTGTTGAGAGATTAGGGTTTGTTAACTCCAGAAGCAGAGGAAGTCATTTTTTCTTTAAGCATAAAAACGGAAGAACTACGGTTATACCTGTCCATTCCGGGAAGACAATAAGTTTGGGTTTGATGCGAAGCATTTTAAAAGACATCGGAATGTCAGTAGATGAATTCAGAAAATATCTTTAGAGGAATTAAGAAATTAATGGAAAAGAAATTCTTGGAAAAATTATAAGTAGAATAAAAGTGCTGTTGAAATAATTAGAGTTTCGTCTTGGTGGCAATCAAATATTCGACCTATATCGAATATAGACAATAATTTCATAAAGAAAATCGAAAATACTATCGGGAGGATCCTTGAAGGAGAATCCTTTTTGGTAAGGTTTGATATTGTTATCTAGCTGCTGGCGGAGGAATAGAAGCGGACGGCGAAATGGAAAAATTTCCGTGAGATAATAAATAAAATTAAATTGCTAAGCAGCACCCACGGTAAAATCTCCCAGCCGGCGGTTCCCATCAATACTTTTGTCGGGATGGTAGCGATAAGCCCAACCGGAACGACGAATAATATTGCGCCTCCGGCTACGCCTGTAAAAATGTCAGTAGTCCGTTTGCCAACATCCAGAATTTCGGCGAATAAATCATTGAGATTAAAAATATTCTGGAGCCAGAAACTTAAACTGGCGATCATAAAATATAGGCTATAAAAAGCCGCGACTGCCAAAATAATCAGAATTAAAAATAATATCCATGAGCCGAAGCTGACAGCCAGTCCCATTTTCCCCAAATACCATGGTAAGGCAAAAGCTATGATTAATACTCTGGCCAGTTGGTTGGGATACATTTTTGTTAAAGAAACTAATAGCTGGGCATCTACCGGGCGCAATAAATAGAAATCAAATCCGCCGGTTCTGACTAATTCGGCCAGCTGATTGGCCCCGGGAATAACCAGAGACTTAATAAATGAACCGGTAATATAGTAAACCAAAACCAAAAGCATGGCTTGCGACCGGGTCCAGCCGGCGATGGTTCCGGCTTGCTCAAAAACCAAAGAAATTCCGGCCAAACTTGTCAAAATCCAGACAATATTGAACACTAAAAAAAACAACAAATTGAATTTAAATTCAAACTCGCGTTTGATTGCGTAATCAAAAGAAGATAGAAACAATTTTAATAGCCGTTTCATTGTCCGAAAGCCGAGTAGGCTTTAACTCCTTTCTTCCATAAGAACCGGTATAACATCAATAAGGCAATTGACCAAAGTCCGGCCATAAGCAGTGAAACTAAAAGCTCTGGACCTTGTGTTTTATGGAATATAATTTCTACCGGAAAAGACAATTCATACCGGAACGGTAAAAACATATTTATGGTTTTCAGCCAATTCGGAAGAAACGAAACCGGCATCCATAACCCGCCTATAAATATAAATATTGTCCAAAACAAGAAGTTGACATATTCAACCTCGGTAAACCAGAAAGCTAAAGTCACCATTGACATAGTGGTAAAAAATGAAATAACAACTCCGGTAAATATGGCCGGAATTACTAAAAGCCAGTCCCAGCCGGGAGTCAGAATTACCCGCAGATTTAATATTTTTAATATGCTAAAAACGAAAATGGCGGCGATTGCCAGAATTCCCATGGCGGTAAATTTAAATCCGGCCTCTTTGGCAAACCAGGCTTTGGCATAATTGAGCGGTTTAATCAGCATTGTCAGGATATATCCGGACCTGATTTCTTCAGCGATAGGATGAAATGGATTCCACATCAAAAACCATTCCGCGAACATGATAACAACGTAGTAGCTGATAATTTCTTCTCTGGTGTATCCGCCTATAATCGTGTTGCCGGCTGCCAGCCACATCAGTAGGGCGATGCCGGTCCTGACCAGACTAATCAGCATCCAGATTACGATAGCTCCGCGGTAAGTGACATTGCTGCCGAATGAGGCTTTGGCAAAAGCCAAAAAAATCTTCATGTAAAGATTGTATCAGCAACGTCTTGTCATAAATCGTGATAGTATAAAAATGTGATTATTGTTTCTAATTCTTGGTTTAAAGTTCTTTCCGGTCTTTTTATTAATCTTGGGGCCGGTTGGTTCGGAGTAGTTTTCATCGCTCCGGGAATTGTCGGTCAATCACTTTTGTTTTCATCTATTGTGTTGACCAAGAACATACTGCTTGGTACACTATGTCTGGTAATCGCCAAGAAAATGGAGGATTTTATTTCATGACAAACGATAGATTTATCGAGATTATCAGCAGTGCCCAAGGTTTTACCCTTTTGTTTATTATCGCGGTAATGTTGATGCTTATAGCTTTGAAAAAGACTCCTCAGAGCTCCAAAACTCGTTAATAATTTGAGCTGTTGTAATGTTTCTTTTAGAAAAAAGCTAACTTACAATGAATATAAATCTTGAACAAGGATTCAACACAGCTTCTATATTGATCACTCTTTATGTCATCGCGATAACGCTGATTTATTTTGTATTTCTGCGGTCGTCTCTAAGATCTTCGGTAAAAGGAAAATAGCCGGAAGCTCAACTGCTGGCGGAGGAGTAGTGTTTGAGGGAGTAGAGCCAGAATTTTCTGCTATACTTTGGAATATGACTAAGGCACAATTCCAAAAACATTTGCAAAGAGTAACCAAAATCATAGTGGATAAATATCAGCCAGAGAGAATCATTTTATTTGGTTCGGCGGCTAGCGACAATATTCATGAAGATAGCGACGCGGATTTAGCTGTTATTAAAAAGACAAACAAGAATTTTTACGACCGGATAGGCGAGGTCAGTGGGTTAGTCCCTCACGGAATCCCTTTGGATATTTTAGTTTATACTCCGGAAGAATTCGAGCAAATGAGGACGGATAAGTATGGATATTTTGTTAGAGATGAGATTTTAGGCAAAGGAAAAGTTTTATATGAATCGAGTTAAAGACTGGCTATTAGCAGCCGATCTTGATTTGAAAGCTGCCCGCGGTTCGCTGAATGAAGGTGCTCCCAACATTGCTTGTTTTCTATCTCATCAGGCAGTTGAAAAAATCCTGAAAGCTTATTTATTGCAACGCTATCTGAAAGTTCCTAAATACATTCTTTAGTTGAGCTATTAGATATGGCGACATTGAACGCGATTGGGCTTAAAGCGTTTAGCGATCAGATTGTTTTTCTCAACCAATTTTATATCCCAACCCGCTATCCGGATGCCTTGCCCGGCTCTTTGCCCGAAGGATTGCCATCTATAGAAGTTGCCGAAAAGGCTATAGTTCACGCCACAGAAATAGTCGAATTTATAAAACCCCTTCTTGCATCCTAACTACTGGCACTGGAGTAGTGTTTGAGGGGGAACTTCCAAAATATGCGCGACAGAACAAACAAAACTATCGTCATCGCTACCGTCGCCGCTGCCAAAGCGCCTCCTCCTAAATCGGCTCGAAAATAATCTGTTTTTGACGGACGCTAAAATTCCAACTATAGACTACGTCTAACAAATCTACCCTGCCCAATAAGAACGGCGTAGAGTTTTCATCTGTAATTGATGCCCGAACTGTCAATTTATTATCTGGAAGAATCAGGTCAACTTTTACCAACCATGTTTTTACTCTAAAACCCCCCAACCCCTCAGCCACGCCCTGCTTTTCTTTGCTTAAATCTATTCCTAGCCGAGAAGCCATAAAATGCGGCAGAGTAGTCAAATCGGCCCCGGTATCAACCAAAAAATTAAACTTGGCGACTCCATTAACCGTTTTGAGCTTAATCGGAATAATCGGGGTAAAAATACGGCCAATATAAGGTATGGCTGAATACTGAAAAGGAAATGATAGTTTATCCACGCCAATATAAACTCAAAGAACCATATTTAGGTACATGGCTAATAACCACCTTAGAAAAGTCAATCCGTTTTTTTTCCGCGTCTTCCCACATCTTTTTTATATCCCGCCCATGAGCCAATACCCTCCCGGACGCTTCGGAAAACGCTACAAATCCGGGACCATATCTTTTCATCAAGCCGACAAACTTTTGGCCTTGTTTCTTCATGAGTCTAGTGTACCATAGCTCTAAATGAAAAAACTTTTTGCCGTCATCCGCGCCTATACTCTTGACGCTCTAACTTATCGGGGAGACATCTTTATTTACACTGTTGTCGGCGCCATCCATCCTATTATTTTATTAATCATTTGGCTGGCGGTCATTGCCTCCGGCGGCAATCCGCCCATGAATCGCCAAGAATTTCTTTTGTATTATTTTACCGTCTTAGTCATAAAAGTATGGACCACCGCTTGGCACGCCCGTGAATGGTCGACAAGAATCCGCTTGGAGGAATTATCCCCATACTTACCTAAACTCGCGGCCTTTCCGTTTTTTCTGTTAGGAAACAACATCGGCGAAAAAATTTTAAAAAGCATATATTTGCTGCCGCTTATTTTATTAGCCGGAACAGCGCTAAATATCAACCTTCCCTAACTGTCGATTGAGACAATTCTATTATTAATAGTCAGCTGGCTCCTGGCCGCAATCTTAACATTTGCCATTGAATTATCTGTATTACTAACCACGTTTTGGCTGGACGATATCGAGTCGCCGGACAATTTCGTCGTTTTTTCCTCGTATATTTTCTCCGGCCAATTCATCCCGCTGATCGCTTTCCCTCAAGCAATTCAATCATTTCCACTCTTCTCGCCTTTTCGCTACATTCTGTCGTTTCCGGTCGAAATTTTTACCGGCAGAATCATCGGTTGGAATATTCCGGTGGGCTTTGCTCTTCAAATATCCTGGTGTATCATCATGATTTTTCTCTGTCGCCTCCTATGGAAAAAAGGTTTAATTCGTTATAGCGCCGTCGGCGCCTAACCACCTAATATGAAATATCTCAAATTATTTCTGCTTTTTATCCGTTACAACCTGATCAGAGACATGGAATTCCGGGGAAATTTTTTGCTGTTGATAGCCGTCGATATTTTGTGGGTCTCATTTCAGCTCTTGCTAATAGAATTGTATTTCCAGTTCACCGGTTCAATCTTCGGCTGGACCAAACCCCAGGTCTTCGTTCTCATGGGATTATTTCGAATAGTCAAAGGCGTCGTTGACGTATTCTTAAGACCCAATATCAACCAATTGCCGATAGCAGTTAATCGCGGCGAACTGGACTACATTCTTACCAAACCCCAAGACAGCATGTTTCTTGCCAGCGTCAAAAGGCACGCCTATACCGAATTTTCAACTATCGTTTTGGGGTTAGCCATATTTGCTTACGGTCTATTACTGGACGGAGCTTTTAATTTCGGCAAAATTGTCTTCCTGCTATTTCTTTTACCATTCGGGGCAATCATGTTTTATTGTTTACTTTTCTGCTTCGCTTCCCTATCGCCGTTTATTCATCGCCTGTCTGCCACTTACCAGTACTACGACATTCTATCTAATCTTTTCCGCTTTCCCACCGACTTTTTGGGGATGCAAATTCGCCAGTTAAACCTGGTTCTTTTCCCTCTGGCAATTGTCGCCACCGTTCCGGCAAAATTTATTTTAGGCAAATCCGGCTGGAATTCTATCGTTGCCATGACGTTTATCAGTTTGATCACTTTGGCTCTGACCCGCCGTTTCTGGTTCTTCGCTCTCCGCCGCTACCAATCCGCCAGCTCATAAAATCTGCAATTTTTCGGTATTCCCAAACATGATAATATGAATTCCATTATGACAATCCTGTCTCCGCAGTGGCTAAAAGTTCTCTCGGGGCTATTTGTCGATCTCGCCGCCGGCTGGTTCGGAGTAGTTTTCATCGCTCCGGGAATCGTCAGCCAATCTCTAATACTGACTTCGGCCATATTGACCAAAAACTTTCTCCTTGGTACACTATGTCTGGTAATCGCCAAAAAGATGGAGGATTTTATTTCATGACAAACGATAGATTTATCGAAATCATCAGCAGCGCCCAAGGATTCACCCTTTTATTTATTATCGCCGTAATGTTGGTACTCATTGCTTTTAAGAAAACTCCCCAAAGCTCTAAAGCTCGTTGAATTTTCCATAATTTCTCCCTTCGCCGCTACCAAAGCGCCTCGTCTTGACAATAGGTTAATATTCGATTAATATCGAATATAGGTGGTATTCTTATGAAGAAAATCGAATATATTTGGAGGGAACTTTTAATCCAAACTCTGGAAAATCGGGAAACGGTATTTGGCCAACAAGCTTTAACGGCTAAATTCGGACTGTCTTCGTCTACGGTTAATTTGGCTTTATCCCCATTGCGAAAACTAGGGGCAGTCCGCATCGGCAAGCGTCATTCTGAGGTAACTGATTACGAAAAAATTCTTTATCATTGGGCCAACCATCGGAATTTGGAAACGGATATCGCCGTGAAGCTCAGGGTAAATCTGCCTGTTATGGAAATTGAAGGAAGGTTGCCGGAAAACTCCATCCCCACAGGATATACGGCAGTCAGAGAAAGATTCGGCGAGCCTCCGTCCGATTATGGCAAAGTCTATTGTTACCATTTCAATCCTGAAATTGTGGCCGCAAGATTTGCCGCAGATATTATTAGGGGAGAGTCTAATGTTTTTATTATTAAGGCAGACCCATTTTTAGGCTCTCAAATTTGTCTGCCGCAAATATTTGTCGATTTGTGGAATTTGCGCGATTGGTACGCCAAAGATTTTTGCCGCTTTATTATGTCTAAGTTTGAAGAAAAGATGTTATGAATTATTACCGCGATCAGGTAACCCAAAAAAGCTGGCGGATATTGACAAATTTGTCTTCAAAATATCAGTTTGTTTTAATCGGCGGATGGGCGGTATGGCTATATACGAAACAGTTGAAATCCAAGGACATAGATATTGTCGTTGGTTTAGACCAGCTGGGAAAATTAAGCGCTGATTTTGAGTTGGGGAAAAACGAGAGGCTTAAAAAATATGAGATTAGGCAGGAGGAAATTGAAATTGACGTTTATGTTCCATTTTATTCCGAGCTTGGCGTCCCCGGAGAGATCATTTTACAAACTGCCGTAAATCTAGAAGGATTTAATGTGCCTGCGCCGGAAACATTGTTAAAATTGAAAATGGTCGCGTATCAAGGCCGCAAAGGGTCGGATAAGGGCAGGAAAGATTTAGTGGATATGATTAGCTTGTTGTGTTTGCCTGAACTGAAATGGACGGATATCTCACCGGAAATCATAAACCTGGCTCTTAGCCAGTCAGAAATTCCGGAATTGTCTCTAAATTCTCACCAGTATTCCAAGTATAAGAAAATCTGGAAAACTAGGTTTTTGTAGGGAGGATCCTTAAAGGAGAATCCTTTTTGGTAAGGTTTGATATGGCTATCTAGCTGTTGGCGGAGGAGTAGTGTTGAAGGGAGAATTGAGATCTAAAAATCAAGCGATTTGCTTCCGGATAAATCCTACAATTCCTTTTGCGTTTTGCAATGCCATGTCAGCCTCTTGTTTTGTAGGCAGTCCGGTTTCTAAAGATCCGGCTATGGCGTCGGGATATCTGGTCGGTTGATAAAATCGGTTCAAATATTTTAATTGAGAGATAATTTCGTCGTTAGTTATTTCTGCCTCTTTAGCCAATTTCATCAAATCGTGGGTTTTAGAAATTTTATGGAACTTCTTTAAAATAAGTGCTTTAATAGCCTTTTCGGCTGCTTGTTGAGAATGGAATGCGATTGGAGCCGAAAGGTCGGTTCCAACCCCCAAAGTTTTGGCCGATTTTAAATCGATTTCAGCGGCTTTTATCCAGTCAATTGGCTTCATAAATTATTTTTCCTTTTTCTATGATTTCATCTCTGACAAAATATCCGTATTTATCATTTTTCATTGTTTCAAATTCTTCAGGAGTATAAACAATGATGTCTAAAGCAATATCATGTTCGACCATATCGCTGACTTCACCGATGCGGTCGTAAATATTTTTTTTAGTTTTTTTGATAATCGCCAAATCAGCATCACTGTCTTCGTGAATCAGTCCGGAAGCCGCCGACCCAAACAGAATAATTTTTTCCGGTTGATACTTTTTGGCGATAGTGGCAACGATTTTATCCAGATGTGACTGGAAAGTTTTGTTTGTCATAATTGGAGTATAGCAAATTTTTAACTGCTGGCGGAGGAGTAGAAGCGGACGGCGAAGCGGAAAAATTTCCGCGAAGATTTACAAGTATTTCCTAAACTCGCCAGCCGACAATTTAATATCGCTCAAGATCGATCTCATCAGTCCCGGACCGATTGTCTTCCCCGGATGAACCGGAACCACCGTTGTTCTCCCATCGCTATGTCTGAAGAAAAAATGGCTGCCTCTTCTTCTGGTATTTACAAATCCCAACTTGTTCAACCCTCTTATCGCTTCTTTTGATTTTAAAATCGGAACTTTGCTCATGTAGCAAATGTCACTTTTACAGGTAAATCAATTACTCCTAAAAAACGTGGTCTTTTTTCTTCTCCCGGCCATATAATCTGCTGACGATAATTTCTGTTTTCCTCGGCTTCTTCCAAACACAACTCAATCGCTTCTTCGATATTTTTCATCGCTTCCTCGTAGGTTTTTCCTTGAGTGTGGCAGCCGGGAATTACCGGCACGTTGGCTACAAACCAGCCGTCTTCATCTTGCTCAACAATAACTTTAAAATTCAAAATCTTAGGCATATTTATTAATTATACACCGGATGAACTTCGGTGTTTCAGCCCCCGGCGCTGCTGTAATGCCGCAGGGAATACAGCCAAAATTTCCGCGACAACACAAACAGAACTATCGCCGTCGCTACCGTCGCCGCTGTCATTTCGCCAGATAATTTTCCCCACAGCGCCTTGGTCGGAAAACTCACCACCATAAATAACGGCAACAAAAAATTAAACGCCCATGAATTTGCTATCCGGAACGCATCTGACGGAGTTCGGCTGGTTTGATCAAATAACTCCAATAAAAAACTTATCATATTATCTAATCTCCGGGTGTAAAAATTTAAAGTTACTAGTAATAGCCAAATGCTGTATAGAATCATTACCGCAGATACTAATAATAAAAGAAAAATGATCATTTTCTCCAAATTCATTGAGTAATTTTTTATCGTAATTAACAATATTGATATTCCGATCAGAAATCGGGCAATATTTGCGTGACTGAAATTAAACATGGTAGCCAAAAATTGGCTATCCAGGGGTTTCGTAAGGAGAACATCCAGCTCGCCGGTATTTATCCTTTCGGGAAGGTTTATAAAATTCAACAGGAAAAAAGTATAGGCGAACCCGGTAACAATAGAGAAAACTCCGGTTAGAGTTAGTAATTCTGTTCTGGACCATCCGGCTAAATTGGGGGCTTGTTGAGAATATAAAAGGACTGCAAATATTGCGAACATTGCCCAGCTAACAGTGGTCAGAACATTAGTTAAAAGACTAAAACGATAAACCAAAATAAGGCTGGTGTTGGCCTTGATAATCTGCCAATAAATTTTGACATATCTTTTAAAATTATTCATTGCCTGGTATCTGAAAAAGCTTTTAAACCGCGTTTAAAAAATATTGACGACAAAAGTCCTAATCCAATCATCCATAATAAAGCCATGAATAAATCTATTGAATAGTTAGACAATTCCTGCTGCTCAAAAATAATTTTTGCGGGGAAATAGTAAAAAAACCTAAACGGAAAGAACCAAGTAATGGATTGTAGCCATTTTGGCAGAAAGTCTAACGGAATTAGCAAGCCGGACAAAAGGGCATGGATCATCCAAAAAAAATTTACAAGCCCATCATTATCTGTTATCCAAAATGAGGTTATGCCAAGTAAAAATCTTTGGAAAAAAATTATCATATAAGAAATTGCTGCGAATAAAACCGCTATCGTTAAAGACGGCAATGATGTTGATACGCTTAAATATTGACGGAAAATAATAACCAGTAAAGAATACGGTAATAAAGAGAATAGGAAACGGACAGTTTTCCAGCCGTTACTTCCGGAAAATATATACATTAAATAGGAAACCGGCTTTATTAAATATTTGATTAGGCCCCCTTCTTTGATATCGCGGAAGCCAATCGGGAATTCAATATAATGGTTTAACGTGAGAGTTAGAAACGCCACCACAATATAATAAGAAATTAGTTTGTTTAATTCCCATCCGGACGCAACTTTACCGCTAAAACTAAAAATTCCCAGCCATAATATAATTGATACCGTCGGCGGAATAAAATCTTCAAGAATATAAACTACTAGCCGGGCGCGGTCAGCTAAAGCGTCCTGTATAGAATTAACATAAACCCTCCAGTATTTTTTCATTAACACAAATTGTAGCAGTTAAGATATAATCTTTAGATATGCCGATTATTACAGCCAAAAACCTGACTAAGTACTATAAAGTTCATCAGAAAGAGCCGGGGCTGGGGGGATCGCTAAAGTCGCTGTTTCATCGCAAATATTATGATGTTAAGGCGGTGGATGATATTTCATTTGAGATTGAAGAAGGGGAGCTGATCGGCTTTATAGGCCCAAACGGAGCCGGAAAAACTACCACTCTAAAGATGTTGTCCGGATTGCTGTATCCGACTTCCGGCCAAGTCAGCGTTTTAGGATTTGAACCCTGGAAGCGCGACCATAAATACCTAAAACAAATGTCCCTTGTTATGGGCCAAAAAAACCAACTGTGGTGGGATTTGCCGGCCCAAGAAAGTTTTATTCTAAACAAAGAAATTTACGAGGTCCCGGACGAACAATACAAAAAGACTCTCGGAGATTTGGTTGAGTTGCTGGACGTTAAAGATGTCTTAAATGTCCAAGTCAGGAAATTATCGTTGGGCCAACGGATGAAATGCGAGCTGATCGCCGCTCTTTTACATTCTCCCAGAGTTTTATTTTTGGACGAACCGACTATCGGATTGGACGTAGTCATGCAAAAGGCGATGCGGGATTTTATCGCCGAGTACAACAAAAAATATAACGCCACGATTATTTTAACCAGCCATTACATGGAAGACGTTAAAAAATTGGCAAAAAGAGTGGTGATTATTGATCACGGGAAACTGGTTTTTGACGGAAAATTGAAAGACATTATTGACAAATACGCCGAACATAAGATTTTAACTTTGGAGTTTTCGGAAGAATTCCCCAGGGAAAAATTGGAAAAATTCGGAGAAATAGATAGTTGGGAATACCCCAGAGCTGTTATAAAAGTCTCCCGCCAGTTGGCCTCAAAAAGGGCGGCGGAATTACTGGAAACTTTGCCTGTGGCGGATATCAATATCGAAGAACCGCCGATTGAAGCGATAATCCGCAGGGTCTTTGCCGGAGGCAAAGACGAGAAAGTAATGAGTAGAAAGTAATGAGTAATGTTTGGGAAAACAACATCCTTTTAGTCAAGGCTGATTGGTTGGTTCATAACATTTATCGAGTAGTCCGCAATTTTCCCGCAAATGAACGTTTTGGTATAACATCGCAAATTTGTCGAGCAAGCTTGTCTATAGTTCTGAATATTATTGAAGGTTATTCTAGGTTTGGGCAAAAAGAACACATCCGTTTTCTAGAAATATCTTTTGGTTCGGCTAAGGAAACTCATTATCTTATTGAATTCTGTTTTCAAGAAAAACTTGTAAAGAAAGATGATTACGATATTCTTCTTGGGTTGATAAATGAAGTTGAAAAGATGCTCTATTCTAAGCTTAAAACTCTAAGAGGAAAATCATAATGTCCAGATGGTTGCGTTACTTTCTACTTTCTACTTTCTACTCATTCAGGAAATACGCATTTCTCATCCGTCTTTCCTGGTCCGCAGGCTTTGTTTATCGTCTGAATTTTATTATGTGGCGAGTTAGGTTGGTTTTAATGCTGCTGACATCTTATTTTTTGTGGCAGGCGGTTTTCAAGGGGAGGACTGAAATCTTCGGTTACTCACAAAATCAAATGTTGAGCTATATTATGCTGGCGGCGGTTTTACAATCAATGGTTTTAGCCAGCCGGTCAATAGATTTAGCCGGAGTTATCAATTCCGGAGAACTTTCTAACATTATTATCCGGCCGATTTCAAATCTTTGGTATTGGTTGTCGCGGGACGCGGCCGATAAGGCCTTAAACTTGATTTTTTCGGGAGTGGAAATATCTTTGCTGATTATTTTATTGAAACCGCCGCTGGCGTGGCCCGGCTTCTCTCTTAGCGCGGTATCTTTGCTGCTGATTTTGCCGCCGGCGACCCTTTTGTATTACTTTATCAACTATCTTTTTGGCCTGACTGGTTTTTGGACCAATGAAGTTTGGGCTCCCAGATTTTTACTGATGGTGGTTCTGCAGTTTTTGGCAGGACTAATGTTTCCGTTGGATGTTTTGCCGCAAACAATTCAAAATTTGGCTATGTGGACGCCGTTTCCTTACCTTGTTTATTTTCCGGCTCAAGTAATGCTCGCAAAAGTTAGTTGGATTGAGGCTTGGCGGGGGATTTCGGCGACTGTTGTCTGGATGATTATTTTCGGAGCGGCAGTTGAAGTTGTTTGGAGGAAAGGATTGCGGGCGTATGGAGCGGAGGGAAGATAATGGTGGCCCCAAAGTACACTTGCTTCGGTCCGTGCTCTGCGTGCACGCTACCGAAGAGCGTGACTTCGGGGTTCGGGCGTGACAGCTGATTTTCCGCTGGGCGTAAAATCAGGTCTCGTCCGAAAAGGGCGATAATTATGAAACGATATCTTAGGGTTTGGTTACGATTGGCGCATATCAGTTTTTCGGAACAAATCGCGACAAGGTTTAGTTCGGTCTTGTTTTTGTTGAGCAAGACCCTGCGGTTTGTTTTCTTTTTGATATTTATTTTTAGCCTGACCGACAGGATCGGCGGACTGGCCGGCTACAACCGCGATCAGATAATTATTTTTTTTCTGGTATTTAATTTTGTGGATATCGCCACCCAATTATTATTCAGGGGAGTTTATTTTTTCCGCCAGAAAGTAGTCAATGGAGAATTTGATTTCTATTTAGTCAAGCCAATGAGTCCTTTGTTCCGGATTATGGCCGGATATACGGATTTTATGGATTTAATTACTTTAATTGCTTTGGCTATTTACGGATTAAAATTCGCGATAACCGCAATTACTTTGACTCCGGCGATTGTGTTCTCGTCGATATTGATGATCGTTTTTAGCTTTCTGATTTCATTTTCTATTCACGTTTGGGTGGTGGCAATCGGAATTTTAACCACGGAAGTTGACAATGCGATTATGGTGTACCGCGATTTAACCAGCATGGCCCGGTTTCCGGTTGACGTTTATTCCGCTCCGGTCCGGATTTTCTTAACATATATCGTTCCGGTGGCCTTCATTATGACCGTCCCGGCGAAATCTTTAATGGGGTTAGTGTCGATACCGATATTCTTCATTTCATTACTCATTACTTTCTGTTCATTACTTTCTTCTTTTTTCCTCTGGCGTTACGCCCTGTCCAAATACAGTAGCGCGAGTAGCTGATATAGGAGTAAGGAGTAGGGGGTAAGGAGTAGGGGGTAAGGAGTAGGGAGTAAGGAGTAGAGAGTAGGGAGTAGAAAATAATGAGTAACGGGATAAATATAAAATGTTATATAACATTTTATACTCGTGAAGCGGAGCAGAGTTTGTATAGGGGGCAATGAAGGCAATCGGGATTTTGGGCCTTGCAGATTGCCCTGCCATGATCGATCAACCAATAAGTGGTTTTGAACCAATCTTCTTTTGGAATAATCTTCATTAACTCCCTCTCAATTTTCTCCGGACTGGCGTCTTTATAGTAGTCTACTGTCATTCCGGATTTAATCCGGAATCTATTTAGATTATCTGTATAGATTCCCGCTTTCGCGGGAATGACATTGTTCACGGGAATGACGAGAGGTTTATTGCCGGGACCAACACGCTCAGAGTCCACCAGTCTTAACCGCTGTGATAGGCGCAAAACATGAGTATCAACCGCGATGCCTTCAACTATTCCGTAAGCGTTTCCCAACACCACATTTGCCGTTTTTCTGGCCACCCCGGGAATCGTCAGCATCTCTTCCATTGTCCGCGGCAATTTCCCGCCGAATTTTTCCAAAATTATCTTCGCCGCCGCCTGAATATTTTTAGCTTTGTTTCGATAAAACCCCGTCGACTTAACATCCTGTTCTAACGTTTTAATTGGAATTCTTGAAAAATTTTCTAGTTCCCCCTCTTCGTCCGACATTGTTTTCTGCTCATTGCTCATTGTTTTCTTATATTTGGGAAAAAGTTTCGCCGTCACTTCATTTACTTTCTTATCCGTGCATTGGGCCGAGAGGATAACGGAAACCAATAATTCCCAATTGTTTCCATAATTGAGGACGATTTTGGCGTGGGGATAAGTTCTTTTTAGGATTGTTAAGATTTCGGAAATTCGGCTCATGGTTGTTATACTAGCAGATAAGAAATAATGAGTAAGAAGTAATGAGTAATGAATATACGTCATTACTTTCTACTTTCTACTCATTACTCATTAATGTCATCTTATTTTATTAAAACGTTCGGGTGCCAAGCTAATAAAAGTGATTCGGAACGGATCGAGGGGGATTACCGGGCCAGAGGATATAAGCCGGCGGCGTCATGGAAGCAGGCCGATGAAATTATCGTCAACACCTGCGCGGTCCGCGAGAGGGCCGAACATAGGGCAAGGGGGTTTATAAATAATGTGATGACGATGACAAGGAGACCAAAGATAATTTTGACGGGCTGCATGACGCATCACGGAGAGAAAAAACTTTTGGAAATGATTCCGGGATTGGATCAGGTTTTGCCGATTAACGAAGTCGGATTTAATCAGTTTGCGGTTCGCCGCGACAAAATTCACGCCTGGGTGCCGGTTTCTGAAGGGTGCAATTCATTTTGTACTTTTTGCATTGTTCCTTATTCCAGAGGGCGGGAAAAAAGCCGGCCGATGGAAGATATTTTAGAAGAAGCGGAGAGTCTGGCTAAGCAGGGTTATAAGAAGATAACGTTACTGGGCCAAAACGTTAATTCTTACGGATTGGAAAGGATCGGAATCGGATATCGTAAACTTTTATTGAACAATAATTTCACGCGTTCACAAATACCCCTCAATCAGTCCCAATATATGAGGCCAAAGGGGATTCCGCCATTTGTGAAATTACTGAAAGAAATATCTAAAATTAGAGAAATTGAGAAAATTGGTTTTTTGACCAGCAATCCCTGGGATTTTTATGATGAATTGATTGAAGAAATCGCCCGGAATAAAAAAATTGACAGATTTATCCATTTGCCAGTACAGTCCGGTTCCGACCGGATTTTGAAATTGATGAACCGAGGATATACAAGTCAGGACTATTTGAGATTAATTAACAGATTAAGAATTGCAGTTCCGGACGTCGTTATCGGAACCGATATTATTGTCGGATTTCCGACAGAGACGGATGAAGATTTTAAACAAACTGTGGAATTGGCTAAAAAAGCCGGTTGGACGGTGGCATTTGTGGCTCAATATTCGCCCCGGCCGGGGACGGCGGCATTTAGAATTTATAAAGATGATATTCCTCCGGCAGTAAAAAAAGAAAGATGGCTAATTTTGGAGAAATTGATTAACAGAGGTAATTTAAATAAAAGACCGGTGTTCCAATAGAAAGTAATGAGTAAGAAGTAATGAGTAATGAAAATCGTGCATTACTTTCTACTTTCTACTCATTACTCATTCATGAATAAAATTCTAATTATCTCCGGACCGACGGCGGCCGGGAAGACGCAATTGGCGTTTAGGTTGGCAAAACAATTTGACGGGGAATTGATTTCTGCCGATTCCCGTCAGGTGTATAGGGGGATGGATATAGGCACTGGAAAGGAATTCCCAGTGCAAGTCAAAACTCAAAACTCAAAGCTCAAAATTTTTGGATATGATCTTGTTAATCCAGACGAGGAGTGGAGCGCTGCGCATTTTGTAAAATTAGCCGATAAACTTATCCCTGAAATTCAAAGCAGGGGGAGGCTTCCGATAATTGTCGGCGGAACAGGCTTATACATCGCTAATTTATTGAATCCGCCGGAAACGTTGAATATCCCGCCGGATAGGAAATTGAGGGCTGAATTGGAAAAGCCGGCGGTGGCTGAACTTCAGGATAGATTGAAAAAAATCAATCAGAAGCGGTTTGAAAAAATGAATGAATCGGATAGAAGTAATCCCAGAAGGTTAATCAGGGCGATAGAAATTTGTTCTGTCGATCTTAGCTCGTTGGCGGAAATTTGCTCGTTCGCTGTCACCCTTCGTAAGACTCAGGGCAAGCCCACTCGCTGTCGCTCGGGGTGGCCTCGGGCGGCAGCTAGCTCACTTCGCAAATTTGCCAACTTCACTAATTCCGATATGCGGAATCCACATATAAATGGATTACGGGTCGAGTCCGGAATTACAAATGTGTTGCATATTGCCCTCACGGCTCCGATTAGCATTGTCGATAAACGGATTGAAGACAGGGTTAGGCAGAGAATTGATCAGGGGGCTGAAGAAGAAGTGCGCGGATTGGTTAAAAAATACGGCTGGGATAGCGCTTTAAAGTTTACGATTGGGTATAAAGAATGGAGGCCGCATATAGACGTAAGTAAGGAAGAAACAGAGGACAGGAAATCCTGCGAAGCAGGATCCCGCTCTGCGGGACAAAGAACAATGAAAAAAGAAATTGTCAAACTTTGGACTATTCACGAAAAGCAGTATGCCAGAAGGCAATTGACGTGGATGGCAAAGTTTCGTCCTGATAAATTATTTGATATTTCCAAACCGGATTATATCTTGGATATTGAGGCTTGCGTTGACCGGTGGTATTATGGAAAATAATGAAAATAATGGCAAATAATATTTTATCCGACGGCCGGCACACTGTGGAAATTAGCCATAAGACGATTGTTTTTACGGCATTTTTCATAATATTTTTGGCTGTCATCCGCCAGATTGAAGGAATATTAGTCGGAATATTCGTTTCCTACCTGATAATGGCGGCGGTTAATCCCCTGGTTAATATTTTAGAAAAATTTAAAATCCCCCGGGCGATTTCCGCGATTGTAATTTTAATCGGGATGCTTTCGGCGATTGTTTCGGGAATCGCGGCTCTAATTCCGCCGATAGTTGATCAAACAGGCGCTTTTTTGGCGCAATTGCCTAAATTATTGGGCCAACTCGGGGTTCAGCTGGATCAATCTTTAGTCAGCAGCCAATTGGGATCGATCCCGCAAAATGCTTTTAAGGTGATAAGCGGAGTGTTTTCTAACGCTATAGCGGTATTTACGATTTTGGTAATGAGTTATTACATGATCTTGGAGCGGCAGCATTTATCCGGACGGTTGACAAAATGGTTTGGCGATAACGAGGCCACATTGGAAGCGCTATTGGCTAAAATTGAAACTAAAATCGGGGCTTGGATCAGGGGACAGGTAATTTTGTCATTGATTATCGGAGCGGCGGTATACATTGGCTTGATTTCTTTGTCGATTCCTTACGCGGTGCCATTGGCAATTATTGCCGGATTGATGGAATCAATTCCGAATATCGGTCCGACGGTGTCTATGGTTCCGGCAGCTGTAGTTGGATTTACCATCAGCCCTTTGCATGGCGGAGCGGTAGTCCTTTTATATTTCTTGATCCAACAGTTTGAAAATAATCTGATTGTGCCTTTAGTGATGCGCCGAGCGGTTGGGTTAAATCCCTTAGTTACCATTATTGCTTTAATGGTAGGTCTTTCTTTGGGCGGGGTGGCCGGAGCGGTTTTGTCAATTCCGGTGGTTTTAATTGGCGAAGTGTTGATTCCTTACTTTATCGGCCGGTCCAAAAGCAAGGTTTAGTTTATTCTTGTTTTAGTTACGAGTTTTGCGTCTTGTCATTCCGTACTTGATACGGAATCTATTTAAATAGATTCCCGCCTGCGCGGGAATGACATAGAGTGATCTCATTAGAGCTGTGAAATTTGCCAACTTCACTAATGATTAAACCAAGAAATTTAATCCGTTATAATTGCCAACATGCGGATCAGCGATTTGGATTTAATCAAAAGCAGTTTATCTGCCGGATTGCCGGAAATTTTAACGGATCATAATAAAAATTACATTGATATCAGGGTGGAAGCCGGTGAAGGAGTCGGGGCTTATTCCGAAAACGGTAGTTCTAAAGTTACCAGCCGGGATTGGTCATTTTCATTAGGAGTCAGGGTAATTGATAAAAGCGGAATTCCGGCGGCCGGATTTTACGGCCGGCAGTTGGGCGGAAACGATTTAAAAAACTTTAATAAAATCGCCCGCGAAATGATTGAAGTGGCTAAAGCCAGAGCTAGAGCAAATTCTTTAGCCAAGGCCGGATTTAAAAAGAAATACGGAAAATTCGCCGAATCCGTCATGCCGGTTTTCTTGGCTCCGGTTAAAGCGGTAGTTGATACGGTTCCGGCAATTTATGAAAAAGATCCCCGCAAAGTAACTTCTAAAGAAATGACGGAGTTGGCAAAAAGCGTTTCGGCGGCGGCGCTGTCATTTAACAGTTATATCAAAAGATCAGATGTGGTTGTCAGCACCGGCATTACCCGGCAAATATTTTTTTCTTCCGAAGGGGCATTGATTGACCAGTCCTGGTGCAGTAGCGGGGTTACAATTTTTGTATTATCCCAAAATAATTCCGGCGATAAACCGGTTGATTTATACCACCATACCGGAAATCAACTTGGTCTTGAGGCTTTAACTAAGGCTAAAAATTCCCATCATAAAACCGGCGAGGAGTTCGCGAGGCAAATTGCCGGGGAAGCAGTTTTATTGGCCGACGCCAAACCATCTCCGGAAATCAATAAGCCGGTGACGGTGGTTTTGGATCCGGATTTAATCGCCTTGTTCGCTCATGAGATTATCGGCCACCCCTCGGAATTGGACCGGGCTTTGAAAATGGAAACCGGGTATGCCGGCAGATCGTGGCTATTTTCCGATTTGAAAAATAATATGGTAGGCAAGCAGGTTGGATCATCAATCCTGACGGCGTTTTCCGATCCGACTTTGACCGGCGGATACGGAGTTTATAAATATGATGATGAAGGAACGCCGGCAAAGCGGGTATATCATATAAAAAACGGGATATATCATGATTTTATGAATAGCCGGCAAACGGCGCCGACTATCGGGGCGCAACCAAATGGACATTACAAGGCCAATAATGCTTCCGCGGTGCCCTTAATCAGAATGTCGGTTTCGGCTATAGCCGGCGGGGACACGCTTCCTTCTAAAATAATTTCCGAAGTGGAAAACGGATATTATTGCGTTGGCCACCGGATTCCGTCAATTTCCGAATCGCGGGAAAATTTTCAGATCGCCCCCAGATTGATTTATGAAATTAAAAACGGCAGAATGGGCCAGGTTTTCCGCGACGGCAGAGTGACTTCCGATTCTAAAGATTTTTTTATGTCAATTGACGCTTTGGGAAACGATTTCACCGTTTTTCCGATTCCCAATTGCGGCAAGGGCCAGCCGATGCAGGCTAAACAAGTGGGGAATGGCGGGCCGACGGCGAGGGGAAGGGCAAGAATTGCCAGAGGAGATTAGTAAACTCAAAGTGCAAAAATCAAAGCTCAAAACTAAGCGCAAAACTAAAAGCCGTAGGAAAAGTTTTAAGTTTTAAGCTAGGTTTTGATTTTTGAGTTCTGAGATTTTAGTTAATTTTATGATAGAACTATCTAAATTAAAAAAAGTAACTAAAGACGGACTAAAGTATGTCAAGTCTGAATCTGGGATCATCGAGGCTCTCGTTTACGCCTCGGTTAATCATCGGACTGTCGGACGGATAGTTTATACCACTCATTTGCCGTGTAACGGTTTGGAAGAACCCAAGTCGGAAGAAGATTGCGGAATAGCCGTTGAGATTTGGTTTAAAAAAGGAAACAAGAAATTGGTCGGATTCGGCCATGAGCCAAATGAAATTTCTCTTGATGGGGTAAAAAGAGCTTTGGCAAAGGCTAAAAGAGACGCGGTGGAAGATCCTGATTTCAACGGATTTTTAAAGCCTGATAAAAATGACCACAGTATAAAAGAAACTTTTAACACCAATAAGCTGATGGATGTTGATTTTCAAAAAGAAGCCGAACTATTGGCCAAATTGAGCTGGGAAGTTATTGAAGGATCAATTGACGGTTTGGAACAATATGCCAAACAAAAGAATTTATCCCCTAAAGATTTGGGGTTTATTTTAAACGGCGACAATTTTATTATCCGGGAACGGATGGCTTTGGCATCAACCAATTGGATTGAAGACTCCGAAGAATCAACGGTATTTTTATCATTTTTGACCGCGATGCTGGAAAAAAGAAATGCCAAAGGCTCGGCTTGGGGAAGCCGAATCGCGGTTGACGACGGATTTTCGGCTTACGAAATCGGTAAGAAAGCGGCATTGGCGGCCGTTAACGCGGTTGGCGGTAAAAGGATTGTTGGCCGCAAATATAAAGTGGTATTCGGGCCGCAAGCGGTGACGGAATTGTTTGGAAATTTACTTTTACCCAATTTGAATTTGGGGATGATGGATTTTGGGGCCTCAATTTTTACGGCCAAATACGGACAAAATGTGGCTTCTCCGTTATTGACGGTTTATGACGACGCCACTTTGCCGGGCGGGGCCGGGAGCAAGCGGATTACTTGCGAGGGCTGTTTAACCGGAAAAACCAAATTAATTGAGAGAGGGAAACTGGTCGGATTTTTATCGGATTTCAGGACCACCAGCAAAATGTTAAATAAATCTAAAGAATCAGCGGTTAAATTAGGGGTTGATCCTCATGAAATCCGCCACGCCATCAACCCCCGGAACGGTTTCCGGTTTTCCGAAGGCGGGGGGAGAGTGGCGGCGGCCGGAGTCGGAATTCATGCTACCAATTTAGTAATTGAATCTCATCGGCCAATGACCGAAGGAGAAATATTAAGTAAAGTCGGGGACGGAATCTACATCGGCAGGCTTTGGTACACTTATCCGGTTGGAGGAATTTCATCAGGGATTATTTCCGGCACCGCTATAGCCGATAATTACGTTATCCGCAATGGCAAATTGGCCGAACCGATTTTGCCCAACACTTTAAGAATTGAAGACAATATCGGGGAAATGATAAAAAGGATTATCGGTATTGGGAATAATCAAGTTCCGACCATCCTGTGGGCTTCCGACGAAATCACTCACGCCCCCTGGGTCGCGATGGATGGAGTCAATTTTGTGGAGATAAATAAGGGGGAATGAGCGTTTTAGATATGAATAATTTTAATTTTCTTCAGAAATATCAGAGGTTGCAGCATACTATTATGTACGACGAGCTGATAGATCTTGGATTTACAGTAGTCGGATATTCGAAAACAGATTCTTACGCATTTTGGAATTTGGCGTTAACTAATGTAAATCTTAGCGAAAACCAAATTTTCGAAATTGAAGATGTTTTAAGACGATGTCAACGAGATTCGACCATTTATTTTGAAAATAAAAATCAGCTAAAAGAACTTAAGGAGGTGCTGGGGAAAAATGGGTATAAAAAAAATTTCGAAGACTGTTGGCAATTTTGGGCTGGCGGAAAAAAACCAGAAAGCAGATATTTTAATTCGGCCAAAAAAGTGACAGACATAGCAACCTTGAAAATATTCCTTGAAGCATTTAATCGGTGTTATCAAAAAAATGACCCTCAAAACCCATATGGAGAATTAGGAAGCGACTATCTGAAAGTTTCAGCTGAGGTGTGGCGCAGACACAGCCAAAGTGAGAGGATTGAATACTTCATGATTTATAAAAATAACCAGCCTGTCGCTGTATCCACATTGACTAATCATGACGGAATAGGCTACATTTCAAACGTTGGATCGCTTCGCGATGTCAGAGGTGAAGGTTATGGTAAGGCGGCAACTTTGTTTTGTATTCAAGAATCTATAAGGCGCGGGAACAATGAACATTGTCTTGCGACTGAAGAAGGCGCGTACCCCAATGAGTTTTATAAAAGAATCGGATTCGAAACCAGATTTACGGCAGTTGGTTATACAAAGATTCTGAAATAATTAAAATATTCATTAACGGCTGCCGATCGGCAGTCTGGAATAATAAATCAAATGTTAATACTTTGTTACGATCGTGAGAAAGTATTAACAAATCACAAATAATTATTTATATAAATTTCTTTATTCACGGGAATGACAAGAAAGTTGACAGCTGATTAGCGCAGACTTAAGATAATTTGAATGAAAATATGGTTGGAAATAATTTCAGAATGGTTGGTAAACATTTCAGCCGGATGATTCGCGGTGGCGGTAATTGAACCAAATTTCAGCCAAGCATTTGGTCCGGACAAAATAGCATCGTTGACTTTAAGATTTACCTTTGGTATTGTGTCTTTGATGTTGGCAAAATTATTCAGAGAAAGGTCAAGATTATGAATTTAAATTTTACTCAAATCGCCAATAATATAACTTTTTTGTACGGAATCTTATTAATAGTTTTATTATTAACGTATATCGCTTTTTGGAAGCGATCAGAAACTCCAACATCTTCAAAATCTTCCAGAGCGCGGAATTGAATGTTAATAAAACTCTATAATCCGTCCTTACTAAAGTTTCGGCGAGGCAAGCCACAGGGAACCTAAATCTACCAGCAGAGTATTGGCGTAGCCGGTTCGTTCCAAGACGTCGTCAGTTATGCTATTCTATATTTATGATAAAGGCAATCGCGTTAACTCCGGAATTATGGAAGTCTATTTCCTGGGATCGGCCGGAAATGACGCTTCAAAAGGCAGATTTAATTTTGAACAGGCCGGATGATCCTGAATATTATTGGCTGGTGGGGCGAATGGTTGAAAGATTAAGTCCGGAAGAAATCTTTTCGGTAATTGACAGAGAAAGCCTGTATTCTATGTTTCCTAAACTGCGGATTTGGAAGAAATGGTCAATCGAGAAAGCAGAGGCTTTGTTTCCGGAAAAGTATCGCCAGTTGAATTGAATGATTAATCAACTTAATCCTCAAAAACATTTAACGCCGCTTCAATGGCTGGTATTAAAAAAGTTTTTTGCCGACCCGATTTCGGCGCAGTTTTTCTTAACCGGCGGAACGGCTTTATCAGGTTTCTACTATCATCACCGTGACAGCGTGGATTTGGATTTATTTACCTTAAATCCGTTTGATTATCCAAAGATTAAAGAGCGGTTGGCTAAATTAGCGGCCGATATTGGAGGGATATACCAAGTGAGAACAGAATCGCCCCCGCTTTTGACCGGATTTATTGAAACCGGAGACGTTAAATTAAAAGTGGATATAGTCCATGATATTCCGGTGCACGACGGGGAATTTAAAGTTTTTGAATCAATAAGAGTCGATGCTTTGGAAAATATCGGGTCCAACAAAATTACCGCTATCTACGGACGGCTTGCCCCTAAAGATTTTATTGACCTCTACTGGATTTTAAAGATTGACGGAAAATTGAATTTTGAGAAATTAATGGAAACAGCTAAGAAAAAAGATTTAGGATTGACAGAATTTCATCTGGGACATATTTTTGCCGGTATTCCGGAGAATCTATTGTTTCCACCGACAATGCCTTCAGTTTCTCCTCAAGAAATCAGAAGTTTCTTTGTGGATTTAGGCAATAATCTTTTGGAAAAAGCAGAAAAGCCCAAATTTGGCTAGATATTCAAAAGCATTTTGATCCTTGGCAGGGCTTTAGTGATGGCCTGTTCGCGGTGGGATTGAACGCTCTAAAGTATTCTGCTAGAGTGGCTTAATGTTGGCCAGGGTGTTTTCCGGGGCAAACGTCGGTTTGGATAGCTTGGTAGTTGAAGTGGAAGTGGATGTTTCCGAACATGGCCTGCCCCATTTTGACATTGTCGGTCTGCCTTCGCAAGCGGTCAAAGAAAGCAAACAAAGAGTCTGGGCGGCATTAAAAAACAGCGGGCTTAAATCTCCGGCCCGCAGGATCACCATAAATTTAGCTCCGGCCGATCTGCCCAAAGACGGTCCGGCTTACGATCTGCCGATTGCGGTCGGAATTATGCTGGCGTTTAATCAAATAAATTTCGACTCCAGCCAGGCGATGTTTTTCGGCGAGCTGTCTTTAGACGGATCTTTGCGGCATACTTCCGGAGTTCTTCCCCTTGCGCTTTTGGCCAAAGGCCACGGATTCAAACGGGTTTTTTTACCCAAAGCCAATGCCAAGGAAGCGGCGGTGGTTGACGGGATTGAGACCATGCCGGTGGTTTCAATTCAGCAGTTAATAGAACATTTTTCCGGATTGGAAAACTTAAAAATTATCCCTCATCCGCCGATTGATTTCGGGCGGATTTTATCCGAACCTACTGCGGAATTTGACATGAGCGAAGTCCGCGGGCAGGAAGAAGCTAAAGAAGCGGTAAAAATTGCCGCCGCCGGAGGCCACAACGTATTTTTACAGGGTCCGCCGGGGTCGGGAAAAACCATGCTGGCCCGGGCCATGCCGTCAATTTTGCCTGACCTAACCCAAGACGAGGCTTTGGAGGTGACTAAAATTTATTCAATCTGCGGATTGGTGCCGGAAGGGGAATCGATTATTAAATTAAGGCCGTTCCGGTCGCCTCATCATACGACAAGCAGGGTGGGTTTAATCGGGGGCGGAACCCATCCCCGGCCGGGAGAGATTTCTTTAGCTCACCGCGGAGTTTTGTTTTTGGACGAGTTTCCGGAATTCCCGCGGAATGTTTTGGAATCCTTGCGCCAGCCTTTGGAAGATGGAGTGGTGACGGTTAGCCGGGCCATAGGAACATGGACATATCCAGCAAATTTCGTTTTAGTCGCCGCCGCCAATCCCTGCCCATGCGGAAATTACGGCAGTAAATGGAAAGTCTGCACTTGTCCTCCTTCTAACGTTGAAAGGTACAGGAAAAGAATCTCCGGCCCGATTCTGGACAGAATAGACCTTCATGTTTCGGTTAAAGAAGTCCGGCCGACCGATTTGGAAAATTTATCCGCCGGAGAAACATCTTTAATAATCCGCCAAAAAATTCAAGCGGCCAGAGAGCGGCAAACTCTGCGGTTCAAAGGAACAAAAATTGTCTGCAACGCGGACATGGGGATAAAAGCGGTCAAAACTTATTGTAAATTATCAGCCGAATGCAGTGAATTGGTAACCAAATTATCTTTACACTACCGGCTTTCGGCCCGGGCCCACGTTAAATTAATTAAAGTCGCAAAGACCATCGCCGATTTAGCCGGAGACGATAATATTTTCCCCACCCACTTATTGCAGGCCGTCAGATTCCGCCAAACCGGACCTATTCCCGCTTAAGATCTTTGCGGACACCGCTATACCATTCAGTCAGGATGTCTTTAACAATATCTTTACTCCCCAAACCCAAAGCCAGTCCTAATCCCAGCGAGAGCATGGCGATAGTTCCAGTAATCAGAGTGTTGATAAAATTGGCGGCGATCCCTAATTCCGAAATCGCGGCTAGCGCCGCAAAAATCATTACAATCCAGCTAGCGAGCTTCCCCAAAAATCTGGAAACTGAAACAGCCACGGATCCGACCGCGCCTTTTACCAAACTTTCGACCAATCCGGCCAAAAGGACTCCGGCCAATAAAACTATCGCGGCCGAAAAAACTTTAGGCATATAACTTAAGATATTATTTAAAACCTGGGATACGGTAGACAGCCCCAGAATGTTGACCGCGGCAATAAAGAAAATAAAAATCGTCAGCCACCTGACGGTACTGCCCAGAATATCTTCAACTTTCCCGCCGATCTCGGCCTTTTTTAGAAATGTGTCCACTCCTGTCCCGGAAATTAAGGCATTTAATTTGACGGCGCCTAAAATCTTAGACACTAAGAATTTCAGCCAAGCTCCGGCCAGCCAGCCGATAATCAAGACTAAAATCGCGCCTAAAAGATTCGGAATAAATATCGCCAGGCGGCTTAAAACGGAAGAACCGGCGACGATTATGGCGTCCTGCCAATTAGAAATATTTTCAGGCATTTTTTATCACCTCCCGTCTGCTTATTTTAGATTATACAGTGTTATCGGATTACGCAAATTTTCATTCACACGAGTTTCGCGCGCATTAGCTCGCTGGCGGAAATTCTGAGAGATGGGTGGCGGTCTGGCAGAGCCAGATCCTGCTCCGCAGGACAGCTAGCTTACTTCGCGAATTTGCCAACTTCGCTAATGATTAAACGCGAAACTCGTATAGAATTCAATATCGCCATTTAAGTTTTTGAGAAAGAATTAGAGGAGAATAAAGGAATTTAGGGGAGATTAGGGAGATAAGGGAGATGGGGGAAGGCTTAAAGCGTTAGTTTAAGTTTGATGTATAATGCGATCATGGCCATCAGGGAAACAATTCAAATCGGGCATCCAGCGTTAAAGCGCTTAAACCAAGAAATAGTTGATTTTTCGGCTCCGGAATTGGCTCAATTAATTCTGGACTTGCAAGACACTATGCGGGCAACCGGATTAATTGGTATCGCCTCTCCACAAATAGGCGAGAATTTCAGAGTTTTTGTGACAGAACCAAGAGAAACCGATACCAGACCGGCCGATCAGGCCGATGAATTCAGAGTATATGTAAATCCTGGAATAGTTTTTAAATCAGAAGAGAAAGTCGTAATCTGGGAAGGGTGCGGAAGCGTATTAAATGCAAAGTTATTTGGGCCGGTTGAAAGGCCAAAAGTGGTTGAAGTGGAAGCTCGTGATGCTAAAGGCGGGAAATTCAGATTTAAAGCGGACGGAATTTTAGGTCGAGTCATCCAGCATGAACAGGATCATTTAGACAGGAGCGAATTTACTGAACACGTTCTGGATTACAGGGATCTTAAGGTGGTCGAGTTCTACATAAAAGACGAAAAAAATAAACCAGAGCATTTGGAAGCTCAAAGAATAACCATTAAGGAATTCAGAAAGGTTGAATGATAAAAATTTATAGGAGATTAAAGTCCTGCGGAGCAGGATCCGGCTCTGCCGGAGAATTTAGGAGAAATTAGGGGAGATTGGGGGGGATTAGGGAGATCGTAAGTGCTAGTATTAAACCATGAAGAAAATGGGGTTGGCGGTGTTGGCGGTTGCGGTCATCGCCGGAAGCGGATTGGCCTTTAAAAATTTTGTTGATCCGTACGAAAATGTTTTTAGGGTGGTTGACGGAGACACTTTCATTCTTGAAGCCAATAAGCAGGCCGTCCGGTTATTCGGGATTGACGCTCCGGAACTTAATAATTGTTACGGACAGGAAAGCTTTTCCTATTTGAGCGGACTTTTAAAAAAGGGGAAAGTCCAGCTAAAAGAACCGGTTGTCGATAAATTCGGCCGGATTGTGGCTTTGGGGTTTGTTAACGGCCAACTCATAAATGAAACCATGATTAAAGAAGGTTTTGCCGCTTATAGGAGTGAGCCCGGGAGCGGGAAAGAAGCCATGAAAGCCGCCCATGAATTGGCCAAATCAAACAAAACCGGAATTTATTCCCCGACTTGCACCGACGAAGTTCCTCCGGACCCAAAATGCGCCATCAAGGGAAATAATGATTTGGACCGGAATGAAAATTTATATCTAATGCCTTCGTGCCCGTATTATGATTCGGTAATCATCAGAAGATTTGAGGGCGATCAATGGTTTTGTTCGGAACCTGAGGCTAAAAAAGCCGGCTTCAAATTATCTCCGGCTTGCGGACTGGGGACCAATAGGGATTTTGACGGTAAAAAATCCTTTTGATTATTTCAACTAAAACTAAATAACACACAACCAATCCGGCGATGATAAGCAAAATATTGGTTGGCAACGGAGAAAATTTAAAGAATTTAGCCAAGGGGCTGAAGGGGATCAGCCAGCCGATAATTACCACTGAAAAAGTGCTGAGCAAAAGGAAATTGCCGGCCCGGCTTTGCAAAAACGGGATTTGTTTAGTCCTGATGATATGAATAACCAGGGTTTGGGTGGCCAATGATTCCATAAACCAGCCGGTCTGAAAAACAGACTGATTGACTTTGAATACTGAAAATAAAATAAAAAAGGTTAAAAAGTCAAAAATAGAGCTGACCGGGCCGAAAATATACATAAATTTTTTAATAAATGCCATGTCTAATTTTCCGGGCCGGTCTATCCAATCATTGTCCACCTTATCGGAGGGAATCGTAATTTGGGAAAAATCATAAATTAAATTGTTTAACAGAATTTGCAGCGGCAGCATCGGCAAAAACGGAATATAGAATATCGCGCCGGCGACGCTGAACATATTCCCGAAATTTGAACTTAGCCCCATCATGACGTATTTCATGGTATTGCCGAATGACCTTCTGCCTTCCAGCATCCCGCCGACGATGGCTCGCAGACTTTTATGGGTTAAAATTATATCTGCCGATTCTTTGGCCACGTCCACTGCGGTATTAACCGAAATCCCGACGTCCGCGTTTTTGAGGGCCGGGGCATCGTTAATTCCGTCTCCCAAATAGCCGACGACGTGATTATTTGATTTCAGAATCGTCAGGATCCGGTTTTTTTCATCCGGGGAAAAACGGGCGAAAATCGTGGTTTCTTCAGCTCTGATCCGCAAAGCGTCATCGGATAAAGTTTCCATTTCCGCGCCTAACATCACGCCTTTAATATTCAGGCCTATATCACGGCAAATTTTTTCGGTGACTAACTCGTTGTCGCCGGTTAAAATCTTGATTTCTACGCCTCGCTTTTCTATTTCCTTAATTACTTCCTTGACATCGCTTTTAGCCGGGTCCAGAAACGACACAAACCCTAAAAGCTCCAATCGGTCTTCGTCAGCGTGAGTATATTTATTTTTTGCCGGCAGGCCGGATTTGACGGCTACCGCCAGGACTCTGAAGCCGTCCAAACTTAATTTTCTATAATAGCCCATTGCTTCCCGTTTGCGGGTGTCGTTTAATAATTCTTTTTTATTCAGCTTTCGGTAATAAGCGCACCGTTCCAGAATCTCTTCAGGAGCGCCTTTGGTGATCAACACTTTGCCGTTAACCCCGTCAACGGCCACGCTCATCATTTTCCGTTTGAAGTCAAAAGGGATTTCTTCAATCTTTTTATATTTTCCGATATCGGTTTTTTTGTAATCCAAAACCGCCTTGTCCAAAGGATTTTTAACTCCGGTTTGGTAGAAGCTGTTTAAATAAGTTTGCAGAAAAACATTTTCATTATGGTTGCCGTAAATGTCGGTATAAGTCACCAGCCGGATTTTATCTTCCGTCAATGTTCCGGTTTTATCGGCGGACAAAATGTCCATTCCGCCTAAATTGGGAATAGATGAGAGCCTTTTGACGATCACTCCCAGTTTTGCCATTCTTTGCGATCCCCGGGCCATAGTGATTGACATGATCATCGGCAATAATTCCGGAGTCACCCCGACCGCGATCGCCACCGCGAACATGAAAGAGCCGAGAATGTCTTTGTTGATTAACGAGTTAAACAGGAAAATAAACAAAACCAGAAACAGAATAATTTTAGTAATGAAAAAACCAAAAGAACTCAGACCAATTTCAAACTCGCTTTTTGCGTCTTTTCCGGTCAGGCTTTGGGCGATTTTCCCAAATTCAGTATTTTTGCCGGTGCTGAAAACAACCGCCAAGGCGGTCCCGCTGATGACGTTGGCGCCTAAACATAAAATATTGTCCGGAATTACCCTGTTTCCGCCATCCTTTTCCGTTCCGGGGATTTTTTCCCGGGGGAATGATTCGCCGGTTAAGGCCGATTGGTTGACGAAAAAATCATCAGCCTCTATGACTCTGGCGTCGGCCGGAATTAAATCTCCGGAACTCAAAAAAATAATATCGCCGGGGCAGATTTCGGAATTTTTTATTTCAACTTTATTCCCTTGACGGATGACCGTGGCGGTATTGCCGACTTTTTCTTTTAATTTTTCGGCGGCATGGTTGGCGCTGTGCTCTTCCAAAAAATCTAAGATGACGCTGGCCAGGACCATAATTCCGACAATAACGGAATCGGCTATTTCCCTGAAATATCCGGAAACGATAGCGGCAAAAATCAAAATAATAATTAACGGGCTTTTAAAATGCGACAGGAACTCCAGAATGACGTTCAGTTCTTTTTTCCCGGAGATAATGTTGGGGCCGTATTTAACCAACCGCGATTTTGCCTCTCCATCGGCCAAACCGTTTTTTGAGGTTCTCAAATCCTGAAAAATTTTTTCAATCGGGAGCGATGAATATTGATCAAAACCCATATTTCCATTTTACAGATTTGCGGAGATCATGCAAAAACCAGCGGAAAAAGATTAAATGATTCGAATCATTAAACCTAACCAGACAATCATTGTCAAGCAACTTTGTCAATTTGGAGTATTTTTTGGCGCTGTTTTCCGGCTTGAGCCATAAAGTATTTTTTTACTTCTTTCATGTCGATATCTTTCAGCATGATCGGCATATCGCCCAGAGTTCTGGCTTGAAGTAAGTTTTCTCCCAGCTGAAGCGGGTCAACCGTAATTTCAAATTTTTCTTGTCCCCTGCGGAGCAATTCTTCAAAACTCCAGTTTTTATGGCTTTCCAAGATCAAAAACAAATCGATAAAATCCCGAAGCCTTGGTCTGACGGATATAGTGTGGGTTTTATCCACCGCGATGTCATATAGATCTTCCACCAGCAAGCCGTCGAATTTCTTTAAAGGATTGATTGGCCCGAAAGGATACTGTCCAAAATCAATCTTATATTTCGCCACTTCTTTTTTGGGGTAGAGAAAAAAGGTATATAGGCCGAAGCCGCGCTGATATTCGATTTTATCCAGCTGAATCCGTGACTGAATACCGGCCACAAACTTCTGCAAACTGGCCAAAGATAATTCATCTTGAGTAAAAAAATCGAGGTCTTCCGACTTGCGGTGATGCAAATAATATTCAGCCAAGGCCGTGCCGCCGGCCAAATAGTAGTTTTTAGCCAGGGGCGTCTTTTTGAACAATAAAAGAGTTTCTTTTTGAAACTCGCTTAGGATTGAAGTTATCCCCATAAAAGAAATCTAATAAATTCTCTCCGCCCGGGATCGAGCCGGCCGCGCAATGCTTCCCAATTGGCCAACAGTTCCTTTTTATCAATTTTTTCGCCTTCGCCCAAGCCATAGCTCAATTGCTGTTCCAATTTCCATAGCCGATATTTTTTCGGAAATTTTTTGAGATATTTTTCGTCCACAGACCAGTTTTTCATTCTGACTATATTTTACCATCAATTTTGTTTGGGAAACGAATGTTGAGATTTACGAAAAAGCACGTCCTGAGCTTTGTCGAAGGGTTAGAACAGAATTTCGCCCTCGTTATTTTTTGCGCGCGCGATTTTGCGATTGCACCGCAATCGCATGTCTAGCCCTCTTTCTCTCTCCGTATTCTCGCTAGTCCTTCGGACATAGGCCGACGTTGTCTATCAACCCAAGACGTCAAACCATACTCTTGACGAAGTTCTGTTATTTATTCATTAATTATCAATAAACTTATACTCGAGTAATGATTTATTGAAAATATTATCAATATTTTGATACTCGAGGATTGAATTATTGAAGTATTGAAATCTTGATTTCCCAATCCGATTTTGCAAAAGTCCAACTCCCCTTTTTCATCAGGATCCGCGCCATATAATTTTGGGACTTTGGTTCAGTGTTTCCCGCCCATATGAGCGCATGATTTTTATTTGTCGGGGGCAACGGTACTGCCCCGTTCACCTCGCGAACCCCATTCGCGCGTTCTACTATCTGAACTAGCCCCCGGTTTACTGTATTGTAACTCTTCATATTCTACCAGCAGAGGTGCTACAATTTGGAGGCTATGGGAAGAAGGCGCGGCCGGAGGCGGACACCATTTAAGCTGAATATTAAAAAAGATACGGTTTTATCGCTATCTTCGCTGCTGATGTTTTTATGCGGAATATTAATAATGGTCAGTTTTACCCGCCAAACGGCGGTATTTTTGAGATTAAACACGGAATTGGTAAGATTTTTGGGTTGGACGGCGTTTGCCTCTCCTTTTATCTTTTTTTCCGCCGGTTTGATGCTGACCAGATTAAAATGGCGGCTGGCCAGCCCCAATCTTTTTTTAGGCAGCTTATTGCTGACGGCATCTTTAGCGGCCCTGACCAAGGCCGGATTGATCGGGAAATTCGGTTGGGAAAACGTAGCCGTAATCCTGACAGACTGGGGCAGTATTATTCTATATATAGCAGCGGTCCTGCTGGCAATTGTTGTTATGACCGAAGTTCAGATGGACGAGATATTAATGATTATGGCGGGAATATTGAATAAAATAAAATCAATATTCGGTTGGTTTTTCAGAAAAAAGACCAAGGTTTGGGAAACCGAAAATCCTCTTTCAAAGATTAAGCTGGAAGAGGAAAAAAGACCTGCCGGAACCGGAAAACCGGTTGAAACTCCTGATAAACCGTCTTCCAATGGCAATGGAATTGAGGTTTCGCCTTCAACTACTTTGATGTCGCCGGCAATTCCCGGATCGTCGCCGGTAGTTTGGGAATATCCGCCTCTGTCCATTTTATCCGATGTGATGGGCGGAGAAGCCGATAGGGGCGACGTTAAAAAAAGCGCTGAAGTAATTGAAAATACCCTGGATTCCTTTGGAATTCAGGCCCGGGTAGTTGAGTTGAGTAAGGGACCGGCCGTTACCCAATATGCTCTGGAAATCGCTCAAGGGACGAAGCTGACTAAGATTACCACTCTCCAAAATGATTTAGCGCTGGCCCTGGCGGCCCCCACCGGTCAAATCAGGATTGAAGCTCCGATTCCGGGAAAAAGTTTAGTCGGAATTGAAATCCCCAACCGGACCCCTAAGTTTGTATCCATGAAAGAAATGATGGCTTCTGAAGCCATGAAGTCCGCTAATTCCAAATTATCTGTCGGTCTGGGGTTGGACGTGTCCGGCAAACCGGTGATTTCCGATATTGAGAAAATGCCCCATGTTTTAATTGCCGGTTCTACCGGTTCGGGAAAATCAGTCGCCATCAACTCATTTTTGTGCGCCATATTATTCCGGGCCAGTCCGGAAGAAGTTAAATTGCTGATGGTTGACCCCAAGCGGGTGGAATTGACCGGATATAACGGGATTCCGCATTTAATCGCTCCGGTAATTGTTGATCCAAAGCAGGTTTTGTCAGCTTTAAAATGGGCTTTAAATGAAATGGAGCAAAGATACAAACAATTTTCCGAAGTCGGGGCCAGGAATATTCAGGCTTTTAACGAATTATCAGGTTTTCAAGCCATGCCGTATATCCTGATTGTGATTGACGAATTGGCGGATATTATGCTATATGCCGCGGCAGAAGTTGAAACCGCCATTACCAGACTGGCTCAAATGGCCAGGGCGACAGGAATTCATTTAATTGTTTCTACCCAAAGGCCGTCAACAGACGTTGTTACCGGTTTGATTAAGGCCAATATCCCTTGCCGGATCGCGTTTAATGTTGCCAGTATGGTTGATTCCAGAGTAATTATTGACATGCCGGGGGCGGAAAAATTGCTGGGCCGAGGAGATATGCTGTATATCCCTCCGGATCAGGCTAAACCGACCAGAATTCAAGGAACCTATGTTTCCAATAAAGAAATTGACGCTTTGATTAAATATTTGCGGGATCAGGGCGTCAGACCAACATACGACCAGGCGGTGACGGAAAAATATCCGTCAGGGAAAATAATTGTTCCGGCTGACGGAGAGGTTGGGGAGTTGGACGAATTGGCTGCCGAGGCATTGAAAGTAATTTTTATGGATAAAAGGGCTTCGGCTTCATTGTTCCAAAGGCGGTTTAAAATCGGATATACCCGGGCGGCCAGGATTTTAGACCAATTGGAAAAATTGCGGATTATCGGCGCCGGAGAAGGGGCAAAGGCCCGGGAATTATTGGTTTCTAATTTGGAAGAGGGTTTGGCGCGCCTCTCGGGAGCGGCTAAATAAAAGTGAAAACAGCCGGGGAAATATTAAAAGCGGGCAGGAAAGAAAAAGGCTGGACAATTTCCGAGTTGTCAAAGCGGACTAAAATTCAGGAAAGATTTATTGAGGCTTTGGAAAATTCCGATCTGGCCAAATTGCCGGCAATGCCTTTTGTCAACGGATTCTTAAGGACAATTTCTTCTGAATTGGATTTAAAGCCGGAAGGAATGGTGGCAATTTTCCGGCGGGATTTTGGAGAAGACGATAAAGGAAAAGTCATCCCTAATTCTTTGGAAAAAAAAGATAAGGGTTTCAGGTGGGCGCCGTCTACTTCAGTTGTGATTGGGGTTTTGGCGATGATATCGGTATTTGGATTTTACCTGATAATTCAATTGAAAGGCCTATTGGGGGTGCCGAGCTTGGAAATTTTTCAACCGCAGGAGCAAGCGATAGTCGGCTTGGAAATTGTAGTTGAGGGCCGGACTGATCCGACAGCATCGGTTTCGATAAACGGCCAAAAGATTAAGAAAAACCGCAACGGGACTTTTAGCCAAACCATCGGTTTATCGGAAGGTGCCCAGACTGTGGCGATCAGCGCCACAGGACAGAATGGGAAAACGACCGAGGCGGTCAGGAATGTGCAGGTGAAGAAATGAGACGAGTTTTGCGCGCATTAGCTCGTTGGCGGAAATTTGCTCGTTCGCTGTCACCCACTCGTCAGACTCGGGGTGGCCTCGGGCGGCAGCTAGCTTACTTCGCAAATTTGCCAACTTCGCTAATGATTAAGTGCAAAACCAGGAAATGATTGAGATCGAATTGAGGGGACGATTGACGGGGTTGGCGCGGAAAAGAGTTTTAGAATATTGCTGGAAACAGGGAAAATTATTAGGGGAGTTTAATCAGATTGCGATTTTTTGCGATACTCAAAACGAGCAATTGGGGAATTTTTATGATCCCAAAGTCAGAATCGCGCTTCAATTGTCGCATGATGTTCGGAGCCGCGAGAAAACATTGTTTTTAAAGGCAAAAAACGGCCATTGGGCGGATGTGGGACGGGAAGAATTAATTTTAAAACTTGATTTTGGCGTGCTGAAACAAGCGTATCAGTTATTGGAGACTTTCGGAATTACCAAGGGCTGTCCGCGGTTTTATCACCGGCTGGACTATAAATTCGGCGATATAATCTTATCTTTGAAAGACGGCGGATTGGTTCCGGAACATTGGGAGGCGGAAATTTCGGCCACGAAACAAAATGAAAAAGCTGCCCATAAAAAATTGCAAAAGTTTTTGGAAAAACTTAATTTAATTCCCTGGTCCGAAACGGAATATAAAGATATTGTCAATAAAGTCTACCGCGAAAATCCGGCGGTGGAGTTTGATAAGATTGATACGGCCCCAGTTTGGGAGAAATAAACTTTAACGGAGAAGTTCGTTGACATTGTTTGAAAGATTGTCTATACCGGAAAATTCTTTAATAACAACAGATTTGATTTTACTTCTCAGTTCCGGTTTAACATGAGGATAGGTCATTTCGGCTTCTCCGCCAATGCTTTCGCAGTCGTCTTCGATTAAAATATCCGGCATAATTTTTTCGGCTACATCTTTATAATTCTCGCCCTGTTGCCGGAAATATAAATTATTAGAATCGGGAAAATTATATTTTATTAAAACAGATTTAATCGCTTCGATTTCCGGTTTAATCCGTCTTGAAGAAAGGTAACAGATTGTTGCCCCCTGTTTTTTCCAACTAGTTAATTTTTTGACAGCATTTCCAACCGGGATATAGTTTGAATAATCATGAACAGATTTAGGTTCTACGGGAACGTCGTTTTTTGATTCAAATCGCAATGCCGCTTCTTCTCTTCGTATTCCTTCTATTCTTGACTGCTCAACGATTTCTTCCCGGTTTAGGCCTTTAGAAATTTTGAACGTTAAGATAGTCCCTTCGGTGAAAACTAAGATTTTCATAAGTTAAATCCTGATCAATTTTTCCAGCCAGGGAATATTATCATTTTTTCGTTTCCATCACAGGTCTTCCCAGATATAATGAACCGCAAGTTGTTTATATTTTCCGAATCGCTCAAAATATTTCAATAATTTTTCTACCGTAACAGGATTTTCAGGGTCTTTATTGAAGAAAAGCTTAGAGTAAATTTTTTGTTCCCAGGGAGAAATGTGGTTAAAGAAATCCCAATGATGAAATACGTCAAATAAAAGATACCAAACTGTCGCCGGACCGACTCCGTATAACTTCAACAATTCTTCCATCTGCGTTTTTTGGTCTTTTGTTCTCAATTGTTGTTCATTGATCGCGCTAGAGTAAAAATAGTCATCAATTCTTTTTATAAACTTCGCTCGATAGCCAATTTTAAGTAACCGTAATTCTTCTTCTAAAACATTATGGAGCGCGCCGGGTTTCCAGAAACACCAGAGAATTTTGCCGTCAAACTCGAGTTTGGTGCCGTATTTTTCTATTAGATTTTTGAACATTTGGATTGAACGGCGAACCGTCGCATTCTGGAGAACAACGCCGATAATTAAATATTCATAAAGTGAGCCGGGATGGCCCGGACGCATACCGTTCCATTTTTTAATAATCGGGCCAAGAATTTTATCTTTTTCGAATTGGCGATAAAAAGGATCTAGGTCTATATCAAGGTTATAGCGATAACGTACTTCGTAAGTTAAAAAATCAAGGGTTTTTTGAGAAAGTTTTGCGTTTGAATATATATGAAGCGTTATCGAAGGATTGTTTGCGTTGCTTTCATTAACAAATTTGAGCCCCAGCGGTTTTCCTTCGCATAGCCATGTTTGCCAGCGGATCCCAGGTTGCCACTCGTTGTCTTCGGTCGCAAAGTGGTCCGGTTTATGGAATGTCGGATCGAACGCGAACGACGCAGTCGGATGAAGCAGTATTTGCTGGTGAATAGAAAGCTTCATGAGAGGATGAATACTTCAATTATTTAAATAATTGAAGTAAATTGATTCTTAATATTGTAGCAAGTCATTTTCTTAAATAACATACTGTAATATACAGTAACAAGAAGAAACATCTGCGAAAATCAGGCGGTGGAGTTTCCTAAAATTGAAGTAACCCAAATCATTTTGGTCTCGAATATAAAATGTAGTACAACATTTTATATTAAGCCAAAGAAAGTATTTGGGGCGTGACACTTCTTCTTTAAAGTAGAATTCAGGAATTTGAAAACTTCCTCGGGACGGTCTATTTCTGCTTGTTTCAGGAAGTTCTCGGGCATATTCACAAAACTGGAAGATGCCGATCTAGGTGGTCCACTTTTAACTTTTTACGCTTAATACTGCTAGGTATTCATGCGCTTTAGCCAATGGATGCTCCGAGCTAAAAAGCCGTTCGTCTAATTCGTTTGCTCAAGAAGTAACAATAAATCGGCAGGACTATAGCAACGAATATCCTGTTTTAACACTTCCTCTGGATGATTGGAATCCCACCAAATATCAATAAAACGATTATGGATAGGGTCAAAATCGATTTTTTGATTAACCGAGTAATTGTAGCCAAGTTCTGGTTCGGGATCCTTATGCTCTTCGTCTCCAGTCCACTTTGTCCAAACATAGGGATTCGCAATATCAATAAGGGCTTTACCGCTAGGTTTAAGCCACTCATTACTAATTCTCTCTAGTAATTTTCGCTGGTTACTGTCTGTGCCGATTCCAAATCCATTCCAATAAACAACTGCATCAAATTTGTCATCCAGCTTAACTTGATAAAAATCCTCTTTATGGAAAATAAGATTATTTGGATATTCCTCTTTGTATTTACCCGAGAAATCAATTCTGTCACTAATCTCTACTCCTGTTACTTTTAGGCCATCACCTGCACACACCACTGCCGTATTCCCGTAACTTGAGCCAAGCTCTAAAATATTTTTAGCATTTGGAACCAACCTTTTAATCGTCTTGGCTCTTTTGTGATCCTTGTCAGTAATACCAACTTCTGCGGGTCCCCACCATTTTCCTGTCTTTGAATAAAAATCCTTTGCCCACTTCATCCTTTTTTATTGTACTACTCCTATCCTATCCGGTCCGGTTATGTATTACCAAAGTGATTCGGTTTACGGAATGTCGGATCAAACGCGAACGACGCAGTCGGATGAAGCAGTATTTGCTGATGAATAAAGAGTTTCATATTTATTCTATTTAAATAGATTTCCGCTTTCGCGGGAATGATACACGGGGATTGGAATGACATGGAAGTAATTATATTAGAACTGTGGAACTCGTGTCGCATAGATTGTCACGTCGTCCGCGACCCTATGGTCGGGGCTCCTCGCAATGACAAATATTTGTAACGGTAAAGAGAGATCCATTGATCGGGCGATAAACGCTTTGATTTGGAGTTGAGGTTAATTTTTAATTGTTGGGAAAGATTATTTATTTGATCCGGATTGAATTCTTGCCGCAGATTTTGACGCATCCGCCTGCCGCCGCCAAAAATATTGGTGACAAATTTTTGAAACCGCGGTTTTTCCGATTCCGGAAGAAGCGGATTGGTTCGTTTATAAAACCTTAACATCGCGCTTTCAACTTGCGGTTTCGGAATGAAATCTATCCGCTGAAACCGGTGGAAAATTTCAAAATCAAACCAAGGTTTGTGGGTTATCGCGAAAAGTCCGTTATTGAAAATTCCCGCCAGCCTTTTTGCCAATTCTTCTCTCATAACCAGATAACAATCTTCTGGTGGATTTGGAGCGTCAATAAGTTTGCGGATGATTTTTCCTTCAATCGAAAACGGGATATTGGCAAAGACTTTATATGGTTCGTTTGGTAACTTAAACGATAGAAAGTCGGCGCAAATTAGATCCAGATTTGAATAACTGCAGAATTGCTGTTTTAACTGTGAATAAAGGGTCGGATCGCGCTCAATGGCAATAACTGTTTTTGCCGATTGAAGAAGAATTTTCGTGATAATTCCTTTTCCCGGACCGATTTCAATCACCGTGTCATTTTTACCAATAGAAGACTTGCCGATTAGCCTTTTAACCAGCTCCGGAGAATGAAGAAAAACCTGCGATAGTTGCTCCCGCCGCAGTTTGAACACGGCGGAACCTCATGGTCATCATATGTATATTATCTATAAATCCTTATGTATGTATTATATCAAAAACTTCAATTATTTAAATAATTGAAGTTATTTTAATGCTTCCAAAATTACTTATATCTTCAATTAATCAATTAATGAAAATATATTAAGAAGTTAATGGATAGCTAGGAATATTGGTCTCTTGCACGTGCCGTTCGTTTATCCTGAAAATAGTTGAGCCCAATAAAACGATTACGCCCATAAATAAAAATGCGTAGAGAACTGAAAAGCCGGCAATCCAGCCAATAGCCAAACCCATCAGGGCGATATAAATACTGGAAAACATATTAATTGTTGAAAGGACAGTGGCCCTGACATCGCTCTTTATGTGAATGTTGTAATAGTCCGCAAATAAAGGGTCTTGCAGGCTCATAAATCCAAAATTGAAAACGAATAAAATGGCGGCGACAACCGGATGAATAAATAGGGCCATAGCAATGTAAAGCAGCCCCGGTAGACTGGTGGCTAAAAGCATTCCTTTCTCTGCGCCGAATATTTTTTCAATCTTGTAGGCATATTTACTGAACAGGGCGGCGGCTATTCCCCCTGTCCCAATGTCAATCCCAGCCAATAAGGGGAAATACCGGCGAGCTGAAAATAAGGCGGATGAAAATTCCGCAGATAACCGGCGAATGGAGTGGTAAAAATTCCGAGCAAAATGATTTTTTTTAGCGATGAATTTTGTTTGATTAGAGAGAAAGATTGAGAAATAATTTCCAGAGGATTTTTTTCAGTGTGTTCGTATTTTATCTTTGGTTCTTTAAGTAATAAACTAATCAATAAAGATATTCCAACGCTGACGACTGTCAGCAAAATAGCCAACACAATTCTTGTTTGAGTTATTTGGGAAACAATGAAACTACTGGCTAAAGCCCCTAAAACATGGCCGGCTTGAAAGAAGGACCCGATACTCCCCGCGGCTTTTTTCATCTCCTTTTCCCGTTTTTGCTCCTTTAGGGTATCGTAAACTAGGGCTTGAGAACAGCCTGATTGAAAGGCAAAGCCGATACCGGCAATGATTGAAATAATAATGAAAAAAAGATAATTTTGGGCGAACAAAAAGAGTATTTCTCCTATTAACTGGAGAGATAGGGAAATAATAATTGAAAATTTACGACCGATTTTATCCGCGATTAAACCAGTAGGGATCTCTGCTAAAAAAATTGTTCCGGTGATAATGCCCCACAGAGAGTTAATTTGAACAAAGTTAAGACTTTTTTGCTGGTAATAAATCGTTAGGATTGGCAGATAAAAATACAGCGAGGAGAAAAAACTTATCAGGGAGATCTTAGAAACATTGTCAAATTTTTTAAACACTTGTTTATTTTACCAAGACGCCTGAATATCTGTATAATGGCGGTGTCGCTGATAATTAAATATTAAAATGTTGGTAACACCGGTTAAAACTTCACTAGTCAGATCAGGGGACGATATATTGGAAATTTTAGCTAAAAGCATAAAGATTTTACCGGAAAAGAGCGTAGTAGTGATTGCTTCCAAAATTTTCAGCCTGTGCGAAAACAGAATTGTAAAAAAGATTTCCGGCGCCAAAGAAGAAAAACATGAATTAGTTAAACGGGAGGCCGAATATTACCTTGATCCTCATTCTTCAAAATACAATATGATGCTTACCGTCAAGGGCAGTTGGATGTTTGTCAACGCCGGAATCGACGAATCCAACTCCGAAAATAAATATTCGTTATGGCCTAAAGATCCGCAAAAATCGATTAATAATGTCTGGCGGTTTTTACGCCGTCATTATCACCTTAAAAAGGTGGGGGCGATTATGTCCGACAGCAGAAGTTTTCCTCTTAATTGGGGCGTTGTCGGTCATGGGATTGCTCACTGCGGGTTTAAAACTCTTAAGAGTTACATCGGCAAATCAGATCTTTTTGGCCGGCTGATGAAGATGGAACAGGTTAATATGGTTCAGGGGATAACCGCGGCGGCGGTTTTGGAAATGGGCGAAGGGGCGGAGCAGACGCCAATCGCTATAGTCACAAATGTTTCGGATATTCTGTTTCAGAATCATGTTCCCTCTAAACAGGGACTTAGCCTTTTACATATTAACCTTGAAGATGACGTGTACGCGCCGATTCTTCTTGCCGCAAAATGGAAAAAGGGCGGCGGAGGAAATCATTGTTGAACTTGGATATTGACAACTGGTACCAGTAGATGTACGATTAAAACATGAATCAATTAAATTCAATTTTACCGGCTAGCGAGGCTCGGGCTAATTTATACCAAATTTTGGCGGAAGCCTCCGACGATTGGAGACAATTTACCGTTAAACTACGAGGGAAAAATGACGTCGTTATCATGTCTGCCGAGGAAGTTGAAGGATGGAAAGAAACCCTGGATATTGTATCTGATAAGAAACTCATGGCTAAAATTAAACGCGCAGAGAAATCAAAAAGAACTTACTCTCATAAACAGGTAAAGAAAATGTTTGGAATATAATTCTTGCATGGATTTGAGGTATAAAGAACAAGCGATCAAAGACTTAAAAAAAATCGGTCCAGCAGAACGAAAAAAAGCGATCAGGAAGCTCGAAAATCTGTCTAATTATCCATTTGCCGGAAAGCGCTTGGAGGGGAAATTGGCTCATTTGCGCAGTTTACGAGCGTGGCCGCTAAGAATTTTGTATGATTTTGATAAAGACAATAAAATTATCACAATTTATACAATTGATTACCGAGGCCGGGTTTATAAATAAACTGATGTTATTTCAACAATTTAGTATATGGCCGATCAATTGACAATGATATAATTGGAATATGTCTGAAGGAGAAACAACATTGGGTAGATTCAACCAAGTGGATTTTCAACCGGAAAAACATCTTGGAATGTGGGCGCAGGCTTCCGCTGACAATTTGGAGATTTTTAAAAGAAGTCTTAGCGATGTAGAAGTGGACGGTTTTCACTTGATTAATAGAATTTTAATTCTTGATGTGCCAATCGCGGATGTAAAAAGTCCTGACTGGGAAATTAAGGCAAAGCCAATTACAGACAAATTACATAAAATCGCAAAGATGATTTCCAGTAAAGGCGAAGTCAAGATAACGACTGCGTTGGTCGGGGAGCGTGAAAGGCCAATGATTGCAGAATTTTTTTCTGTCAAGCCAATAAGCGAAACTGATCATGTTTTAATGATGACGTTTGTTCAATTGGCTAGGGGATTTTTGCCAAAAAACTATAGGCAGATTCCTGTGTATAGCAGCATTGATTCGGGCGCGTTTGCCCCTAGATTTATTGGCGAAGTAGCGGGCTGATAACTTCTTTACGGAATTTTTTGTTGAAGCTTGGGGGTTCATTATGGTACAATCACGGTTGATGTTGGCTTCAAGAATTATTTGAAGCGGAGTTAGTCACCAGTAACGCGGGCAAAAGCCGCCGCTGGCGGTTTTTTTATTGGAAAAAATGATAAAAACTTTAATCGGAATAAAATCAGGAATGACTCATATGTATGATGAAGCCGGAAAATGGCTGACGGTTACCCGTTTGGCTCTTGGGCCTTGTACTGTTTTACAGTCAAGGAATATGGAAAAGGACGGCTATCGGGCGGTTCAACTTAGTTTTGGAACCAAACGCAATATTACCAAGCCAATGGCAGGACATTTAAAAAAGAGCGGCACAAACAGAATGCCGCTTTTTATTTCTGAAGTATCAACGGAAGAAGATACTTTAAACGCCGGAAGCAAAATAACCGCTTCCGACGTTTTTTTAACGGGCGATATGGTAAATGTGGCCGGAGTTACCAGAGGTAAAGGATTTACCGGAGTGATCAAACGATGGGGATTTCATGGCGGGCCAAAGACTCATGGTCAATCAGACCGCCACCGGGCTCCCGGATCAATTGGTCAGGGAACAACTCCGGGACGGGTATATAAGGGCAAAAAAATGGCCGGGAGATCAGGGACTGCCGTCAAAACAATCAGAAATCTAAAAGTGCTCAAGGTTTTGACTGAACAGAATGAAATTTGGGTGTCAGGGGCTGTTCCCGGTGCCCGCGGCGCTTATGTTGAAGCGACAGTAATTAAGCCAATGCCAAGAGAAAAACAGGAAGAGGTTAAGTTATGAAAATGGACATAGTTGATATGAACGGAAAGAAATCGGGAGTCATGGAGGTTGCAGGTGGGGTATTTGCGGTTCCGATGAATCCCACATTAGTGGCACAGGCTGTTTATGTGGCAAATGCTAATTTGAGACAAGGAGCAGCCACGGCTTTAACGCGGGGAGAAACTTATGGCAGCCGGCGCAAACTTTACCGTCAAAAAGGTACCGGCAATGCCAGGCATGGGGATAAATTCGCTCCGCAATTTGTCGGAGGCGGAATTTCCCATGGTCCGCTAACTGAAAAAAATTACCGCAAGAGTATTACTTTAAAGATGAAAAGAAAAGCTTTTTGCTGTGTTTTATCTCAAAAAGTCAGAACTAATAATTTAATAGTGATTGAAGATTTGGATAAGAAAAAGAAGACAAAGGAAATGGCAAAAATGATGATCAAAATTTCCACAGGTTCTAAATTATTGTTTTTAGCCGACGAAAAGCACGCTTGGGCATTAAGGTTGTTAAAGAATTTGCCGGAAATAATATCTGGCAGAGCTATGAATATGGATATTTTGTCTTTAATGAAAACCAATACAGTTATTGTTACCCGTGACGGAGTGACAGAGCTAGAACTTAGATTGAAAGGGGTTAAGGGGAATAAATGAAAACTTGGGAAATTATTAAAAAACCAATTGTCACCGAAAAGGCTTTAGCTAAAGGGGGAAATACCCATAGATTTACGTTTGAGGTTGATAGAAATTCAGCCAAAACGCAAATCAAAGAAGCAATTTTTGCTCAATTTGGGATTAGACCAAAGAGAGTAAATACGTCTGTTCGTAAGGGCAGATCTAAAAGAACAAGGGGTGGAAGGGCCGAGAGAATGATAGCCCCGAAGAAATACGCAGTAGTATTTTTTTCAGCCGATCAAAAGATACCTGAAACTTTGTCTGGTAGAACCGAAAAATAAATTAAAATTATGCAACTCAAATCTTATAAACCAACCACGCCGGGTAGACGCCATCTGGCTTTAGTTGAAGTTAAATTTAAAGGAAAGCCGGAAAAGTCCCTTATCGCTAGGGTTTCCCATCATTCGGCAGGTAGAAACTATGCTGGAAGAGTTACGATTCGTCATCGTGGCGGCGGTGAAAAAAGATTTTTACGGATAATTGACTGGAAGCGTAATATCGAAGGAATTCCCGGGAAAGTCGATCGTCTGGAATATGATCCTAATCGTTCTTCTTGGATAGCCCTAATTGTTTATGGCAATGGAGCCAAACGCTATATATTGGCTCCGGATGGTTTAGTTGAGGGACAAATAATTATGGCGGGGAATAAGGCCCCAATTGAAGTGGGCAATTGTTTACCTTTGTCAGAGATACCGATTGGAATGGCAATACACAATTTAGAAATTCGTCCTGGTAGGGGAGCTCAAATGGTAAGGAGCGCTGGCCAGGCAGCTATAATTCAAGCTAAAGACGAAAAAGGCATTGATGTTAAACTACCCTCTGGAGAGTTGAGACGATTTGTCATAGACGCTAAAGCCACTATTGGTCAGGTTAGTAACGTGATGCATAAAAATGAGAAACTGGGAAAAGCAGGAAGAAGGCGTCATATGGGTTGGCGGCCGGCAGTCAGAGGAGTGGCTATGAATCCGCGGCGCCATCCTCACGGCGGCGGAGAGGGGCGAAGCGGAATTGGCTTAAAGAGTCCTAAATCATTATGGGGTAAGAGGACGATGGGAAAGAAGACAAGAAAGAACAAATATAGTAATAGACTGATATTGAAGGATGGAAGAATAAAAGAATAAATATGTCACGATCATCTAAGAAGGGTCCATACATTGACGAGAAATTGGCTAAAAAAGTCTTAAGTCAAAAAGCTTCTGGTGAAAAAACGCCGATTAAGACTTGGTCCAGAGATTCGCAAATTCCACCGGATTTTGTTGGCCACACTTTTTCAATTCATAATGGGAAAGCCTTTAAAGATGTCTTTATTACAGAGTCTATGGTGGGATATAGATTGGGAGAGTTTTCCCCGACCAGGACATTTAAAGGTCATGGCAGAATGGTTAAGAGATTAATGACTAAGACTTAAAGGAGAAAACAATGAGCAATGAACAAGAAACAAGAAACAGGAAGCAGGAAGAAATTGTGGTCAGGGCGGAATCGTCTATTGCCAGACAATCTGTTAGGAAAATGCAATTAGTTTCAAGGGCTATTTCTGGCATGACGCCTGCTGCAGCGGTAGAAGTTTTAAAATTTATGAATAAAAAAGCGGCCGAGCCTATAGGCAAAACTATTCGACAGGCCATAGCAAACGCGACCAATAACTTAAAGATAGCAGAGAGTTCTTTTGGTAGATTACTAGTCGAGTTACAAGAAGGACCGACGATGAAGCGATGGCGAATGGGTAGTCGGGGAAGGACTAAGCCAATTTTGAAAAGAACGGGGAAAATTATAGTTAAATTGTTTATAAAAAAAGGAGAGAAATAAATTATGGGACAAAAAGTACACCCAACCGGTTTTAGGTTAGGACCACTTTATACTTGGGCTTCCCAGTGGTATGCCGAGAAAGGAAATTATCAGGAACAGATTTTTGAAGATCAAAGTTTAAGATTGTTTTTAACTAAGCGTTTAACTTTGGCCGGAATTACAAAAATTGAAATAAAGAGATCTATTAATACTATTAACATCATTTTGCATGTGGCAAGACCTGGAGTAGTGATTGGCCGGGGAGGATCGACTTTGAAAGCCTTGCAAGATGAACTAGAGGGAATGATTGAGGTCAGTAAAAGCGGAAATAAGGGAAAAAGAATAGGTCTGGATGTGGTTGAGGTTGAGAATGCGGAGCAGGAAGCTGCAATTGTAGCTCAAAGAATAGCCGATCAATTAGTCAAGAGGTATCCTTCTCGCAGGGCAGTCTCTCAGGCTTTAGATAAAGTTCGTCAGGCAGGAGCGCTGGGAATTAAGATTCAGCTTTCGGGGAGGATCAACGGAGCAGAAATTAGCCGGCGTGAAAAATATAGCAGTGGAACAGTTCCGACTCAAACTTTAAGAAATGATATTAGTTATGCGCAAGTGCCAGCATTGACTAGATCTGGATATGTTGGAGTGAAAGTCTGGATAAATAGAGGAGAAAAAATAATTATTTCTTAATACATGTTGCAACCGAAGAGACGGAAATTCCGCAAAGAATTCAGAGGAAATATGAAAGGAAACGCCACCAGCGGTTTTGAAGTGGATTTTGGTGAATACGGACTTAAGGCCATGGGTAGAGGCTGGATGACATCCAGACAGCTTGAGGCCGCCAGAAAAACAATTGCCCATTGTACTAAAAGGCAGGGAAAAATCTGGATTAGACTATTCCCCAACAAGCCGATTACTGCTAAGGGTCCCGGAGTCGGGATGGGATCGGGCAAAGGTGATATTAAAGAATATGTGGCACCGGTAATTCCTGGGAAAATTCTGTTTGAAATTTCAGGAGTAACCCGGGAAATTGCAACAGAATCAATGCGTCTCGCAGGGCATAAATTGCCCTTTGCGACAAGTTTAGTCCAGAGGGGGGAAATATTATGAACAAAAAGAAATTAATTTTACCTAAAGATTTAAAAGAACTGGAGGCGCTGTTAAACGAATGGAGCCAAAAAAGGCAAAAACTGGAACTTGAAGCAGTTACCGGAAAATTAAAAAAAATATCGGATCTGGCAGATGCCAGAAGAAAAATAGCTCAAATATTGACTAAAATAAATGAGCAGAAAAATATTAAAGAATAATATGAAAATACTTACTGGAGTAGTTATTAATACCAAAATGCAAAAATCAGCCACTGTCAGAGTGGACCGAATGTGGCGCCATCCAATTTACAAAAAACAGATGAAAAGATCTAAAAAGTTTTTAGTCCATGCTGAAAATCCGGTTGAAACCGGTCAAATCGTTAAAATAGTTGAAATTAAACCTATGAGCAGGCTAAAAAGATGGAGGATAGTCCAATGATTCAATTAAGGACAGTTTTAACCGTAGCAGACAATACCGGAGCCAGAAAATTAAGAGTTTATATGATTCACGGAGGATTTAAGCGCAAATTCGGTTATATCGGAGATTTTGTTGGAGCTTCGGTGGTTGAGGCAATTCCGGAATCAGCTTTTTCGGCAGGAACTAAAGTTAAAGCGGTTATAGTCAGAACTAGGCATCCGTTAAGGCGCAAAGATGGATCCAGAATACGTTTTGACGATAATGCCGGTATTATCTTGGAAAGCGTAGAAAGTAAAAATCCGGCCGGTAGTAGGGTTTTTGGGCCGATTGCCAGGGAAGTGAAAGAAAAAGGATACACGAAAATTTCGTCATTGGCGGAAGAGGTGGTTTAAAAGGAGTAATGAGTAAAGGGTAAGGAGTAAAAATATTATGAAATTAAAAAAGGGAGACACCGTTTTTATAACTGCCGGAAAAGATAATGGCCGGGAAGGGAAGATAGTAGCAGTTCTGCCCAAAGAAGGGAAAGTTATAGTTGAAGGTATTAACAAATATAAAAAGCATATTAAACCGCGCGGAGAGGGACAGACAGGCAGTATTCAGGAAAGAGAAAGGCCGATTAGCGTTGCCAGTGTAGCTTTCATGTGCCCTAAATGCAAACAAGCCAGCAGAATTGGATATAAGAATAACCGTGACGGTAAAAAAATCAGAATCTGTCGTAAATGTGAAGAGAATTTAATATGAATAGATTAAAACAGAAGTACCAAAATGAGATAGTTCCCAATCTGGCCAAGGAATTAAGCCTGGATAATCTTTTGGCTGTCCCTTATTTAGATAAAGTGGTGGTATCGACGGCATTTAAAGAAGTCCAGCATCAGGATCAGGCCATAGATTCTGCTAAGAAATGGCTATCAGCCATGACCGGGCAGAATCCGAAAGTTACCACAGCCAAAAAATCTATCGCTAGTTTTAATGTCAGGCAGGGGGACGTTCTTGGTCTTCAGGTAACTTTAAGGCGCGACAGAATGTGGGAATTTGTTGATAAACTAATTTCGATTGCTCTCCCGAGGCTAAGGGATTTTCAGGGAATAAGTCCAAAAGGTTTCGATGGGCATGGAAATTATACTTTAGGATTAACCGAGCAAATAATTTTTCCGGAAGTTGACTATGACACTATCGGCAAAATCAGGGGCTTGCAAATAACATTTGCCACGACTGCTTCTGATGATAAAATATCCCGAAGATTACTAGAAAGTATCGGAATGCCGTTTGAAAAAACAGAAAGTAGAAAATAATGAGTAAAGAGTAATGAGTAATGAAATGAAAATCATTACTTTCTACTTTCTACTCATTACTCATTAGATTTATGGCTAAAAAAAGCAAAATTATCAAAGCCGAAAGGTTGAAAGACCATCCTACTAAAGCCCGGAATAGATGCCGGCGCTGTGGCAGGCCAAGAGGATATATCAGGGTTTTTGGGATTTGCCGTTTATGTTTCCGGGAATTAGCCCATAAAGGAGAATTGCCGGGAGTAGTTAAAGCATCATGGTAAAAATATGGATACAATAGGAAATCTTATTACAATTATCAGGAATGGATATATGGCCCACCGAATGGCGGTTGCCGTTCCGTATAGCAAACAGTCAGAAAGCGTTTGTAGGTTGTTGCTGGAAAATGGTTATTTGGCCGGGATAAAAGAATCCAAAAAAACATCTAATAAAAGTGAATTTAAAATTCTGAAATTGGAACTAAAATATCAGAACAGCCAACCAATATTAACCAATATCACCAGAATCAGCAAACCGGGCCGGAGATTATATTCATCGTACAAGAAGTTGCCAAAGCCTTTAGGCGGATACGGGTTAGTTATTTTGACAACTAATAAAGGAATGATGATAGACAAAAGTGCCCGTAAGGACAAAGTTGGCGGAGAGCCGCTTTTATCAGTTTGGTAAATATATTATGTCCAGAATAGGTAAAAAACCAGTATTATTAGGAGAAAGTGTGACGGCAACAATAGTTGATAATAAGATCACATTAAAAGGTCCAAAAGGCGAATTGTCATTAGACATGCACCCTTTGACTTCTGCAGTGGTAACGGATGGCCAGGTCGTCGTTTCTAAGAAAAACGATACAAAATTAGCCAACGCAATCCATGGTTTGACAAGATCTCTGATTGCCAATATGGCCAATGGGGTCAAGAATGGATACGAGAAAAAATTAGAGATGGTAGGAACAGGTTACCGGGTGGTAAAAAAGGGTTCGGGCCTACAGCTGTCTTTGGGGTTTTCCCACACTATAGATTTTCCGGCAATTGAAGGAATTAATTTGGAAGTGGAAGGCAATACCATTATTTTCGTTAAAGGTATTGATAAACAGTTGGTTGGACAAATTGCCGCTAATATTCGAGCTTTGCGCCCGCCGGAGCCATATAAAGGTAAAGGAGTTAGATATTCGGGCGAACATGTCAGAAGAAAAGCCGGTAAGCAGGCAAAGGCAGGGGCCACCGGAGCAGGAAAATAAAAATAATATGATAAACAGATATAAAACTATTAACGACAGGCGTAAAGCCGCAGCCAGGAAGAAGCTTTTGGGCGTTGGAAACAGACCAAGATTGGCCGTCCATAGGTCTGCGCAACATATTTATTGCCAGATTATTGATGTGACCGGCGGTAAGATTTTGGCAGCTGCTTCTGATTTGGATTTAAAAAGTAAAGAAAAATTATCCAAAACGTCTAGGTCAACTGCGGTGGGCGAAATTTTAGCTCAAAAAGCAAAAAAATCAGGGGTTACAAAAGTTATGTTTGATCGCGGAGCTTATAAATATCACGGCCGGGTAAAAGCTTTGGCCGAAGCAGCCAGGAAAGGTGGATTGGAGTTTTAAATATGAGAGAACAAAGCGAATTCGCAGAAAAAATTATTCAGATTAACCGGGTGTCCAAAAAAACCCAAGGCGGAAATAAAATGGCATTTTCCGTATTGATGGTGGTGGGTGATAAAAAGGGTCGGGTGGGGATTGGCCTAGGGAAGGCTCCGGATGTTTTGTCTGGAATTAAAAAAGCTTCACGCAGAGCTAAGGATAGGATGATTAATGTTCCTATTGTTAATACAACTATCCCATTTCCGATGTCAGTTAAATTAGGAGCGGTTAAGATAATTTTGCGTCCGGCGCCATCAGGAACAGGGATTATCGCCGGCGGTGCTATCAGGGCAATTTTGGATGTAGCCGGTTATAGAAATGTGGTCTGTAAAATTTTGGGGACCAGCAATCCGGCGTCTAATACCTATGCGACTCTTGAAACTTTGGCTAAAATGAGCGTTATTGCTAAAAAGAAAGGGATAGAAGGAATTGTATGAATGAATCCGGACAAATAAATTTACATTCATTACCGAAAATTGCGGCCCGCGGTAAAAAGAGGGTTGGTCGTGGATACGGGTCAGGCAAAGGCGGGCATACTTCCGGCCGCGGACAAAAAGGTCAACGCAGTCGCCGAACCATTCCGTGGTCTTTTGAAGGCGGAGCTTTGCCCATGTCGCAAAGAGTTCCGTTTTGGCGGGGAAAAGGCCGTCTAAATCCTTTAAGCGATAATCCGGTAGCAATTAACTTAAATCAATTGGATAAATTGCCGGCAGGGACAACCATTGATGCTGAGTTTTTGGTGAAAAAGGGTTGGGTTAAGAATAAAGAAATTACCGCTAGAGGGGCTAAAATTTTGGGGGGCGGCAAGTTGACTAAAAAATTAACGATCGTAGGTTTAAAAATATCCGCTTCGGCTAAAGCCGCGGTGGAGAAGGCAGGGGGAAAGGTGGAAGAGCCCCAAAGTATGCTTGCCACGAGCCACCCGCCCAAAGCTACGCATTTGCTGGCGGGGCGCTCTCGTGGAGCGCAACTTCGGGGTTCGGATGCACCAGCAGATTTTTCTAAGAAGAAAAATCTGGGTTCATCCGAAAAAACGGCTAAAAAGGTTGAGAAGGTTGAAAAGAAAGAAGTCGTGGAGAAAAAAGTGGTTAAAAAGAAAGCTGTTGCTAAGCCAAAGAAAGCTTAATCCCCCTCTTGACACTTCGGGTATTTTATTGGTAGAAATAATCCATGTCAGTTTTAATTCATGAGCCGGTGGCGGTGGTAGCGGTATTTAAGAATGGCCGGGTGAAGCCCGTAGTGTTTCGATGGAAAGATAAAAAAATTTCTATTGAGAATATTTCCTTTGCGTGGAAAACAATGCAAGGGAAGGAAAAACTTCTTCATTTTACTGTTACTGCCGCTAAAACATTATACGAATTGATGTTTGACATTTCGTCAATGACATGGAGCTTGGAACGGGTTGAAACAAGCGCCGGAGTTTTTACGACATAAAATGTTATATAACATTTTACTAATTCTAATACCTGTTGCTTTGGTTAATAACTAACGACTAATAACTAATAATTTATGCAAACGACTATCCTCCATATCGACTTTAATTCCTATTTTGCCAGCGTGGAACAGCAGAAAAATCCGTTTTTGCGGGGCAAGCCAGTGGGGGTAATAAAGGCTGAAGGTCGGACGGTAATTATTGCCGCTTCATATGAGGCAAAGAGACGCGGGGTTAAAACAGGGACAAGCGTGTCCGAGGTTAAGCAGCTTTGCCCGGAGATTTTATTAGTTCCGGCGGATTTTGACAGCTATGATTACATTACTCATAAATTTTATGAAATTTGTAATAGATACAGCGATTTGGTGGAATTGTTTTCTTTGGATGAGGTTTTCTTAGATGTGTCGCGGACAGCGTTACTGTTTGGAGATGCCGGAAAGATTGCCTTTTTATTAAAAAAAGATATCAGGGAAGAGTTAGGAGAGTGGTTGCCGGTCAGCATTGGGATTGCTAAAAATAAACTATTGGCCAAATTGGCTTCTGATTTGGAAAAGCCAAATGGTTTGGTAGAAATTACCGGTGAAAATCTTGACGATTGTTTGGGCCGGGCGGAGTTTGAGCAAATTTGCGGCATCGGCCGCCGGCTGGAGCAAAGATTGCGGGATATGGGGATTACTCAATTGCTGCAAATCAGGTCGGTGCCGGAAAGACTTTTGGCGGCCGGCTTTGGCCCGTACTGGTCTAAACAGTTAAGAAATATGTCTTGGGGAGAGGATAGCTCTCCGATTGTTCCGTCTTATGAATTGCCTTTGCCAAAAACTGTTTCCCGGACGCATACTTTATTTAAAGATGTCTTTGAAACAGTAAAAATTTTAGCCGTCATCAGAAATTTGGTTGAAGAGGCCGCCGAAAAACTAAGGCTGGCGAAAATGTCCGGCCGGCAATTCGGTCTGATGGTCAGAAGCGGAGAAAACAGCGAAGTGCGGTTTATAACCAGAAAATATTTTAGCAACGATTCTTTAAATATTTTCCAGGAGTTAAAACGATTATTTTTATCACTAAAGTGGCGCGGTGGGGTTAGATTCTTAGGCGTTTGGATCGGCTTGTTGGCGGAAGAGAATAGTTTATCCCAGTCGCTTTTGCCGGAAGTAAACCGCCGGATTGCGGTTTTATCCGTTCAGGATAAGATCAATTTAAGATTCGGCCATTACACTTTATTTCCGGCCAGCCTCCTGCAAGCTTCAATCATTCATCCGGAAGTTAATGGATATTTGGGAGACGAGAGAATTAAGCAAAGGATAAACGAAATAAGCGCGATTTTCTAAGGTCATTTAAAGTCTCGAATTAATTTTCTTTCTTGGCAACATTAAGTCAATGTATCGGAATTTTCGTCCAATCTGAAAATTATGTCTTTTAAATAAGTTTAAAGACGTTTCGTTTTCTTCTTGAATGTCACAGAATACGTGGTTACAGTCATTCGGTCTTTCCTCAAGTAGTTTTATTGTTTTTTGCAGTAGTTGTCCAGCAATGCCTTGTCTCTGGTAATACTGCAATAGTACCTGAGTTTCCCAAATTAGTGTCCTGAATTCAGTTTTTGCAATAGGGTGTGGATATCTTTGGAGATTTCCGGTTCTGCGGGATATTCAGTTCCATTGATAATGATTGTTCCTGAACGAATCGGGCGAAGAGTTTTAATAATCCTTTTAATACTTAACCCCGTTAGTTTTTC
>JACRNH010000005.1 GCA_016219325.1 Candidatus Collierbacteria bacterium
AGGTGATATTGACAGAAGTAAACTGCGTTTGATTGTTTTCTCAATCTCACCAGACTATTATATGCAAATATATGCAAAGACGATTTTGGGAGAACTTCCTCTACCGGCTTACGCCGGTAGTTTCAAGTAAGGAAAGATGAACCGACTTCTGGTTTACATTTCGCAGACGTTGAAAAATTGCTGTTACTTTTAAACAAACTTGTTGATCGCGGGAACACCGTCCTTGTAGTTGAACATAATCTTGATGTTATTAAAAATGCCGACTGGGTAATTGATTTGGGGCCAGAAGGCGGAGAAAAAGGCGGTTACCTCGTCGCATCCGGCACTCCAGCTCAAATCGCTAAAGCCAGACAATCATATACCGGTAAATATTCAAATTTAAGATAATAACGCATCCACCAAATCAGGATTGATATTTCTTTTTATTAGCTTTTTATGAATAATAGACTCATTCTGTTTTTCTAAAACATCGGCCGGCAGATTTTCCACGTGACTTCCATCACGTCCTACTACATCTCGTTCTATCCTTCCGGCGTGTTCGATAGTTCTTATCCGGTATCTAAACTCATTCTCTGCATCCATCTCTTCATCTATTTCCTTGAGCGCGTCACTAATCCCACGCTGCTTCAAAATAACCATTTTAGCTTTCTTGCCTAAAAAATCACCCAAATTAACTTCGGTACTTGACGACATAATAATTATTTTATAACTAAATAACAAAGATTCATGACTTTTGGTTGAGTTTTGGAGGCTATAGGTCTAAAATGGACTGATGAAGCATCCAAAAGCCGTCTTTGATTACAGCCTTGAAAGCCAGGCTAGATATATTTGCTTTCTGGCCAAGGGGATAATGGATGGAATTTATCAAAAGGGTAATTTTAAAATTGTCCCTTATTTAGTTCCGGGGAATTATTGGACAGTTTATTTTCCAGACCTTGACTACTCAAGAGAGTTTTGGAAGGAAATATCTAAAACCCAACATAACGATTTTTTTAAACCTTTTCCTAAAATCGCAGAAGAAGAAATCTTGGCAAAACTAAAAAGGATTAATTCCAGTAAGGAGCTAGAACTCAAGTGGAAGACAAGGGAAGAAAAGTTTTGGTCTTTGTGCAGAAATTTTCTCGATTTAACTAAAGTTATATCTAAAATTGGCAAAATAGTAATCTTGCCTACAGAGTTTGGTACACAAGGCAGTTACCATCCCAATATTGTAAAAGATGGCTATGATTTTGCTTTTTCAACTCGTAGCGATATGGGAGCTGAAAATATCGCGCGTTTAATACTTTTGAGTTTATACAATGTAACATTTCGAGATTCGTCCGAAATTGACGAAATAAATTGGCACAAAAGACAGGCTGTAATCGAGTTCTTGGTTAAAAAAACCATATTTTCAAGATTATTTATATCAACAAAAAATGCAAAAAATGACTTACATCACATTAAAGACTCAAAAGATTATCTGGCCAAGCTGGGCTTTCCATTGATTAAAAACCGAAATTATTCCGCTCTCGAAAACATCTTGACCACAAAAGAGAAATTGTTATTTGATTTATTGAGATACCCAGAAGGAAAGCTCGTAAGTTATGATCAGATAGGAGACGTTTTATGGCCGAATCAGGATGACAAATTTTCACTTTATGCCATAGCCAAATTAGTGGAGGGATTGAGGAAAAAACTGCGATCTGTAGGATTAGATTCTTCTCTTATTAAAACGTCTAAAGGTTTAGGATATTATTTGCGATAAAGAACTCGTGGCCACTCGTGAGTAGGATATTCTCTGGTATACTATACGCCGTTGGAGAAAAAATGCACACAACTAAAAATAACAAACAACTTGCCAGAAGCGAATTTTCGGCTGCCCTTAATCAGGTCTGCGCCGAACGCGGCATAAAACCGGAAGCCGTTTTGGAAAGCATTCAAGCCGCCTTATTGGCAGCCTATAGAAAAGACGCTGACAAATCGGAAGAAGAAATTGTCGGATACCAAGCCACCGTTGATCCTGTAACCGGCGCAGCCAAAATCCTAGACGATAAAGGTAAAGACATTACTCCGGCCGGATTCGGCAGAATCGCTGCCCAAGCCGCCAAACAAATTATTCTACAAAGGAACAGAGAAGCCGAAAAAGACGCCATCATTTCAGATTTTCAGAATAAGCTGGACACTATTATGAACGGAATGGTTTTGCGGTTTGAGGGCAACATCGCGATTATTGATCTAGGCAGGGCTCAAACTTGGCTTCCTCCGGAAGAACAATCTCCGGAAGAATATTACCGCTTAAACCAAAGACTAACCGTATATGTTAAGGAAATCAGAGACACCCCCCGCGGTCCGCGGATTATCGTCAGCCGAAATGACCCCAGGCTGGTAAACGCTCTTTTTGCCCGGGAGGTACCCGAAATCGCCAACGGTGCGGTTGTTATCAAAAATGTGGCCCGTGATCCGGGGAAAAGAACCAAAATTGCCGTTGACAGCACCGAAGAAGGAGTTGACCCTGTCGGTTCCTGCGTCGGCCAGAAAGGCGTCAGAGTCCAAGCCGTAACTAATCAATTAAACGGGGAAAAAATCGATATCATTCCTTTTAATAAAGACTTTAAAGAGTTTATCAAGGCAGCTCTATCCCCGGCTGATGGATTAATCATTACTCTGGATGAGAAAAAGAAAAGAGCTAAAGTTATCGCTGCCGAAGATCAGCAGGCAATTGCCATTGGCCGAGGAGGCCAAAATGTTAGATTAGCCAGCTCTTTAACCGGTTGGGAAATTGATGTTGTCGGCGCAGTCGTCGAAAATCCTACTACTGAAGCTACCGAAACTACTGATTCAAAAACAGCTAAAACTATGCCAAGCGCATGATAGCCTATGTTCAGACCGCCAATTGTCGTTATTCTCGGACATGTAGACCACGGTAAAACAACTCTATTGGATGCTCTCCGCCAAACTTCCGTCGCGGCTGTTGAGCCAGGGGGGATTACCCAAACTATCGGCGCTTTCAGCGCTTCATTAACCGTTAATAATCAACCTTCAACCATTACTTTTATAGATACCCCCGGGCACGCGGCGTTTGCCAAAATGAGATCCGGCGGAGCAAAAACCGCCGATGTAGCGGTCCTGGTCATCGCGGCCGACGATGGGGTTATGCCGCAAACCGTTGAAGCTTTGAAGCACATAAAAAATGCCAATGTCCCGTTTATTGTAGCCGTCAATAAAATTGACGCTCCGGGAGCCAATATAGATAGAATAAAATCCCAGCTGGCAGAACATGAATGCCTGGTAGAGGGTTATGGCGGAAATATTCCGATTGTAGCCATCAGCGCTAAACAAAAAACCAACCTAAACGAGCTGTTGGAGATGATAACCCTGGTTTATGAACTGAACGGAAAAGAGGCCTTATCTGGTTCTCCACTTAAAGCTCCGATTATCGACAGCAAACTTGACCGCCGGATAGGCCCTCTGGTTTCGGTGGTTGTCCTTGAAGGAACTTTAGCTGTAGGACAGCAAATATTTGCCGGATCAGCCGGCGGAAAAATCAGAGCGATCAAAAATGACTTAGGCGCAAATGTAAAAATTTGCCTTCCCGGACAGCCGGCTCAAATTCAGGGATTTAAGCAAGTACCGCCAATCGGAACTACTGTTGTTGATCAACCGATCCCTAACGGAACGGATTCCGCACAAACGGAAAATATAATCGCCAAAAAAACCACCGAAGACCAAAAATCATTTATTTTACGGGCCGACTCCCGCGGCACACTTGAAGCTTTAACCGGAATTTTACCGCCCAAGTCAGTTATATTGTCAAAAAATGTCGGCGACGTAACCGAATCGGATGTTTTATTGGCTGAATCAGGAAATTCCGTAATTCTGGCATTCCGGGCGGAAGTTCCTCAATCAGTCTTGGAATTGGCCAAAACCCAAAATATCAGGATCTTTTCGGGACAAATAATTTACCAGCTGGCTGAAATCATTGAAACCCTGAAAGAACCAATCGTGATGGTGGAAACGGAATTGGGACAAGCAACGGTAGTTAAACTTTTTAAGGTCGGTGAGTTGAGTATTGCCGGATGTAAAGTTGAGAAAGGCAAGATATCTGTTGGGAATGCGGTTAAAATTATTGCCGGCGGCCAGCGTCAGAACGGAACCATAAAAAGCATTAAAAAAGGAACAACTGATGTAACTTTTGCAGCAGCCGGAGAAGAATGCGGATTGCTTATAACTCCAAAAGATAAACAAAAATTGAACCTGACTCCCCAAAATGTTATAATTGCCTTTGAAATAACTGCCCCTCCGGAGCCCTTATGACCAACGACTTAATAGCCGAATTGGCTAATTCCCAAAACGTAGTCATTGTTTTGCCCAAAAACCCCTCAATCCCCGCGATAGCAAGCGGTCTGGCTCTTTCTCTGTCGTTAAAAAAACAAAACCGTCAGGTTGATACCGTCTGCCAATCAGAAATGACGGTTGAAGCCAATAATTTAGTCGGAGTCCAGCATATTTCGCCTAATTTGCCCGGGCGCAATCTTGTTATCAGTTTTAACTACGCCAAAGACTCTATTGATAAAGTCAGTTATAACGTTGAAAACGGAAAGTTTAATTTGATAGTAATCCCAAAATCAGGCAATCCCCCATTAAATTCCGCTGAAGTTGAATATTCATATTCAGGAATTAATGATGAAATAGTAATTATTATCGGTTCATCCAGGGCCGAGGAAGCCGGCTTCCTTCCCGGAGTGATGGAAAACAAAAAAATATTCTGCCTGATTCCCGGTCTTAACCGGTCGTTAGCCTCGGAAACGGCCCAGCTAATTGCCAGCCTGGATATAATGCCGGACGAAGACATTGCCAATAATCTAATGTTAGGATTAATCTCTGAAACCAATCATTTCCAAACTGTAAACGCCGCCGACTTTGAAACCGCCGCCGCCTTGCTAAGGGCAGGAGCCAAACTCTCTCCGCAGGAACCAATCGTTGCCAACGGACAATTTAACCTTGATAATCCAATCTCTGAGAAATCTCAAGAAGCGTCAAAAGTAAAAACAGATTGGCTAAAACAACCCAAAATTTTCAGAAGCGGTGAAAGCAATTAAATCGGGTGCTGTATAATATTCATTTGATAATTAAAAAATAAAATGCTTATATGTTAAATAAAGACACTAAACAGAAAATTATAAATAAATTCAGCCGGGGCAAAGGAGATACCGGCAGTCCTGAAGTTCAAACAGGCTTATTGCAGCAAAAAATAGCCGCTGTGGCCGATCATTTGGCCAAACATTCCAAAGATAACCATACCCGCCGAGGGCTAATCAAAATGGTGGCGAAACGTCGCCGTCTGTTAAACTACTTAAAGTCCAAATCGGCCGGACGCTATTCCGCCCTATTGAAAGAAATTAAATTGTGATTTTAAACAGCATCATTACCCTCTCAGACGGCCGTCAGATTATCTTGGAAACCGGCAGATATGCCCAACAAGCGACTGCCGCGGTTACAGCCAGAATTGGAGATACCGTAGTTTTCGCCGCAGTCACCGCCGGCCGGGAAAATCCGGACATCGATTATTTACCGCTAATGGTGGAATATCAGGAAAGACTTTATGCCGGAGGCAAAATGAAAGGCAGCCGCTGGGTGAAACGCGAAGGCCGGGCTTCAGACGAAGCCATCCTCACCAGCCGTTTAACAGATAGGTCAATCAGGCCATTGTTCCCTAAAACTTTCCGACGGGAAATTCAGATTATCATCACCACTCTATCGGTTGATGGTGAAAATGATCCGGATATGGCGGCAATTATCGCTACAACCGCGGCTTTATCAATTTCCGGATTACCGTTTGCCGGTCCGGTCGGATCAATCAGAGTCGGCTATGTTTCCCAAAATGGCGCGGCCGGGACTTTCGTCGCCAATCCCACTCATCAGGACCGCCAATATTCAGATTTAGATCTGGTAGTTTCCGGAACTTCAGGCGGAATCCATATGCTGGAAGCCGGAGCCAATCAAGTTTCAGAAGAAACTATCCTTTCCGGAATGAAATTTGCCCAAGGCGAGATTAACAAGATTATTGAAGGAATCTCTGAATTAAAAACTAAAGTCGGAACCAAAGATATAAAATTCACTCTGCCTGATGAAACCGAAGTCCTGAAAACCGCCAAAATCATTAAGAAAAAATATCTCAAAGAATTATCAGAAGCCATAAAAGGAATGGCTACTAAAGAATCGGATAGCGATACTAAAGAATTAGTCACAGCCATATCTGAAAAAGAAGGCATTACCGATCCGGTATTGGCAGCCGCCGCCCTAAATAAAGCCGTCTATCAACTGATAAGAGAACAAATCCTGGAAAAGTCCATAAGGCCTGACGGCAGAAAACTTGACGAAATCCGCCAAATAACCGTCAGAGTCGGAGAACTTCCCAGAACCCACGGATCAGCCATGTTCCAGCGCGGCAGCACCCAAGCTTTGAGTGTGGTTACCTTAGCTTCTCCGGCAAACGAGCAATTGCTTGAATCTCCGGAGTCAGAAGAATCCAAACGCTACATTCATCATTACAATATGCCGCCTTTCTCTGTCGGCGAAACCGGCCGCTTAGGTTGGCCCAGCCGCCGCGAAATCGGCCACGGAGCGCTGGCTGAGCGGGCTTTATTTCCGGTAATTCCATCCAAAACCCAATTTCCTTACACTATAAGAGTTGTATCCGAAATTATGTCAGGCAACGGATCTACTTCTATGGCCAGCACCTGCGGTTCAACTTTGGCCTTGATGGACGCCGGAGTCCCGATTTTGGCCCCGGTTGCCGGAATCGCTATGGGGCTGATTATAGAAGACGGCAAAACTGCGATTCTGTCTGACATTATCGGCCTGGAAGATTTTAAGGGAGACATGGATTTCAAGGTTGCCGGTACCGAAAAAGGCGTTACAGCCATGCAAATGGATATTAAAGTTAAGGGTCTGTCATTTGAGATTATGGAAAAAGCTCTAGCCCAAGCTAAAGACGGCAGGTTGTTTATTTTAGGAAAAATGATGGCGGTTCAATCGCTTCCAAATCCAAAAATATCAAAGTTTGCTCCTAAAATTTCCGTAGTTCAGATAGATCCGGAAAAAATCGGCGGGATTATCGGTCCGGGCGGAAAAATTATCCGCCGGATTATTGCCGAAACCGGAGCTCAAGTCGACGTTGAAGATGACGGAATGGTGACCATATCCGGAACCGACGAAGCCGGAGTTCAAAAAGCAATAGACTGGGTTAAAGGCTTAACCGAAGAGGCCGAGATTGGCAAGGAGTACGACGGAGAAATTGTCAGAATCGTCCCGTTTGGCGTTTTTGTAAATATTCTCCCCGGCAAAGACGGTTTGGTCCATATCAGCAAACTAGCGACAGGCTTCCTGAATCACCCCGAGGATGTGGTCAAAGAAGGCGATAAATTAAAAGTAAAAGTGGCTGAAGTCGACGACCAAGGAAGAGTCAACTTGGTTCCGGTAACTCCATTAATCGCCCCCGCCGGGCAGAGCCCACAGTTTCTGCCCTCTGGGCGGCGCCTGGCCGGAACAGCTCAATCAAGCGGATATTCCGGAGGCGGAGACAGGCGCCCTGATTCCGGATTCAGACGGAGAGAATCTTTTGGAAACGACCGGGACCATAGAGGCCCAAGAAAACCGTACCGCGGCCGCGGACGATAATATGCCCAGCCTGCTCGAAGAAATAGAAATCCTCAAAAACCGTGTTGCCTCCAGTCGCCTGCCTAAATCAATTCAGGAAAAAGCCGACGGCCAGATTGAACGCTTAACCCGTCTTTCGGGAAGAGATTACACTTTGGAAGCTGACACGACTATCCGCTGGATAGATTGGATTACTTCAATTCCGTGGGAGAATAGGGCCCCGTCTTCGCTGGATTTAATCCGCGCCAGACAAATTCTGGATAAAAATCATTATGGTTTAGACGATGTTAAGCAAAGAATATTGGAATATCTCGCAGTCATGAAGCTTCGTTTGACGCCCAACGCTCAAACCAATAACCAACAACTAACAACCATTCCCAATCACGCCCGGGCCCCAATTCTATTATTAGTCGGCTTAGTGGGAACCGGAAAGACCACCCTGGCATATTCCATCGCCCAGTCTTTAAACCGGCCGATTGTCAGAATTCCTTTCGGAGGAATGGGGTCTGCCAGAGACCTGCGGGGACAATCACGGCTGCATCCGGAATCTGAACCCGGACAAATAATTAAAGGCTTAAAACAAGCTGGAGTTAAAAACCCGATTATGCTTTTAGATGAGCTTGACAGAGTTTCTGATGAAGCCCGCCACGATATTATGGGAGTTTTGGTTGAACTGCTTGATCCGGAGCAAAACAAAGCATTTTTAGATCATTATCTGGATGTTCCGGTAGATTTATCCGAAGTGGTGTTTATTGCCACAGCCAATAATACCAATAATATCGCTACAGCCGTGATGGACCGGCTGGAGCCATTAAGCATGCCAAGTTATACCGACGACCAAAAAATTGTGATTGCTAAAGATTATCTTCTGCCTAAAGCCCGGGAAGAAGCCGGAATTCCGGCTGAGGCTTTGGTCTTTGACGATGACGCCTGGCATCTGATTGTCAGGCCTTTAGGGTATGACGCCGGAATCAGAACTTTGCAGAGAACAATTCAGCATTTATCCCGCCAGGCCGCCATGAACATCGTCTCCGGCCAGCCCCAAGTCTTACACATTACAAAAGACAACTTCAAACATTATATAGGTGAATGGTAATTATTTATATCCTTGGGCTTGGATATTAAATAATTCAGCGTAAAGACCGTCTTTTTTCATTAACTTTTCATGATTTCCTTCTTCAATAATTTCCCAAAGCAACCGTTAAAATCAAGGATTAATTGATACAAATAAGATTAAATGATTCGAATCATTTAATTTTATTTAAATAAATATTAAATGGACTAATGGAAGATTTTGCGTTCTTAAATTTGAAACCCATATATTACTTTTTCTAATTTTTTATCGGCCTTGTCCAAACTCACCACTTTGCAATCGGTTATTCCCAAGCTTAACGCCGTCCTTTCCAATTTCCGCGCGTCAAATCCTCCCCCTGCTGTTTTTACCTCATAAGCTGTTCTGTTTTCCACTATAAAATCAATCTCCGCTCCGCTTTTTAGCTGGTAATATCCTATGTTTTCTTTCATGTTCCCCGATTTTCCTCCGTAAACCAATCGGATAAACAACTGGTTAAATACTTTATTTTCAAACAATTGTCCTTTCGACACTTGAGCCACCCTGTTCAAAATCCCAGTATCTCCAAAATAGATCTTGGGTAAATGCTTAACCTGAACGTCTCGGGAACCGGATATCGGCCTTAAGTAATGAATCAAGTATGTCTGTTCAAAAAAATCTAAATAGCCAGATACCGTCTGGCGGGACACGCCTAAACTTTCGGCCAACTTACTTATTTCCGGCTTTGACCCTACTCGGGAAGACAATAGAAACAATAAGTCCTTCAGATTTTGATTATCCCGAAAGTTAGCCAGTGTTTGCACATCAAGCTTAAAATATGATCCCAATATATCATCCAACCGCAATAATTTCTCTTCCGCTGACCGGGCCAATACTACTCCCGGAAACCCCCCATACGTCAAATATTCTTCATATAATGCCGACAACAGATCATACCCCGCGTCCGGTCTGACCTGCGTTTCTTTAAACCATAAGAATTCTTTAAAATCTAATGGGTATAACTCAAACAAAAACTTCCTCCCCGCCATGCTTTCTGAAAACCAATTTTTTAAATAAAAACTGCTTGATCCGGTCAGGTAAAATTTAATATTGTTATGGTCATAAAGATACTTTACCGCCGACGGTAGATTCCGCACGTTCTGAATTTCATCCAAAAACACATACGCCCTCTGGGTATAATCAATCCCCAATCTGCCCAAATACGCCTTGATACTGTCATAGTTGTCTTCTGCAAACGCTCTTTGATTCACCGGACTTTCCATATCCAAAAAAATTTTGTTTTTTGTGGCAACACCTTCGTAAATATGTTTTAACAATTCCGTCTTCCCCACCCGTCTGAATCCGGTTATCACTATCGCTTCTTGGGCATCCGCATGCCTGGTTAAAATATCCAAAATCTTGCGCTTTTTAAACATATTTAGGATATAATTTAACAAAAAGCATACTTTTTGTCAAGTAATGCTTCCAAAACACTCAATTCCACATCACAAAAGACAACTTCAAGCATTATGTGGGAGAGTGGTAAAAATCCTAACCTGAATTTATTAGCTGATATTCCGGTATACCGATAGAAAACCCGTACTCTTTCGCGGCTTTATACAGAACCGGATTTTGCAAATCTACTTTAAAAATTTTATCGGTATAAGTTATATAGTGATAACTTTCATTCTTATAATCCGCGTACCAACTTGTATGTTTACTATCTAAAGATTTGCTGATTAGTTGGGCAATTTCGTCGCTTTTTTCTTCCGGAATTTCAACTGTATGGAGAGTCCATTGTTTAAGCCATGGAGTTTTATGTTCAGGAGTTATCGACTCAACTTTAGTTTCAATTATCTTTACTTTACCTAAAACTGATTTATCGTCCAAACTTTCTTCAATAATTACCCCTTTGAAAATCATTCACTCAATATATCACAGAGCCATGTAATTCCAGTGATATCGATATTTTAAAATATCGATATATTTTAATTTTCAACTCGTCTCGTCATTCCTGCAAAAGCAGGAATCTATAAAAATAACTCCTCGAAAAAAATTACTTTTATCCTTGGGCTTGGATATTAATTGGTTAAAATGATAACAGGCTAACGGGATATTTCAAATCTCTATTTCCTTTTTCCCAAATAATATGGCCCTTCCGCCAACGGTGACTTTTGAAATTCGTTGATTATCTATTTTCAGTCCCACAAATATTTCCGAGGGTCTATGCATTGAATATCCTTGTTCAAATTTCATATTTTGTAAGTCATGACCATTTAATTTACTGTGTTGATACAAATAACAAGCCAACGCGCCATTTGAGCTTCCTGTCGCTGATTCCTCCATAATCCCATACAGAGGAGCGAAATTACGGCAATGAGCAATAGATTTTGAATCAATAGTATCTAATGTAAAGGCATGAACGCCAATAGAATTGGTTCTTTTATTTAAATCAGCTATTTTTTCAAAATCAGGCTTGAAGAAAAATAGTTGTTTCCTAGTCGGAAACGGAAGCATGATGTCCCGAAGTCCCGTGGATACTATTTGAGGCGATAAATTGTCTATCGTGGCCAAATCGCCAAAAGCATCAGTAATATTTTCCGGATTTAGCAATTCGGCAAATTGGGGTAAGGGCTGCTCCATTATCACCAAGCCATTATCTTGTACTTCGATACCTAAAATTCCTGCTTTTAGCTCTTGTTTGTAATTACCGGGTTTTAAAAAAGACTGTTGAAATAATAATGAATAAGTAGCAATCGTAGCGTGACCGCACAGGTCAACTTCTTCTATTGGAGTGAAAAACCTCACTTTGAAAATCAGCTTTATCAGACCCTTCAACAAAAGCTGTCTCGGAGAAGTTTACTTCTCTGGAGATAGCTTTTTTCTGCTCATCGGTCAATATGTCAGCTTCTAATACAACTCCTGCGGGATTGCCACCAGTTTCATCTACTCCAGAAGATTTAAGCAAAGATACCTTTATTTTCATACTAGGTAATTTTAACAAATCAATAATTATGATGTTGGGTTCAAGGACCTAAGAACAAACATTGACAAACTTTGCTAAACTTTGTATGATTCTAATCAATGAGCACTATTAATATTTCCCTGCCATACGAACAGGTAAGCTTCGTCGATCAACTCGTAGCCAATTTCGGTTTTGCCAACCGCAGTGAATTTGTCCGTTCTCTGCTTCGTTTAATTACTCACAGACCGGAATTGATAAAAACCGCCTCGACTTTCCCTTTTGTCGCTCCTAAAGAAAGATCCGTTAAAAAAATAATGGACGGGTTCCGGAAAACTAAGAGATATTCCTCTGCATTTCTTAAAGATCTTCAGATTGGGCTTTCAGAAAGCAATTATTTTAAGAATTAATTTCAAGTGATTAAAATTCTTCCCTGCTCGCCTCGTATTCTAGCGATAATTTCCAAACACTCGTTGAAGAAAAAATTCACTAAACAAATTACACTATTGTCATAAAATCCAAAACATCCAAGTCTTCATGTTGAGTTACTGGAACCCAAATCGCAAGGTATTTACAGCTTCCGTCTTGACCGGAAATATCGGGCTTTGTTTTTCTTCCGTCCTGACAAAAAATCCCTTGAAATCCTCGCCATTACCGTCCACTATAGATAACCTTAGTCAATTCGACAGATTTCATTTTCCTCCTTTCAGGGCAGATATGCAGATGTATAATTCAATCCAACATGGCCACGATTGATGATTTTGGAAAATTGGATATTCGGGTCGGAAAAATTATAGTTGTGGAAAATTTTCCGGAAGCTCGTAAACCTGTATACAAAATAACTAAAGAAAACATCTAAATCTGCGGAAAATTGTACTAACGCTTATAAAAGCCATCAACGGTCACGCTGCTATAGATGCGGCAATAGGCACAGAGGAATGCCGTCCTTGAGGGTGAATTTTTTCCAGCGCCTTGAATCTGCTTTCGTATTCAGTTTGACTGTGAGTTAAAATCAGCTGTTCAGTCCGGATCGTTTCTAATTCTCCGACAATGTGATCCAAACGCTTAAATAACTCATCTTTAGTCGGATAATTCTTCAAACTATCGTTAAATTTTTCCGACAAAGCTTTTCCAAAAAGATCTAAATGTTTATATAGCTCTTCTCTGGTCGGATAGTCTTGCAGCATTTTTTTGATTTCTTGCTTTGTCGGGTGGTCCTTCAGTAGCAGTTTGATTTTGCTAAAATCCTGTTTAGTTAACATAGCCACATTCAACCACAATCTATCCATTTGGTCAAGACTTTAAAAAATTACTTCCATAACTATGGTAACATTGTGCTAAAGAAATATGCTAAAAATTATCCCTCTGGGCGGGATGGGAAATGTCACCAGAAACATGTTTGCCTACGAGACTCAAGGTAAAGTTTTGCTGGTTGACTGCGGTATCGGATTTCCTGATGAAAATATGCCCGGAGTAGACTTGCTGATTCCGGATATTTCCTATTTGGAAAATAAAATTGACAATATCGTCGGCATGATTCTAACTCATGGCCATGATGACCATATAGCCGGATTGCCATATATTCTCCCCCGTTTAGGCGACCATTTCCCAATATACGGCAGCCCCTTAACTGCAGCATTTGCCGAATCCAGAATCAGAGAATTTCAAATCAACAAGCGGATTTCCATTTTGGACTACACTCAACCGGTAAAATTAGGGCCTTTTACTATCCACTCGATCCGTTTAACTCACTCGATCCCGGACACCCGCCATCTGGTAATTTCCACTCCCGAAGGCAATGTTTATCACGGCTCTGATTTCAAAATTGACCTGACTCCGATTGACGGAATCAAACCCGACCTCCAAAAAATCGCCGAATTCGGCCAAAAAGGCATTTCTGTTTTATTGTCTGACAGTTTAAGAAGCGAAAAAGAAGGCTTTTCATTATCGGAACAAACTTTAACCGATAGTTTTGAGCGGGAAATCAGGACCGCCAAAGGGAAATTTATTGTTACTACCATGAGTTCAAATGTCCATCGAATCCAGCAAGCAGTGACTGTCGCGGTCAATCATGGCCGGAAAATTTCGTTTATCGGCAGGTCGATTGAACAAAATATTAAAGACGCTTCCCGCTTGCGCATGTTTAATCTGCCCCGGCAGGGAATCGTTGACAAACGCGATATCCGTAAGTTTCCGGATAATCAAATGTGCGTCATTATCGCCGGATCGCAGGGCCAAACCGGCTCAAGCCTAGTCAGGGCCGCCGCCGAAGAACACGATTTTGTAAAACTAAAAGCCGGAGACAAAGTGATTTTTTCCTCCGATCCGATTCCGGGAAACGAAACCGCCGTTTATTCTACGATTGATACTTTGAGCCAATTGGGAATTGATGTAGTTTATCCTGATATCAACGATAATCTTCACGTTTCCGGCCACGCCTCTTCGGGCGAATTGATGTTATTGATGGAATTGGTGAAACCAAAATATTTTATGCCGATCGGCGGCACTTACCGCCACATGATCCAATACCGGAAATTGGCGGTTAAACTTGGCAATCCCGAAAAAAATGTGTTTATTTTGGATAACGGCCAAACTTTAATTCTGGATAATCCTCAATCTGCCAAAACCGGAGAAACCTTGCAGTTAAAAAACATTATGGTTGACGGATACGGCGTTGGAGACGTCGGACCGATAGTATTGCGGGACCGCCAATCCATGGCCAAAGACGGAATTGTGGTTGCCATCCTTCAGCTTAATAAAGAAACCGGCCAACTGGCCGGCAAGGCCGAACTAGTCAGCCGCGGATTTGTATTTATGAAAGAATCTCAAAATCTATTCGGCGAAGCCCAAAGGCTGGTTGAAGAATATTTATTGAAACATTCCGGGAAAACCGATTTCAGAAAAATAAGAGATGAAATTACGGATAAATTGCAGGATTTCTTTTTTAGAAGAACCAACCGCCATCCGATGATCCTGCCGGTGATTATTGAGATCTGAAATCTCGATAAAATAAGCATATATTGAACATCCAATGTAATATCTTTTCATCTGAAAAATGACCGATATACAACAAGCAAAGCAACTCCTTACAATTAGAGAAGCGAGTCAGTGGGCAAGCAACTTTTTAGAACGAGATGTTAGCGAATCGAACATTTCGTATTTGGTGCAATACGGAAAAGTCAGAAAACACAATGGCGGTAATTCTATTTTTGTTGACTTGGATGACTTAAAAGGATACTACAGTTCATATCGAGGTCAACGAGAAATTAACTGGAAGAAAAGACTCGGCAATGATCTTAATTGGGCGCTATCTTTTGACAACTTACGAGAAAAAGATACGACCAAACATGTCCATCGCCTTCATCCGTATAAAGGTAAATTTATTCCGCAACTGGTTGAATATTTCATTGACGGTCATACCGATGATTTTAAAACGAACATATATTTTAAACCTGGTGATGTCATCTTGGACCCCTTTTCTGGCTCTGGTACGACGCTTGTACAAGCCATAGAAACGGGTATGCATTCTATTGGAATTGATATTTCTCGCTTCAATTGCATGATTACAGACGTAAAATTACTTGATTATGATTTTGCCTCACTTGAAGGAGAAATAAAAAAAATAAAACACGCACAGAAAAACTATGAAGCTGATGGCAAAATTATCGAATTTGAAATTGAATTGTTAGAAAAGATGTCAAATTTTAATACCAAGTATTTTCCAAACCCTGATTTCAAATATGAAATTCAGCAGAGACAGATCGATGAAAATAAATATGCCACCGAAAAAGAAAGAGGGTTTTTGCAGATTTACAATGATCTTTTAAATAAATATGGTATTAAGTTAAAACAACCGGAAAATAAAACATTTTTGGACAAGTGGTACATCAACGATATTCGAAAAGAAATTGATTTCACTTTTGAAATGATAAAAAAAATTAAAGACATAAAAAATAAAAAGGCTTTAGCTGTAATTTTGAGCCGCACAATTAGATCATGCCGTGCCACTACCCATTCAGACTTAGCGACGCTCAAAGAACCACAGGTAACAACCTATTATTGTTGGAAACATAAAAAAATCTGTAAACCGCTTTTTTCTATGAAACCATGGTTTGACCGCTATGCGATTGATACAGTTTATCGGCTCAAAACTTTTACACGACTTAAGATTGGCACTTGCCATTCAATTATTCCAGCTGATTCACGAACAATTAATATTTTTGTCGAAGTTAAAAAACGGAATAAACGATTTTATGAAGTTCTACAAAAACAAAAAATCCAAGGAATTTTTACTTCGCCGCCGTATGTTGGACAAATTGACTATCACGAACAACATGCTTATGCATACGACCTTTTTGGCTTTGAGCGGAACGATGAATTAGAAATAGGACCACTTTACAAAGGACAGGGAGTGGCAGCGCGTGCATCTTATATTGATGGTATTTCAAAGGTTTTGCTTAATTGCAAAAAATTTTTAGCGGATAATTTTGACGTCTTTCTTGTTGCAAACGATAAATATAACCTGTATCCTACAATCGCAGAACAATCGGGGATGAAGATAGTCAATCAATTTAGACGACCTGTATTGAATAGAACCGAACGAGATAAATCGCCTTACTCAGAGATAATTTTCCATTTAAAGGAAAAATAATTATGACTCTATCTTTAGATCAACAGAATAGAATTTCCGAAGAAGTAAAAATAATTCTATTGAGAAGAATCAATAGTTTTCCTAAATTGGATACAGCAATTCGTAACGCACCATTTCATAGTGCTATTTTAGAATGTTTTAGAGAAAGGCTAAAACCATTACATATAGAGCTACCATATTTAATGGCCCTGGCAAGCTGGCTTCATGGATTAAACACTTCTTTAGGATCAGGATTCGAGAACATATCTCATATATTATCTGGTGGATATAAACGTAAATTCACCAAAGGATATAAACTTAAAGTTAAAAGTAAACAAGCATCCCAAATAGAAGAAATCGTTCGTAACTTAAAATCCGGGGTTCAAAAACCAGATTTGCTGAGAGAGAACGCCCTAATTTTTAATTATTCCCATTCTGATTCGGAAGTTGATTCATTAGAATTTACTGTTGATACTTACATAGAGAGTAAAAAGAAGATTACGGCAATAGAAATGAAGTCTGTTCGGCCAAATTCCGGAGAGGGCAGAGGAGAAAAGCAGAAAATCCTTTACGGGAAGGCAGCTCTTCAACTATTACATCCAGATAAAAAAATTGAATTTTATCTAGGCTTTCCTTTTGATCCAACGTCTACAGAAGCCACAACATTTAACAAAGAAAGATTTTTTGACCACCTTATAGAATTCAAGAAGTTTTTTGCTCAAGAAGAGGTGTTACTTGCTGATGAATTATGGGATTTTCTTAGCGGGAATCAAAGAACAATGGATGATATATTGAATATAATTAAAAAAACAGTATTACAAATAAGAAGCTAATAGGAGAATTGTTGATCAACGATTAATTGTTCAATTGAAGAAAAGGACAATAATACTCTAATTTATCTGTTGTTCCTCTTAACGGCTGTGGGACTTTACCCAAAGAACAATTTGACTGAACATAATTTTTACAACGAAGACATCCGCTCCAAGTTGCAACTGATTTATTAAGATTAACATTTACCATATATTCTAAAAACTCTTTTGGGAAATTTTTACGGAATTCTATCCTTATTTTTACAATTTCAGATAGATCGCTTACTGAAGATAAAGCATCAATGAAATATTTTGGGGTCATGATTTAATTTGTTCTAAATTCTTCCATCAGTTCTCTTTGCCTTGAGGTCAACCTTTCCGGAATTTCAACGATAATTCTAACGTAATGATCGCCCCGGCCGCGGCGGTTCAAAAACGGAACCCCTTTATCTTTTAGCCTGATTAAAGTATTCGACTGGGTTCCGGGGCGGATCCGGATTTTAACTGGACTTTCCACGGTTTCAACCTCAATGTCCCGGCCTAAAACCGCGTCAACCATAGGAATTTTTAATTCGGAGACTATATCATTACCGTCACGGCGGAAAACCGGATGGGGTTTGACGTCAAAACTAACATCAAAATCCTGATATCTGACCCTAGTCCCGTCATCCGCCCCGGCCGGGACTTTTATTTTCCGCTCTTTACCGCTGATTACCACTGTTACTTCTCCGCCCCTCACGGCATCCATAAAATCAACTTTTAAAGAATAGTGCGGTTTGGACGGACCGCGCCTGCCGAATCCTCCACCTTGACCAAAAAAAGATTCAAATATCTCAAACGGATCGGAAAACCCTCCCAGATCTTCCGCTCCGAAACCAAATGGCGAACCTCCGGATGAATATGTGTAGCTAAACGGTCCCTGACGGTAAGTTTGGCCCTTACTAAATCCTCCGAATCCCGATGCCGGATCGAAAGCCGCGTGCCCGAACTGATCGTAAGTCTGGCGTTTTTTAGAATCAGACAAAACTTCATAGGCTTCGTTAATTTGCTTAAAAACCTTTTCGGCGTCGGAAGATTTATTTTTATCCGGATGAAACTCTAAAGCTTTTTTGCGGTAGGCTCTTTTTATTTCTTCAGCCGAAGATGAACGGGTAACCCCCAGCAATTCGTAGTAATCCTGTTTATCTGGCATGACATAGAAAATAATGAATAAGAAGTAATGAGTAATGAACTAACAATTTCATTACTTTCTACTTTCTACTCATTACTCAACTACCTCTCCCTCTTCCGCTTTCCCTTTATCCTCTTTCTTCCCTTTTTCTTCTTTCTCTTCTGTTTTCTTCTCATTGTTTTCTGTTTTCTGCTCATTGTTTTCTGTTTGTTGCTTCGCCAACACCTCTCCAATCTTCTGGGCGCCGGTTAAAGTTTCTTCCGCAGCTTTCTTCAGTTCTTCCGCCGTCGCTTCGCTCTTCTCACTGAGCTCTTTTAATTTTTTAACATTTTCTTCAATTTTAGACTTAGTCTCGGCGTCTAATTTCGGCCCGTGTTCTTTCAGTTGTTTGTCAATCTCGAAAGCCACAGATGAAGCGTGGTTTCTGGCCTCGGCCAATTCTTTTTTGTTTTTATCTTCATCGGCGTGCTTTTCGGCTTCGGTTTTTAATTTTTCGACTTCTTCTTTGGATAAATTGGTGGCGTTTTGGATAGTAATTTTCTGTTCTTTGCCGCTGGTCTTGTCTTTAGCCCCCACTTTCAGAATTCCGTTGGTGTCAATATCAAAAGCCACTTCGATCTGGGGAATTCCTCTGGAAGCCGGCGGAATTCCGTCCAAAATGAATTTTCCTAAAGTCTTGTTATCTGTTGCCATCGGCCTTTCTCCCTGCAAAACGTGAATCTCGACTTGAGTCTGATTGTCGGCGGCCGTCGAAAAAATCTGCGATTTGCTGGTGGGAATAGTGGTATTCCGGTCAATCAAAGGCGTCATTACCCCGCCTAAAGTTTCAAGGCCCAAAGTCAAAGGCGTCACGTCCAATAAAACTACGTCTTTAACGTCGCCGGCTAAAACTCCGCCCTGAATGGCGGCTCCGATTGCCACCACTTCGTCGGGATTAACCCCCTTATGCGGTTCGCGGCCAAAATATTCTTTGACTATCTGCTGAATTTTCGGCATCCTGGTTTGCCCCCCGACCAAAACCACTTCGTGAATATCTTTCGGGGACAAACCGGCATCTTTTAGACAACTCTTGACCGGTCCCATGGTTTTTTGGACTAAATCATCCACCAACTCTTCCAGTTTCGCCCGGGTTAACTTCATCGTCAGATGCAATGGGTTGCCGTCTTTGCCTTGGGTAATAAACGGCTGGTTGATGTCGCTTTCCATTGAACTGGATAACTCAATTTTGGCTTTTTCGGCCGCGTCTTTTATTCTCTGCATCGCTTGGGGATCACGGGACAGGTCAACTCCATTATCTTTCTTAAATTCGGCTGCGATCCATTCAATAATCTTCTTATCAAAATCGTCCCCGCCCAAAAAAGTATCGCCGTTGGTGGCTTTAACTTCAAAAACTCCGCCGCCCAATTCCAAAATACTGACGTCAAAAGTGCCTCCGCCTAAATCATAAACCACGATTGTCCCGGCCGCCTTTTTATCCAGTCCATAGGCCAAAGCCGCGGCCGTCGGTTCGTTGATTATTCTCTCGACTTTTAGCCCGGCAATCTCTCCGGCCTGTTTGGTGGCCTGACGCTGGGAATCGTCAAAATATGCCGGAACCGTAATCACGGCCTTTTCCACCGGCATCCCTAAATACGCTTCCGCGTCGGCTTTAATTTTAGCCAGAATCTTGGCGGAAATTTCCTGCGGAGTAAAGGCCCGGCCATTGACTTTGACCGAAACGGTCTTATCTTTGCCTTCCACGATCTCATATCCAACCATTTCGCGGCTTTTTTTGACCTGCTCATCGCCTATTCTTCTTCCCATCAATCTTTTTATGGAGTAAATCGTTTCTTTGGGTTTAAGAATCAATTGGCGTTTAGCCACGTCGCCGACTAAATTATCTTTGGGGTTGACGACGGAGGGAACCAAATTCCGGCCTTCGGCCGAAGGGATAACTTTGGGAGTTCCTCCCTCCATGAAAGCCGCCGCGCTGTTGGTTGTCCCTAAATCAATACCGATTATTTTAGACATACTTACTTAATGATTTTCATTTCATTGCTCATTACTCTTTACTCATTATTTTCTCACCCTTACCTACTTCCACTCTTGCCGGCCTTAATACCTGATCATATATTTTATATCCTTTTTGAACGATTTCAATAACCGTGTTTTCTTCCCCGGTTGTTTTACCGACGCATTCCATTTCGTTGGGGTTAAACGGTTTGCCCAGGACCGCAAGTTCCGTCACCCCTTCGTCGGCTAAAATAGTTTTCATTTCATCCCGGGTCATCTTTGCCCAAGTTTGGTCGGGATGATGCCCAACTGCCATATCCAATTCATCCAAAACTTTTAATAATTTGATTATAAGCCCTTTAGTTCCAAAAGTTAAGGCTTCCCTGACTGCTTTCTCCGTCCTGAATTCCAAATTCTTATAATCCGCCAGCGCTCGCTTCCAATTCCCGTCCAACTCCAGGATCTGTTCTCGCAATTTTTGAATTTTGTCCTGCGGAGCAGGATCCGGCTTCGCCGGAAGTTTTGAACTATCTTTCACCATTCCCTCCCAATCTCGTTCAACCAATCTCCGATTTTTCTGACTCTGGGAATTACAAACGAATAGTCTAAACGGCAGGGTCCCAAAACTCCGATAGATCCATGGGTATTTCCTAAAGAGAACCTGGAATACACCATTCCGACCGGCATTAATTCCCTTATCCGGAAATCATCGCCCACCAAAATATTCAACTGATCTTCCAGTTGCCCCAGTCCAAAAACATCCATCATCTGTTCTACATGATCAATCATCATCAAAACCTGGCGGAAAACATCAATGTCAAAAAATTCCTTTACCTCCAAGAGATTGGCATATCCTGCGTGATACGCCCGGCCCTGATCGGTCGCGGCCACAGCCAGCATCTTAGTTTCATCCGCCAAAACATGAGTCACTTCGCGCATTAATTTTTCTACTTCTCCTTTGGCGTCCCACACCTGCTGTTTGGCTTTGACTTCTTCGGTTATCGGAACGTCTTTTTCCTTCATCAGTTGGTTAACATAGAACTTAATCGCCGCCGGAGTCGGAATCCGGCCGGAAGAAGTATGGGGCTGAGATAAATATCCTTTTTCGTCCAAACGATTCATTTCATTTCTAATGGTGGCCGGAGAAAAACCGATTTGATATTTTTTATCCAAAGTGTCGGATCCGACTGCCTCGGCGGTTTCGCAATATTCCTGGACCATGGCCCGCAGAATTTTTACTTGTCTTTCGGTTAACGCCGGCAACTGTTGAATTTCTTGGCCTAGATTATTCATATCATTACTCATTATTTCTTACTCATTCCTTTCTATGTGTTTAGCAGAATACTACCAAGACTGCTAAAAGAAGTCAAGAGCTAAAACCGGATATAATCTAATTTATGTCCACAATCAAGTCTGCGTTTCCCCTCAACCCCGCTCAAAAAAAAGCGGTTGAGGCTATCGAGGGGCCGGTAATGGTTATCGCCGGACCGGGAACCGGAAAAACTCAAACTTTGACGCTTAGGATTGCCCACATTTTAAAATCGACCGATACTCCCCCAAACGGAATTTTGGCTCTGACATTTACCGATGCTGCTGCCCGCGAGATGCGGGAAAGACTGGTTAAGTCAATCGGTCCCACAGCTTACTACGTTAACATTCAAACTTTCCATTCTTTTTGCTCAAGCGTGATTCAGGGCCGGCCGGATATTTTTCAATCAATGGGCCAACTGGAGCCTTTGTCTGATCTAGAACGGGCCGGTCTATTCAGAAATCTAATTGACAATGGAGATTATCAGGCAATCCGTCCAAACGGCGCCCCTTATCTTTATATCCGTGATTTAGTCTCGTCTATCGCCAATCTTAAAAGAGAAGGGATATCCCCTGAAGAATTCCAGAAACTTCTGGCCGAAAACCCGCCACCGGACGCTAAAGATAAATACTTTCAGCGCAACCTGGATTTGGTCAAAGTTTATAACGATTACAATTCAGAATTAAAAAAACTAAACCGCTACGACTTTGAGGACATGATTTCTTTTGTCACCCAAGCCTTCAGCCAAGATAAAAATTTATTATTGGAGCATCAGGAAAAATTCCTATATATTCTGGTTGACGAATATCAGGATACCAACGCCGCCCAAAACGCCCTCTTGCTACATTTATCGTCCTACTGGGGCCAAAACGCCAATTTATTTGTGGTCGGAGACGATGATCAAGCCATCTTCCGTTTTCAGGGGGCTTCAATTGAGAATATTTTATCTTTCCACAAATTATTTAAGAAGGCGGAAATTGTAGTTTTATCAGAAAACTACCGCTCTCAACAACTAATCCTAGATGCTTCCAGAGAGATAATCTCCCGTAACCGGTTATCGCTGGTTAACTCCATGCCGCAAGTTGAAAAGAATTTGCGTTCGGCTATCAATAAGAGTCAAGTTGAAAAAATCCGGGTTGCCAGATTTTCTTCTTCCGCAGTTGAATTATTTTTTGCCGCTTCCGAAATTCAAAAATTAATTAAAGCCGGTGAGGACCCGAACGAAATCGCGGTTATTTTCCGCAACCGCAGTGACGGAACCGAAATGGCAGACATGCTCTCCAGATTTGATATTCAATTTAATTTGGAAGGCGGTCAGGATATATTGACCCGGCCGGTGATTGAAAAATTAATTATGCTGATGAAAACTATAGAGGAAATCAGAAATGGACAGGAAGGGGTAGATTTATTTACCTTATTAAACCAGCCCTTTTTCAACTGCGGCCAATTAGACATCCTAAAATTATCCCGCTTTTGCGCCGATAAAAAAATTAAACTTTGGGACGGCTTAATTTCTCTGCCTCCAAACTTAAACGATCCGGCAAGTTTAATAAATGCCCGGAAAATATTATCTCAACTGCAACAGGATGATGCCGATGGCCCGTTTACTTTATTTTTTGAAAAATTAATCCACAAAACAGGATTTTTGGATTGGTGTTTAAAATCGGATGACTCGATTGAAAAATTAAATTCCGTCAATTCTTTATTTTCCGAAATTAAAAAATTGAATTCTGCCAACCACAATCTGCGTCTTAAAGATTTTTTGGAAATAATTGCTCTGATGATAGAACAAAAAGTTCCGATTTACGAAGAAGACCTGGACATAAAAACCGGAGCAATATCCCTGTTGACCGCTCATAAAGCCAAAGGGCGGGAATTTTCTACCGTATTTATCATCAAAGCCATAGACGGCAAGTGGGGAAATAATTTAGTCCGCGAACTGATAAAACTTCCTACGGAAATAATTTCCAATACCGATTTATCCATCAAAGAAAAAAATGAAGACGAAAGAAGATTATTTTACGTAGCCTTAACCCGGGCAAAAAAACGCATATATATAACCTCTGCCATCGCCGGATCTACCGAGCAAAGAAAAAAAGAAAGTGTGGAAACAATGTTTTTATCTGAAATTCCGGAGAAATTTTTAGACAGAATCGATCCTTCCGGATATGAACGGCAGGGTAAAAAAATATTAGAAGTATTATTGAAAGTTCCAGCTCCTCAAAAATCTACGCTGGAGGAGTCAAAATTTTTATCAGGGATTGTTAAGACTCTGATATTAAGCCCCACAGCTTTAAACACCTATTTAAACTGTCCGTATAAATTCAAATTGAATAATTTATTACGGGCTCCGAGAGCCAAAGCCATTCCGATGTCTTTCGGATCGGCGATTCATAAGGCATTAGAAATATTTTTCCGGGAATTTAAGAAAACTCAAAAAATGCCATCTGTAGCCATTCTAAGATCAACATTCAAAATGGCGCTGGAAAAAGAAATTTTAACCTCGATCGAAAATGAACGATTATTAAAAAGAGGGTTAAACGTTTTAGAAGAATATGTATCTTATTATAAAGACCTATTGGTTCCACCGTTTGAGGTAGAAAAATTCTTCGGCTATGGCTTCTCCAAAATTGTTTTAAACGGAATTCCATTGGGAGGGAAAATAGACAAAATAGAAAAGATATCAGAAAACAGAGAACAAGAAACAGGAAACAATGAGGGTGGGCAAAAAGCTAGAGTGATTGACTACAAAACCGGATCGGCTAAATCCAGAAATGAAATTGAGGGGAAAACTGCCCAATCAAACGGAGATTATAAAAGGCAGTTGGTATTTTATAAATTGCTGGCTGATCTTGACAAGACTTTTAAGCTGACGGTTTCGGAAGCGGAGCTAGATTTCGTTGAGCCAGATCGATCTACCGGCAAATTCAAAAAGGAAAGGTTTACGATAACCGAAACAGAAGTAGAAAAACTAAAAAAAACTATTAAGAATGTATGGAAAGATATTTTGGATCTGAAATTCCCCAGGACTGCTGATGTTAAAAAACACTGCCCCCGCTGCGAATGGCGGCTTCACTGCTGGCCTGAGGGGATATCGTCCGCAACCCAAACGATAAAATAACGTATAATTAATATCATGAACTTTGATATGGCAAAACTCCAAAAGGCCGTCGCTTTATTAGCGCGGCAATTTCAGCCTTCCCCCGTCCTTTTCCGATAGATCTATTGGTAATGACTCCAAAACAAGTAGACGATAGATTGGCAATCAACGATTATTTCGTAACGGAAATTTTCCAGAATAGATAAACATATACGAATTAGCTGTAATAAATTAAGGTTGGCATTCCAAACCTTCTAATCCGCTGTCTTGGGAGATTCAAGCGCAAACAAACCCGCAGGTAATAACACGGTCGTCATCCCTTTTATAAAACCCGTCCTATCTCCCTCCATATTCAACATTCTTCTCGCAGATTTACCATTGTCAACCTCAACAATTTGTCTATTTTGCACGGTCATGAAGAAATAATTACATTGTCTTTATCTTTATAGCCCTCTTTCAATAAATCTGTAGGGGATGGAACTGACTGGATAATACGAAAAATAGTTTCGGTATTAGCGCAATCAGTCTCGTATTTTTTTCCATCAGATGATTCTAATTTCAGTTGTCGACAATTTGTCGACAACTGAGTTCCACTCTCGTCTTTAACCCGTATTTTCATTTTGAACCAATAATCACGAGCATTAATGCTATTAGTAAGCACTCCTATCACATCCACAACCGAAAACCACCACTCGTTGTTGAAAATTACTCGCCTGATTTGATTGCCTTTGAAAATTGCAGTCTTGGCTGTTCCCACAATCATAATTATAGACAGTTTTAGCTCACCATTGCCAGCCGAAGGACGTCGTCCATGTGTTTGACGGGGAAAAATTTGACGTTCTTTTTGACTTCGTCCGGCATTTTATCCAAGTTTCTTTTATTTTTCTCCGGAATAATAATCCGCTTCAATCCGGACATATAGCCGGCTATGGCCTTTTCTTTTAATCCGCCGATCTCCAAAACCCGGCCTCTCAAAGTTACCTCTCCGGTCATCGCCGTATCTTTACGGGTAGCCTTTCCGGTTAAGGCCGAAACCAAAGCCGTGGTAATGGTAATTCCGGCCGACGGTCCATCCTTGGGAACCGCCCCCTCCGGTACGTGGATATGAACGTCAATATCTTTGTGGAAGTCCTTTTCCAGCCCTAAATCCTGCCACTTGCTGCGGACATAGCTAAACGCCGCCTGACACGATTCCTTCATCACTTCACCCAATTGGCCGGTTAGGGTCAGTGTTCCTTTCCCCGGGACAATACTGACCTCTATAAATAGTATATCTCCGCCGACTTGAGTCCAAGCCAGCCCGGTGGCCATTCCGACGTCATCTCTTTCTTCCGACAAAGTTTCGGAAAAAACTATCGGGCCTAAATACTTTTCGACTAAGTTTTTAGTAATAACAATCTTATTGTCAGGTTTATCGGCATTATCCCGAGCCGCCTTTCGCAAAATTTTGCTCAATTCCCGCTCCAGATTTCTGACTCCGGCCTCTCGGGTATAACTGGAAATAATATGCCTGAATAAAGCCGGTGATATGCTGACCTTTTCCGGCGATAATCCGTTGGCTTCCAGAACTTTTTTCCATAAGAAACTACCGGCAATCCGAAATTTTTCTTCCGGAGTATAGCCGCTAAATCTGATAACTTCCAATCTGTCTCTTAACGCCAACGGAATCGTATCCAAAATATTGGCGGTGGTTATAAAAATTACTTCTGATAAATCATAAGCCATGTCAATGTAATGGTCTTCAAAAACGCTGTTTTGTTCCGGATCCAAAGCCTCAAGCAGAGCGGCAGAAGGATCACCGCGGAAATCGGCTCCGACCTTATCGATTTCATCCAGCATAAATACCGGATTTAGAGTTCCAGCGTTTTTCATCCCCTGCATAATTCTTCCGGGCATAGCCCCGACGTAAGTCCGGCGGTGACCTCTGATTTCGGCTTCATCCCGTATTCCGCCTAAACTGACTTTAACGAATTTTCTTCCCAAAGCGTGAGCTATCGATTTGCCGATACTGGTTTTGCCTACTCCCGGAGGCCCGACAAAACAAAGTATGGTGGGAGTAATTTCTTTTTTATTTTTTTTGTCTTTATTTTTGAGCTTCATCACCGACATATATTCCAAAATCCGATCTTTAACTTCCGCCAAACCATAATGCTCGGTGTCCAAAATCTTTTCGGCATTTTTTATTTCCACATCGTTGGGAGTTCTCTCCGACCAGGGTAAGTCCAAAACAGTTTCCGCCCAACTGGTTAAATAACCGCGTTCCGGGTTGTGGATATGAAGCTTTTTCAATTTTTCTATTTCTTTTTTAACTCTCTTTTCGGCATATTCCGGCAATTTTTTTTCGGTTAGTTTTTTTAATAATTCCTGGGATTCGGAATCAAGATCTTCATCTTCTCCCAATTCCTTTTGGATTGTTTTCATCCGCTCCCTTAAAACTGCATCCCGCATTGATTTATCCATTTTCTCTCTGGTTTTAGTAGTTATATTATGTTCAATTTCTAAAATTTTTAATTCGTGAGCTAAAAATTTGCGCACTGCGACCAAACGTGCTTTCACATCAGTCATTTCTAAAATTACCTGTTTTTCTTTAGTGGAAATATCAAGTGAAGAAGCAATTTGATCGGAGAGTTCGGCCGGACCCTGACCGGCCATTAATCTCATCATCGTAAAATATTCCACCGGTTTGCCTAAATTAACCGCTTTACGAAATTCACTTGCCAATAATCTTGATAGAGCTACCATTTCTTCCGACTCTTCTATCACGTCGGGAATTTCAGAAATTTCTGCGGCTAAATATTCTTCCGTTTCTACCCATTTGGAAATTGTGACTCTCTTAGTTCCCCTAACCAAAGCGTTAACATCCTCATTACCCTGTAAAGTCTGCTGGACTTCTCCCAAAGTCCCGACTAAATATAAATCAATTCCTAACGGATCATTGATCCGGGAACTTTTTTGAGATACAAAAATTATTTTCCGGTCGTTTTTAAAAGCCGCGTTAACCGCCGCCACCGACCTTTTTCTGCCAAAAGTTAATATGGATTCGGTATTGGGGAAAATTACTCCTTCCCTGATAGCCACTACCGGATATTGCTTGGTGTGAGAGACAATAATGGAACCTGGTCTTTTGATCAATATAGCCATAGATCTAGCAGTCTAACATAAGGATTGCCAAATTGCAATCAAGTCTTTGGGGCTGTTCCGTGAATCACAATTCTGGTCCCGGGATTGTCTTCAGTAGATTTGATCGTATTAGATCCTTCCGGCAAATTCGGACCAACCCAATAAAATATTTTTTCCGCGTCCGGAATTGCCATATTCACGCATCCATGGCTCATCGGTTGGCCAAAATTATTGTGCCAATAAGCGCCATGCAAGCCGAATCCCTGATAAAAATACATTACAAAAGGGACATTGGGAAGATAATAATAAGTATTTTTACCCCTTTCTCCGCCTGACATTTTGGTATACCGCAGTTTTATCCAAATCCGGTATTCTCCAGTCGGAGTCGAGGCCCATTTGCCGGAAGAGATTAAAAACTTCATAACTTCTTTATCACCCTCCATCGCCCGCAAAGTTTGAGTATCTAGGTCAACATCTATCCATTTTTCTTCAGAATTGACTCCCAAAATCATTGATTCCGGAGAAAGATTTGGCAAAGCTTGAGCTAATGAAGAAATTTTTTCATTCATAAACCAGGCCAATTTTTCTCCGTCCATAAATTCTCCAGATCCCAATAGGTTGCCTTTTCCGCCGCAAACATATTCGGGGGTAACTGTATTTTGTTTCCAATCGGTAACACTTCTTATAAACATGACAGTTAAAATCGCAGCCATCCCGGTCATCAGGCTTAAAAACCTGATCGGTTTTGCAATCGGGTTGGTTAAGGGTTTATTTTTTAAATCGGAGCCGGCAGGATATTTACGCATTAGTTAACTATTAAATTAATTATTTTTCCTGAAACAAAAATGATTTTATTAATCTTCTTTCCTTCAATATACCTCATAACAGACGGATCTTCCATAGCTATTTTTTCTATGCCTGATTGGATCTTAGCGGTTGATGGATCGGCAGAAATAACCGCTCTGGTTTTACCGTTAATCTGAACTGGAATTTCAATCCGCTCCCTTTCTAAAATTTTAGAGTCATATTCCGGCCACAAACTTAAATGAATTGAATCTTGGGAATCCGGATAAAGATTGTGCCAAATTTCTTCGGTTATATAAGGAACAAAAGGCGCAAATAATTTAATTAGTTTTCCTTTATCATCCGTTGATAAAATATTTTCTTTTTCATTTGAAGTTTTTTCTTCATACGCATTCATAAATTCCATCAAAGCCGCAATCGCCGTATTGTATTTAAACTTAGAAATATCTTCCGTCACTTTTTTAATCGTTTTATTCAATACCCTCTTAATCTCTTTATCTGATTTTTGATTTTTGATTTTTTCCGGCAGAGCCGGATCCCGCTCCGCGGGAGATTTTTGAGTTTGTTTTTGGAACGCTTTCCAAACCCGTTCCAAAAACCTATACATTCCCGCCATTCCGGTATCGCGAAAATCCCCACCCTGATCGTATGATCCCAAAAACATTAAATACATCCGCAGCGCGTCAGCCCCGTAACGGCTGATATATTCATCAGGGTTGACTACGTTTCCCCGGCTTTTGCTCATCTTGGCTCCGTCCTTAATAATCAGCCCATGAGAAAAGAGAAATGGAAACGGTTCAGGGCTGTCAACTCCAGATAGATACCCCCAATCCAACAACGCCATCCACACGAATCTGGCGTAAAGCAGATGAAGTACCGCGTGTTCCGCGCCGCCGATATAAGCATTAACCGGCAACCATCGCCTTGTGACCTCTTGGCCCCAAGGAATATTTAAATTAGAATTTCGAAATTCGAAACGTTTTGAATTTTGATCATTGGAATTTTGAATTTGTTTCGGATTTCGGATTTCGGATTTCGGATTTACGTTAACCGAAGGGTAGCGTAAGAAATACCAGCTGGAATCTAGAAATGTATCGGAGACATCCGTTTCCCTTTTGGCAATACCACCGCATTTCGGGCAAGTAGTTTCCAGCCAACTTTTAGGCGCTTTTTGCAAAGGCGATAACCCATCGCCGGTGGGTTTAAAGTCCTTAATATCCGGCAATAACACCGGCAACTGATCCTCCGGCACCGAAGACCAACCACACTTCTCGCAAAGTACCATCGGTATCGGCGGCCCCCAATATCTTTGCCGAGAAATCAACCAATCGCGGAGATGATAAATAGTTTTCCATTCGGCAAATTTATTATCTATCATCCAGTCTGCCATTTTTTGTTTTCCAATCCCCCAAGCGCTCAATCCGTCAAACTCTCCTGAATTAATCAGAACACCTTCACCTTCAAACGCTATTTGTCCGCTTTTAACTTTAGCGTCAATATCACGGTCGGAATACGACACCACTTGTTTAATCTCTAGGCTATGTTTTTTTGCAAATTCAAAATCGCGTAAATCGTGTGACGGAACTCCCATTACCGCTCCGGTGCCAACATCTACGAGCACATATTCGCCAACCCAAATCGGAACCTTTTCACCATTCACCGGATTAACAACGTAACTTCCGGTGAAAAAACCGTGACGTTCTTCTATTTCTTCTTTCCTCTGTTGCTCTGTTTTGACCAGTGCTTTACTAATTCTATTCATAAAATTCTGTCTGTTTTCAGATCGCCAACTTAATTCTTCAACAATTGGATGCTCTGGAGCTATAACTAAAAATGTTGTTCCAAACACGGTTTCCCAAAACTTTGTCCAGACAGTAATTGCTTTGCTAATTCCTTCGATCTTAAAATCAATGTTTAGCCCTTTAGTCCGACCAATCCAATTTTGTTGGGCAACCGTAATTTTCTTCGGCCAGTTCAGTTTTGGAATATTATTTAAGAGCTGATCGGCATAGGCGGTAATTTTGAAAAACCATTGCTCCGTTTCTTTACGGGTCGTCGGAGTTTTGCAACGTTCGCAGACCCCGCCTTCTACTTGCTCATCTGATAAAACGGTTTTACAAGAAGGGCACCAATTGACCATCGCCTTTCTACGGTATGCCAAACCATTTTTATACATCTGGATGAACAACCATTGAGTCCAGCGGTAATATCCGGGATCGTAAGTTTCCAATTTTTGATCCCATGCAAAACCATCGCCGATCATATGAAGCTGTTCGTAAAAATGTTTTTCGCTGATTTTGGCGTGATCTTTAGGGTGGCGGCCGACTTTAATAGCGTAATTTTCGGAATGAATTCCGAATCCGTCTAATCCAATCGGCTGAAAAACATCAAACCCCTGCATCCGCTTAAATCGGCCGTGAACATCGGCACCCGTAAAGGCATACACATTTCCAACGTGCAAGCCTTCAGCCGACGGATACGGAAACATCATCAGATTGTAGTAAGGCTTTTTGGCCACCGCTAAATCCGGTTGATAAACCTTTTTGTCCAACCAAAATTGACGCCATTTTGGCTCTATTGTCTTTGGATCGTAAATATCCATTTACATCCTTGATGCTCTGGGTTGAGCCACGTTAACTCTAAGAGTTCTTTCATCAAGTTCTTTGCCATTCCACATATCAACAGCTTTTTTAGCGTCTTCATCGCTGGCCATTTCTACAAATCCAAATCCGCGCGGGCGGTTTGTTTGCCTGTCCATCATTACGTCCGCTGATACCACTTGTCCGGCCTGTGAAAAAGCTTCACGGAGTCCGTCAGAAGTAGTCTTATAAGATAAATTTCCGATATACAGTCTTTTTTGATCCATTTTAAATGAGTCACCTCCTTTTAAAATCTAATCTTGCAAGAAAAATTATACCATGAGATACTTGAAATAGATGATCAACCTGACCCAGGTCATTCTGGTTGTGGTTATTACCACTCTCACCATTCTTCTGACCTTTATCGGCATTCAAGTCGTTTATATTCTTAAAGATTTACGGGAGACGCTTCATAAAGTCAATAAGATTGTCGGCCAGGCTGAATCTCTGACTACTGCCATATCCAAACCAATAACCGGAATCAGCTCATTAGTTGAGGGGATTCAATCTTCAATGAAGATTGCCGAGCTGTTGGGCTATGTTAAAAAAAATGCTAAGAGTGCCATTGAAGAACTTCCTGAAAAAATCAGTGAGATGAAATCTGATTTAAATAATGCAATTCACCAGCCGGAAGAAAGCGAAAAAAGCGTTGAGCCGCCAAAATCATCGCCGGCCCATACAACGTCAGCCGTCAAAAGATTCTTCCACCGCTCCGGTACGCCGTTGGGGTAATCGATTCGTTTATCCTTTTAGCAGTCTCAGGCCTCTAGCGTTTAACTTAGTGATAACTTTTCTCCCAGTCTTTAACTCCAATTTCCGCCTGGCAATACCGGCGATTGACCCACCCTCTCTGGCAACTTTTTTATTTTCCTTAAAATTCACCAGCTTCTTTTTCTTGGAAATTTCCCTGGTCGAAGCTTCAGCTAACATATTAAGAACCAACTCCAAATTGGTCATATTGTCGCGGAGATTTTCTTTTCTAAGCCCTTTATATTTTTTGTAATCCCGGGTTTTCAGTCCGGCCCAAGCGAAAGTAATTTCATCGGTCAGAATCGCAAATTCCTTGCCTTCTTTAACTCCGCGCGTTCCCACTCGTCGGCGAGTTCTTTCCTAATCTCAATACTCTTTAATCTTTGGTTCACCCAATCTTTGGAGTAACCCCGCTTGAGGTAAAAACGCATCGCCCGTTGAATTGCTTTTTCCGGATCTTCGGATTCTTCAATTCTTTCGTATCCGACTCTTGCCAACCACAGCTTTAGCGGTTCGGCGTTAGGCGAAGGAATTGACTGAATAATCCGCAATATTGTTTCCGTATCTGCTACATCAGTCAACCGCATTCTTCCGTCTGCAGCAATCATTTTAAAACCGTTACATTTTGTAACGGTTTCATCTGAACCTTCATCAAGAAGTCTTTTCTTTAAAACCCGCCAATACACTTGAGGATTTTCGCTTCCAGTCAAGACTGTGATAACATCTACCACAGAAAACCACCACTTCTCGTTCTCTTCATTCCAAGAACGACGTATTTTCTGTCCCTTAAAAATCGCGATTTTATTTTTCTTTGCCATTACTTCTCCATCGCCTCGACTTTAACTTAAGTCAGCTCGTGAAAATCGAATTGACGTTTCCTAAACATCTTCAGGATAAAAATTTCTAATCCATCTTTGGCTATCGAGATATTTGATTTCCCCCTTGCTTAATTTGACATTCGGACTTTTTATATTTACCGATACATGTTTAGGGTTTCTCATTCCCACAATTGCCACATCGACACCATTCTTGAACAAACAATACTTGAGAGCAATTTGCGCCATTGATCTTTCTGGATTTACTAGTTTTCTTTTCATAATATTTACTTTATCAACAACTATTTTCAATCTATCTGGCGTAAAGTAATCTTTTCTCCAATCATTAAAAGCTGTTTCAGAAGTAAAAACTCCGCTTAGCGATCCTTCGTCAAGCGGAACTCGGGCAATAATCCCGATATTATTTTCCCGAGCCAAAGGAAACAATTTGTCTCTTGAAGCCTGATCAAAAATGTTATAGACAACCTGAACTGTATCTATCTCGCCTGATCCAACGAGTTTAAGAGCAGAATTTGGGTCATTATCATTGATTGAAATTCCAAAATGTCTAGCAATGCCTTCCTTTTTGATTTGCGCAAATGCCTCTCGCCAAACTTCCGATTCAAACCAATCATCCAGCCAAACATGAAGCTGTAATAAATCTATGGTTTTATTTCCTAGATTTTTATAGCTTTCCCTTGCCTTTTCCAAAATCCAATCTTTAGGAAAAACTTCGTTGATATTTTTATTTCGCGCCGGCCAGTGCCAATCTTTAGGAGGAACTTTTGTGGCAACTATAATATTCTTACCTTTTAATGTATCAGCAATTAATCTTTCGCTATGTCCATCGGCATAAACCAGCGCCGTATCAAAAAAATTAACCCCTTGATCGTATGCGTTGAGCAAAGATTCCTTTGATGATTTATCATCAGCCTTCCACATATCAGCCCAGCGTAACACTGGCGCCCCACCGCCAATCCCCCAACCACCAAAACCAATTCTCGAAATTTTCAATTTTGTTTTACCAAGAATCGTGAACTTCACAGATTAAATTTTATCATTCTTTCTTTAGACAAAAAATTTTTCATTCCAGACTGCCGATCGGCCCCCGCTAATAAAATTAAAGTAAAGTGTAAAGTATCAGATACTTTACAGGTAATAAATGCGTAATAGATTCGCATTATTACTCCATAGAGCAAATCGAGGGACAATTATTTTCAAGAAAAAATAGCGGTATAATTAGGAAGTGAAAATCAGTTCAGCTCAAATCAGGCAGAAATATTTGAAATTCTTCGCCGCCAGGGGACACGCGGTTATTCCGTCAGCTCCACTGGTGCCGGAAAACGATCCGACTACATTATTTACTGGATCCGGTATGCAACCTATGTTGCCTTATTTGTTAGGACAAGACCATCCTTTGGGGACTAGATTAGTCGATTCTCAAAGATGCTTCAGGGCTCAAGACATTGAAGAAGTGGGGGACAACAGGCATGACACATTCTTTGAAATGCTGGGAAACTGGTCGCTGGGGGATTATTTTAAAAAGGAACAGCAGACCTGGATTTGGGAATTTCTTACCAAAGAATTAGGATTGAACCCTCTAGAGTTATATGTTTCTGTATTTAAAGGCAACGATCAAGTTCCTCGAGATGAAGAAGCATCAGGCAATTGGAAAAGTTTGGGCGTCTCTTCTAGCCATATTTCTTATTACGGAGTAAATAAAAACTGGTGGGCCAGAAGTAGTTATGCTGATATGCCAATTGGAGAACCAGGTGGGCCTGACAGCGAGATTTTTTACGATTTCGGTCAAAAATTGTTACTGCATGAAAATTCGATCTATAAAAATGATCAATGCCATCCTAATTGCGATTGCGGCCGCTTTATGGAAATTGGCAATAATGTATTTATGGCTTACAAAAAAACACTCAAAGGATTTGAACAATTGGGGAAAAAAAATATTGATTTTGGGGGAGGGTTGGAACGATTAACCGCAGCCACAAATAATGATCCTGATATTTTTAAAACTGATCTTTTTTGGCCGTTGATAGAAAAGTTACAAACAATTTCTGGCTTAAAGTATGCAGAATTTGAAAAGCCGATGCGGATTATAACTGATCATTTGAAAGCTTCATTATTTTTAATTACAGATGGTGTTATGCCAAACAATAAAGCCCAAGGATATTTCTTGCGCAGGCTATTGAGGAGAAGCATGGTGAAAATCCAACAGCTGAAAATAAATCTTAAGCTTGAAGAATTGGTTGACGACGCGATATTGATATATAAATCTACCGACTACTTTAAAAATACAGATTCAAGAAATATTAAACGGGTGATTGCAGAAGAAGGGAATAAATTTGAAAAGACACTCCGTGACGGTTTAAAAAAGGTGGGACTTGTTAGCGCATTTGATTTGTTTCAATCCTATGGTTTCCCGAAAGAAATAATAGAAGAACTATGTGCGGAAAAGCAAATAATGTTTGATAAAGAAAAGTTTGAGAAAGAAATAATTAAACATCAAGAGTTATCCCGAACTGCATCCAAAGGGATGTTTAAAGGCGGCCTGGCTGATAATTCCGAAGAGGTTACTAAACTCCACACCGCAACGCATCTTTTGCACGCGGCTTTAAGAAAATTTATCGGAACCCACGTTCAGCAAAAGGGCAGTAATATCAATTCTGAAAGGTTGCGGTTTGACTTCATTCACAACTCCAAGCTAGCAGAAAAAGAAAAATCGGTTATAGAGAACTGGATCAACCAACAAATAACCAAGGACCTTCCCGTTTCCTGTAATGCCGTTAGCCTTCAAAAGGCCAAAGAGGAAGGAGCCTTAGCATTTTTCGGAGAGAAATATGGAGAAAAGGTTAATGTCTATACCATTGGAGATGAAAAAACTGGTATAGTTAGCATAGAGGTTTGCGGAGGTCCGCATGTTGCCCGCACCGGCGGTTTGGGAATATTTAAACTGGGAAAGGAAGAGTCTGTTTCCGCCGGAATCAAACGGGTGTACGCGTTCCTTAAGCCAAAATAATAATGGAGGTCGCATCATTTCTTAAAAAATTAACCAAAAAACCAAGCCCTAATATTGGCTGTTTTCTGGCTGTCCAGATTGATACTGAATTCATTAAAACCGCGATCTGGGAAATAAAAAATGATCTGCCGGAAATTATCGGAATTGGCGGTACGGCTCAATGGGACGGAACCTCTGTCGAAGTTTTGTTGGAAGCTATTGACACTTCTCTATCTGTTGCTTTGGAGAAAATTCCGGAAAAAGTCGAGATCTCAAAAGCTATTTTTGGACTTCCCGAAGCTTGGGTTTCTCCCGAAAGTATTCTGCCGGCGAGACTAAACGATATCAAAACAATCTGCGATAAAATGGCATTTAAACCATTAGGATTTGTCATCACAACAGAAGCTATCGCGCAGTATCTTAAGGCCAAAGAAGGAACCCCTGCTTCGGCTATTTTGGTCAGAATCTCTACTTCTGAAGTTGCAGTTTCAATTATCAGGTTGGGAGTTATCGAAGCCACTCATATAGCCGGCAGAAGCGGGGACATTTCTTCAGACGTCAAAGAGGGTTTGACCAGATTTGGAGATCAGGAATCGCTTCCGTCCAGAATAATATTATATGATGGAACCTCGGATAAATTAGACGAACTTACCCAGCAATTGTTAGTTTCTGACTGGTATTCCTCGTTCCCTTTCCTGCATATTCCAAAAATTGAAACTATGGATAATTCTTTCTCGATTTCTGCCATAGCAATTTCCGGAGGCGGCGAAGCAGCCAAATCGCTAGGCATTCCGGTTAAACCAATCCCGCTGCAGGAACCGGCTGTCGAAACAAAACCTGAAATGCAACCCGAGATTAAGCCGGACACAAAGACTGAACAACCAAAATCAATTCCAAAACCTGAAGCAAAACATTCAGCCGCCATTCCAAATATAAATCTTAATAAAGTCAAGGAACTTTTTTCAAAATTTAAAAGCTTAAAAGTCCCAACTCCCCCTTTGCCTAAAATACAAGTTGGGATTAATAAAACCAACCTAACAATCGCTGCGGTTTTCCTATTCTTTTTACTGATTACTGTCGGTTCTGTTCAGATGGCTAAAAAATTAGTCAAAACCACTCTTAAAATTTCGATATCCGGACAGGACATTTCAAATACGGTGCAAGCCATAGCCGACCCGGAAAGCAAATCCATTGATTCTGACACCAATATCCTGCCTGCTCAAATTGTAACTCTAATTAAATCAAAAGAAAAAACAAAACCGACCACGGGAAAGAAAACAACCGGAGATAGGGCTAAGGGCGAAATCGTAATTTATAATTTACGGACAGACGGGAACAAGGGTTTTGACGAAGGATCGGCCATTTCAGCTACGGTCAACGGGAGCAAGACATTATTTACTCTGGATACCAGCGTCACCGTTAATCCGGCTACTCCAGGGAATAATTATATAATTGTTCCCGGAAACGCCAAAGTCTCGGTAACTTCCGAATCATTCGGGCCGGAATACAATTTAGAATCCGGAATCGAATTTCAAATCGCAAATTACTCCAAATCAACTTATGTAGCCAAAAATGAAGCCGCTTTTACCGGAGGGACTAAAAAAGAAATCGCCATGATCTCTAAAAAGGACAGAAGTGATCTTTTGGCTAATTTAACCGAAGAGATTAAATCTGAGGCAAAAGATGAGTTAATCAGTCAGAATCAGGATAAAAAAATATTCGTTGACAGCATCGAAGTAAAACCAACTAAAGAAAATTATTCCGGGGATGCCGGAACGGAAGCAGAATCTGTCTCCTTATCGCTGGAAGCTCAAGTAAAAGCCATAGCTGTTACCGAAACCGATTATCAAAATCTGTTAGCGTCAATTTTATCCTCAAAAGCCCCAGCTGGATTTTCCGCAAACGGCCAGAACGTAAAATCTGAAATTAATAATATTAAAATAGACGAAGGTAAAGTCTATTTTGACTTAAATTTTTCCGCCATATTAACCCCGCAAACAGATAAGAACCAGCTTTTGCAAATGATCGCCGGCAAAAGGCCGGCGGAGGCGATGGATGTTCTCAAGCGATTACCAAGGGTTAAAAATGCCGAAATTATATTCTCTCCAAAACTCCCAGGATTCCTCCAATGGATCTCGAATGACCCTAGTCGGGTCGATTTTGAAATTCAGATCTAAAAATAATTTAGATTGACTACAAATGCAAAAATTAATATATAAAAAGGCTCCGATTGGCCGGGCCGTTTCTTCCAAAAAATTGTCCCAAACTATATCTATAGTCATGGTAATTTCCGGAGCCATGATGGTTGGAGCAGTCATTGGACCTATTATCGGATATTTCGCCATAATATCACCGCAATTAAATTCCGGCCGCAATATGCTCTCGGCGCTCCCCTCTACTACAAATTCCCAAATTTTGGGATCCAATAATTTTACGCCGGCGGTTTATCGGCAACTGGACTATACAAAACCGGAAAATTGGTTTCCCGAGGCCGGATATCCCAGCCAAAATATTTCAAAAATTACCAGTTATAACATAAGTGTTCCTAAAATCAGAATAGACAACATGACGGTAATTATCGGTGGGACTGATTTATCCAAATCGCTCATTCAATATCCCGGAACGGCCAATCCCGGAGAATTGGGAGCGCCAGTGATTTTCGGCCATTCCATTCTACGGCAGTTCTATAACCCAAAAAATTATATGTCCATATTCTCCACTATAATGACGCTTGAATATGGTGATGAAATCAAGATTAAATTTGACGGAATCAACTATGTTTATAAAGTTGTTGATAAAATTGAGGTAAAACCTGAAGATGTACAAATATTAGAACAAAAATATAATGGCCGCTATCTGAAATTAGTTACCTGCGTTCCGGAAGGAACTTATTTAAGAAGAGGAGTAGTGATAGCGGAATTGGTTAATTAGAGAGTAGTGGTATAGAGACTAGTTATAGAAATTAGAAATTGGAATCAAGATATTCCTAAACACTAACTTCTATTTTCCATTACCAGTCGCCAAATTACTACACTTCTAAACACAAATATTTATGATAATTATGTCTTTCGACTTTGGCCTATCTCATATTGGAGTAGCTGTTGGCTCAACTGATTCCGGATTGGCAGAGCTTCTAATGGTAATTAATAATTCGGAGCAAAACGATGATTTGAAAGAAATTTCCAAATTAATTAATATTCACCACCCGGAAAAATTGATAGTCGGAATTTCAGAAAACTTATCAGCCCGGCAAAGCCTGGATTTTGCCGATAAATTAAAACATGCCTTTTCTTTACCAGTTGAAGTTGCCGACGAGACTTTAACCAGCCAGGAAGCCGAAAAAAGAACTCTTCATTGGAAGAAATCAAAGGGGAAACTGCTCCGCCATTCAGCCGCAGCAGCAGTAATTTTAGAAAGATGGCTTTCCGATTTGACTCCGGAGTCTCAAATAGAGTATAAATAGAAGAATGTTTAAAAATGTGATTGCTCCGATTCAAGCTTGGCTTTTGTCCAGAGGACAATGCGTTGGGTGCGGTATGCCGTTAACGGGCGCAAAATCAAAAACCAGAAAAGATAAAAATATTCAGCTAACCTGTAAATGCGGAAGGGTTTTTATCCATAATCCGCAGAAAAAAACTTATACCAGAGCATTGTTCTCCGAAATCGAATAGTTCAAAGAATTTAAGATGGTCAACAAAATACTATTTATATCCGCGCTAATCGGATCTATTTTTATTTATTGGTATTTGTCCAATATTCAGCCGGTGTCCCAAATAAAGGCTCCTGAACAGATTTTTATAGTTAGAAAAGGACAATCAACCAAAGCAATTCTAAAACGGCTCCAGCAGGAAAAAATCATAAAATCTTCTTTAGCTACCGAAATATATTTGTTCTTAGCCAAGCAACGGCAGGGATTCCAAGCCGGTTCTTTTAAATTAAGCCCTTCCATGGCGATTGGAGAGATTGCCAACGTTTTAAAAACTGGGATTATTGACACCTGGATAACTATTCCCGAAGGTTGGAGAGCGGAACAAATTGTCGATGAATTGAAAAATCAAGGTTTATTGGAAAATCTAAATTTTAATGAACTCTATAAATTATTCCGCCAATCAGAAGGCCGGCTGTTTCCAGACACTTATTTATTCGCCAAAGATTCTTCCGCAGAAAAAATAATTGAAAAAATGACAGAGAACTTTGATGCCAAAATACTTTCTTTAACCAGTGAACGCATTAATCCATTGACTCATGAACTTATTATTCAAGCCTCCCTGGTAGAAAGAGAAGCCCGCCACGACGTTGACAGGCCGTTGATCGCCAGTGTTCTGAAAAACAGGCTTAAAATCGGAATGGCACTCCAAGTGGACGCCACGCTTCAATACGCAAAAGCGACCCAAGAAATAAGAAACAGGAAACAGGAAACAGGAAACAACGAATGGTGGGGACCTGTAATTCCAAGTGATAAAAATATTAATTCGCCTTATAACACCTATAAATTCCCCGGGCTTCCGCCGGGCCCAATTGCCAATCCCGGAATTGAAGCTATAAAAGCTGTCCTTAATCCGGCTGAAACAGACTATTTATATTATATTTCCGAACCGGACGGCACCACCCACTACGCTAAAAATCTGGAGGGACACAACGCGAATATTAGAAAATATCTAATGCGTTAATATGTTAATGCGTTTATGCGTTAATGAATTCATTAATCCATTAACTAATTAACCCATCAACTAATCAAATCATGGAAGAATTTAAATCCAGAATCGACTTGGCAAAAAAAGCCCTCGATCAACTAAATATTAAATTAGAGCCGGATAAAAAATTAGCGGAAATTGAAAAATTACAGCAGGAAACCCAGGAACAGGACTTTTGGAAAGACGACCGCCATGCTCAAAATGTTATGCGGGAATTATCGGGACTAAAAGAATTGATTTCCAAACTTGACTCAACTTCAAAATCACTCGACGACGCCAAAACCGCTTTAGAACTGGAAATGTTAGAGGAATTACAACAAAAATTAGCTGAAGTAGAGGCATCTATCCGTCAACTTGAAGATACTACCTATTTATCCAAACCTTACGATCAACGCAATTGTCTATTATCTATCCATTCCGGCCAGGGCGGAACCGAAGCCATGGACTGGGCCTCCATGCTTCTTAGAATGTATCAAAGATTTTGCGATATTAAAGGCTGGAAATGGGAACTTGTAGATCAACAAGATAGCGAAGAAGCTGGAATTAAATCCGCAACACTAACTATTCACGGACATCAGGCGTTCGGATATTTACGAGGGGAAAAAGGTACCCACAGACTAGTGAGACAATCCCCGTTTAACGCCGATTCCCTCCGCCAAACCAGTTTTGCCATGGTAGAGGTTATGCCGGTATTGGACGATAATGCAGAAATTATAATTAAACCTGAAGACGTTGAATTTGAAGCTTTCCGCTCACCCGGCGCCGGCGGCCAAAATGTAAATAAGGTTAGTACGGCAGTCAGAATCAGACATTTGCCAACCGGGATTGTAGTTGAGTGCCATTCACAAAGGCAGCAGGAACAAAACCGAAAACTCGCAACTCAACTCTTAAGAGCCAAACTTTGGGAGATAGAAGATGCCAAGCGGCAAGCTGAAATGAAAAAAATCAAAGGCAACCAAACCCAGGCGTCTTGGGGAACGCAAATCAGATCCTACGTCCTGCATCCGTATAAATTGGTTAAAGACTTGCGGACCGGAGTAGAATCCAGAACTCCTGAAGCCGTATTAGGCGGAGAAATAAATGAATTTATAACCGCCGAATTAAGGCTGTTGTAATCATTTGGCGGTAATGATAGTATCGAAATAATGGAAGCCCAATTAATAGATTCCAATCCAAGTCTGGTAAAACCTTTAGAACCGGTTAAATCTAAATCAGGTATGCCTAAAAAACTAATAATCCCTCTGGTTATAATTTTGCTCGGGGTAGCTTCCGGATGGGGAATTTCCCGGAAATCAAGTTTGATAAATGGCACACCCAATCAGCTTACTTCTCCGGAATCGATAACCGCCGATAGCCTAAAAGTTGGAGAAATAGTCGGGGTTCCTGATGAAAAATCTTTCCGCGATAAAGCGGAAGGCGTTTTAGTCGAAGGCGGATTTGAAGGCGAAGGCAGCCATCATTTAGTCAGACCGGGAGGCGACAACCAGAATGTTTATCTGACCAGCTCTATAGTTGATTTAAGTCTGTTCGTCAATCACAAGATCACTGTTTGGGGAGAAACTTTTTCCGCCCAAAAAGCCGGATGGTTGATGGACGTCGGTCGTGTTCAAATTGTAGAATTAAATGCCAAGCTGCCATGATCCGCTTTGCCAGCGTCACTAAAACATTTCCAAACGGTAAAACGGCATTAAAACAGATATCTTTTGAAATCGCCGATGGAGAATTGGTGGGAATTATCGGGCCTTCCGGCTCCGGCAAAACAACCGTATTAAAGCTTCTGATAAACGAGATCAATCCTACTGAAGGAGAAATAGATGTTGACGATTTTCAGGTCCATAAATTAAACCGGAAAAAACTGCCTCACTTGCGTCGGGCTATCGGAAGCGTATTTCAAGATTTTAAAATTTTGCCAGACAGAACAGTAGCTGAAAATGTTGGCCTTGTTTTAGAGATACTGGATATACCGGATAAAGAAATCGCAGAAAAAGTTAATATTACTTTGGAAATGGTCGGGCTGCCTCAATCCGGAGATTTATTTCCGACCCAGCTTTCCGGAGGAGAACTTCAAAGAGTTGCTATTGCCAGAGCAATGGCTATGAATCCTAAAATCTTATTTGCTGATGAACCAACTGGAAATCTTGATCAGGAGACGGCAAAGCAGATTGCCGGATTACTAAAAGAGATTAATAATCAGGGAACCACAGTTATTGTGGCAACGCACGATAAAAACGTCCTGGACTTTCTTAAACCAAGAATATTACAATTAGAAGCCGGAGAATTAATTATATGAAACGCCAATTAAAAGTTACTTCCAAACATATATTAAGATCACCCTTTCAGTCGTTAGCGGCAATTTTAGTTTTAACTTTAACTTTTTTTCTATCTTCTTCATTTATCCTGATTTTGGCCGGCAGCTATTCGGTAGCCCAATATTTTTCCACCAGACCGCAGGTAATTGCTTTTTTAAAGGATTCCGCCGATGAAACTAAAATCAGTGAACTAAAGACCAGTATTCAGAAGTTATCCGGAGTATCTGAAGTAATCTTTACTTCTAAAAATGAGGCTCTGGACAAATACCGGAAACAAAATGAAAAGGACCCTCTGCTGTTGGAAATGGTAACTTCAGACATCCTTCCCGCCAGTCTTGAAGTAAGATCGTCCGATTCAGAGGTTTTGCCAAATATAGCCGAGATCCTAAAAAATCAAGATATTGTTGAAGAAGTTTCTTTTCATAAAGACATTGTTGAAAACTTGAATAAATGGTCCCGGGCAATTAAGATCTCCGGAATCATTTTAATAAGCTCACTAATTATTTCTTCTCTATGTATGGTTTTTATCGTAATAGGAATGAAAATTGCTAACCGAAAAGCCGAAATTGAAATTGTAAGATTGCTGGGCGGTTCCGGATGGCAAGTAATTTCTTCCTTCGTTTACGAAGGAATTATTTATGGAATTATCGGAGGAATCATCGGCTGGCTTTTGTCTTGGTTAACTCTTCTCTACACCACTCCGTTGATTCTGGATTTTTTTGGTACGATTCCGGTTTTACCGGCTCCGGCTTGGTTTTTGCTGGGACTTTTAGGCGCGCAAATTCTCACCGGAATTTTTATCGGGTTTTTCGCAAGCCTCTTGGCGGCTAAAAGATTTTTGCGTTGACAGTTTGCTAGACTAGAGATATGCGCCTGCCAAAATTGATCATTTTTCCTTATATTTTACTGACACTTATTTTTTCTGCTGTTTTTTTGAGCCCCCCTGCCAATTCTCAGTCTTCCGACGATAAGTTAATAGAATTAAACCGCCAAATAGATGAATATCAACAAAAACTTCAGGATTTAAGCGGGCAGAAACAAACATTGACTACCACCCTAAATACTTTAAACGCTCAAATTAATCTAACCCAAGTCCAAATTTCCAAAACCGAAAAAGAGTTGGCGATCCTGGCTGATGATATTAACGCTCTGGGGATAAAAATCGGCCAGATTGATCAATCGCTGGAGCATCTATCGGAAGTAATGGTAGTCAGAGTCAGAGAAACTTATAAACAATCTTATATCGAGCCCATATATCTCCTTTTTACCTCTCAGGGATTTCCGGATTTTATTAACCGGGTGAAATACGTCAGGTCCGTTCAAAACCACGATAAAAATGTTTTTGTGGCCATGGAACAAATAAAATTGAATTACGATACCCAAAAAAATGTTAAGGAGGACAAACAGGCAGAAGTAGAAAATTTGAAGTCAAAATTGAATAAACAAAAGTTATCTTTAGCCATCAGACAATTGGAGAAACAAAAGGTCTTGGAACTAACTCAAAACGATGAAAAGAAATATCAGGCCTTATTGCAAGAAGCCTTGCGACAAAGGCAGGCCTTCAAACGCTTCGTAACTAGCCAGGGCGGCGCTCCGATTTTAAGTAATCAAACCAAATGCGATGGCTGGGGATGTTATTTCAATCAAAGAGACGCTTTATGGGGCAACCAACTAATAGGCAACAGCGATTCTACGACCGCTGAATATGGCTGTTTTGTAACATCGGCCGCGATGGTGGCCTCATTTTATAAAAAGGATATTAAACCGTCGGACATTGCCTCAAATCCGCTGGCCTTTTCCCTAGGCACTTTATTAAATCATCGATTTTCAGTCAGGGACGTTAATTTTACGATAACCAAAACCAGCATGTCAACCGAAACCATTGACGATGAATTAAACGCCGGCCGGCCGATTATCGCCGGTTTATACAGCGGTCCTGATCATTTTATCGTTATTAAGGGCAAAAATGATAAAGGATATATCATGAACGACCCGTATATAGAAAACGGCGGGGACAGACCATTGTCTGATAAATATTCTGTATCGGATATCAGTTCACTGCGCAAAATCAGAGTTAATTAGAATGTTACTAAAATCTCGCGATCGTAGACAAATGTCAATTATTGATCATTCTCTTGTAAAGTATCTGATACTTTACATTATTTCTATCTGTTTCCTCCGGCTCGCCCCCGCCGCCTTCGCCTCTCGCTCTCTCTCCATCACCGCTAACAAATCTACCTTAACCGCCGACGAAGACCTCACTCTTACTGCCAGCCCTTCCGGTTTTACTGGCGGCGAAACAATCTATATTAAGGGGGCTTTTTACAAGGAAGGGTCAACCAATTATTTTGGATACACCAAAAAAGATACCGACTGGATAAAAAATAGTGCCACGACCGCAGACCAACGCTCGATAATTATTGGATCTTGGGATAATACGGCTACAGTTAAACCGGACTTCAATGACACTGGCTTCATCGGCAATGGGAGTTACCTCTTAAAACTCGGATACTACTATATCACCGGTGGCGGGAACATCTCATCAGTCCAGTGGTCAACAAATAATGTCTCAACATCTCTCACTCAACCAACTCTTACCCCGACTTTAACCCCGACTCCGACGCCAACCGCCACCCCCGTTCCGACTTCAACGCCTACCCAGACACCAACTCCGACGCCAACCGCGACTCCTAAGCCGACTACTGCCCCAAGTTCCTCTCCCACCGCCAAACCGTCAATCATTTTGGCAGACTCTGACAATAAAAACTCTATTTCTGACAACGAGAATTTATCTGAAATTGATCTAGCAATCAATGATGCCATGAGCTCGGCTCCAACAAACATATCTGAAGTTTTGGGGACTAATGACGACAAAATTTCAAAACCTTCATTACCGCTAATATTAATTATCACCGGAACGCTATTGAGTCTGGCCGGTGGCGTTCTTCTGGCTTATCAAGAAATCAAAAATCGGCAGCAGTAATTTTCCTCATATTTATTATTCATTACTCATTACTCTCTACTTCTTACTCCCTACTTCTTTTATGGCATAATTGGCAAGTGAAAAATTTTATCAACCGATATTTTCCGGTCATAGCTTGGGCCGGACTGATTTTTTTCTTTTCTTCCCTGCAAACCATTCCATCGCCGCAAGACACTATTCTGAATTTTATTCTAAAAAAAACTGCCCACATTATTGAATACTCCGTTCTTTATTGGCTAACGTTTAGAGCGATTAATTGGGAAGTTTACGAAACTTCCCATAAAAAGTTTCTTACCCCTTTAATTTTTACTTTTTTATATGCCATCTTCGATGAAGTTCATCAATCCTTTGTTCCCAACCGCCATGCTAAAATTTACGACGTCGGATTTGACTTAGTCGGAGCTTTGCTGGCTATCTTTCGAATTTACCGCCGCCGGAATTCTGGACAATAAATATTCTCTGTCATTTTTAGATGGATCTTCCAAGACTTCTTCAAATAGAAAGTTAAGAACTTTACCAATCGTCGGCCCGGGTTTAATATTAAGCGTTTTCATTACATCAAATCCGTCAATCTTAAGATCGGCCACGGTTAACGGATCGTTCATTAACCCGGCAATCCGGCTTTTTAATTCTTCCAACCGCCAACTGGTTTCCCGGCTGCCGCCGCCTTTTCTGTCACCGACCCGCAGTTCTATCATTTTTGGAATATCTTCTTTACCAACCCGGCGCATAAAACGGCGGATGGCGGAATCGGTCATTTCCGGATTGTAGGCAAACATATGCCAGCGAACCATTTTCCATAAAAAATCTCTTTTTTTCCTCGGCAACCGCAATCTGTTGGCAATTACCTTGACTATTCTTGCCCCAACTACTTCGTGGTTATAAAACGTCGGTTTGCCATCGCGAATCACCATAGTATCCGGCTTACCCACGTCATGAAGCAAAGTCGCTAACCTGATCCAGACATCAAGGCTGGGGCAAAACCTTAAGCTTTCGACGCAGTGGGTAAAAACGTCATTAATATGATGGCCGCCTTGAGGAACTCCTGCCCCCTTAACCAATTCCGGCAAGATAATTTCTAACAACCCGGTGCTATATAACAGTTTAACTCCGTCGGCCGGAAAATTACTGGAAATAATTTTTAAGAATTCATCCCGGATTCTTTCCCAAGATATCTCCTTAATTAAATCTTTATTTTTCTTGATAGCTTCTAAGGTTTTCTTTTCAATTCCAAAGCCCAATTCGGCTCCCAAGCGGATGGCCCGCATCATTCTTAAGGCGTCTTCCGAAAACCGTTCTGTTGGACCGCCAACAGCTCGGATCAATTTATTTTTCAAATCCTTTTGCCCCCCAAACGGATCAATTATCTCGACTTCTATTTCTACTAGATTCTTCTCTCCTTCAGTTTTGAGTTTTGAGTTTTGAATTTTGAGTTTTGAGTTCAGCGCCATGGCATTAATCGTAAAATCCCGCCGGCTTAAATCTTCTTCCAGGCTTTTCCCCCATTCCACTTTATTCGGCCGCCTTTTATCAGAATATCCGTGTTCCGTCCTGAAAGTTGTCACCTCAAAAATATTCCCATCCCGGGGAATTCCGACTGTTCCGAATTGATTATCGTAAAAACTTCCGGGGAATACTTTTTGAATCTGTTCCGGCATTGCATCCGTAGCAAAATCCCAATCGTGAACTTCCTTTTCTTGCAGAAGATCCCGTACCGCTCCACCTACCACAAAACCGTCAAATCCTGATTTTTTTAGCCTTTGAAGAATACTGATTACATCATCCGGCAATTGAAATGTCATGATAATATCAATCTTAACATTTTATGAATTGGAAAATCTCGTTTGTTCCAAAAGAATCCGATACTAAAAACCGCCATCTGGAAATTATTTCGGCAATCGCTAAAAATCGGGGAATTCATAAGTCTCGATGGAAAGATTTTATCAGCCCGCCCCACCCTCATAAAATCGGTTTGAAAAATTCCGGCGTAAAAATTAAAGAGGCGGATAAAGCCATCAGTTTAATCAATAAATATAATAATCCAGATTTCCCGATAGTCGTCTTCGGCGATTATGACGCTGATGGAATTACTTCAACTGCGATTATTTGGGAGACGTTGACTGCCCTCGGCATAAAAAGTATGCCGTTTATTCCCAACAGGGCTAAACACGGATATGGACTATCAATCGCCGGATTAAAAGAGGTCATTAAAACGCATAATCCTAAATTGATTATTACTGTTGATAATGGCGTTACTGCAATAGAAGAAACTGAATGGGCTCAAAAACGGGGAATAAAAATCGTTATTATTGATCATCATGAATTAACCGAGCAAACTCATCCGGCTGATGCCTTAGTCCATACTGTTCAATTGGCCGCCGCCGGATTATCGTGGATGTTTGCCGATTATTTAATTCACAAATTTGACAAGCAAAAAACTGTTTCTCCGGCTCTGGAACTGGCTGCCATTGGAACAGTAGCCGATCAAGTTCCATTAATCGGCCCCAACCGTTCAATAGCAAAACACGGAATTGAAGCCTTGCGTAAATCAAAAAGACTGGGAATTTTATCGCTTTCTTCTGCTTCCGGCTTGAACCAAGCCAACTTGACTACTTATAATATCGGATATCATCTGGCCCCAAGATTAAATGCCAAAGGCCGGCTGGAAGAAGCCATTGATTCCCTTAGGCTTCTGTGTACCAACAATGTTATAAAAGCTGAAGAATTAACCAAAACCTTATCAGCAGCCAATTCAAAAAGGCAGGATTTAACTGTCCAATTAACTGAAAAAGCCAAAAGTTTAATCAATGATAAAAATTTGCCTTCCGCTATTATCTTGGCCGATGAAAATTTTCATGAGGGAATAATCGGTTTGATTGCCGGGAAAATGGTTCAGGAATTTTGGCGGCCGTCAATAATACTTAACCGCCAAAAAAAGTTTTCCAAAGGTTCCGGCCGATCGATTCCGGGATTTAATTTAATTGAGGCCTTACGCCAAACAGAGCATTTATTGGAAGGCGTAGGAGGGCATCCGATGGCGGCAGGATTTACGATTAAAACCGAAAATATTCCGGAATTTTCCAGAACATTCAACAAAATCGCCGCCGAAAAATTAAGTCCGGAAATTTTAAGTCGGAATTTAGCAATTGACGCCCAGATTCTCTTTTCCGATATAACCTATGAATTATTAATTGCTCTTGAGGAATTTCATCCGTTGGGAATCGGCAATCAAACGCCGGTTTTCGCAAGTGAGAAAGTACAAATACGACAATTGAAAAAGGTCGGAAAAGAACAACAGCATTTAAAATTGTCGTTGGAAAAAGGCGGCGAAGTTTTTTCCGCGATAGGCTTTAACCTTGGAAACAAAGTTGAGGATATTAAAATCGGGGATTGGGTTTCCATAGCCTTCACCCCGGAAATTAATTCCTGGAACGGAAGGTCTCAAATTGAGCTTAAATTGAGAGATATCAAATTTGAAAATTATTAAACTTTTAAATATAAAATGTTATATAACATTTTATACTAATAATTTTAGCTACAATCTAAATTGATCTGTCACTTTTCGAAGATCCTGAACAATAGTGTCGCAAAATGGATATTGACTAAGTTCTTCCTGCCAAGCAAACAATTCATTTAAGTCTTTAATCGCAGTTAAATTTTCAGGATGCTCCCGGACCGATCGAACCAAATCGTTTGTAGCGCTCCACATTAAATGCAAAAACTTATGAGGACAATTAAATTCACCCTGTCGATCTTGCCGTTTGTCATACAATTTATTCCTCATACAATATCTGGCAACTTCTAATATCTTCTTCGTCGCTTCAGGAAGCGGTATGCTTGCCATGTACCCTAGGCTTTGCTCCAGCATATAGTGTTCGCCAAATGAAGCCTCATGGCTGTCGTCGACTTTTTCAAGTCGGGATAATCTCTCCTCTACAGCATCTCCAAGCACTGACAGGGTTTCTTGGGGACCAATTTTATTCTGGTGCATTAATAGATAAGCATACGATCCATCACAATGAGGCCATACTTGTTCTTGCTTTCCCGTTCCAACTTTCCGGGCAAATTCCACCAGCTCTTTTTTAGTAAACGCTTCTGTCTTTACGCCAAAAGTATTATCCAAACTTTCTGCCCAGAAAAGTCTACGTTTACCGTCAAAAATAGGTTGTTCGCCATCAGGGAATTGAGCAACAGAAGCCGCTAGCGTTTCCGACTCCCGTATTGTCAACTCTCGCGTTCTTGTTTCTGCAAATAAATGCCTCGCTTCCTGCCAGCGGTGATTATCCAAAGAATTGATCATGCTCACTGTCATTCCTTCTACTTCTCCGCGAAGACGCTTATAACTCTCCAATTTTATGGGAGAGGGCTGCAAAAGAAATGGTCTACTATAGTGCGAATGAAGAACTTTAGATCCTTTCTTGTCTAACCCAACGTAAGATGCTATCCGGACTTGCTCGCCTGGCTCCAATTGTTTACCGTCCAGATTCTCAAGCACTCCACCTCTGTATTCCAAATTGTCTGCCCAATTTCCAATCGTCGCTTTTCGGCCATCTTCTCCTTCTAATGTTAGAAAAGAATATTTTGTTTTCGTGCCAAATTCTGTATCCATCTCTTTAACCTCTAGGCTAAAAACCTTTCCTTCCGAGATAACCCGCGCCCCTCGGGGTAAATGTTGAAGCTGTTCATCAGTTGGATTAATTGGAGGCACAATAATCTCCGGCTCCAAATCCGCATGGTATTCATGGATATCGCTGATCTGAAATTTTGTTTGTTTTAAGCCTTCAACTTTTAACACGCAGCCGAGAGGAACGCCTTTATATCTTTCAAGTACCCTTTTCGTTTCTCCTGACAGATTTAACGGATAAAACCGGTCAGCCATTCTCCCGTCTTGATCATCAGCCACTAATACTTGATTTGCGTCTTCATCAGACTCGATGAACGCAGGGACAATAACCCTTTCTCCCGGATTAAAAACATGGCCCGGCCGATCAAATCTATCCCGCCAATCAGAAAGGGGGCCCTTCGCGTCCGCCATTAAACGAGGTTCTTCTCCAAAATCATAGCTTCTTCCAAGATTAATGATACTTACTCCGGTTCTCTCCGCGACACTATTAATTACCTCATCAACCGAACTACCGGGAATATCTAATTTATAGCCTGTCCCCTGCTCGCCCCCAAGGACAGAAAGAACTTTCGACAAAACACCTTTTAACTTTTCACTAGAATCATTTCCCGAAGACTCTCTCTCTCTGGATTATCTGGCATACAGATTCATTTTACCAAATAGACATTTAATCGTTTACAATATCTTTATTAGCGACTGCCGATCGGCAGTCCGGAATAAGAATTAAGAATATTGAATATACTCCAATTATTTTCAGGCAGAGCCTAATCCTGCTCCGCAGGAAAATAATTGAAGTAATAAATAAATTTGGGAATTTGAGTTATATAAAATGTTATATAACATTTTATATTTTCAATAAAAATGAGGTAAAATGAAATTATTGTTGGGAGACGATATAAACGCTACATTTGAAGTTATTTAGCCAAACAAGATATCTCAGGCTGATTTCTTGGAAGTTTTTTTGATGCCGGATTCGCTTAATTTGAAAGCAATATACATTAAAAACAGAACTATCAAAACTAAAGCGGTTAAAATCTGGATATTAGCGTTTAAAGTCCAAATATTTATGTTGTTCATAAACAATATTTTATACCACAATTTTCAAACTTGCTAAAACAAGCTCATAAACGTAAAATAACTCAAATATGCGGACATTGGTTAAAGAAACATTGGAAAAGATTGGGCAATCCGTCACTTTAAACGGCTGGGTGGATTCTATCCGCGATCACGGCAAAATCACATTTTTAGACCTTCGTGATAGGTCGGGAAAAATCCAGTGCGTGGGAAAAGATTTGCCAAAGGTGACGACTGAAAGCGTGGTTGAGATTGTTGGAACTGTCGCTAAGCGGCCGGAAAAATTGATCAATCCAAAACTTCCTACCGGATCGGTTGAGATGCAAATTGAAAAAGTGATTGTTCAATCTCTTTCCAAAGAACTACCGTTTCCGGTTGACACCGAAGGATATGAAATAGACGAAGAGCTTCGTTTGAAGTATCGTTATCTTGATCTACGGCGTCCCAGGTTGCGAAGAAATATCAAGGTGCGTTCTGAATATGTTCAAGCCGCCCGTGAATATCTATTCACGCAAGATTTTACCGAAGTTGAAACTCCTTTACTCACAAAATCAACTCCCGAAGGATCTCGGGACTTTATTGTTCCCAGTAGGTTATATCCGGGCAAATTTTTTGCTCTGCCACAGAGCCCGCAGCAGTATAAACAACTCCTAATGACTGCCGGAGTCGAACGATATTTTCAACTTGCCAGATGTTTGAGGGATGAAGACCCGCGGGCCGACCGAGGATTTGAACATACCCAAATTGATTTAGAAATGAGTTTTGTCACCCGTGAAGAAGTAATGAAGCTCATCGAAAATATGACTATCTATGCCCTCAATAAAATCGGCGCTAAAATTGCCACAGTTCCGTTCCCGATCATTACCTACCAAAAAGCAATTAAAAAATACCATGCCGATAAATTTGATTTAAGAACGGAATCCGAGAAAAAAGCCGGCATTCTTTCTTTTGCATGGGTAATTGATTTTCCTTTCTTTGAAAAAAATAAAGAAGGCAATTGGACATTCACCCACAATCCTTTTTCTCAACCTCGTCAAGAACACGAGCAATGGTTATTGGAAAAGAAAAACATTGATAGAATATTAACTTCCCAATACGATCTTGTCTGCAATGGTTTTGAAGTAGGAGGCGGAAGTATCCGTTCTAACAGACCGGAAGTGTTACAAACTGTTTTTGAAATCATGGGCTACCAGAAAGATGAAATTTACCGAAAATTTGGCCATATGCTGGATGCTTTTACTTATGGAACTCCAAAACATGGGGGTTGCGCGCAAGGCTTCGAAAGGCTATTAATGGCTTATTTAGGAGAAGAGTACCTCCGAGAAATTCAAGCCTTTCCTCAAACCGGTAGAGGACATACATCAATTATGGATGCGCCGTCAGAATTAGATGAAGAACAACTTAAAGAGCTCGGCATTTCAGTACGCCAGCAGCCTAAAGCAAAAACCGTCTAGTTTAATATTTGCTTTCCTACTGGCATTTCTTATAAATCCCGGCTTGCCAACTCGACCGGTCCGGTCTGAACCGGTTTTACGCTCCATTTCCATTTCTTTGCCAGACGCGTCTCTTTATCCGGTTAATTCCGGAGTTAAGCCGCCATATATTTCCGCTAAATTTGTTTACGCCTTAGACGTAAATTCTATGGCAACAATTTATCTAAAAAATCCCGATGAAAAAATGCGTCCGGCTTCAACCACAAAAATTATGACCGCGCTGGTGGCGATGGAATCTTTAAAACCAGACACCATTGTAACCTCATCCAAGACGACGGAAGCTATCGGCAAAACCATTAAATTAAAATCCGGGGAAAAAATTGGGTTTGACGATATGCTTTACGCCCTTTTATTGGAATCCGGCAACGATGTGGCTTTCGCGCTGGCAGAAAATTACGCCGGTGGTTACGCCAAAATGGTTGAGAACATGAACTTAAAAGCAAAAACCTTGGGGATGGAAAATACTCTTTTCAAAAACGTTTCCGGACTAGATCAATACCAACACGAAACTACGGCTCATGATATGGCGATTTTGGCGACAGTTGCCATTAAAATTCCCCTATTTGCCGAGATTGTCAACACCAAACAAAAAGAAATTAAAACTTTAGACGGAAATACCAGCCACCAGTTAAAAAATACCAATGAATTATTGGGAGTCGTTGAAGGAGTTAAGGGCATAAAAACCGGATTGACCGATCTTGCCGGACAGAATTTAATAACTTTAGTAGATAGAAGCGGTCATCGGGTGATCATCGGCTTATTCGGAAGTCAGAACAGATTCGGAGAAACAAAGAAGCTTATTGACTGGATTTTCTCAAATCACAATTGGGAATCACCGCCATTAACGCATTAATCTATTAACGCATCAACTCATCTATTTACTTGCTCAACCACTTCGGATCAATCGCCGGAACATAAGCTTTAAATCCATTATCGCCGGTAAAAACATAAACCGGCTGGAAAAATTCCTGCGGGGTTGATGAATCATAATAAGCCATCTCAACATTTCTAACCACCGCTTCTGACGTTCCCCCGACTACTTGAGTAATAACACCCTCTCCTGATTGCAACTGTTGCCAGGCAGTCTGAGTCGTCCGCAGCGGATAAGTAGCAAATTTGTCTATTGCAAGCGGGGAATATTTATATTCCACTCCGATGACTTGTTTAGAAGAAGAATTATTAGAAACTATTACTTGAGCCAAAGCCTCATCCTGCCTTTCTGTCACTACAGGCAGTGAATTTGTATCAGCCCTGAATATATGGACTCTGGCAAAATTGGCTTCAGACTGACTAACTGCCGGCAACAGAATTCCGGCTCCGGCCTTCAGATATTCCACTCCGGTCTTACCGGTATTTAGATCGGAAGGCAATAAATTCAATCTGCTCAAAAAATCTTTGGCGTAGCGGGAAGCCTCTTCTTCCGACGGAGCTCTGCCTTTAACCAATTCAGAATCCTGATGCCAAGCGGTAGTTAAGGAAAAAAATCCGGTAATTAAATTTATTTTTAACTCTCCCGGCAATGTTCCGATTCGGCTCCAAACATAAATTTGTTCGTCAGTTGTTTCCGGCTGCAGGGAAAATCCCATTGAACTGGCCATTTTTGTTGCTAATTCCGCTCCAAAAACATTCGCTCTGAACGATGGCATAAAAAATACTTTAGCTTGAGTTCCGAAACCAGGAGCAACTCCGCTAACCGTCTCTAGGCGATAAGAAGTAATCGTGTTTTTAACCGGGGTGAGGAATATGGGAGCCGATAGTACGCCAAACGCCACTGTCGGAGGCGGAGGCGGAGGCGGATTAACGACTATCCACCAGCGGAAAAATATTCCCCAAGAAATCCTTAAGACGACAATCGAGACCAATCCGACGGCCGAAAACTTGATTGCTTTCCGGGCATAATGGGCGGTTTCAGTTAAACTGGCCATATCCTCTAGTATAACCGAGTTTTCTTGATACAATCAATTCATGGTAAGGGTCAGGATTGCTCCATCACCGACCGGTTTTGCCCATGTCGGAACCGCCTATATGGCCTTGTTTAACTGGGCCTTTGCTAAAAAAAATCAAGGCGTTTTTGTTTTAAGGCTGGAAGATACCGATCAAAAACGCCACGTCCCGGAAGCCGAAAAGGCGATCTGTTCCGCCCTCAAATGGCTAAATATAAGTCCTGACGAGAGTCCGGTTATTGGCGGACCATTCGGGCCCTACCGTCAATCAGAAAGACTAAAAAGATATCAGGAGACCGCGAAAGAATTGGTAAAATCCGGAGAAGCGTATGAAAAAGAAGGAGCTATTTGGTTAATAATGCCAAGAGATATTACTTTAGGTTGGGAAGACGCCGTCAGAGGCCAAATTGATTTTGATTCAAATCAATTAAAAGATTGGGTAATTCTAAAATCTGATTTAAATCCGACTTATAATTTTGCCAATGTAATTGACGATTTAGACATGCAGATTACTCACGTCATCCGCGGAGAAGAACATATCAGCAATACTCCTCTGCAACTTTCTGTTTACCGGATTTTAGAAAAAGAACCGCCGATTTTCGCCCATCTGCCGGTATTGCGGGCAGCCGACCATAAAAAATTAAGCAAACGCCGAGACCCCGTTTCACTTCAATGGTTTAAAGAAGAAGGATATCTGCCGGAAGCATTGCTAAATTTTTTAGCCCTGCAGGGTTGGTCACACCCACAGGAAAAAGATATGTTTCCGGCCGATGAATTCGCTGAATTAATCAGTCTGGAAAGAATTAAAACTTCGGCTCCGGTATTTGATTTTAAAAAATTGGATTGGCTCAACGGCCAATATATTAAAAGTAAAAGTGATCAGGAGTTAATTGATTTGATTAGTAAAGATTATGCCAAAAATATTCCCCTAGAATTAATTGAGAAATTTATTCCACTGGTCAAAGAGAGGCTGCGGAAATTAAAAGATTTTTCGGAATCAGTATACTTTTTTATAAAAGTTCCTGACGTTCCGCTACCGCTTTTAACCGGACAGACCAAACACGCAACTGCCGAGATTAAACAAATCATAGATCAAACTATTAAAGCGTATGAAAAAGAGAAGAGTTGGACGACTGCGGAGTTGGAGACAATCGGGCATAATCTTTTGGAGACCACAAGCTGGACTCCCAGAGAATTATTTATGACCATCCGCGTGGCTCTGTCCGGTAAAACCGCCACCCCGCCGTTATTTGAAATGATGATGGTTTTAGGAAAAGAAGAAACTTTAAGAAGATTGGCTTACGCCTCTAAGCTGTTGCCCTAATTTTCTAAACACCAAACACTACTCTCTATTACCCGTCACTAAATTACCACTTTCTGAACACAAATTATATTATCGTTTTGGAGACTGCTTCTTAGCTCTAGCCCCGATAGTACCTGAGTTTCCCAAAACACCAATCTCTCTCATGAGTTAGCTTTGATTATTTAAATTCTAGGGCACTAACAGGCACAATTGAGTTAAGATATCTTCGTGGCATATATTCGCCAAGTTAAAACTGCCAGTGGGGCAACGGCAGTGCAGATTGCTCATAAAGTTGGTGGGCAACTGGTAAAGTTGGAACATTTGGGAAGCGCTCACGACTCCAAAGAATTGGAAACGTTAATTTCTCTGGCTAAAGATCGGTTGCTGGGTAATCAAATGTCCTTATTCCCCGATCAGGGAAACAAATTACAAATTAAA
>JACRNH010000004.1 GCA_016219325.1 Candidatus Collierbacteria bacterium
GGTGATATTGACAGAAGTAAACTGCGTTTGATTGTTTTCTCAATCTCACCAGACTATTATATGCAAATATATGCAAAGACGATTTTGGGAGAACTTCCTCTACCGGCTTACGCCGGTAGTTTCAAGTAAGGAAAGATGAAAATTGGTGAATTGCATTGTTGTATGGATTTAATAAAAATTTATTTATTGCTTAACGCTCAACATGGATGACTGCCAACTGCAATACTTAAGTTTTACCTGTTGAAAATGCCTAAGAATTTGTTTTTTTATATATGTTGTATATCCATATATAAGAAGTTTTTATATGTTTGTCAAGAAGCACTAAACCCGAAGTGGTGATATCTCAATATTTAGGCAGAATAATTTAAGGCCTGCCCCGCCGCTGCGGGGCCTTACCTTAATTGACAATCGTCGACGCCCTGTCATTCCGGGCTCCGACCCGGAATCTATTAAAATAATTGATTCTCCCCTACCCGTAGCTCTTATTTAGTTTTGCCTAACTTCATTTAGTTTCGTAAACTTCCAAATAAGTGTGAAGTTTACGAAACTTCACAACGAAACTTCACAAATGCTGCATCTTGCGTCAATTAAGGCCCGGCCCTGCTCCGCAGGGCCGGGCCTTTTTCGACTCAACAAATCACGACATTAATTCATTTTCTTTTTATAAAGTTGATAATTATTATAGATATTATTTCTAGTATTTTATTGATACATCAAGATTGTAAAAATAAAACGAATAAAGAACCGCCTTATAAATCATGAATCATAAATCGTAAATCGTAAATCACGATTAATATCCCTTGAATTTCTACCAAACGTCTTTTAGGGGCATTTTACGAGGGCGGTTTCAATTAGTGTTTTGAAATGTAGTGAAATGGTGGCTGGTGCGGATCCGCCTAAATGGGCTTTGCCCTTTTGGTGGAAACTATGTGTGTCCCCGACAGGAATCGAACCTGCATCGGAGGTTTACCTGCCCGCCAATGCTGTGCCGGTACCAAGAATTGAACTTGGATTTAAGGTTTAGGAAACCTCCGTTCTGTCCGTTGAACTATACCGGCATATCCCCGCATAAGCACTGCAGGCGGGGGAAACCTCTACTCTCTCCATTGAGCTACAGGGACTTATCCTGTATTATAGATTCATGGACACCAAAAGAAAACTCGTAATCGTTGGTTCCGGCCCCGCCGCCCCAAACTCGCTTTCCATTCCCGAAGCTTACAGCTTCGCGTCATGGTATCGCTCCTACCGCTCCTACGGGGCAGGCTAATCTTTCTACTAATAATATATGACTAAATCTCATCATAAACTCATCATCATCGGATCTGGCCCCGCCGCCTGGACGGCGGCTATTTATGCCGCCCGGGCGGAATTAAAACCATTGGTTTTAGCCGGAGAGCAATCCGGCGGGCAACTGATGTTAACTACTAAAGTTGAAAACTACCCCGGATTTGCCGATGGCGTCATGGGACAAGACCTGATGGCAGCCATGAGGCAACAAGCGGAAAAATTAGGAGTGGAGATTATTGACCAAAATGCCACAGCTCTATCGGTTATCGGTTCTCAATTTTCAGTTGTCAGTTCCGGGTCAACCGGTTTTCAGTCAATCGGGCTTGAGCCGGCAAACCGACAACCGACAAACCGTAAACAGAAAACCCTGCCCGACTTCGCATGGACGAAGTCCAGGCGGGCGGGAGAAAACGGAAAACAGATAACCGCAAAAGCTGTGATCCTCGCCACCGGCGCTTCCGCCATTACCCTCAAACTCCCCGGCGAAGACCGGTTGATGGGAAGAGGCGTCGGAACCTGCGCCGTCTGCGATGCACCATTTTATAAAGGGAAAGATACGGTTTTTATTATTGGTGGCGGTGATAGCGCAATTGAAGAGGCAATGGAAATATCTAAATTCGCATCAAATATCATCGTTCTGGTAAGAAAGGACTCCATGAGAGCCAGCCCTATCATGCAAAAGCGTATAGAATTAGCTCAAAATATAAAAATATGGTACAGATCTGAAGCCATAGAATTATTGGGGGACAAAAGACTTGAGAAAGTCAAAGTAAATAAAGATGGAATTATAGCTGAATTTTCGGCTGACGGCCTTTTCTACGCCATCGGCCACAAGCCCGCAACGGAATGGCTCAAAGGATCTGGGGTAGAGGTGGACAAAAATGGCTATATATCAACGCAGTCATCAGTTCTCGGTTCCCCGCCTGCAGGCGCCTGGAGCGCCAGCGACTGGCGGGCAGGTCGGTTGTCAGATTTAGGTCGGTCGGTTGTCGGTCAATCGGTTACAGAAACTGATGAACTGAAAACTGGTAAACTGGAATCTGAAAACCGAAAACAGAGAACCGATAACCTATTTCCAACTATGACGTCCATATCCGGCATTTTTGCCGCCGGCGACTGTGTCGATTTCCGCTATCGGCAAGCCATCGTGGCCGCTGGGTTCGGAGCTATGGCCGCCTTGGATTGTCAGCGGTGGCTGGAATCTCAATAATGACTGGCGCAGTCCCGTACTCGTGCCGCCATGACGCGTGCACGTAGAGCACGGGAATGGCAAACGTAGTACTGGGGCAAGCCATCGTGGCCGCAGGATTTGGGGCGATGGCAGCCCTAGATTGTCAAAAATGGTTGGAATCTCGGCAATGAGTAGAAAGTAGAAAATAGAAAATAATGATTTGGCTTTATTTCATTACTCATTATTTTCTACTCATTATTTCTTATTTTTTGCTCTTGACAATCCTCCGTTTATCCATTACCTTGTAACTCTATGGTTACTGATTTAACAACCGACAATTTTGAGGAGATAGTTCTTGAAAGCGATCTGCCCGTCCTAGTGGATTTCTGGGCCCCGTGGTGCGGACCGTGCAAGGCGGCCGGACCGATAATCGACGAATTGGGTGACGATTACGCCGATAAAATTACCGTCTGCAAAGTAAATGTCGACGAAGAACCGGAATTGACCCGGCGTTACGACATCATGAGCATCCCGACTGTGGCCATTTTCAAAGACGGAGAAGAGGTAGACCGCAAAACCGGTTTCGGCGGCCGATCCGGATACGAGGAATTGATCCTCAAAGTAATTTCTAAATAACCCAATATTTGCGACTGTCATTGCGAGAATCCGCCAACTGGCGGAGACGCGGCAATCTATTCTGTAAATTCCCACGCCTCGATCGAATCGGGACTCGGAATGACTAAGGTACGAAATTTATACAAAATTAAATTATAAACTTTATATCTATTATAATAATTATATAAGTTATCTATATAATAGATATAGATTTATTCAACTCTCTTCTGGCTTCAAAAAATCCCCAATCCGCCGGCAGCAATTCCGCCGGCAGCCACGGATCATCTTTGGCAATGTTGATGAAATCCGCCCTGACATTTCTTAAGGCCGCCAGTTTCTTCTCTTTTATTTGTTGTCCCAACCCCATCTGAAACCGTCTGTTCAGAGCCGCGTACCGGCTATTTAGCTCGTTTAACTCCCACGCGTCCATCGCCAATCCCCGCGGATCGGGAAATTTTTCCACGGCTTCCGAAAAAAATCTGAATTTATCCGCCATTTTCCCGTCTCCCAAAATCTGAATTAAAGAACCGGGAAAAGAAAACGGAGAAATATACGCTCCCCGACGCAAACATCCAAGGCCAAATTTACCAGCCATTTTCCCCCCCAACCTTCCCAAAACTAATCGCCAGCGCCCGTCCCACTTTCCTCCTTCTAAGCCGGTATGTCCATAACGGTTAAGCAATTCGGACAAGCCTTTAGGAGTTAATTGAACCGCAAGATTTTCGCTAACTTTAACCCGGCGCAACAACCCCAATCGGCGCAAATTTCCGATCATGGCGTAAAAATTCTTTCTGGAGTAACCTGCCGGCAACCACAATAAAATATCCCTGTGCCTTATGGATTTATTCAATCCGGTCAGAAATCTATTGCCGTCTGACGGACTAAAAGCCACCGCTATTGTTAGTAGTATTCTCTCTTTAATAGACATTACTCCTTACTCCTTACTCCTTACTCCTTACTCCTTACTCCTTACTCCCAATATAGACAAACTTTGATCAATCTCGGCCTCCGCTCTCCGGTTAATCTATAATTCTTATAATTTTATATCTATTATAACTATTATTTAGTAATTTTTTATGATAGATATCTAACATTAACCCTCTCCCGCCTTTTTGTCAATATTTAATTATTGAAAAATAGATATTTAACCCGAAACAAGGCCTTTTTCTGATTGCCAAAAGGTGGTCAACTTAAAGTTTTTCTTAGCAATCCTTAAAACCGACCGCCAGACAAGATATTATGCCAATTTTTACGCTTATATCATTACTTTATGTCATTCCGGACTTACCTGCCCGCCTCTGGAGGGAAGCGGGAATGAAAAAACTCTTTCAGTCGGAGACCAGGGAATTGGACCCTGTACCTCACGAACCCGAATCGTGCGTTCTACCGATGAACTAGTCTCCGTTATAACAATTATAACCTTTCTAGCCTTTTTAACCTTTTCAGCCTTTGTTGCCTTTATCCCGCTTTAAACATCATCTCCTGATCCGCCCGGAAGTAATCGTTGCAAATCTCGGAAGCCTCAAACCACAAATCCAACTCATTTTCCGCTTCTGATTCATTTCCGGAAGCATGGACCAAATTTCTAAACGGCCTTTTTAAGGCATTGGCCAATTCTACATTATCAATCGAAAAATCACCGCGGATGGTTCCGGGCGCGGCTTCGGCCGGCTTGGTCGACCCCACCAATTTCCTGGCAATTTTTATGGCGTCATATCCTTCCCACACCGTCGCCAGAATCGGGCCTTCGGTCAAATAGTCTACATTCCACTTCTTGATTAATTTTCCGATCTTGATGGCATCGGCAGTCCCCAACTCTTTCACCGGATCAATTCCTTTTTCCTTATACTCCGTCAAAGTCCTCTCCCCGGCGGTCCGATACCAGGCATCATCCGATGGATAATGCTTAACCGCCAAATCTTCCGCGGCCTGAATAAATTTGAAGGCCGCCATCTTCAAACCGGCCCGCTCAAACCTTTTTAAGATTTCTCCCATCAGCCCCCGCGCCACCGCGTCGTGCTTTAAGATAATTATGGTTTTTTGAGTCTGTATGGACATGTTATTTAAGAAAATAATGAGTAGAAAATAATGAGTAATGGAATGAATGTCATTACTTTCTACTTTCTACTCATTACTCATTTATTTTCAGATTTGGCCGAACATCGCCGCGTGATCGGTGCGGATATATTTGTCGTTAAATTCAGCGTCGGCTCCAAACCATAAGGAAATTTCCTTCAAAGCCTCATCCACTTCTCCGGAAACATGAAGGACATTCCGCAATGCCCTTCTGTCTTGAGCGCTGGTCAAAACCTGTGAATCAAAAGATAAATCGCCGCGGATGGTTCCGGGCAATGCTCCGGCCGGGGCCGTAGCTCCGGCTAAAGCTCTGGCTTGGCTAACTGCCAAATGCCCTTCCCAAACCATAATCACCATCGGCCCGCTGGTTAAATATTGGATCAACGAATCGTAGACTCTTTGGCCGAGTATTTCCGGGTTGTTAGTTCCGTGATCAGCTACGACATCGCGGCCGGTTTCCTGGTAGGTATTTAAAGTCTTCCGGCCCAAGTTTACCAGCCATTCGTGGCCATCCTTAGTAGTAATGTCTGGGTAATTGCCTTCAGCTTGAGAAATCGTCGGGACCAGCATCTTGCCGGCGATCATTTTCAATCCCAGCATTTCCATCCGCCGCAAAATCTCACCTGTCAAAGCCCGCTTCACTCCGTCCGGCTTAACCCCGATTACCACTCTCTCAAATCCGGGAATCGTGGCTTGAAGGCGGGAAAGGTTAGATTTAATGGATTTGGAAGTTTTTGACATTAGGAGAAGTATAGCAAGAAAAATTCAAAGTGCAAAACTCAAATCTCAAAACCTAACGCAAAGTTAATAACTTGACATAAAATTGGTTTTCAGCTTTTAACTAAGCTTTGAGTTTTGATTTTTGAGCTTTGAGATTTCTATCCACCGGCCCAATCGCCGCCAAGCTCAATGGCTGATTATTTCCAAACAGCCATTCCGATAATGAATTAACTTGAGGTAAACTAACTTTCTTCAAATTATTCTCAATTTCCTGCCTGGTCCTGATTGATTTTTCAAACAGAAAATTATCGGCCAGATGCCCGGCAATAAAATGGCTCTCTTCCCAGGCCAACGCCAAATGCCCCAAGGCATAGCCTTTGGCCTCGGATAATTCCGAAGCCGTAACTTTTAGGCCGCGGACGATTTTCAAAATCTCCAACTCGGCCCGGGCAGCTTTTTCCGGCGCCACTCCGGCTCCGATGGCCACGTAACCGTCTTCTTCATATCTGGTTGATCCGCTATGAACGTAATACGCCAATCCCAATTTCTCCCTGACAATCTGAAACAACCTTGAGCTGGCATTACCGCCCAAAACAGTCATCAATAAGCTTAAAGCGTACCGGCGCGGATCTTCTCGCTTAAACGCCTTTTTCCCCATCTCCAAATGAACCTGATCAGTTTGGCGGAATTCGACTTGGCGTCCGCCGGCTGGCGGACTATAATTTTTATAATCGTTATAATTATTATAATTTTTATTTGAGGTTGCCTCCGGCAGCTTACCAATAATTTTCTCCGCCAGCCTCACTACCTCTTCTGCTTTCACTCCCCCAGCCACCACCAGCACGCTGTTCTCAGGCCCATACCGCCTCAGCCTGTAATCAGCCAACTGCCGCAACTTCATTTTAGAAATTGTTTCTTTTGTTCCAATTATGTCCCGGCCCAAAGGAGTTCCTTCTCCGAAAATCAAAGTTTCAAATGTATCGCCGATTTTATTCATCGGATGATCCTCGATCATCGCCATCTCCTGCAAAATCGTCCCCTTCTCCTGATCCAATAAATTTCCGGGCAACAATGGCCGGCAGACCAATTCCCCAATCATCTCCATAGCTTTTCCTAAATTGCCGGAAGCAGTTTTAACCCAATAAGTCGTGGCTTCTTTGGAAGTAGACGCGTTATGCTCGGCCCCGATTGAATCCATCGCCCGCATCACCTCTTTTGAGGAAGGAAATTTTTTAGTCCCCTTAAATACGAAATGCTCCAGAAAATGCGACACTCCTGCTTCGGCCGGGTCTTCATTTTTACTGCCGGTTTTAACCACCAAAGCCACCGTTACCGACGGCACCGCCAAAGGCGCGACTAAAACATTTAGTCCGGAATCAAGAACGAAGCTGGAATACCAGGAGGACATAGGAGAAGTATAACAAAAGCGCAAAACTCAAAACGCAAAGTTCGAAGCCAAGAGTAAAGTTAAAAACTAAGAGAGCTAGTTGCTTTTAGTTTTGAGCTAAGTTTTGAGATTTGAGTTTTAAGATTTGAGTTCTCCATAACTCTCCAGATTTTTCCATCAGTATTAATAACCACCTCTCCATCCCGGTCTGTTCTCAAAACTCTGGCCCCAACTTCTTTCAACCGCGCCAGCGCCTCCGCCGTCGGATGACCATAACTGTTCTTGCCTACTTCAATCACCGCCAAAGCCGGTTTAACAGCCTCTAAAAAATCCAAAGACGAACTGTATTTACTTCCGTGGTGAGCAACCTTGAGAATATCAATATTTTCTAACCTTCTAACCTTTTCAACCTTTAACCTTTTTATCATCTCCCTCTCCTCCTCCTCTCCAATATCCCCGGTAAATAAAGCGTCAAAATCGCCAAAATTAAAATCCATCACTAACGCCCCGGAATTCAATTCCCCCTGGCTACTGACGCCAAGAATAGAGTCTGTTATCGGTTTTCGGTTGTCGGTTGTCAGATTTTGGTCGGCCGGTTTTCGGTTAGCCAGTTCGGGACCGGCAAACTGAGAACCGATTAACTTGGAACCGAGAACCGAAAACTGAGAACTGATAACCGATTTATTCGGCCAGACCACCTTCAATTTCATTCCCCCGACCTCGATTTCATCCCCCGCCGCCACCGACTCAATCTCCGGCCCTTCCTCCAACACAGCCTTTGAAAATTCCTTCCATTCACTGCTATCGCCTCTTAAACCATTATATACAAAAGACATCACTTTATATCTTTTGAACACATCTGTCAAACCCCCGAAGTGATCGAGTTGGGGATGGGAAACGACCACCATCTCAATCTGGCGGTCAAAAAACGGTACGTGTTTTCGCAGGCAATCTAGCCCTCGTCCCGGCCGGCTGCCATCAATCAATATTTGGATAAATCCTCTTTGTATCAATGTTTCATCCCCCTGCCCGGCATTGCAGTAAACGATTTTAACCTTGTTATCGGGAAAACTTAACACAGATAACCACGCAGCTGCCCCTAAAACCATTACCAGTTTTCTCCAATTCCGATTAAACCAATAAAATAAGTCTGTAATCATTTTTAATCTTTCCGGCCTTTTTAACCTTTACAACCTTTATTGCCCTTTTAGCCTCGCTCCAATCTCAATCAACCCCGTCATGGCTAATAATAAAGGCTTCCCGGCAATTGTCAAAACCTGGGCCGCGACCGGAAACCAAGTCCCGAAAATTAAAACCGCCAACCCCAATCCCATCAAGGGCCCCACCAAGAAGCTGGCCGGAATATTTAATAAAACTCCCCAAATCCCAAGTTGTTTCCAGCCAAAATGCCAGATTAAAACCGGCGCCACGCTCAAATTCGCCGCCAGAGATTCAGAAAAGAGAGGCCAGAGGCCTTGTTTACCGGTCTTCAAAACCGGCTGACCGACAACCGACTGACCTAAATCCGATAACCGATAACCGAGAACTGATAACTGATTTATCCTCGGTTCCAGCCACAACATCCCCGCTGTAGCCGCAAACGACAACTGAAAACCAATATCATATAACCAATCGGGAAACAAAAATAAGAGTAGTCCCGCTGTCGCCAAAAAAATCCGCTTGGCCGACCGCCTTGACCCTGCGATTTCTGCCGCCCAATATCCGGAAAGGCCCATAATCCCCGCTCTGACAACTGACGGCGAAAAATTACTAACAAACATAAATAAAGTCACAAATAATATAACGAAATACTTCATAAGTTTCCGGGGTAAAATCCAGAAGCTTAACCCCCATCCTAAAGAAATTACCATCGTGACGTTATATCCCGAGGCCGCCGCCAGATGTAAAAGACCCGAAGACTTAAGCCTATTAATCAATTCCATGCCTGCGCCATCCAATCTGCCGGTCAATAAACCGGAAATCAACGCAGATTCGTCCTTAGAAAAAAACTTACCCAAAGTATATCCAAAATGGTCCACTACTTTATCAGCCGACCATACAAGATTGATAAATACTTTTGTCAGAATAGGCTGACGATTGATAATAGATATAATCTGGGCCTCTCTTAAGACTAATCCGGAAAATTTATCGCCTGTCACTCTTGATTCCAGAATGCCAGTGGCCACGATTTGATTAGAGGATAAACTATTAACTAATTCGGTATTTTTACCTGAAAAATCTATATTCTTGACTGATATGTTTGTAAATAGAAAGTTATATTTTGATTGTTGGCATTTTCCGCACATTAAAAGTACATCCTTTACCCGAACCTCTTCCCCTTCCTTCGTAAGATAGGAGTAATTTAACCAAAGATATTGCCTTAACAATACCGAATATATTATAAATACCCAAAAGACGAAGCGGAATAAAGAAGGCGAAGTTGATTTCATTGTTAGATTGTTAGATTATACGAGTTTCGCGCTTGACTATTAGCGAAGCTGGCAAATTTGCGATGTAAGCTAGCTGCCGCCTAAGGCCACCCCGAGTTAAACGAGGGGTGACAGCGAACGAGCAAATTTCCGCCAACGAGCTAATACGCGCGAAACTCGTGAATCTTTAAAGATTTAGTTTCATCCTATTTTTCTCCACTACATTCTTAGGTAAGATTTTCTTTGTTAGCAATTCTTCAACACTTGAATACGGCCTACCGGCAATAATCGCTTCCGCCCGGGCCTGCCCCACCCCCCACAAAGTTTCCAACTCTTCCCTGCTTGCACTATTTATATATATGATCTCCCCGATCCCCCCTATCTCCCCGGCGGAGCCGGATCCCGCTTCGCGGGACCCCTTATCTTCCCCAATCGGCTTGATATATACTTTCATCCCATCCGTTACCAATTGAGATAAATTGATAGTCTTTGATAAAAAATCACGATCTGCCTTGCCTGATAATCCGCCGGCAGCTGCCAAAGCGTCAACAATTCTCGCTCCCTGCCCCAATTTATAAACTCCGGGTTTCTCCACCGCCCCCGCCACATCTACCACCATTTCTTTGGCCGATTCTCCACCGTCCATCGTCCATTGTCTATTATCCTTTATAACCTCTACCCTACTATTTTCCGAAGAAAAAAGCGCCAACCCCGCCAGCGTCCCCAACCCTGTCAGCAATAGAAACAAACTCAACAATCCAACCGCCCTCTTCCGCCTCTCCTCTCCACTTTCCATTGACTTCCACTATACCACTCCTAACTATTTTGGAAGTTTTGTGAAGTTTCCGAAACTTTACAAAAAAATCTTCATTCCAGACTGCCGATCGGCAAGCTCTAATAAAAAAACTGTGAATTCGACGGCTTCGTGAAGTTTACGAAACTTCACGCTTTCATTCACGTTTCGTAAACTTCTTCTAAAAACGGACTATCTTATTTCTTGTCAATTTCAGGCATTGAATTCAGGACGAGTGTTGGGAGCGTTACTGGGGTCCATCTTCAAACCAATCGGGATGAATAAAACATCTTCTGAACCACTAACCGCGAATTGATTACCGACATTATCGCTATAGAAAAATTCCGGAGGACTCTTTCTGGACACGCTAGCCATAAGATCGGTGGATGTATTTAAGCTAAAAGCCGAATCAATAAATGGTATTCCCCTCTTTGCCCACCAAACAACTCCTAACGAACCGAAGTTATGGTGCTCAAGTGTTTTAAACTCCCACATTTCTCCGATAAAACCACGCCCGCCCCAAAGCGTCACCGCCTCATCCGGTAAAAATTGTTGGCCCCTCTTATATACTTCTTGGATCGGTCCGGCAGGAACCAAACGACCAGTCTGCTGGTCTAATTTAACCGGATAGGAATTAAAGGGAATTTGATATGAATAATTTAATTGAGGGTAAGCAAAAAATGATAATTGTTTAGGTAAAATCCATCGCGGATCTAAAGATTGTAAGCCATTTCTAATATGCTCCAATGGATAACTGGGAAAATTTCTCTCCCACTTACCCAAAGAATCGCCGTCCATAAACCCTGGCTCCCGAACAACATCTGTCTTAATGCCAAACCCGGCATCGCCCCTCCGGGATAAAACTTCCAGCCTGCTGGTGATTGGTAACGCCATGTTGAACAAGTCGGCATCAGTTAATTTTTCTCTCGGCGGCAACGGCTCTGATTTCCGCGGATCCGGCTCTCCAAATCTCGGCCAAGCCGCCCCCGCCCCAGCCATCCCCGCCATTTTCAAAAACTCCCGCCTAGAGATATTTTGCGCCCCAGTATCTATATTACCCATAAAATCAAATCCTTCTAACCCCAATCATATATTCCTGTCTTCATAAAATCAACAACACATTTGTTAATACTTTCCTACGATCGTAAGTAAATAGTAACATTACCCCACTTTGAGTAATCTACTATTGACATTTTTGGCCACGTTTGATATAAACTAGTCATGACTGACACAACTTTAATTGCTTACACTCCGGAACAGACGGCTAAAATATTGCAATTATCTAAAAATACCGTCTACGAGTTGATTGCCAAGGGGGAAATCATCGCCAAAAGAATCGGAAAAGTTTACCGGATTCCGGCTAAATCTCTGTCGTTTGTGTCAACCGGCCTCGACAGCGACTTGCTTGAAGCCGATCAAGCAGACCGCAAAAACCTTAGTCTTATCCAAAAAGAACTCTCTACTTTTAGGGCTAAATCATGACTTCTAGGTTAGAAGTATTTTTTGATTCCGATGTCATCATCTCTTCGCTGATTTCAAACAAAGGCGCCGCCTATCTTCTTCTAAATACCACTGCCGTTAAACCAATTGTCTCTGATATCCAAAAAGAAGAACTTGTGATCGTGGTTAAACGGCTAGGCCTTGACATAAAAAGGCTTAATACCTTGATTGAGAAAAAGTTTCGCGTGGCAAAAATCGTGGTTTCTAAACCGGAAATCAACAAACGGTTTCTAAAATATGTTTTAGACCCAAACGACGCTCATGTCGTGGCCGGAATTGCCGCTTCCAAACCCTCATTTTTTGTTTCCTACAACTTAAGGCATTTCAAAATAGATAAAATTAAGGCCGATTTCAAAGCCATCTCCTTAACTCCGGCTCAACTTCTGCAATATATAAGGCTTAAAAGAAACAGATCGTTGGTTTCGTGAAGTTCCCGAAACTTCACGCATAATCCCTTGACCGTCAAAAATACCTACCAACAGCAATATGTATCCCTTCGCCCAAGATCTTTCTGCTTTTCACCTCTTGACCCTGCTAGTACGCTTACTTTCTTGCATGCTCTGCGTGCATGACTCGCAAGAGCGCGACTACAGGGTTCGCGGGGTGAACCGACTGGTTCACCCCTTGACAACCTTCAATTTAACCAATATAGTAGATTTTAGTCATTTTCCCGTAACGGGAAAATGAAATTCAGAGGATAAATAATGTTTGACGACAATGTTTGGATACCGACCTATGAACTAATCCGCCTAGCGCGGCAAAATAGCATAGATTTAGGGACCGGCAATCCCGAACACCGAATCAGGTACCTGATCAAGCTCGGAATCCTACCGCACCAGATCAGGAAAATGGATAGCAATGGCCGGGTTATCGGACATTTACCGGTCGCGGTCCTGTTAATTTTGAAGCAATTGCAATACAAACAAAGCCGCTTAGGCAGCGGGACAGGGGTACTTCCACCGTCTTCCTTTGTCACCAACATACAAGACAGGAAGTACCTCTCTCCCGCTTGGGTTTCAACCGTATTAATCATCATAGCTGTCGCTGGCTGGATGATTTTCAATAAACTCAACCTCAGCCATCAATTAGCCATGCCTGATAATGACACCAAGGCGCCTTCGGTAACAATTATTGTTAACTCCCCCGCTTCATTTGACAAACAAAAGCTAGCCGATAAAATTTTGTCTGAACTTGCTGTCGCGCCGTCCGCCATAGATTTTCTGCCGGCATCAAATTATGAAATCCCTGTCAGATATTTTAAGTAAGCATAATCCCCTGACCGGTCCTCAATACATTTCCCGGGAATTCCAGGATTTTGGGTTGCGGCTGGCCCATGAACTAAATGATATGAAAAATAAATCGCTGTATATTAAATTGGCCAAAACCGTTCCCCGCTATATCCTGGAAGAAGCTAAAAACTCGATCAAAGATGCCAGCAATGTCAGATCCAAAGCAAAACTTTTTATGTGGAAACTGAAACAGCTGAAGCTGAAACCCTGAGCGCTAGTCGAATGGGTGAAAGTTGGCTCAAATCAGAAAAGAGGCCAAACAGAAGACGGCGGCATAGCCTAACACAATTAACTTTTCGGTTTTATTCCAGGGCCGGCTGTTTAATTTCCACTCAAACCATTGCCAGCCAATCCCCAAAATCAAACCTTTTCCAAACCAGCCGGTAATTGAAGTGAAGGCAAAAATAGCCAATATCAACCACATCGGCATAAACAACACGTTTTGAGTAAATAATTTGTGAGGAAGATAGCGTTTCACCCATTCGTCGGCCAAGGCGAACTGTGAGCCCGCTAAAACCCCGAGATATAAAGGCCAGGCTGCCAAGATACCCCCAAAACCGGACTTAATAAGCAGAATTGTTATCAGGATTAGTTCGTAAACGAATAACAATATCATTAAATTTATAATTTATCCTGCAAAGCAGGACCCTGCTCCGCAGGGCAATTTTTAAATCTTAATTTTTTATAATTTAAACATTTAATTTTTTGGGTTTATTTTCAAATTTTAAATTTCAAATTTCAAATTACTCTTGCTTTCCAACCGCCACTACCGCCAAACTTGCTGCTCCGAATATAAATACCCACTGCCACGGCGCCCCCAGAGCAAAACCAATTGCCAAAAATATGCTTGAAACCAATCCGCCAAGGTGTAACATCCATTCCCTTCTGACAAAAAACTCCAATTTCCGGTCACGCACCGCCAAGTCATAAACGCTGGCTTCAAACGGGACCCAGACAAATAGACTGATCAATTGGTAAACCGATTCCATCAGAAATAATCCCAGTCCGCTTACTACCAAACCTCTGAAAAATAAATTAAGAGCATTGGCAAATACTGCCGGCCGCAGCCACCGCCAATGGCGCCGGTCAATCTGCCGCCCCAGCCATACTAATACAACAGATGCTAATAATAGCCCTCCTGTTTGGATTAATCCGATTTTCGTATAATTTTTCACTAATAAAAATAAATAAATCGGCCAGACTGTAGCCACGACTTCAGCCGTAACTCCGGCTGCAAACAACGCCAACCAAATCTTTCTGTTGGCAGGATCAGCTACCCCGGCTACGGTATCTTTAAAATCAAGCCGCATATTTTTCTGATTAAATCTATCAAACAATAACGGCAATCCGGAAATTCCCAGGAATATGGCAGCAATTACAAAAGTCAATTGAAACCCTCCCCAGTCAAGCATAATTCCACCGGCAATCGGCACCAAAGCCAATAGCCACCGGTCAATTAAATTAATCACTGCCACTTTCCGGCCAAACAAATGATCTTTCCCGCTATCGGCTGCTAAATAATAGTGATGCGTCAGCCAGGTAAAATCCCCAAACCAAAGCCGCCGGCCAAATCAACCAATGATGCATCTTGCCGGCCAATAAAAGTCCAAAAAAACCGGCTTTGAACAGCCCGCCCAAAACTCCGGAATAATCCAGCCCCAAACGCCGGATAATTCCGGCCACCGGATAAGCCATTAGAACAACGCTCAAATGATAAGCCGCTAAAAAAACGAAAACCAATGAGACACTGCCGAATTGACGGAAAAGATAAATCGGGATAAAAATATTAACCAGCGCCAGACCGATATCGCGGATAGCGTTGGTCCAGTACAGCCCGGTCAATCCTGAAAAAACCGCCTGATGGGTAAATCTCCTCCGCCAATGGTGCTCCCAGTTATATAATGACATTTCTCACATTTCCTGTCATTCCCGACTTGATCGGGAATCTATTTAAATAGATTCCTGCTTTCGCAGGAATGACAACGAGTTCAATCTGTCTCCGATCTCCGGAAAAACTGATTCTAAAATCTTCTTTTCCTCCGGCTTGAACTTTTCCAAAACATAATCTTCTCCTGAATCTTCACTTTCCAACCTGTTAACCTTTTGACCTTTTGACCTGTTATCAATCCCTATTCTCACCCGCCAAAACTCTTTCGTCCCCAATGCCTGCTCCACCGACAAAATTCCTTTATGCCGCCTCGGGCCTTTGCCAAACTGGATCTTGAAAGTTCCCAAGGGGATATCAAGATCGTCGTGAATAATATAAAGATTCTTATAATCTTT
>JACRNH010000007.1 GCA_016219325.1 Candidatus Collierbacteria bacterium
GGCGGTAATGTCGCTTAAGAAACACCGGAGTAAAAGGCGAAATTTCAGCGAAGAAATTTTAACTCGTTTTATGAATCTGGATTTGCCCTTCATACAGCTCTTAACACTATATCAGTAAGCTGTTATCTGGGCAAGACCCTTATTTATATATATCAACTTATCAATTTTCCATCTATCATAAAAAACAAGGTTAAATGATTCGAATCATTTAACCTTGTTATGATTTATGGATTATTTGATCAATTAATTCTTTTTGGTTTGGAGTTAGCGAGAGTTTTTGCACGCTGATACTACCAAAGTGGTCGCGATAATAAGTTAGTAAAGAATGAAATGAGTGATTGACTAATTGTTTATTTAAAATCGGGTAGGTTGGGATTAAGGCGGCGATGATGGAATTATCTGCGATTTTTTCAAAATCAAGAAACCGATCGACTGCCCTGGAGTTAGCGTAAATCTCGATTAGGAGCTGACGCATTTTATTTAAGAAGAAAGCGGCGTTGATTAGTTTCTCTCGGCGAAGAGAGATAGGGATATAAATGGCGAGTTCAAGAAATTTATTTTGCATTAATTCGAGATTTGGGTGAGCGCCGATTTTTTTCGGCGAAAGTTTTCTCGTAATGTCATTTTTGGTTAAATCTCCGAAAATTATTTTCATCGAGTCCAGTATTTTCCAGTTGGTGTCTTCGATCAGATGAAAACGGATACTCATCCGGTCCAGAGTCGCAAATACAATAGTAATTTCATGGGGCGCTTCATTAAAATGAAGTAGAGTCTTTTGATGATTTTTTGCGAACTCATCCAAAAGTTTTTTAATCTCTTCTGACACGATTTTATCGGAGTCGTCTTTGACGATAATATCGAGATCGATGTCGGAGTCGCTATCCCAGTCGCCTCTTCCAAGCGAGCCGAACAAAATAATGGAACGGACATTTCTGTCCTTGGTAAAAGTGGCAAGGGTAAAGTTGAGAAGTCGCTGGTGGTTTTTGTTTCCGGGGAGTTCCATTGATTTCTTTATGGTAGCACAGCTTTTAATTCAGGAGTTTTTTGTTTTGCGGAGACCTAAGGAAGTTGCGGCGGGTGGAAACTTTTTGGCCTGATTTTTGTTCCAACTCTTTTCTGGCATTTCCAGCGATGGTTCCGCCCTGACGGGAGACGCGCTTATTTTCCGGAAAGCCGATGGCATTTTTGGCTTTGGCAATTCTGGTGGTTGCGGCTTCGCCAAGCATGGTAAAAATAAGTTCCATATCATCCATGTGATCGCGTAAATTTTCTCTTTTTAGGCGTTTGAATTTCTTATACTGTGATGGGGTCATCCCGAAAGTGGCTTTAGAGATTTCGGCGGTGAGAATAGCGTATTCCCTGTCGGCGCCGACGTTCCGTTTTCTCCATTCGTCGGTTAAAGTCTCCCGGATTTCAATTCCCCGCATCCGCTTTTCGATCCAGTCGTCGGAGTATCCTTTAGCTTTGTAAAGAGCCCTTGTTCTTTTGGTCGCAAGTTCAGGATCTTCAATTTCCTGGACTCTTTCGTATCCGACTCGGGCGAGCCAACGCTTAAACGGTTCAGCCTTGGGGGATGGAATTGATTGAATAATACGAAATATTCCTTCTGTATTGGCACAATTCATTAACTGTTTCCCCCCCAAAGTTTTAACTGGAAGGATATGTACAATTTGTACCCATCCTTTAGAAAGTTCTGGATCGCGAAGCTTCATACGTTGGACATACTGTTTGGAATCATTAGAATCAATTAAGGCCAAAACCACATCTTCAACAACAAACCACCATTCGTTGAGATGAATAGTTTTCCTAATCTTCCTGCCTTTGAAAATGGCTATTTTAGTGACTTCAATCACATCCATATTTGTATCAACCTCGGGAGAATATTACAACCCCAATTCCGCCGCGATGTCTTTCATCCCCGCTAGCACAATCTCAATATGCCTCTCCAGCGGCACGCCTAAGTCTGCCGCGCCGCGCTCGATGTCTTGGCGATTCACCCCGGCGGCAAAAGATTTTTGTTTAAATTTTTTTAAGACTGACTCTACTGCCACATTTTCCAGCTTTCTGCCTTTCATTAAGGCTACGGCCACAATTAAACCGGATAATTCGTCCACCGCAAACAGCGTTTTCTCCATTAAATTTTCTCTTGATACGCCGGTATGTTCGGCATGGGATAAAATCGCCCTCCTTAAATTTCCCGGTAGGCCCTCTTTCTCTAAAATCGCCTCGCCTTTTTGCGGATGTTCATCCAATGACGGATGTATTTCCCAATCAAAATCATGCAGTAACCCGACAATTTTCCAGTCTTCCTTACTCCCTACTCCAGACTTCTTACTCTTGGAGAAATATTCCCAATATTTCTCCATCGCTGCTTCCACCGCCAGCATGTGCCTTCTTAGATTTTCGTTTTTAACATAAGTTTTAACGATTTCCCAAGCTTTGTCTCTGGTCATACTAAATTGAAAATATTTAAGCCTTTAATTTAAGAGTGGGGAAGGCGATAGTTTCGCGGATGGACCAGGTGTTTGTCAAAAACATCACCAATCTATCAATCCCGATCCCAATTCCGCCCAAAGGCGGCATCCCGTATTCCAAGGCTTCCAAAAAATCTTCGTCGGTTGGTTGGGCTTCGGCGTTTCCGGCCTTAAGATTCTTTTGCTCATTTTCAAACCGCGATCTTTGATCTAAGGGATCGTTAATCTCCGACCAGCCGTCGAAAATTTCCCGGCCGCCGATATAACCCTCAAATCTTTCCACAAACCTGTCGTCGTTCCGATGTTGTTTGGAGAGGGGACTGACTTCCTTGGGATAATCAATTACCCAAGTCGGTTCAACTAATTTATGCGACACTAAATGATCAAATAAGGTAAAAAACGCCAATCCTTTTGACCAAACTCCCTCAACCTTAAGATTATTTTTCTTTAATAAATCTTTCAGCTCCTTGTCAGAGACGGTTTCGTAATCAATGTCTAAATATTGCTTCACCAACGACACCATCGAAATTCTGGGCCATTTACCGGATAAATCCACTTCATGATCCCCGACTTTAATTTTTGCGGTTCCGGTAGTGGCCGTGACCAAATGTTTCATTAAGCCTTCGGCCACATCCATTACCCGCTGATAATCGGCGTAAGCTTCATACCATTCCATCATGGTAAATTCCGGCTGATGGGTGGTATCAATTCCTTCGTTTCTGAAATTCCGGGCGATTTCAAAAACTTTTTCATATCCGCCGACAATCAATCTTTTCAAATAAAGTTCCGGCGCCACCCGCAAATAAAAGTCCTGGCCCAAAGCATTCATGTGAGTGTTAAACGGCCGAGCATTGGTTCCGCCGTAAAGCGGCTGAAGGATTGGGGTCTCAACTTCGGTAAATCCCAAACTCCATAAATACTTTCTGGTTTCCTTCTCAATTGTCCATCTTGAATCAAGTAATTTTTTGACCTCCGGATTTAACAGCGTGTCCAAATATCTTTTACGGAATCTTTCGTCAACATCTTTCAGTCCATGCCACATTGACGGCAAAGGCCTAATTGCCTTAGACAGTAACTTAATTTCTTTGGCTTGGACAGTAATCTCTCCGGTTCTTGTCGTCACAATTTCGCCGGCAACCCCGACAAAATCGCCAAGATCTAAAGACTCAATCAATAAAAAACCTTCGCCCAAATCATCCGGCCGCAGAAGAGCCTGAATTTTTCCCGATTCATCAGAGACGTCGACAAAAATTATCTTCCCGTGCTCCCGCAGAGCCACAATTCTGCCGGCTATTGAGACTTTTTCACCGCTTAAATTCCGGGCTTCATCAATAACATGACTCCGCTCAAAATTCGGAGGAAAAGGATTAATCCCTTTTTCCTTAAGTTCCTGCAATTTTTTAAGGCGGATATCTTTAATCGTCGAAAGTCTGGTAGCCATTAAAGAAGATTATAACCGATATGATCTGACGATATCAGAAGGTGTTAGTGGATTTTTTTGACTGTATAGAGGATTTTCCCCGCCGGTGCCTCAACTTCAACTTTGTCGCCGACTTTTTTACCAAGCAAGGCTTTTCCCAAAGGGGAATCGTGGCTAATCTTCTTTTCCATTGGGTTGGCTTCCCACTCTCCGACAATGTGAAAAATGTGGCTGGAGCCATTAACGGCTACAGTAACCTTGCAGCCAATTCCGACAGAATTCTTAGAAGTTGTAGTTTTAACTACCTTCGATCTGGACAAAATGTCCTCCAACTCCTCAATCCGGCCGTCTATAAAATTTAATTCTTCCCGGGCATCATGATACTCGGCATTCTCCGATAAGTCGCCGAATTCTCTGGCGGTTTGTAGTCTTTTAACTGATTGCGGGCGCTTCACTGTCCGCAATTCGTCCAGTTCTTTTTCCAGCTCCTTCCGGCCGTCTATGGTTAATTGAACAATATGATTTGTCATAAAGCTATTTTCCTTGTAATCGTCATATTTTACTAGAAGTTTTATATCCTTCAATACACATCGGCAACGCATCAATACACAGAATAGGCTAATGCGCGCAAAAACGAGGTGTTAAAGAAGCTTGCTGCTTCCAAAGGGGTATTTTATCATATGGCTGTCCCGTATGCTAAAATACAGTTTGCTTATGCCAACAATTAATCAGCTCATCAGAAAACCAAGACGCCAGAAGATCAGGCAAATCAAAGCTACTGCTTTGCATAAAAACTTTAATGCCAAGACCAGAGAAATCAGCAATACCCCAAATCCGCAGAAACGGGGAGTTTGCGTGATTGTAAAAACCATGACTCCTAAAAAACCAAACTCTGCTTTACGGAAAGTCGCCAGAGTCAGGCTATCCAACCGCCAGGAAGTTACCGCTTACATCATGGGAGAAGGCCATAGTTTAGCCGAGCACTCTATCGTATTAATCAGGGGAGGCCGGGTTAAAGACCTTCCGGGGGTTAAATATCATATCGTCAGAGGCAAATTTGATGCTGCCGGAGTTGCCAACCGCAAAACCAGCCGCAGCAAATATGGGGTTCGTTTGGGCGGAGCCGCAGCTGTTGCCGGAGCGCCGGCTGTAGCCGCCAAAGTTTAAAATAGGATCTTTATATATGGCCAGAAATAATAAAAAAATAAAAATCAGGATTCCGGAACCGGACCAGGTTTATGGAAATCGCCAATTAACGAAGCTTATAAATCAGGTTATGAAAGACGGCAAGAAAACTATTGCCCAAACTCAAGTTTACCGCGGACTTGAAATCGCCGCTAAATCGGCGAAAAAGACTCCTGTCCAGGTGTTTGAAGAAGCCGTAGCCCAGATTACTCCTAAAATGGAAGTTAGGAGCCGACGCATCGGTGGAGCAGCCTATCAGGTCCCGACCCCCGTCAGAGGCCCGCGTGGATTTTCATTGGCTCTCCGTTGGCTGGTTGACGAGGCCAGAAAACGACCGAATAAAGAATATAAAACTTTCGGAGAAAAATTGGCAGCCGAAATGACAGCGGCAATCGGCGGAACCGGCGGAGCAGTTGAAAAGAAAATTACCATGCACCGTCAAGCTGAAGCCAATAAAGCTTTTGCACATTTTAGATGGTAGCATCAACACTTTATAGTCTCCTGACAATTTTCCTTTTAACCTTTTAACCAATAACAAACAGCCAATAACCAACAACTAATTTATGGCCCAACAAACTTCCACCAACCGCACTCTTCCCATGAATCAAATCCGAAACATCGGAATTATCGCCCATATTGACGCCGGCAAAACCACCACCACCGAAAGAATTCTTTTTTATACCGGCAAAAGTTATAAGATCGGCGACATTGACGAAGGCACCACTCAAATGGACTGGATGGAACAGGAAAAAGAACGCGGGATTACCATCGTTTCTGCCGCCACCACCACCTTCTGGACTCCGACTATGGAGGCTTTCTCGCCTCTGATCCCACACCGGATAAATATTATTGATACTCCCGGACATGTTGACTTTACTGCCGAAGTTGAAAGAAGTTTAAGAGTTTTAGACGGCGGAGTCACGGTCTTGGACGCCGAAGAAGGAGTTCAGTCGCAATCAGAAACCGTTTGGCATCAGGCTGATAAATATAATGTCCCCCGGATTTGTTTTATAAATAAGATGGACAAGCTCGGAGCCAATTTCTTGGCAACTGTGACTGATATCCGCGACAGGCTCGGAGCCAATCCGGCGATTATGGCCTTGCCAATCGGAGCGGAACAAAATTTTAAAGGAGTCGTTTTATTGTTGGAAAGAAGAGCTCTGATCTGGGCAGGCGATGAAACCGGAGCCATGTATGCTGAACAACCGATTCCTGAAGAAATGAAGGGGGAAGTTGAAGAATACCGCCAAAAATTAATTGAACAGATTTCCGAAACGAATGACGCCTTATTGGCCCAATATCTGGAAGGAAAAGAGCCGACTCTGCCGGAATTACATCAGGCCTTGCGGGCAGCGACTATTGCCTATAAGCTAGTCCCGATTTACTGCGGCTCCAGCTTAAGAAACAAAGGCGTCCAACCTCTTTTAGACGCAGTCGTCAATTATTTGCCGTCGCCTATGGACATTCCGCCTGCCAAAGGCATAATTCCGCAAACCGGTCAGACCGAAGAAAGAGCTCCCGATCCGGACGGGCCATTTGCCGGATTGGCTTTTAAAATTCAAACAGATCCTCACGTCGGCCGTTTAACCTACGTTAGAATTTATTCCGGAAAATTAAAAGCCGGATCATATCTCCTAAATGTGACTCAACGGGAAAAAGAGCGGGTCGGTCGCGTTTTATTAATGCACGCCAATGACCGAGAACAAATTGATGAAGCGATAGCCGGAGAAATTGTAGCCATCGTCGGACTTTCCAAAACCAAAACCGGAGACACTCTAACCGACGACAACCATCAAATCATTTTAGAGGGAATTGAATTTACCGAACCGGTTATTTCTTTGGCAATTGAACCAAAAACAAAAGCCGATCAGGAAAAAATGGGAACAGCCTTACAACGATTAGCGGAAGAGGATCCGACTTTCAAAATAAAATCCAATCCCGAAACCGGCCAAACCATTATTGCCGGAATGGGAGAGCTGCACTTGGAAGTTTTGGTTGACAGAATGAAGCGTGAATTTAAAGTCGAAGCCACCACGGGCAAGCCTCAAGTGGCCTATAAAGAAACTATCGGAAAAATTGCCGAAGGAGAAGGCAAATATATCCGCCAAACCGGAGGCCGCGGGCAATACGGCCACTGTTTGTTGCGGATAGAGCCGAAGGGCAGGGGCGAAGGCAATGAATTTGTAAATGAAGTTAAAGGCGGAGCCATCCCGCGGGAATTTATTCCGGCAATTGAAAAAGGCGTTAAAGAAGCAATGGAAAACGGAATTTTCGCCGGCTTTCCAATGGTTGATGTTCAGATCGCCGTCTATGACGGGACATTCCATGAGGTTGATTCCTCCGAAATGGCTTTCAAGATAGCCGGATCTATGGCTCTGCAAGACGCGGTTAAAAGAGCTTCTCCGGTTTTACTGGAACCGATTATGAAGATCGAGGTTACCACTCCGGAAGAATTTATGGGGGACGTTATCGGAGATTTGTCCAGCAAGAGGGCCCAAATCCTGGGAACTAAAAACCGCGGCAAGGCAGTCGTCATCAACTCATTAGTCCCTTTGGCTGAAATGAGCGGCTACGTCACTACCTTACGCGGAATGACAAAGGGCCGGGCCAGCTATTATATGGAACCATCGCACTATCAGGAGGTCCCAAATAATATCGCTTTAAAGATAATTGAAGTTTCAAAACCAAATTCCCTATTGCACTAAAAATAGATTTCATTTAAAATAACAAATTACTTATGGCAGAAGGCGTTTATAAAAGAAACAAAGTTCATGTCAACGTCGGTACTATCGGGCACGTTGACCACGGCAAGACCACTTTATCGGCGGCGATTACTTCCGTCTTGTCCAAACAGCCGGGAAATAAAACTAAATCCATGGCGTTTGCGGATATTGACAACGCTCCGGAAGAAAGGGAACGCGGAGTTACTATCAATATTAGCCATTTGGAATACGAAACCGAAAAAAGGCACTACGCCCACATCGATGCCCCGGGCCATGCCGATTATATTAAGAACATGATTACCGGCGCCGCCCAGATGGACGGAGCTATTTTAGTCGTAGCCGCGACTGACGGCCCGATGCCTCAAACCAGAGAGCATATTTTATTAGCAAAACAAGTAAACGTTCCAAAAATTATTGTTGCCCTTAATAAATGCGATGCGGTTGACGATCCGGAGCTTCTAGATTTGGTAGAAATGGAAATCCGCGATCTATTAACTAAATATGAATACCCGGGTCAGGAAGTCCCGATTATCCGGGTTTCCGCCCTTAAAGCCCTAGAAGGCGATGCCGAAGCCGAAAAACAAATCATGGCCTTAATGAACAAGGTTGACGAATATATTCCGGTTCCGGACAGGCCGACGGATAAGCCGTTCCTGATGCCGGTAGAAGATGTCTTTTCTATTAAAGGCAGAGGAACTGTAGCCACCGGTAGAATTGAGCGCGGAATTGTTAAAGTCGGCGAAGAAATTGAAATTTTGGGGCTTGAAGCGGCGCCTAAGAAATCAGTCGTCACCGGGGTTGAAATGTTTAGGAAAACTCTGGACGAAGGCCAAGCCGGAGATAACGTCGGAATTTTACTTCGGGGCGTTGAAAAAGACGATATCCAGAGAGGCCAGGTATTGGCAAAGCCCGGATCAGTCACTTCCCATACTGAGTTTGACGCCGAAATTTATATCCTCACCAAAGAAGAGGGCGGACGGCACACTCCTTTCTTTACCGGATATAAACCTCAATTTTATATCCGCACTACTGACGTTACCGGAGAAGTTAAATTGGCCGAGGGGGTAGAAATGATCATGCCGGGAGACAGCGCCAAAATCTCTGTTAAATTAATCGCCCCTGTTGCTATGGAAGAAGGATTGAGATTTGCTATAAGAGAAGGCGGCCACACTGTTGGGGCCGGAGTTATTACTAAAGTTAACAAATAATCGGTTTTAGCCCTATCGTGTGTTATAATTAGCCTCGTTACAGAGGCTTTTTTATTTATTAAAGCTCTTTTAAAAAAACATGGCAGCAGGATCAATTAAAATCAAGCTTAAATCATTTGACTACCGCGTCATCGACGAGGCGGTTCAGAAGATTGTTGATACAGCCATGGCCAGCGGGGCCCAAATAATCGGCCCCATTCCTTTACCGACTCACCGCCGCTTAATCACAGTTACCACCAGTCCGCATGTAGACAAAAATGCCCGCGAACATTTTGAAATTTTAACCCATAAAAGGGTAATTATTCTCGACAAACCGACTTCTAAAACCATTGATTCCCTGTCCCACCTCGACCTCCCGGCCGGAGTGGGGATTGAAATAAAAATGTAACTATGGCACAACCAGATTCGTCGCCACGACCATTAACTCTAGAAGAAATCGCGATTGCTCTAAATGAACTACCGGATGAAGTAATCGAAGTTGCTAAAATCTCATCTTTGTTTAACGATGTAACCATGCTTGGGAAGCGCATGGAAAATGATCCACAACTCTGTTTGCTTGGAAATTCTCTGATGGTGGCGTTCGGAACTCCCGAAAAAGCCGCTTATGCGATGGCCAACGCAAAAAATACAGTGTTTGAAAATGGAAAACTTGTCATCCGCTCAACCTGATAAATTATATCCTTCGACGATCATATTGCTTCTCTCCAGCCACAAATTCACAATCTCTTGCGTCATTCGTCGGCCGACTCCTGACAAAACAATTTCTAAAAAAATAAACGCCCATGTTTAATTTTAATTTCATCGACAAGACTTCAATTATTTAAATAATTGAAGTTATTCGCCGGTTTCGTGGATATTTATATCGATATTTTAAAATATCGATATAAATCGCCTGATACAATAATAAAGATTCGAAATATTTAACCTCTTTTAATTGACCGTATGCTAAAATCCAAAAAGTGAAAACTCCAAAATATCGCGATTACCAGAAACAGTCTAGGAAAACCTGGAATTATGTCAAAACCGAACACCCGATCACATATCCCACTCTTGGCCTTATTAATGAAGCCGGCGAATTTGCCGGAAAAATCAAGAAAATTTTTCGAGACAAGGGGGGAAAGATTTCCAAACAAGACCGGGCGGCGTTAAAAGACGAATTGGGCGACGTGTTGTGGTATTTCACTCAACTCTGCACCGAGCTCAAGTTTTCTATTGAAGAAATCGCCGAGGCCAACCTTGACAAATTATTTTCCCGGCTGAAACGTGGCAAAATCCGCGGCAGCGGCGACACGCGATAGGCTATAGTATTATCTTGATACAATATATTTCAATTAATTGATTAATTGAAATAATCTTGTATGAAAAAACTGTTAATTTTCTTCTTTATAATTGTTTTAACCCATACTATTAAAGACTTCTTCCAGGATTTTCTGGAAACCGATTTTTTATATTTTGCCGATGCTAATGAAAATTTGATGGCAGTGCCGAAATTGGGGAGATAGGCGTTGGCTATGGCAAACCAACCCGCATCCCCGCTTCACAAATGAAAATGAAATATAAGACGATTCTCCGTCAGGGACCGTTTTAATTCTTTATCGCCTCTAAAAAGGGGAGAGTTCCATTGGCCAAATAGTACAACATCGCCCCGCCGCCACTGGAAATCCAGTCAATTCCACTTTCCAAACCAAAAGCTGTTAAAACCGCCTCGGTGTCTCCGCCGCCAACCACGGTGTAAGCTTTCGTTTGATTCATGGCCTTAGCTACAATCTCTGTTCCGGCTGAATGTTTACCATCCTCAAACTTTCCCATTGGTCCATTCCAAACCACTGTACCGGCGGTCATAATTTTATCGGCAAACATCTTGGCTGACGCTTCAGTAACATCCATACCGCTATCGTTTAATTTAGCTGCCTTAATGCAGCCGCCGCCCGGCAAACAAACAGATCTCAGTTTCGTTGGCAATAATCCGCCTATCAGGACCTCGTCCGACCGCTTCGCCAGCTTCGGAATTAGGGTTATTTTGGTGTCAACTTTGGCTCCTCCTAGAATAAATATTACCGGTTTCTTCGGATTTTCCAGAACTTTTGATAAATGGGATATTTCAACTTCAAATCTAAAACCAACTGCAACCCTACAGACTAATTTAGGCACCAAAACCACCGAAGCATGCGAACGATAAGAAGCAAAGGCATCAAAGATATAAACGTCCGGAGACAAACGTCGCACAATATTTTGAGCGAAAGTGGGGGAGTTGCCTTCCTCTCCCGGATCGAAACGCAGATTTTCTTCTACCTTGATCCCCGCCCCCGGAAATCTGCTCTCAAACCAATCCGCTACTAGCCTTAAACTTAACTCTTCTACCCTCTTTCCGCCAGGTCTGCCCAAGTGGCCAATTATAGTAATTTTTGCCTGTCTATCAACCAAATATTTAATAGTTGGCAGAGAATTTAACAATCTGGTATCGTCTGCAACTTTTGCCTTTTGCCTTTTGCCTTTTGCCTTTTTCACTGGCACATCCAAGTCCAGCCTAACCAAGACCTTTTTACCGTTGACGTCAACGTCCGCTATGGTTTTCAATTGCCTATGACTTTCGGGTTTTCTTGACATTTTGGTCATTTTAATATATCATACACGTATCTTTTAACCTACGCCACCAAGCGTAGGTTTTTTTATGATGAGCCTTGATTTTTCTGGTAAGAAAAATCAGCCGGCGCATCATACCCGCCGACCAGCCGCTCTTCAGGCCGTAAACGAATAGTTCACGCAGTAGGCATGAAGTAGGGCTAGGCGGGGCTCAACCAAGGCCTAAATTAAGCCCAACTATGTTATGGAAAAAAAGCCATTTTCTATCCAAAAAACTGCGGCCGGTCTTTGAAAGCCGCAAAATTAAAGCTATAGTCGGCGGAAACTTAGCCCTGTCTATATTCTTGGTCAATCTGATGGGCCCGATCGGAGGTCAAACACCGGCAGGGTCCATTGAAGTCACCACCCTAACCCCTGATACAGTCAAAGTCATTACCGAAACAACCTTCAGAATCCCTTTAGCCGAAAATAACGGTTACTCTCAAGGTTTCTACGATAAACATCCCGGAGTAGATATCAAATCTAAACTGGGAACCAAGATCTTGGCTGCGGCCCCAGGAACCGTTATTGAGGTTGAACGTAAAAAAATGGGATATGGGCATAAACTGGTAATCGGGCATTCTGGGCGAATAAGCACGCTTTATGCCCATTTGGACACTATTAATGTTAACGTTGGCGATTATGTAACTAAGGAAACAGTTTTAGGAACAGTTGGATTGACAGGCTGGACCACCGGTCCGCATTTACACTTTGAAGTCAGAAATGATTCCGGATACATTAATCCTAAACAGATTTTACCGGAGCTTTAATTAAGGTACAAGAAAGTACGCGCCTTCGGCGCAGTACAAAAATGTACAACAAGCTAAGTCTTCTTTCTTTTATTTTCTTTTACTTTCTTTTACTTTCTTGTACTTTCTTGTACTTCACTTCAAAGTATTCTTCCGGTACTAACTTCAAAATCATATCTACAACTTCATTTACAGTCTTTCCTGTCGTGTCAACCAGCACGGCATCATCGGCTTTCCGCAAGGGGGCATAGGCCCGGCGCATGTCCAATTCGTCTCTTTCCTTTAAAGCCCTGATTATCTCTCCGTGAGGAGTGGTATCGCCCTTATTCTGATATTCCTGGAAACGCCTTTTTGCCCTTTCTCTGGGATCGGCAGTCAGATAAACCTTTACTTGAGCTTTCGGTAAAACCATGGTTCCGATTTCCCGCCCCTCTATAACCACGCTTTGGCCTTTTGCCAACAGCTTTTCCTTTGCATGAACTGCATTAATAACAACCTTATTAACCGCAATTTTAGCCACCAGATCATCAATTCCATGACCTCTTATCTCCCAAGAAATATCCTTTCCGTCCAGCAATACGGTGATCTTTCTACCGTCTTGTTCTTTTGGTAAGGCCTGCCTTTCAACCAATTCTGAATTTCTTAGCTTTTTGGCAATATCTCCCGCTTGATTTGGATTTAAATTGTCCCGTAGAGCAATATAGGCTGCAGTCCGGTAGATTGCTCCGGCATCGATTAAAAAAATGTCCAGGCGGCGGGAAATTTCTTTGGCAACAGTGCTTTTCCCCGACCCTATGGGCCCATCTATAGCAATGTGCAGAGATTTTACGGGCATAAAAAAACCCCGACCTAAGTCGGGGTTAAGGTTTAAATTACATGTCCATCCCGGACATGTCCGGAGTTGGTAATTTATCGTCTTTCTTTTCCGGAATATCCGTAACTAAGGCTTCGGTAGTTAAAATCATTGAACCAACCGATGCCGCGTTTTGCAAAGCGCTTCTGGTAACTTTAACCGGGTCAATTATGCCTTGCTTAAGCATGGAGCCGAATTCTAAGGTCAGAGCGTTGAAACCATAATCAGCCACAGCCGAATCAGCCACTTTTTTAACCACCCATCCAGCGTCAGCCCCTGAATTTACCGCCAACCACCTTAGGGGTTGACTGCAAGCGTCACGCATAATATCCACGCCTACTTTTTCGTCATTACCATCAAAAATTAATTTGTCCAGAACCTTGGCCGACCTTAACAAGGCCACTCCGCCCCCCGGAACGATTCCCTCTTCAATTGCCGCCTTGGTAGCTTCAACCGCGTCTTTGACTCTCTCCTGAAGCTCCTTAAGCTCAACTTCTGTGGCTGCTCCGACGCTGATTACAGCTACCCCGCCGGACAGTTTGGCCAATCTTTCCTGAAGTTTCTCTTTGTCGAAATCGCTAGTGGTTCTGTCCATTTCTGAACGGATTGACTGAATTCTGGCCTGAATCGCCGCTTTAGTTCCGCCGCCGCCAATAATTCTGGTATTATCCTTGTCTGCGACAACTCTATCGGCTCTGCCCAAGTCTTCGACGGTAACGGAATCCAATTTTCTGCCGGTATCTTCTGAAATAAACGATCCTCCCGTCAAAATCGCAATGTCTTCCAACATGGCCTTGCGCCTGTCGCCGAATCCAGGGGCTTTAACTGCCAAAACGTTAAACGATCCGCGCATTTTGTTGACAACCAATGTTGCTAAAGCCTCTCCTTCAACTTCATCGGCCACAATCACCAAGTTCTTGCTGATTTTGACGAACTTTTCCAAGAAAGGCAAAAGATCGGAGATAGAGCTGACTTTTTGATCAGTGATTAGAATATATGCGTCGCTGATTTCAGATTCCATCGTGTCGGCATTGGTAGAAAAATATGGCGATGCGTAGCCCTTATCGAAAGACATGCCTTCTTTATGATCAATTTCTATTTCAAAACCTTTGCCTTCTTCAACCTCAACCAAACCATCCCGGCCAACTAGTTTAAGAGCCTCGGCGATCTTCTTGCCAACTTTCTGATCTCCGGCTGATATTGTAGCCACAGACTCCCAATCTTCAGGCTTAACGTCTTTAGCTATTCGCTTTAATTCTGTTACCAAAGCCTCAACTGCCTTATCGATACCGTGTTTAATCAGCATCGGGTTGGCTCCGGCAGTAATATTCTTCATTCCCGAAGAAACGATCGTTTGAGCCAGAACTGTAGCCGTAGTAGTCCCGTCTCCGGCAACGTCATTTGTTTTGCTGGCGGCTTCTTTCACCAGCTGGGCGCCCATATTTTCAAACGGATCTATTAATTCAATTTCTTTAGCCACCGAAACTCCGTCATGGACAACGGTCGGAGCACCCCATTTTTTATCCAAAGCTACGTTTCTGCCTCGTGGACCGAGAGTAGTAATAACGGCTTTAGCGAGCTGATTAACCCCAGAAAGAAGCTTGTTTCGGGCTTGATCGGAAAATAATAATTGTTTTGGCATATTAAATTACTGCGAGAACGTCCTCAAATTTCAAGAACTGATATTCTACATCACCAATTTTAACATCATTCCCGCCCCATTTTTTGTAAATCACATGATCGCCCTTTTTAACCGGACAAACAATTTTCGCCCCGTGCTCAGTTGACCAATCCCCTCCAACCGCCAAAACCATGCCCTGCTGGGGTTTTTCATCATGAGAATCAGGTAAATAAATTCCGGAAATTGTTTTCTTGTCTGCCTTTACCGGTTCAACCAGGATATATCCAGGCAATGGTTTAAGCGATTTGGGGTCAATGATTTTCGCGGTTGCCATATCTTTTATATCTTATCACTCTTTTATCTAAACTGCTAGAGGGTAATATAAAACAGAATAAAAATTCTGTCAAGGGGCGGATTATTGTGGATATAATGTAAGATTGGGAAATCTGCGGAAATGTTTCTGATTGTCTGTCACCAACATGCTCCCGCTAGCTACCGCCGTTGCGCCGATTAATAAATCAAACTCATCCAGCCGGTTTCCGGCTTTTTCCAACTGGGTTTTTGCGACTGCATACAGATCAACAATATCGTCGTTAAGCGGTGCAATCCCAATATTAAAGTCAGAAATCAAGTCTAATGTTTTTTTCTTTTCTGCATTTGGATTCCCCGATCTGTATGTCCCATACAACAGTTCCGCTTTGGTAATTATGCTAACAAATAGATCTCCTTTGCTATTTATTTCTCTCCATAAAATATCGCTTCCCTGTTTGCCCCGGAGAAAATTGACGATAGAACTTGTGTCAATTAACAATTTCATCTGTTAACGATCTGGAACGGAAATATCTAGATGGTTTACCTATAACAGCAGCCCATTTTTCCCCTTTCCAGACGCCAAAATATTTTTTCACCATTCCGACTACATCTTTTTTTCCCGATTCCCCTTTGACCGGAATTACCTTGGCGATCGGCCGACCGTGCCTTTCAATCGTCACCGTTTCCCCCCGGAACAATACCGCGCTCAATATCTCGGAGAACTCGTTTCTGGCATCACTGGCCGTATAAGTAGAATTCATAAAACCATTTTATACAAATTGTACAAAACTGTCAATATGCGGACATTATTGAAAGGACATTAGCTTAAATGTCGATACGAATTGATTAACGTCATCGTCCCCAACGCCCGAAAGCGTCATTTCAATAATTTGCCCATCGTTTTCAAAATATATTTTTCTGACCATAATAACAAGAGGGATGTTGCCTAAAGTCAATCCTTGTCTTCCCAAAAGTCAAATCAAAAATCATGTAGATTGACTCTGCTATAGCAGAGTCAATCTACACAGTTGTATGGATAAGCAAGCTATTAATTCTCAATCTAATATTGACAATAGCTACCTTTTGTCATACAATCATTTGCAATGCCGCACTTTGATTGGAATGAAGAAAAGAACTCTTATTTAAAAGAAACAAGGAAAATAGGTTTTGAAGATGTTGTGACAGCTTTTAGAGAAAACAAGTTGGTTGATGTGGTTGACCATCCAAATCAAAAAAAATATAAGGGACAAAAAATTATGTTTCTGTTAATTAACGATTATGTTTATGCCGTACCCTATATTGAAGACTCTAACAAATTGTTCTTAAAAACCATATATCCGTCAAGAACGGCAACGCAAAAATATCTTAGGAAATGAGGTGAGAAATACTATGAACAAAATTAAATTGGATAAATATGAACAGACAATAGAGAAAGCTTTAGCGGCTGGCAATTTTAAACGGATAAAGAATTTCGCTGATGAAAAGGATAAATTGGCTAAGGCTGCGGAAAATACCCTTAATAAAATGCGGAATATCAATTTAAGAGTTTCGATTAGGGACCTGATGAAAGTCAAATCCCGGGCCGAAGAAACCGGAATTCCCTACCAAACTTTAGTCCGCTCTCTAATCCGCCAATACGCTTCCGGTCAAGTTCAGCTGAGGGTATAATTGAAATTAATTTACGGATTTAGGAAACTTTGTTGATCTCGGACAATAAAACGCCTTCGCAGGAGAGGCCTTTATCCAGAAATTGAGCGTTTAGTTCTTCCCTTAATTGCTTTTCTAGCATTGGGCGGTCATTTTTGAGCTGGTCAAAATTCAAAGTACTCCCGACTGAAGCAATCTTGGACCGGCTAATAGGACGGACAACTTTAGACACAAAATTTTCACCTATGCTTTCCCATAATTCCGGCGCATTATTCTTGTCAATCTTAAACAGAATGGAACCGGTAATCACTATGTTTATTCCATCTTTGGTGGTAGCATGAATCGGAGTGTCCCCCAGCGCTTCTTTATTGCTCAGGTCAACGCCTTCAACAATCGTATATTCCAAAATCTGGGCATTGAATAGCTTGGCCACTTGCCAAAACGGAATTTTTAAGTGCAGCCCCGGCCCCCAAATATGCGGCAAAACTCCGCGGCCACGGTCATAAACACAAGCTATGTGGCCGGGGGGAACGGAAATAAAGAAGCCGCCGACGACTTCATCAACAAAAAAGCTGACTACCAATTTATCAAACATAAAACAAGATTCTTAATTGCATATTGTACTCTCAATCAGACTTCGGGGGCAAATCGCCAACGACTTCTGTTTTCTTGTCCATCGCTCTTCCCAATCTATACCACCAATATTTAATCTGGCGGATTGAAATATAGACGATACTAAAAAGCAAAGTTGTTATGATAAACAATTTTTTTCCGGCCGGAAGCTGGGAAAAAATAATGTAGGAACCTATCGGCAAAGTAAATTGGGCAAGAATCATCTCCTTTCTGGTAATCGGGAATAACGAAAACAGACTCGCCTCAACTTCAAAAATAAAAATCACAATTGACTGAATCGCGTTTAGAGTGGCGTTAGGATGAGTCAAGTCATATTTTCCCATGAAGGTCAGATTAAATGCTTCCTTTGGCTGCGGAATAAAATCATAAAGCAAATGAAAATCTTCTCCCAATAGCCCCTTGGCGAAAATCCGCCACAACATTAGAGCCACAATGGTTTGAATGACCAAATTAAGACCGGATACAAATACAATCTTCCTGTTTGCTTTTAATAAATTTTTAACATGGGCATCGCGGGCCACCGGATCAGCAGAAAACTTTTTCTTTAATTCTTCAGCCTCGCCGGACAGCCTGTATCTTTCAGACTCGCTTCTGTCTCCGGAAATTGTCAGCGGCATCAAAATAATTCTGATGGCAATAGTAAATATAATCACTGCTATCCCCATGTCAGCGCCTGAACCAAGAATAAAATGCAAAAAATAATAAATAACCACCAGTAGGTTTAAAAACGGCTGATAGAAGATTTGGGTAAATAAATTCAAAGCATTATGATCTCAATTTGGCGATTAATTTTGTTGTTGAATATTCAGGATTATACTTGTTTACCACCCTAAGCTTAACTCCGGCCTTTCGGCATATTTCTTTTTTATTTTCCATAAACGGGCTATTCCCTGACACCGCATAAATATCCGCTTTTACCGATAGAAGCATTTTCTCATATTCCCGGTTTGAATTAAATTCATTCGGCAAGATTATAACTTCGTCAACACATTCCAGGGCCTCAAGCATTTGTTTTCTTTCAGATTGGTTCATAATTGGCCGTTGTGAGCCTTTAAGTTCTTTAGTCCTGAAATCAGATTCGATACCAACCACCAACTTCCCTCCCAATTTTTTAGCAGCCTGTAAAAAGTTTAAGTGCTCAATATGCAAAAGATCAAAAATTCCGGTGGCAAAGACGATCATATTCGGAAAGAATTGTATCAGTCCTATTTACAGGATGAAAGAAAGCAGAATGAATCGAGACGCGCTCGTTGGTCATTTTGGATTTCATAAACTGAAACTGCAGGTTAAAGGCTAGAAAGTTTAAAAGGCTGAAAAGGTCAAAAGCATGAAAATTATTGGACCTTTTTAACCTGTTGACCTGCCAACCTTCAAACCTTTCCCATGCGTTCGCCAGATATTTCATCCCCCATCGATTTCCCCACATCATTTTTTCATAAGTTCCGTCTTTATTAACAACCGGTTTCATTTGAGCCAATTCGTGAGCGGTATAGAGATTGCGCTGGTCAACCGGAATCGCTAAGGCCGACTTGTCAAGCCAAAGATTTAGACAAACGGCGTTTTTTAATTCTGAATTTTGAATACTGAATACTGAATTGGAATGCCGGCGTCGTTTGAAAAAAATGGAAACTAAGATCGTCGCCAGCGGACGGACAATCCATAGACGATTTTTTGACGTCACCACCATCAAGTCAATATCATCGTTTTCATCGGTATTTTCCATCGCCAGCGCTCCGGTTACCGCCACCATTTTTATCCAAGGAATTATGGATATCGTTTTTGCGGCCCTGCGGGCAATTGTCAATTTCTTTGCGCTTATTTTTTGCCGGCGGAGGCGGAGAGAAACAAGGGCTAAGGGTTGAGGGCTAAGGGTTGAGGGTAGAAAAAAATCGTTCCATTGTGAGATTTTTTTAGCTTTGAGCAAATTTTCAATTTCTTTTTTTAATGCCTTTACCGAAACCTGTTTATCGGAAATTAAATAATGGTGAAGTTCTTCAATATTTAAGGGATAATCAAAAATAGAATGATACAACAGGGTGGAAAGGACGCTCACTTTACTCCGAATTTCGTCAACACCTGTTTTACGCCCAAGGCAACCGTCTCAATAACCGCTTCGGGGCTGGCTTGTTTTTCTACGATTCCATTAACGGCATCTTCGTAATAGGCAATTATTTCATCGTTGATCCCCTTATCTCCGGTTCTGGAGGCCATATACCAAGACTTGGCAAACTCTGACTGTTTGGCGAATGCCGCAGCGTGTTTAGCCCCGGATAGAGATTGTGCCATGTCACGGCGGGGATAAATTTCTCCGAAAGGCCGGACTTTAGCCGCTTCTGTATACATTGTCTGCAAAGATTCCTGCGAAGATAAATATTTCAGAAATTCCCAGGCCTGCTTTTTGTATTTTGAACTTTTCGACACCCCTTCTACCCAAGCCGACGACCAAGTAATCTGACGCTGGCTGGTTAGCTGGGGAACAGGATGAACAGAAAAATCCAATTTGGGGTTTAAAGTTACGATTTCATGGACTTGCCACGAAGGGGCGATCATCATCGCCGCCTTTCCGGTCGCGAATGCCACAACATCAGGAGGCAAGGTTTTATCCCAGATCCTGTCTTGAGTAGCAAAAATAGTGTAAAACCTCAAGGCGTCGGCTCCCAGATTCCGGCCTCTGGCATCTATGGTTGCATTCGGCCGAGACAAATCAACACTGTTTTGCAACATCAACAAAGCCAAAATGTCCGGCCAAAAGCCGACATTATTGGTCGTCCCCATCGCCATTCCGGATCTAACAATTCTTCCCTGTTCATCCCACTTAGTCAGAGAGAAGGCTGTCTTCCGCAGATCGTCCCAGGTCGCCGGAACTCCCGAATTGGTTGCCGCCAAAATTTCGTTGTTGACAAATAGCCCCAATCCTTCCGTCATCAGGGGAATTGCCATCACTTTACCGCCGACAATAACCTCCGGCAAAGAATCCCGGTAAAACGATTTTCCGAATTCGTCGACAGAAAATGTCTCCGCCGGAGCCGGCTCCATTTCGGAAACAAACATCGGCATCCAAGTTTGGTGGATTCTCATGATGTCCGGCATATTCTGAACGTCTTTCCTGGCCAGTATTGACTGCAATCTTTCCCTGTAATCAATTTTCGACTGCATTTGGTAATTAATTTTCACTCCGGGATGGGAAGATTCATATTTGGCAATTACCGGAGCCATCACCTCTGCCGGTTCCCATAGCCCCCAATAAGTTAAAGTTACCGCTTGTTTGGACAGCCGCGGTAAAATCAGCAGTTTGGTTATAAGAAATCCGGCCAGGCCCAAAACTATGGCTGCGGCCACCGGAACTAAAATTCCTAAAGCCGGTTTTTTAACATCGGCCACATTCAAATGCGACCCCATCTCTAAAGTCGGATCTGGCAATTTTGGCATACAGGTAAAATATACCAGAATAGACTATGAAGATGCCAGCCTTTATTAATAAATTGCGGAAACTGCTAAAACGGCACTGGAAAATATTCGCCGGCTTTACGATTACATTTATTGTTTTGTTGCCGCCGACTATTTATATATCTTTTGAAATGGCATTTAGGGGCCGGCCTTATCCCGGAGTTAAAGTCTCGCCGGCATTTTCCATAATTTATAATAAGCAAATTTCAGTTGGCGAGTTCGTATTTACCCCCAGAGATATTAATGTCACTGTTGATTGGCCGGAAACTAGAAAAAGAATTGTGGCAGTCGGTAGAAATGGTAATTTTATTGACAATTTAACCGCTAAATATTCCGCCTACCACCATTCAGTCTCTATCGATCCGGTTATCAATTACGATTCCGGCTTATTGGAAAATTTCATCGTTGTCACCGCCGAAAAAATAAATAGGCCGGTAGTGGAGCCAAAATTTAAACTTCAAGATAACAAAGTAACTGAATTTCAGCCGGGATCTTCCGGAAAACAGGTTGATCAAGAATTGCTAAAGGCCAGAATCTTAACCGCCATTTTCGGCGGAGCCGATTATCAAACAGTAGAAATCCCAACATCTGTTATTGAGCCGTCAATCCCGGCCGGAGAAATGACTGCCGAAAATTTAGGAGTTAAATCTTTAATCGGCCGCGGCGCTTCAACTTACAAGGGTTCAATCCCGGGCAGAAAACACAATGTGGCCTTAACTGCCACCAAAATTGACGGAGCCCTGATTTCCCCCGGGGCTGTTTTTTCATTCAACGACACCGTCGGAGATATTAGCCGCGAAACCGGCTTTCAGGAAGCGTATGTGATTAAAGAGGGCCGGACAGTTTTAGGCGATGGAGGCGGAGTTTGCCAGGATTCAACCACTCTTTTCCGGGCGGTATTAGCAGCCGGATTGCCGGTAATTGAAAGGCGAGCCCACGCTTACCGCGTCAGCTATTATGAACAAAATTCCCCCCCGGGGTTTGACGCCACAGTTTATTCTCCAACAACTGATTTTAAATTTATAAACGATACACCGGCATATATATTAATTCAAGCCAAAGCGGACAACCCAACCTCAACTTTAACTATTGAGCTTTGGGGGACCAGCGACGGCCGGGTGGCGACGACTACTAAACCCATAATCACCGATCAGTCTCCGCCGCCGCCGGACCTGTATCAAGACGATCCAACTTTGCGTTCAGGCCAAATTAAGCAGGTTGACTGGAACGCGTATGGAGCTAAAGTAAAATTTGATTACCACGTTGAGCGCCACGGAGAAACTTTAAGCCATAAAACATTTTTATCCAATTACCGTCCCTGGCAGGCGGTGTTTTTGAGAGGAACCGGCGGATAACCCGATTATTCGCGATCAATCAAAGCCAATAGGCTTGTTAGATTTCTGCCCTGTACGGACGCGGATCATCCCAAGACTGGCTGCCGCTTTTAAATCCGGCTCAAGTGGGCTAAATACAGCAACTTTTTTATTTTCAGAAATTCCCATGCCGGTAGCAGCTCTCAAAGCCAAACGTGATAACTCATCTTCCGGCGTATCAACAGCTGCTCCCCCAATCGCCACGGCAACTAACTTATTTCCGTCACTATTAAATAAGTCTGCATATTTTAAATTAACCGATTCTTGAAAGTCGGCGGACAAAACACCAGCTGCCATGCCGGTCTGTCTGAGATTTTCCAATTGCTGTTCCAGATATCTTGAACTTCTCTTGTGCGACTCTTGTGCCTCAACTATTGCCCCTTCTTCCCTGATTATTACCCCAAGAGCTTCTTTCCCGCCGATTCTATTTTTCATAAAGGCGGATTATACCATTAAAAATACAATTAAATAATTCTTAATCCCTCTAGCTTGGCCTTAATTTCATGCATATGATCCCAACGGTAATATTGTTTAATCAGCGGATGGCCCCTATCAAACATTTCTTTTGCCGGGACCAATACTATGGTCCCGATTTCAGTTGAAAGCATTTTTCTGTTTTTGGGCTCTACCATTCTAAGCCCGTGAGCCCAAGACCATTTCCCAATCTGTCCCCATTCTTCTTCCACGAGATAAGAATATACAATTTGAGCCGTTCCTTTAGTTGACGATAAGCCAAACAACCATTCTTTTAAGCGATTGGGGCTAATTTCCATGCCGGTTTCTTCTTTTACTTCTCTAACAGCAGCTAGTTTTGGATCAATCTCGTCAACTTCCACGTGCCCAGCCGGAATTCCCCAAGGCTTATTGGGTTGATCAACTTGTTCTAGTAAAAGCAGCGACGGACAGCCTTCTCTTATAAGTTCGCCTGTATGTACCAATACTCCAACCGAGGTGATTTTTAAGGGGTCGTCGCCAAATAACCATCTATCGGGAACAAAATGCTCAAGGTGCATCACGGTATGTGCAATTAAATATCCGACACTAAGGCCTTCAAAAATTGATTAGGTATTTGCAAGTTAAGTCCCATGTGTAATCTGACATTATGGTACCACAAGAGATAATTTTGCAGTTCGTTTATGAGTTCAGGTGTTTAACTTTAATTAAACGGATCAAGGCCTTGACAGAATGTTATAACGGGTTATAATTAAATCATGATTACGCCGGTTGCCCATAAAATTATTCAGGTGGGGAATTCTTTGGCGGTAACTCTGCCGACTGATTTCGTGAAGCGCTATCGGCTTAAGGCCGGCGGAACGGCGTTTTCTCAATCAGTAAATGGAGAAATTAAATACGCTACGTCGAGGGGAAAAGCGACAAACTATCAGAGAATACCGGATGAAGAATTCGCCCGGCTGATACTTCGGGTTGAGTCAATTTATGGAGAAGCCTTGGAGAAATTGGCTAAACTTCCGTGAAAGTTTTCACTGTTAGGCAAGTTTTAATTCTTCACGAGCGGATGATCCAAAAATACGGCGGATCTTCCGGTGTCCGCGATATGGGAATGTTGGAGTCGGCGGTGGGAAGGCCGTTTGCGACGTTTGGCGGCGAAGACCTTTATTCTGATGTTTTTATGAAAGCGGGAGCTTTCATCCAATCTATTGTTAAAAATCATCCTTTTATTGATGGAAATAAAAGAACAGCTTTCACGGGAACAATAGCGTTTCTTTTAGCAAGCGGGGTAATTATTTCTGCCGGCACTAACCAGGTGGTGAAATTTATGCTTAGAGTTGCCAACGAAAATTTATCTGTTGATGAAATTGCCAAATGGCTGGAGAAAAATACTAAAAGTGCTATTATCGCGTCATGAAAGGGAGTTGATTCCAACTTGCGAGGCCCTTTTTATTACGCCGGATATCGCTTTTTTTTGGCCGCAAAAGACACTCCGCTAATTGCTAAAACCGAACTAGAGTCCGGTGAGAATGGATTAATCGCCGCAATTGCGTTTCTTGGAAAAAGCTTCTAGCCTAAACTAAATACGCTCTTCAAGTGCTACAATTGGCTTCATGGAATCTAAATACGATCATCAAAAATTTGAAAGGGAAATTTATAGAAAGTGGGAAGATCCGGGGGCATTCAAGCCGGGAAATGGCAAAAAACCGTTTTGTATTATCATGCCGCCGCCAAACGCAAATGACCCATTGCACGTTGGACACGCGATGTTTGTAGCCATAGAAGATATTTTAATCCGTTATCAGAGGATGTTGGGAAGGAAAACATTATGGCTGCCGGGAACCGACCACGCCGGAATTGAAACTCAATATGTATTTGAAAAAAAATTGGCCAAAGAAGGTAAAAGCCGGTTTGATTTTGACCGGGAAACTTTATATAAAATGATCTGGAATTATGTTCAAGATAATTCAAATGTGGCCATAGATCAAATCAAAAGATTGGGCGCCAGCGCGGATTGGTCAAGAAAAAAATTTACCCTTGATCCGGAAATCGTCGATTTTGTCCTGGATACTTTTATTAAATTACATCAGGATGGATTGATTTATCGGGATCTAAAGTTAGTTAATTACTGCGTCAAATGCGGAACGGCATTTTCAAATTTGGAAGTGGGGCATGAAGAGAGAAAAACCCCTCTTTACTATCTAAAATATGGTCCCTTTACCCTAGCGACAGTCAGGCCTGAAACCAAATTTGGGGATACGGCAATAGCTGTGCATCCGGACGACAAACGATATAAAAAATATGTTGGGCAAGAAATAGGGGCCGAGGGGTTGTTGGGCAAATTTAAAATTAAGGTAATTGCCGACAGTTCTGTCGATCCCAAATTTGGCACTGGAGCCGTAAAAGTTACCCCATACCACGACCACAATGATTTCGCTATCTGGAAAAGGCATCCGGAACTGCCAAAGCCTGCTCAGGTAATAGGTCAATCCGGAAAATTAAATCAAAACGCAGGCAAATATTCCGGCCTGAGAGTTATGAAGGCGCGAGAGGTAATTGTTGAAGATTTGAAAAGGCTAGGATTATTAGTAAAAGTAGATGAAAATTATCATAATTCAGTCGGGGTCTGCTATAGATGCGGCGCGGTTATAGAGCCGCTGCCAATGAAACAATGGTTTTTAAGAGTAAAACCTTTAACCGAAAAAGCCTTGGAGGCTCTGTCAAAAAAGCAAGTCAGGGTGTATGGGTCCGGACACGACAAAATTTTAAAGCACTGGCTGGAAAACCTCGAAGATTGGAATATCAGCCGGCAAATTGTCTGGGGAATCAGAATTCCTGTTTGGTATCAAAAAAATTCAACCGAATATGTTGTGGCCAAAGAATCGCCCGGAAAAAATTTCGTTCAGGAAACCGACACTTTTGATACCTGGTTTTCGTCAAGCCAATGGCCGGTGGTTACTTTGAAAACTAATCAACCGAAAGATTTTGAAACTTTTTATCCGACAGATGTAACGGAAACCGGATATGACATTCTCCCTTTTTGGGTAATGAGGATGTTAATGATGGGAATTTATTTAACGGGCGAGGTCCCGTTTAAAAAAGTTTATTTGCACGGACTAATCAGGGATGAGAAGGGACAAAAGATGAGCAAATCCAAGGGAAATGTAATTAATCCATTGGTGATGATAGATAAATACGGCGCGGATGCTTTAAGAATGGCCCTTGTTATCCGCTCAACTCCGGGGCAGGACAAAGGCATGGGCGAAGGAGACGTTCGGGGAATGCGGAATTTTTCCAATAAAATCTGGAACGCAGCGCGATATATCAATCTCAAATCTCAAAACTCAAATCTCAAAACCACAATTCAAAACCCAAAACCGGATAGGGAGTTTTATAAAAGATTAAGCCAGACAGCGTCATTGGCAACAAAGCATCTAAGCAACTATAGGATTGGACTAGCAGCTGAAACTGTTTATAACGAATTCTGGCACTGGTTTTGCGATGAAGCGATTGAAAAAAATAAAAGACAGGAAATTTCCGACAAAGCAATTTTTGAAGGCCTGGTTACTTTTCTCAAGCTCCTCCACCCTTTTATGCCTTTTGTGACAGAAGCGGCGTGGGGAGAAATCAAAAAACAGAAAACAAAGAACAATGAACAGAGAACAATGATGGAAGAAATGTTGATCAGCGCAGAATGGCCGAAATAAAAATAATTATTCATCAAAACCGTTTAGCAGCTTTACTTGTCCTCCTACTGACCATCATATTTATGACGTCTTTGGCAACTATTTTCAAAGAAAAAAGAATTGCGCAATTATGGGAAACCCGCCGCGATAAAGAAGACAAATTAGAAAAATTAGTGGAACTGTCAATCCAATATCCCGATTATCGCGATCTTTTATACCGTCTGGCTATCTCTCAATCAGAATTGGGAAATGACGAAGCTGCCAAAGAGGCCTTCGCCCGGGCCAGATATTTGGACCCCAACAATGAAACCTTGATTAAAATTGCCGATAGTCTGGGTATTTCCCTATCTAATTAAGAATTTTTTAGGGTAAAATTTGTCAAACGATACAATTCCATCCAGACCATATTTATCTATAAATGCTAAATTCGCACAGTCCACAAAAGATGTTCCCTTCTTGGCCTGTTTCAAAAATATGTTCCATGCCAATTTTTCAAGAGCATCATCCAGAGTTATTTCCTGATCAATAACTCTGTCTCTCTTCAAATAAAAGTCTTTGGCCTCTTCCTGCCCTACTTTCATACTTATCACCGTAGCCGTCTCTTGGGCCACAAGGTTCAAAATCATAAAAATATCACCTTGGTTGTGAAGCCTTCTGGTTATTTCTTTAGCCTTCTGATGGGTTGAGTCGTCAAATTTATACAAGGCCACTAACACATTTGAATCCAAGGCTATCTTCCTGCCCATTTTGGGTTACCCTTTCCATATAAATAATAATCAATCCTTGAAGACAAATTTTTTGGCCCGCCTTTTGCCGCCCCGATAAACCCTTCCCCCCATTTCTTAACTCTCTTCATTTTTTTATTTTTTATTACCGTTTTTACTCCTTCTCTAACCAATTGAGAAAAATTCATTCCTTCTTGTCTCATCAAGAAGGCCATGTCCTTGTGCAAATCGTCCGGAATATATACTTGCGTTCTAATCATGCTTTAATTGTATGTTGTATGTTGTATGTTGTCAAGACGGAAAATTCAGGCCCGGCTGACGGTCAATGGCGGCGATTTCGTTTAAGCTCCGGGCAACCTCTCCTCTGTTAAATGAGAATTGGGCTGCCATGCCTATCATGGCGGCATTGTCGCCGCTAAATTTCTTGGGGGCGGCGTAAAATCGACCTCCCGATGAACGGACCAGCGCTCCGGCTCTGCGGCGCAACTGATTGTTGGCCGATACGCCGCCGGTTAAAAAAACTGTTTTTAATCCTGTAGCCGTCATCGCTCTTTTCAGTTTCAAAAGCAAAGCATCTATCACGGTTTTCTGAAATGAAGCGCAGAAGTTGCAAATCTCTTGTTTTGACAGCTCTTTTGTTTGCCTCAAGCTGACTTTACTGATACTGTGGGACTTATAAAGCGTCTGGATCGCGGCGGTTTTTAATCCGGAAAAACTAAAGTTTAAATTTTCCCGCGGACTTCTTTCCATCGGCACCGGTAATTTATACTTTTCCGGATCTCCGTCTTTGGCAAAACGCTCCAGAACCGGTCCGGCCGGATAACCAAGTCCCAATTCCCGGCCAATTTTATCAATGCACTCGCCAGCAGCATCATCCAACGTGTGCCCAATCAAAAAATGTTGCATTATTAGTTTTGAGTTTTGAGATTTGAGATTTGAGCTTACCAGTTCCGTGTGACCGCCGGAGACGATGAGACTTAAAAAATGATCAGAAAGATTAAAAAGGTTAAAAGGCTCAAAATTGTTGATGAATGGCTGACAAGATTTTCTTTGTAAGAATAAACTCGCGATGTGGCCTTCAAGATGATTTACCGGAATTAATGGCTTTTTTTGTTCCAAAGCTAATTTTTTCGCAAATTCGATCCCTGCTTCCAATGCCGGGGCCAAGCCCGGTCCCACCGTCACCGCAATGGCATTAATTTCGCCAATCGTTAACCGTGAATCGTTAAGCACCCTAGAAACAATCTCCGGCAATCGGTCTTCGTGGGCCCGGCGGGCAATGCTGGGGACAACTCCGCCCCACCTGAAATGATCTTTAATCTGGCTCCAAACAACATTTGAGAGAAGCTTGTTCCCTTCAACCACGGCCGCAGAGGTTTCGTCGCAAGAAGTTTCGATTGCCAAAACAATCACTTAACCCCCCAACTTATTATTCTTTCATTATCCGATTTTCCATATTTAATTTTTATCCAAATAATAACTGCTTCGTCGTTTTGACGGCGGATAACGTTAACAACCTTATCCGCCCACTCAATCGCAATTACAGACTTGTCAGAGATTATTTTTTTAAAGCCTAAATCTTCCAACTCTTTCTCTGTCTCAATTCTCCAAACATCGATATGGAGTAAAGAGTAGGGAGTAGAGAGTAATGAGTAATGATTCATCAAATTGAAAGTTGGAGAAGTAACCGCGGTATCAATTCCCATAGCTCTGGCCAAACCTTTGACAAATTGAGTTTTGCCTGCCCCAAGCTGGCCTTCGAGAGCAAAAACAATCGCTCTCTTGCCGGCAAACTGTTCATATTTTTGCCACATCTCTTTCCCAAAATTTTGAGTATTTTCCTCGGAACGGCTAAGGATTTTATTTTCTTTAGTCAATTTAATTTTTCCAATCCTCAAGGCCACCGGATCATCCATTGTGGTATCAATAACCGTTGAAGGTTCTCTTTTTGGAAGTCTGCCGGCGTCAACGATTAGATCAATCAATTTCTTCTTTTTATCTGATATATTATTTAAAATATCTGAGATCTGATATGGCTTTTTCTTGTAAGCCTCGTTTGCTGAAGTGGCAGTAATCGGCCGCCCTAGCGATTTAACAATTTGTTTAACCAGCGGATACGACGACATCCTAATTCCAAGTGATCCGGTCTCCGACTCTACCCCCGCCGCGGTAAAATGTTTTCCTTTAGAAATTACCGTCAGCGGTCCAGGCAAAAATTGGCGGTAAAGTTTCTTGGCGGTGGTATTTAATTCCGCGTATTTTTCTGCCATTTTCTGATCTGCCACAGCCACAGAATAAGGCTTGCCAAAAGGTCTGGATTTATATTCGCTTAATTTTTTAACCGCTTCGGGGTTTGTAGCGTCGGCGCCAATCCCATACACGGTTTCCGTAGGATAGATAAGAAGGCCGCCGGTCTGAAGGACGGAAACGGCTTGGGGGATAATCTTGGATTGAGGGATTTTTTTAAGTGAAATAACTTTCATAAAGATTATAAAAATTATAACCGATATGAAAGTTATAAATTGGAGCGGATCAACGAGGAAATTTCTGAAAGTTGTTGGCTTGTAAAGGAAAGAGGTTTTGACCAATCGGGGTGTTCTTTGTTTCTTGATTCCATTGGTAAGACGTGAACATGGGCATGAGGAACTGCTAATCCCAGTGTTCTAATCTGAACGTAAGCGGAATTCAGGGCCTTTTTGGAGGCAAGGCTAACTTTCTTGACGACTTCAAAAAGTTTTCCAACCTTGGGAACATCATAAAAAAATTCGGAGTGTTTCTTTGGGATAACTAGGCTGTGGCCTTTTACTACTGGTCGGATATCTAAAAAAGCCAAGAAATTATCGTCTTCGAAGACTTTGTATGAGGGGATTTTGGCTGCGGCGATCAGGCAAAAAATACATTGTTGCATTGCTAAGTTGCTAGATTGTTAGATTGCTAATCTTTTTTATCAGTTTGATTTTTGGTTTCCGGACCGGGGACCGGTTTTTCAGCTTGCGGCAGTTTTCCGACAGCGGGTTTTTCGCCTTCGACCTTGACGCCTTCTTCTCCCTCAACCACGGCAACTTCAGCGACGGGTTTAACCTCAATTTCTTCTTTCTTGGGCTCCTGGATAATCACTACCGTTTCATCTTCCGCGGCTTCAATCTTAACTTTAGATTTATCTAGATTAATATCCTTGATATGAAGGCTTTGGCCGATTTCGGTCAATCCTTGAATGCTGATTTCCAAAAATTCCGGAAGATCGGCAGGCAGGGCTTCTACCATTACCTGCGACAAAACTGAAACCAAAACTCCGTTTTTGTCCTTAACTGCCAAAGACTCCCCGATGATTTTAATCGGAACTTCAGCCTTAACTTTTTGAGTTAAATCTACTTGCCTGAAATCAATATGAAGAAGGGTTCCTTTAAGTGGACTTTTTTGGGCAGAAGAAACCAGTACGGGACGGATGTCTTTTTCGCCTTCAACTTCCAAATAAATAATTCCTGTCGCCCCTGCTTTTGAAAAAATCTTTCTAAAGTCCACAGATTTAACGGATATTGCTAAAGACTTGACCTTTTTCCCGAATACATTTGCCGGAACCAATCCCTGTTTCCTTAAAGATTTAACCTTTCGGCCAACAACGGTTCTCTTAACGCCTGATAATAATAACTTTTGTGAGCTCATTTGCAATTAAGATTATACCATGTCAGTTTTTAGCGGAATAAACTATCTATGGCGAACTCAACCATCACCGAATCTGATTTAACCATTGGGAATTTAAAGCTCAAATCGCCTCCGGAAACCTTGGCCTGCGGATAAACAGACAAAGGAGTAATTCCGTCGGAAAGCTTAATGTTTATTTCAGTCGAAACCGAATCTCCCGGTTGTTTTTTTAAACCCAGAACATAACTGCCTGTTCCTCTCTCAATCGGGATTTTAGAAGTTGAAGAATAAGCAATTTTTATCATTTTTGACTCGCCGGGCTTGACCTCAAGCATGAATCCGACAATATGCTGTCCCGATTCAATAAAATTATCAGTTGGAATTTGAACAGCCTCTCCATTTTCTACTGAAACTACAGACTTGACTATGCTTGAGAGAGGAATAACAACTCTGGTATAACCTCTATAGACAGAGGAAGAATTCTCAACCGTAGAAGTATTCAAATACGCCAAGTCCAAAATAGTTGAAGACGTAGTCAGGGGGGCTATAATAACTGACGCGCGCCGGCTTTTTTTCATAAAATAATCAGCCCTGTTCGCTCCCAAATTGGAGTCAACCACATAAATGGAATTAATCCCGCATTCTGATAAGCGAACCTGTGAAGGGCAGAGCGTTTTTTTATTTCCCCCATCAATCCCAGACAAAGACGCTATTTTAGCCTGTTCAGGATCAAACGGAACTATAAAAATATTTTCGTTTTGCAAACCGGTCAACAAACCCTTAATGACCTGAAACGGGGAACTTTTTAAGCTTCCAGTTAAACCGGAGGCAATTTGTGAAACAAATTCAGGGCCGGAGAATGCTGATTTTTCTTTTATTGGATCTTTCCCAATCGCCAAAAGGACGTCTTCAAGTCCTGCCGTTGAAAAAAATATGGCTCCGTCTATTCCGCGCCCCGTAGCCCTCTCGTACATTTTTTTTAGTTGAACAGCGGCCCCGGGGCCGTCAATCGGCCAATTGGCATCCCGGAACAGAAGTTTTTCCTGACCAAGCATTGATCTTATAGGCTGCGGAGCATCTTCAGATCCGGACAAAGACGCCTCAACGTCGTCAGGCCCAACCCAGGAAGTGTCCAAAAGCTTTCCTTTGTCAATAACGGCAATCCCAATTCCCTCAATCAGCCCGCCGGTCGGCCTTTGTTCCATAGAATTCTGCAGAACAATTAAAAATGTTTTTTTTCTGTCAAATCCCATTGACCATTTTGCCAATGGCAACAATTCCCTGCCGAACGCGATCATCGTCCGGTCTTTTTCAGAAGAATCCAATTGTTTCAACAAATTGTTGGCTCTAAGCTCTATCTCAGAAAATATGGCCAGGGTGTTTCCCGGCCCTACCAGTCCTTGGGAGATTGACAAGCCGACTTGATTTTTTAAATCATGGATCAACAGATTGGATAAATATTTTTTTTCCGCTGTTTTAAAAAAAAATCCTAACCTTTCCGGCAACACCGGAGAATATAAGCTTGTTAAAATTGACCCTGCCCGGGAAAGACCCGAGACCGCCATTAGCCCGCGCTCCGAAGGAGATAATTCCATGAGTCGATTCGCCGCAACTCTGACGCTGAATAATGATATTAGCGGCAAAAAAACTATGCTAACGAATAAAATTGCCAGCGCAATAATTTTTTTCGGTATTTTAGCCTGCGGACTTGCTGAAGACTTTATGGGTTTAATGTCATTTTTTTTTTAACTTCCGGCAACGGGTCCTCTTTTTCAATTAGCTGGCTACCTAGGGCCAATTTAATCCCCTGGACCAAATCGATTTCCGGCTTCCAGCTCAAAAGCGAAAATGATTCGTCTCTTTTTATAATTTTCTCATGCCGGGCCATCGATTCAGGATATTCCTCTCCATGCTCTTCAGACTTAAGCAACACGCCTGATGAGCTCGCCGCCTCTACGCCAACCTTTTGGACAAAGCCTACCAAAGGAATTTCATCCTTTCCTGTCAACGCAAAATTTTTCTTATAAGTTTGGGTGGCAAAGGCAACCCGGCAAAGCGCCTCAACAGCATCATCAACAAAAATAGGAGTAATTATTATCTGATCGTTTTTAAAAGATATTAACTTCTTTTTTCTCACCCCCAAAAAAATATTTTCCAGCGCCGAACCGGATCCGCTTCCATCAAACAAGTCATAAATTGAAGCGCAGCAATAGTCAATGTCTTTTTCTAAACATTGTTTAACTAAATTATCGCCGCAGATCATGTCTAAAGAAACAATTATCAACTTCGATTTTATTGATTCAACGAAATTTAAAACTGCTTCCGGGATGCTTTCATTATTATTGTTAAAAAGAAAAATAAATTCCAACGTTGAAGACAAGTCAAGGTCTCTGGCCCTCGGTATAACCGAACATGCCATTTTCCGGTTATATAAAACTGAAGATAATTTTTTGACGATATGTCCCCCTCCAATAACCGCCACTTTAATCTCTCCCTCGATTGTTTCAACCTCCATTAAATAATTTTTCATCGCTTTCATATTACTCTACCAGAATTTTTTGCGTCTGTCATTAGTTGCGAAAAATTCTGGATTTTCGGGTCGCTCTCGGGAGAGTTTTGACTACTTTCGCCAGCGAAAGTAGTCAAGTTCGTTAATATTTAGGTTGTTTGATAATTATATAGATTGGCCGGATTCAAAAAAAATCAGTTTCATATACGGACATTTTCGAATCAAGCACCTGATTAACAATTTTATCAGCCATTTTATTCTGCTCCCGGGGAACTTGTTTATAAATAATGTCAATTGAAATTTTTTTTTTCCAAGTTTTTTGCTTTTATTGCCAGCATCGCCAACTCCGGAGATTTAATTTTATATTTTCCTGATAATTGGTTTACTATCAAATCAGAATCTAAATAAAATTCAATTGCCGAAATTCGCCCGGCCTGCTTAAAAAATTTATTAATAAATTCCAGCGCTCCAATCACCCCGCCGTATTCCGCCTGATTGTTAGTTCTAATGCCAAGATCTTTTCCTAGTTTGGCAATTACTTTCCCGGTTTCATTTTCAATGATCACCCCATAAGCGGCCGCCCCCGGATTTCCGCGCGCGCCGCCATCGGTATGGACGATTAATTTCATTTAATGATATTGTATCAATATTAAATGAAAATTAACTATTGGCTGATACTGCTGCTGATTATTTTTTCCCCAACGCAGCTAGGGCTTCATTTTTGGCCGGAATGGAGTTTTGTCAACGGTATAAAAATTGACTATTTGGCTCCGACAATATATTTAACCGATTTATTTCTTGTCGGGCTAATCATTATGACTGCGGCAAAATTCAGGGGTTCAAAATTTCTTAAAACCCTAACCGCCATTTTTTTAATCCTCCTTTTTCTTTCCGGAAGGGGCGATGCCTTATCTGCCTATTGGTCATTAAGATATCTCCAAATCCCAATAATAACCTGGTTAATTTATGTTAACGGAAAAGATCTGTCTTTCCCAAAAGTTATTAATAAGTGTTTATCAGTCTCTTTGATATTTATTTTATTTTTGGAGGCTTGGCAATTCATAATTAAAAAATCCACCGGCTGGTGGTGGGTTTTTGGCGAAAGGTCTTTCTCTTTATCAACTCCCAATGTCGCGACAATTGGCCTTTTAGGACAAAAATTTTTAAGGCCCTATGCCACCTTTTCCCATCCAAACGCTTTGGCCGGCTGGTTATTATTGGCTTTATTTATTTTATGGGAGAGCAAGCCTAGACGATTTTTGGCGATTGCTGGAATTTTATTAACTTTTTCCAGAAATGCGATTTTGGCAGGGTTGATTGGAATAATCTCTTATTCGGTCTTTGCCAACAGAATTTTAGCCCAATCCATTATCGTTTTTTCAGAGGATTCTTCCGCAGAAAGGATTATCCTTAATCAAGCGGCTTTAAGAATATTCCAGGATCATCCTGTTTTTGGTATTGGTCCGGGAAAATTGCTGCCGGCTCTGCCCGGATATTTTCCTCTCGGTTTCTGGAAACTTCAGCCTCCACACAATATTTATTATCTGGTTTTAGCTGAAACTGGAATTGTTGGATTGGTAATATTGGCAATCGGGCTATTATCTTTCTATCCTTTTTTGAAAAAAAATCCTGTCTTCTTTCCCGGACTGATCGCAGTGTTTTCCACGTCAATTTTAGACCATTACTGGTTAACCTCGCAACAGAATAGAATATTGTTGGGAATTTTTTTAGGCCTGTGTTTGATCCGCGGTTTTAGGAGCGATCACCAATCTTCTGTCCCGACCTTCGCCTTCAGAAAAAGAAGTAATGTCAGATCGGGCAGAAAGCTCCATGTGGATAATTCTTCTTTCAGAAGGAGTTAAAAAGGGCATTTCAATTTCATTTCCTGACGCCAAAGCCCTATCGGCGGCGTTATTTGCCATTTGTTTTAGTTGAGCCTCGCGCTGATCGCGATATCCGTTAACATTAACAATGATCCTTTCCCATTTTTCCTGGCCCTTATTGACAATCTGCCCGGTTAAATATTGCAAGGCGCTTTGAGTTTCTCCGTGATAACCGATTAAAATCCCCGACTCTTCCTGAGGAACGGTTATGGCGGCCACAAATTCTTCTTCTTTCTTCTCAACTTCAACCGTAAAGTCGGTTATGCCCATCAGGGTTAAAAGTTTTTCTAAAACCTTTTTTATGTTTTTATTCATTTTTTCCATACGCCAATTATACCAACCCAGCCATCCGTTTACCATTCGCCTTACTCCGCCAGCTGGCGGGCGCGGCCCCGCCCGCCAACGCTTCGCCGCAAGCGATGCGGGAGGTCATGGTGCACTCCGGCGGGGCAGGGTTAATTTTAATTTTGTAAAATAATATTTTAGCCCGCCCGGACCGGTCATTGTCCACTGCTGGATAATTGAAAAAACAGTCGTCATTACCCAATATAAGGCCAGGCCCGAAGGGAACTTCAGGGAAATTATTCCCGTCATCAACGGCATCATAAACAGCATTTGATTTTGAATTTCGGTCGCCATGTCCATTTCAGACTTCTCTTCCTTAATATCTTTCGGCTTGACAATCTTTTCAATCTTGTGCGGGTGTTCCGTTCCCGGCTTCAGCATCATTGAAAAAATTAACTGGGAAACTCCTGCCATAACCGGCAAGATGTAAAATTTATCCGGCTTTGACAGATCCAGCCACCAAAAGTTCATATTGATTGTTTGGCCATCAATAACTCCACCGTTCAAAAAATTCATAAACACCTGATAAAGAGCAATTAAAATCACAATCTGAACTATTTGCGGCAAACATCCTGCCCCGGGATTAACCCCGTGCTGTTTATAAAGTTCAAGCTGGGCTTTTTGAAATTCTTTTTTGTCGGTATGGATTTTCTTAAGCTTGTCCATTTCCGGCTGAAGCTTCTGAAGCTTTTGCTGAACTTTCATTGCCGGAATGGTTAAGGGGGCAGAAAGCAATCTTATCGCAAAAGTTATGCCGATAATCGCCCAACCGAAAGATTCGCCCAAAAGGTGATAGAAGAAAATTAAAGACAATAAAATTGGTTGATATAAATAGGTATTAAATAAGGCCATAATAAATTATTTTGGAACCGGGTCAAATCCGCCGCTATTCCAAGGATGACATCTAAAAATCCGATTTAACCCTAAAACCGATCCTCTGATGATACCATGCCGGACAATCGCCTGTTTTACATATTCTGAACAAGTAGGGGAGAAGCGGCAGGGAGAAGGGAGGCCTAAGCAACGTTTAAATTGTTGATAAGCGTCGATCAAAAAAATAAATATTTTGGAGAGCATGAGAATTCTTAATTTTTAATTATTAAATGGCCAATTTCTTTTTTTAGGTCCTCAACGGTTGCGTCAATCGTCCGGCGGTTGGGGAGAATAACCAAATGAATGCCAAGTGTCTCCGGTAAAATATTTTGCAGGGCTGCCCGCAGCCGCCGTTTTAATTTATTCCTAACCACCGCCTTATTTGACAATTTTTTTGAAACTATTATTCCTGCTTTCGGCAATAGGTTTTGAGTTTTGACTTTTGAGTTTTGGGCTATCAATATCCCCATCAACTTCCCCGACGCCATTTTCCCGTCTTTCATTACGTCTTTGAATTCCTGCCTGGAAAGCCTGAACTTTTTCGGAAGCATATAAAATGAATAATATCATTTTTTTCTCCTCCTGAGTTTCCCATTTTTGTAAATTGATTTACACTTGAGCCTAAATTTGGTTAAAATTAGGTGTGAAACCGCACTACGCTAGTATCCGTCGGGTAAAAACTAAATCTGGAGCTGTTGCTATTCAAGTAGGTCAATATCAAGGAAAAAGATTTAAACTTCTTAAACATCTTGGTTCGGCTAAAGAATCAACAAGAATCACAGAACTTGTGGAGTTGGCCTCAAAATATATTGAAACAAATTCTCCTCAGTTATCTTTAAACTTTAGTCCTCACTCAGAGGAAGTGTTGTTTAAACGAGGTATTCAGGCTCAAAAAAGCAGACTGACAACAGCCTACGACTATCTGGAAAAGACATACCAAAAGCTTGGTTTTAATCAATTAAACAGTGAGATACTCAAACATTTTTGTTTAATCAGAGTCTTGGAACCAGCCTCCAAAATTAAATCACTATACCTGCTACAAAAATATTTTAGCTTGAACTACAAAAAGACCACAGTATTTAGAAAACTGCACGAATTAATCAGTCTCAAAGAAAAAGTGGTGGGTTTGGCTATTTCGTATGCCAAAGAAAATCTGGAGTTTGATTTCTCTCTGGTTTTTTATGATGTCACCACTTTGTATTTTGAAACCCATCAAAGTGATGATTTTAGGCTGAATGGTTTTTCCAAAGACAACAAGATCAATCAACCACAAATTCTAGTAGGGCTAATGGTTAATCACACTGGCTTCCCAGTTTATTACGATATTTTTCCAGGTAATACCTTTGAGGGTCATACTATTATCCCCGTAATTACCAGTATTAAAGCCAAATACAACATTAGCAGATTAACAGTGGTTGCTGATGCGGGAATGTTATCTGAAGAAAATTTATCAGCTCTGCAAAACAATCAAATTGACTATATTGTGGGTGCCAGAATCAAGAAATTAAAGCTGGATCAGATTAAACTGGTTGCTAAGGAATTAAATCAGGTTGACGGCAAAGTAATCAGACGAGACAGTGTCCTTTACGACTATTCCAGCAAAAGAGCCAAAAAGGACAAATCTGATAATGACAAACAACTACAAAAAGCTGAATATCTTATTACTCACCCTGCAAAGGCTTTAAAACGCTCTAGTTTTATTGCCTCACCTAAAAACCAGGACTTATTATTAAATCTGGAAACTATTGAGAAATACCGGCTGCTGGAAGGTGTTAAGGGATACAAAACCAATATCACTGATATTCCAGACCAATTATTGATTAACAGATACAAAGACCTCTGGCATGTAGAACAGTCATTTAGAATTGCCAAATCAGACTTGCAGGCCAGACCAATTTATCACAGGAAAAAAGACTCCATTGAATATCATTTATTGATGTCTTTATGGCTCTTTGTCTCACTAAAGTCATTGAACAGGAAAAGCAAACTACAATTCAAAAAGTAGTGGATGACCTTAAAGACGTTTGGACAGTCACTCTAAAAGACGAGATCTCTGGCAACACCATGGATTTGATTATCAATACAAAACCGCACTAATTGGGAAACTCAGGAATAATATCATTTTTTTCTCCTTGATTTGACAACAAAAACCGGAGTGCTAGAATCGGTTATCAATACTATGATAGACACAGAAAATGAATTTTCATTTAATCCTGCAGGACTTCTCCATTCAGAAGGAGTAGAAGGACTTAGCGCTTTTACCAACGAATTAATTAAGAAAGCTTTGGGGACAGATTCCAAAGCTGTTACCTTGGACACAAGGGAATTAGCAAAAATTGCTGTCGATTCTAAATTAAATCCAAAAGAGCTCGGTCGGGCCAATCTTTCCGCAATAGGCGCTATTTTTGCCGATATTGGGATTTGGTCGCTTCAATGCGAAGACCGAACGGCAACTAGCTTTGTACCCGGATCGCATCAAAGGCAAATCGGCTACGTTGATAGATTGGTTAAAAATGTTTTAATCGGACCAGTTAAGGATCCATTTCAACTTAAATATGATTGGGAACTAAAATCTATCGTCAAGCCGGATCAAACATATGCACTTCGGGTAAATCTGGAGGACGACCTCTATGCTGACGGGAACGGGCTTATTGGTGGTGGGGACGGAAATATTCCCACCGGCAGTTTCCGACTTTTTCAATACCATGAAAAGGACAAATCCGGCAAGCCGATTCTTTCTCTTGATATCCATAAAGACGAAGCTGAGAAACAAAAAAATGAGCCTGGAGTAGATTTTGTGCAATATAAAGGAGCGCCGGCATTTTCAGCACGAGGACGACCCCTTGTCCCCCGAAAGGCCACTCTTAGAATTGACAAAGACTCTCAAGTCTTTCTTGGTCTAAATATTCCTTCAAGCAGGGGCAGTGGGGCAGTTGACCATACTTTCGATTTAGCAATCGACCCTCTTGTCCCAAGAGTTTATGGGGTAGATCATTTGGTGGGCGACGAAACTGGGTTTATGCCTATGGTTGGATATTCTGTCCGAGACGCAAAAAATAAGCCTGTTAAAGAAAGCTACGGAACTCAGCTTGTTGGAGTAAAAAAGATATCTGGTTCAACCGGATGTCAAGGATTTCAAGCTATTCACTGGGATAACCGAAAGCAACGCTCTGCGGTCGTCAGCTTTCCCAGATTACCCTCGCATCTTCTTTTGGCCACCGAAGACAAATTAGAGGAAGCAATAGACGGACTCAAAAATTACGCCTGGCTTCTGGAAATACTGTTCTCCGTAGAAACCGGATAGTCTTTATCTGCCTTTTCTGCTGGTTTTTACCGCCATTTTAATCCGGCCTTTACGGCGGCGATCGCGTAAAATATTCCGCCCGCTTTTAGTCGCGGTTCTTTTTCTGAATCCATGAACCCTGGCCCGGTGGATTTTTGAAGGCTGATATGTCCTTTTAGTTTTTGCCATAATCTAAATAATATTGTACTTTATCTTAACCTACTTAACAAGGGCTTCGTCTTTTTTTCTTCTTGACTTAATGTGGAAAACTTTATAGATTGACGGCAGATATGAATACGGACGAGCTGTGGAAAACTGTTCAAGGAGACTTACAAGTGGAGCTGTCTGCCGGAAAATTTAGTTCCTTCATCTCTCAAACCAAATTGGCGAAAGTTGAAGAGAACGAAAACCGGGTTTTAGCCAGTCTGGCCGCAACCTCAAATTTTCATCGCAAGTGGATCGTGGACCATTGCGAAAAACAAATCAAAGACGCTTTTGAAAGGGCAACCCGCAAACATTGCGAATTACAATTTATTTTAACTACGCCCGATTCCAAGCCTTCCCTGCCATTGTCTTCGTATGGGCCTCTTTTTTCAGCAGAAGAAGACTCAAAAGTCTCATACCGCCGCAGCGCCGCCGCAGCTCATTTAAGACCCGATTTTACTTTTGAGCAATTTGCCGTTAGTTCCACCAACGAAATGGCCTATGCCGCCGCCCAGGCAGTCAGCCGGAATCCGGGCCAGGCCTATCATTTATTATTTCTGTTCGGCGGAGTGGGGGTGGGAAAGACTCACTTAATGCAGGGAATCGGCCACCGGATTCTGGAAGCCGACCCTCAAACAAAAGTTATGTATCGCAGCTCCGAGGAATTTACCAATGAAATCGTGGAAGCAATCCAATACAAAACCACCGCCGAATTCCGTAAAAGATACCGCTCGGTTAAAGCCCTGATGCTTGACGATATTCAGTTTATCGGCGGAAAAGACAAGGTTCAGGAAGAATTTTTCCATACTTTTAACGCCATTCATCAGGAAGGCGGCCAAATCGTGCTAACCAGCGACAAATTTCCCAGCGAAATTTTAGGGCTGGAAGCCAGATTAAAAAGCCGGTTTGAAGGCGGGCTGACTATTGATATTCAACAACCAAGCTTTGAATTAAGGGCTGCGATTGTATTAATTAAGGCTAAAGCGTGGGGAATAGATGTCCCAATGGATGCCGCCCAACTGATTGCAGGGAATATCGAGAGCACCAGATTCCTGGAAGGAGTTCTAAAAAGGCTGCTGGCAGAAACCCAAATCCATGGAAACACTATCACTCTTGAGGTTGCCGAAAAAGTGGTTAAATCCTTCAAGACCAATATGCTCGAGGGGAACAACCAAATTCAAGCGTTAACCAAGGCCTCTCCCAATAGCGTAATTTCCGCCGTCTGCGAAGTGTTTGGGATTAAACCCGCCGAGATCAAAGGGGAAAGAAGACAAAAAGACTTGATTATTCCCCGTCATTTAGCTATGTATATCCTGAAAACCGAAGCCCAGCTGCCGCTGGTTTCTATCGGGCGGATTTTTGGAGGCAGAGACCATTCCACCGTAATTCACGCTACCGACAAAATAACCGCAGAATTAGCTTCAAACGCGCACTTAAGAGGGGCCTTGGACGAAGTCAGAAAAAGAATGGTTTAAGTTATCCACAACTCGTGGAAAACTATGTGGATAACCGGTGAATTAGTCGCGGAAAACTAGGAGAATATGTTGAAAAGAATCAGGATGTTTAAGAAGTTAACAATTTGTCCACTTATTTATAAACAAGTGTTGATAATCAAAAAGAGCAATATAAAGAGTATTTTTGAGGGTTCTCGACAAATCCGCATTCCTATATACTAGGACTAATTAATATAAGAAAAACGAAATAGAAAATAATGAGTAAAGAGTAATGAGTAATGAAATGAAAATCATTACTTTCTACTTTCTACTCATTACTCATTAATAATGAAAATATCGATTTTGCAGGAAAATCTATCTAAGGCGGCTTTATCAATTTCTAAAATTGTTTCATCAAAGCCGCAACTCCCAATTTTATCAAATATCCTAATAAAAGCAGAGAAAGGGAAAATTGTATTTTTGGCTACAGACCTGTCAATTTCAATGGGCCTAACTGTTGGGGGCAAAATTGAAGAAGACGGAGAGGTCTCTGTCCCGGCCAAAGAATTTACGGCCCTGATTTCCCAATTGCCGGCAGGGAAAATTGATTTGTTTTCAGAGAAGGACTCCTTGTCGATTAAATCCGGCTCATTTAAGGCCCGGTTGGTCGGATTATCCGGCGGAGAGTTTCCCAGGGTTGATCCGCCGTCAGGCAAAGGCCTTGAAATAAAAGCCGGAGACCTGTCTTTATTATTAAGGAGGACTCTATTCGTAACAGCCAAAGACGATTCCCGGCCGATATTGACCGGAATTAAATTAACCGGGCCGGAGAAGGGGGAAGTAAAAGCCATGGCGACAGACGGTTACAGGCTTAGTGTTGTAACTGTCCCCGCGGGCGGATCCATTGACGCGGCGGCCGTTATCCCGGCAAAATTTTTGTCCGAAGCCGATAAATTTTCCGGGGATGCCGGGATTGGATTAAGTATTAACAAATCAGGCGAAGCCGGGGTCGCCGGAGAAGACGGTTGGCTTTCGGGGAGGACTCTGGCAGGAGAATTCCCCCCGGCCGAGAAAATAATCCCTGAGGAGTTTGAGTTGGAAATTTCCGTAAACCGCTCCGATCTGGAGAGGGCGGTTAAAATTGCGGTAATTTTTGCCCGGAGCGCTGCCAATATAATTAAATGGGAAATTAAGTCAGGGAAATTAAAAGTTTCGGCCAACTCTCCGCAAGTCGGAGAAAACGAGACTGTCCTGGATGTTGAAGGCAAGGGAGAGGGGGAGATCGCTTTCAACGGCCGCTATCTTTTGGACTACCTGGGATCGACGGACGAAGAGAGCGTAAATTTCGACATGATAAATTCCTTAAAGCCCGGAGTCTTTAAGGCAAAAAATTATCTCCATGTGATTATGCCGGTGAGGGTGCAAAAATAACGAGTAATGAATAGAAAGCAATGAGCAATGACTAACGTGTCCATTATTTTCTACTTTCTACTTTCTACTCATTATTTATTTTTGGCTTCGTCTCAAAGATCGAAGTAAACTCGATTGACGGTTGGACGGCCGCCCCCGGAACCAGCGGCTTTTCATTGTTCTCTGTCTCTTGTTTCTTGTTTTCTGCTTTCTGCTCTCTACTTTCTACTTTCTGCGCCTTATTCACATCCACCTCAATCTCATTCAGGGCCAAGGGCTCGGACTCAACAGACTTTTGTGGTTTCCAATAATTGCTTTCCGGAGAAATCTTTTGTTCTCCAGTATCCATTCCGGCCTTAATGTCTAAGATCTCCTGTGGTTTGCTGGTAATTAATTTATGCTCTTCTGGGCTGGCAATAACTTTGATGGCCACGTGATTTTGGCCGGCAAAGAAAAGCCCTTCTCCGATTTCTGATGCCATTAGCAATTGCTTTTCGCCGGCGGACAAATAAAAGGCTTCCTGTAGAGAATCGACGGCAGCAGCTGATTGTTTCATTAGGATTTGGATGCTGGAGTTGGTAACAATAGCTTTCCCATAATCAGAATGGAGGAAATCTTCAACGTCTTGAGTAATTGTTGTTAGCCCTAAATAATATTTCCGGGCCCGTTTGGCCATTGAGTATAGAAACAGGGCAGAGTCCTGATTTTTCATTAAATACCAGGCTTCGTCAACGATTAGCAGCCGGCGCTTTAATTGAGATTTAACTTTGGTCCAGATGAAGTCCAGAATCATAAACATGGCTACGGGTCTAAGCTCATCTTCCAGATTTTTAATTCCGAAAACGATAAAATCAGCAGTCAGATTGACGTTGGTTTTTTGGTCTACCAATCCGCGGAAACTGCCTTTGACAAATTTTTCCAGCCGGGCCGCCAGATTCGCGGCCTCCGGCGTTTCCATTCCGGCTAGGGCTTTATACAGATCTTCTAAAAGCGGAGGTTCGTTATTAAAAGTCTCCGGATTCGGGCTGATGCCATTGGCCTTATAAGCTGCGATTAAAGCCCTGTCTAAAATCGCTTCTTGGCTGGCGTCCATTGTCCCGAGCATTATTTTCATTAAAGCGTGGAGAGACAGCAGTTTTTGAGATAATTCGTTTTCGGAAGCGACGCCGGAAGATCCTCGAGCATAAGAGGGGAGGTCAAAAGGATTGATTTTAGCGGTTGAGGCAAAACTGAAATCAATATATTGGCCATTGACGGCATCTGACATCCGGTGATATTCGTCTTCCGGATCAATCACGATAACTTCGGTGTCAAACATTAGAGAACGTAGAGCCTCAAGTTTGACGAAATAAGAATTATGGACAAACATTCCGCCATGACCGGCCAAGAAAACTCCATTGTCAACCTGTAGGTCGTAGACATATTTTTCATGGTGTTTTATTTTCTCAACAGAAACGATTGGATCCCAGAATAGGTTGGAATTAGCGAGTAGTTTTAATTGACTCAATTTTTCTTTGGCATGACGGATTTTCAGCTGGGTAGAACGATATTTTTGAGAGATATATCTGGCCGCTTTAAACAATGTCTGATATTTTGGATTTTTCGATTTTTCTAAAACGACAGCGTTCCATAATGATTTATCGTATTGTCGCATGGATTGGCCTTGTTGCTTGAAGGCCTCGTAAAGAACGGAAGACAATAGCGACGCGGTTAGCGTTTTCCCTGAAACCGTTTGGTAGACAAAGAGGGCGTTTTGAGTCAATGGCGGATGTAAAAATCGTTTAATATTGCGCCAGGAGTCGCCGAGTTTTTCCCAAAGTAGGCGGTTAAATTGTTTGCTTTTTGATCCCAAACGGACAAGTCGGGAAACAGAGGGTAGTTCTCTTAATAGTTTTATGTATGGCGCGAGAGAGCGAAGCTGGTTGAGGCGAATCTCGCACAAAGAAATGGCATGTAAAAGTTGCTTTCTAGACGGATTATAGTTTCCATTTTTGATGTCAATAATGACTTGAGGAGTTTTGATTTCGGAAGTGGGATAGATAGATTTGGATAAATGTTTAAAAATTGGCTGCAGGCCGGGGACAGTATCGACGTTAGTGTTACCGTTCCCGGTCCTCTGGAGTAAGAAAGCAAGTTTTTGGTTTTTGGTTTTAGTCAGGAAGCCGATTTTATCGGCAAATTTTTGAATTTGATCTTTTCCGGAAATGGTTATCTGAAAATAGGTGTTTTTGGTTTGTTTTTTGGTGTTGATGGCCGCTTTTCTCTTGGAATGGATTCTGGCGATAATTCCAAATCTTAACAAGATATAGGCCATATCAGAGGCAAGGTCTTTAGATTTAGTAGTGGCGGCGACTTCATGATTTTCAACTCCGCCGTCGCCCTCATAATACGCGCGGAGATATTGGGCGATTTGATCGTTAGAGAGTGAAAAAATTCTTGGAGGAATTCGTTTTTCGCCGGATTTACCGCCGGCGCCATCGGCAATTACTTTTGTCGCGAAATCCTTCCCAGAAGAAATGCCGATCCGTTTTCCTCCAGAGCGGAGAAGATAATGTTTAATTTTAAGCGCGTTAAAAGAGTCTTTTATAATCGAGAGAACAGCCGGATCTGTATTGAAAATTCGGACGAATTTTTGATAAATAAGCCCTTCGCTGGTAATTAACCCAAGTAAAGTTAGATACTCTTGAGAAAGAGAAAAATTGGATGCAGGCTTAGGAATAAAACGAGGGAGGGGAACGCATTCGCCAGCGGCGACAGCTTCGGCTCGTATGGTGCGGATTTTCCCGTTTCTCATAATAATCATTTGGTGATCCGGAGTTACGGTAATTTCGCGGCCGCTTTTCGTGCTGATTTTGTAAATTTTCCGGCGTTTATTGAAAGTTTTTCTAGCTGCTATCTCAACGTTTGCCCAGATCGGTTTTTGATTTTGATCGTAGGTGAGGACTTGAAGTTTAGGGTTGACGACTCCATCAGACTCGTTGCTAAATGTTACGACTTTTTTTTGAGACATCAGATTATTGATAAGCTGCCCGATTTCGCAGATTTTGACCTCACCAGTATTGTGTCTAACGATAACTTTTGACTGATACATCAGGCATTTTCCAGCTCCAGATTTTGCGAACACGACCATGTTGGCATTCTCTCTGGAAAAGCGGTCAAACACAACCAGGCTGTCATTATGCTCGTTGATTCCGTATAAAATTCCTTCATTGGCCGAAAGCTCACTTGAGGTAAACGGAAAAGTTGTTGCCAGAGAAGTGGTGTCCATATTCCTGGTGATATTCAAAAAGTCCTGTCCCAAGGGTTGAGTGGTTTTGAAGGCCTGCTCCATTACAAATGACGCCGGTTTGGCGATAATTAATAGCGACCCCAGCGTGGATTGAATTTGTTTGGTAATATGATTTAATTCTTCTTCGTTGTCCGCCCCGATAGTTACGTATAGGCCAAACTGATAGAAGCGCTCCGAGCCTTTTGCCAATTGTTCCTGCAGGGCTTTGGCGTCTTCGAGCTTAACTTGAGTATCAATATTGGCAATCCGGCCCCGTTGCATATCGGAGTTTATCTCGGCTTCCATTTCTGTAATTTTCCGGCGCAGGTTTTCCAAAACTCCTTTGCCTTCAACCGGGTAAATAAACATTGAGACATCCAGCGAATGGTCAAAGTTGATAAGCGGCGACAGCCAGTTGGCGGCCACAAACCGCGGATATCCGGCCACAAACAGAGTCCTAACCAAGCGGTTGCCGATTTTGAGATTGGTAAAATCTACTTCAATCGCGTCCGGGGCCAAGATGTCCTGGATAGTGGTAATTCCCTGGGCAAACTGGGTAACCGGTGAAAATTCCTTGGATTTTGGATCCTCGGACTTCTTTGGTTTAAACGGATTCACTAAAAACGGGATGTTCATTGTTTCTTGTTCATTGTTTCTTGCTCATTGGTTTTTATAATCGGTTCTACCAAAGGAGCGGTTAAGTTGACGGTGTCGATCTCCGGGGCGGCGTAGCCTGGATTATAAGTTCGGTATAAAAGAGATAATAGTTCTTTATTGGTTAATTGTCTCGCGGTCAGGCCGATTCTCTCCAACTGTTTGACGACGTGATCTCTTTTTGGGCCTAAGGAAACCTGGGCCTTTTTAACGATTTCAGTTAGCGGAGCAGGGAGCCGGTTTTGATTGGCAACAGCCAGCCCCAGAGATTTAACAGAACCTAGCTCCAGCGACGAGAAGGGCAATATTATATAAAACTTTTTATCCAAAACATTTCGGCGTTGGACGGTATCGGCCACAAATTGGCGGTAAGACTCAATCCATGACCGCTTGGTCGGAGACATTTGTTTTTTAGCGGCCGCCGCCAGCAACCCTAAATACGCGCTGATGTCTTTTCTTTCGGAGCGGATTAAAATTTGAACCGGGAAATTCAGTGAATTGAGGAGGGCGGCGTAAGCGTAAATAATCGCGTCCTGCTCCTCCTGCGACAGTAGGCCGAAATTTACCGCCGAAGTTTCAATCACCATGGCGGCGGAACCGTTTTTCAATATAACCAGATTTTCCAGGATATCATGAATTGGAAGATGGTCTTGAGTGGTAGAAAGGATTGGTTGGACAGACATTTTATAATGAGTAATGAGTAGGAAGTAGAAAGTAATGAAATTATTTTGCATTACTCATTATTTTCTACTCATTGTTTTCTGTTTTTTTAGCTCGGATTTCAATCGGCGGAATTACAAACCCTCCGGCTTCAATTTTAAGTATATCAAAGGTAAGGTTGTCTTTTTCCGTAATAACCTCATAGCTTCCGTTTTCAAGAGGAGTGGCGATGGCAAAATGGCCGAGTTTGTTAGATTTTACGGCTCTGACGGGCAAATGATCACTAAGTCTTCTGATTTCAATAATCGCTCCGTCGGCTATTTGTCCGTCTGCGGCGACTACTATTCCGGCTAAAATATTCGGGGAAGTGGGAGCCGACGGCAAAATTAAAGATTGCATAACGGTGGCGGAGATTGCGCCTGCTCCGGACTTACTCTCTTGAGTATTGAAGGCGGGGAGTTTAATTGAAGACAACCCAAGCCTTTCTAGTTGAGCCGATTCCTCTTTAAATTTCTTTTCTGTCGTTGGAGCAATAGGAACGTCTCCGATCGCCACGGGTTGATTTTTGGGAATTTGGAGGTGGTGGGGGGGGAGAGTAATTTCCCCGCGCAGAACAGCTTCCGGATCATCAGGAGGATCTAAAGGATGAAGTACGGGAATTAAATCAGAAAGATGATGTCCGGAATCCACCGGCCTAATTTGGGGAAAAGTTGTTTGATTAATTATTTGCTGGGATACGGTTACTTCAGAAAACATTTGCGGTACAGCCGCCATTTTTTTATCCCAATCAGACAACAATGGATCTTCAGCAGTTTCTTCAGCGATTTTATAGGCTGAAAGTAAAGATTCTAATTTTGCGGTGGGCATCTTTATTGCCGAGTCTAAAACCGATTTTGATTCCGTTGGTTTGGCCTGAAAACTTAAAATGTCATCGCGGGAAGTTTTTTTCCACACAAAAATAGTCGGGCGGTAAATCGCCCGGAAAAAAGCGATGAACCACTGGTCCAAAGGTCGGTCCTCCAAAGGCATAAACGCCAGGCCGAAACCCAGCATGACTGCCAAAATTATCAGAGGCCAGCGGATAAAAGCGGGAAGATCCATTCCCCAAATCAGCCAGCCGGCCACGACTCCGCCGGCCAATTCAAGGAATTGTTTTAGGGTCATATCGCCGACCAGGCGGAATTGATAACTAGTTACATTCTGTGGTATTGGATGCTCAATCACGGTAATTCCTTTCTTTGTCGGATTGTCCTGCGAAGCAGGATCTGGCTCTGCCAGAGATGTTCAATCATTCAATCTAATTTTATACTGGAAAAGAGGGAGGGGCAAGGTCGGCGAATATTACGTTTTACGGTTGGCGGTTGGTTGACTTTTGTATGACATTGTTATACGATTGAAAAGAATGACTTTTGTTGTCAAAGAAGTTGTTTGGGACGATTTTAATATCGCGCACATTGGAGAGTACGATGTTAGCGTTGATGAAGTAGAGGAGGTTTGCAACGGAAAAGTTGAGGCATATTTGGGCCACTCGGATCGGTTTATGATTATCGGCAAAACTGTGGCCGGTAGGATTTTATCAATCGTATTGGCGCAAAAATCAAAAGGGGTAGTTTATCCGGTAACCGCCAGAGATGCCAGCCGGAAAGAAAGGGGGTGGATTAAAAATGACTAAAAAACATTTACCAAAATTTAAATCTAACCAAGAAGAAGCCCGATTTTGGGACAGTCATGACATGACCGATTATTTTGACCGGAACAAAAAAGTAGTGCTGGATTTTTCCGGCGCCAAAAAAAAGAAAGAGAGTATTTTAACCGTCAGATTACAGCCGGAGATAAAAATGAGGCTGGGGGCGGTAGCGGAAGAAATGGGAATTCAGACCTCAACTTTGGCCAGAATGTGGTTGGTGGAGAAATTGAGAGGTTAGTTGGCAAAGCGGCATTTTATCGCCCTCGGGACGCATGGACAATTGTATTTCAGACCTCAACTTTGGCCAGAATGTGGTTGGTGGAGAAATTGAGAGGTTAGTTGGCAAAGCGGCATTTTATCGCCCTCGGGACGCATGGACAATTGTATTAATGATTTTTGTTATTGTGCTGAATCAGCGAGAGCTGGAAGATAGAGCAGGGCAGAGACATTTTTACCATTACGAAATTGAGCGTGTCCGGTTAGAATAAAAATCGGCTGGAGGAATAATTGATTTTGAGAAAACTCCTGATAATAGCCAATACTAGCACCTTCAACTACAATTTTATTGATTTCGTTTTCGCCCAACGAGGACAAATCAATATTTCCGTTATCTAAAGATAAAACTTTTGCATCTTTAAGACTGATTAAAAGTGTAGAGAAGGTTTTTAATTGACGCTCTCCTTCTATTTCAAGAATATTGGTTTGGTCAATATACGCCGAGACAACAGAATTCTCTCTATTCAGCGTTACATTAATAGTCCCAACATCAGGAGTGGCGTTGACGACAGGGTATTGGCTTAATATTTCTTTAAAACGGATCTCAGCCACGCCTGCGTTTTCTTTCTCAGCCTCAATCAGCCCTTCTTCTACCATATTCAGATAACGGACCTGAGAAGAAGAGGAGATCTCTTCTGTTATTAATCCGGTTCCGACAAGAAAACGTTTTGCCTTAGAAACAATTTCCTGTTCGCTTTTAAACGGACCTTTTCTTGTTTCTGGTTGAGATTGAGCTCTTTTATAGTCAATAATGCGGAGATTGGCAACAATTCTTAGATTTCCTATTTTGGTGTCTGACCAAATGTAAACTGGACCAAACCTAACGTCGTTAAGCGATTGCGGATCATCGGAAAATCCGAAGAAGAAAGCAATTTTCACGCTCTCCTCAAGAGATAGGTTTGATTGACCAAGAGAATAAACAGGGAGCGAGGCCGGGATATTAATATCGCTTTTCTTTAATAAGGCCTCGATATTCAGTGATCCTTTGCTGTAATTTGACTCTATTATTGGTTTATGGACAGGCGGTTTCTGAAAAGAAGGTCTTTTTTGAAACGCTTTATTTAATATCAGCATTACGATAGTTATTCCAAGAGCTGCGATAACAACGATAGTAAGAGTTCTCTTTTTGGACATTTGTATTAATGTACTCATGGGATATTGATATTGCAATTACCAACACAGCCAATAGGAACAGTTATTGGGATATATGGTTTTATCATATGTGGCGGAGGATCTTGTCTGGACTTGTAATTGCCACCAACATCTCTAAATTCATAATGAAGATGAGGACCAGAGCTTCTTCCTGTCGATCCGACAACGCCAATAACGTCGCCGCCTTTTACCGATTGTCCTTCTGCAACAGATAAGACAGACATATGAACATAAACTGTTCGGAAGTTTCCACCGCAGCTATCTTTAATATGAACATAATTTGCGCCGTATCCGTCGACTCTCGCTTCGATAACTGTTCCCGGATGGGTTGCAATTACAACATTGTTTGACGTTACTGTCCCGGGAGGAGTGATGTCTAAAGCTTCTACATAAGGGCATTTGGCATTTGGGTCGTTGGCGGTCGGACAATTCGCGGGCTGGCTAGGGAGCGATGGGCCGTGAGTTGCCCATCCTCCCGGCCCTTGGGCGATATAATATTTTTGCCCTCTTGAAATGTCGACAGGCCAGGCTTCCGCAGGACAACCCTGTAAAGAAATTCCACCAAATGGAGCATTTTCAGTCGGCACAAATAGTCCGGCGTTGGTGGTGGGCTGGACGAAAAAGACAGTGATAATTGCGCCTAAGGTGATGCCGGCAATTCCTGTGGCCGCAATTGTTGAACCAAGTCCGCCGATTAAGCCGGGCGCTCCGAGAAGTGCGGCCATGTTTCCCAGCCCCAGCGCTCCTGATCCCAAAGCCGATCCGGCCCCCGCCAAAACATTTCCCAGCCCTCCGGCAGCTTGAATTCCAAGTCCGGTGGCAAACCCCAAACCGGCACCGATTGCTGTTCCGGCTCCGGGAAGGATTAATGTTCCGATCAGAGCTCCGCCGCCGGTGGAAAATGCCAGCCCTCCGAATTGGCCCAGAAGCCCAAATAATCCGGACAGCAAAGTTTGGCCAAAAAAGAATCCGCCGGCCAGAGCGGTGCCGATTCCTTCGCGGTTATTCCAGACAAACTGGCCGATGTCTCCAAGAATTGAAAGAGCGGTTATTACTCCGGCAACTTGGCCAACGACAGGAGCTGCTTGGGCTATTAATGCGGCCGCGCCTTTGCCGACTGCCATCAAGCCTAGTTTTGTGGCCGCTTTGACGACGCCTTTTTTAGCCAACCAAGCTCCGGCTTTGGCCAAACCGGATTTAATTTGAGTTCCGGCCCAAGTTTTGGCATTATTAAATCCTGCGGATATAGCCGTTCCGACTGCTTTGAAAGGGCTGGCGGCGGCATTGCCTAACTTTCCAAAACCTCCTCCGACAGTAGAAAAGAAATTAAAAATTGAATTAACGGCTTCCGATTGGACTCTTAATCCGGAAAACACGGCTTGAGCCGACGAAAATATCCGGTTGACCGGCGGCAGGCGGTTTAAGTTATAGCGGACGGCTTTACCAATGTCTAAGGTCTGAATTATTGACCGCCAACTGTTTTGTAAGCCAAGATTGATGGCGCGGAATTTTTCGCCGGACGATTGCATCTGATTTAATCCTGATTGAGCCGCGCCCAATTCTCTGTAGATAGGATTGTCAGGCGGAAGCGGCGGTTGAATCGGGATCCCGAAAATGGGTTTTCCGTTGGCCAGACTATTTAAATGCGCCTCAAGACTTTTTGGCGTGACTCCAGCCAATAACATTGTTACATAATCGGGCGGTTGGCCTAATTGTTGAGATAGCCTGATTGTCAGGGCGGCGGCGTCTCCGGTTGAGAGTTTGTTGGCGCGGATGGCCGCGGACAATCTGAAAGGGAAAAGACCAGGATTTATCCGGGCCAGATTGATTAGAGAATTCTCGTCTATGGTTTCAGAAATTGAAGGATGATCAGAACTTTTGGCAAGAGTTAAAATTGCAGGCCTAATGCCGTCTATTATTTCCTGCTCGGTTTCCGGAGTTGCTCCGCGGAGTACTTGTCTTAAAATCCGCAATTGTTGGTCAGGCCGGTCGTGGTATTTGGCCAAGGCTTCAGCCAGGCGCGGAGTTTGTTTTGTCTTCAGTGTTTGGCCATGTTTGGCTAAGGCGGCCTCGATTTCACCTTTGACGATATTTTCAGCGACATTTCTGTTTCTGGGAGAAGTTTTTTGTTCGGCTTGAAACGCTTTGGCGGCCGGATCGACTGTTTTGGCGGTTTCGTCGGCCAGATTTTTAGCGTCAGCCATGGCGTTTTTCCGGTCGGCCTTGGGAGTTTTTGCTAAAGCCACCGCCAAATTGCGGTCGCTTTTTAGATTTTTTTCCAATTGAGCGGAAAAATAGATGGCGGCATGAGACGGGTCGGCTATGCCGAGTTGATTGAGGGCTAAGGCCGTAATGGATTGATTGACAGCCAAATCAATTCTTTGAGCCAGAAAGCGGTTGACGGCTTCTTTCCCATAAATAGTTTGCAGGTCGCGGATATATGATGAATTGGTTAAAGTTGTAAATAAGCTTTTGGAAACGTTAACCCTCAACAGTTGGGTGCGAATGCTGATTTCTTGGATTTGTTTGATTTGGGCTGCGAGTTGCATCGGCCGGCCAAGTTCTTGTTTTAATTTTTTAGTGGTTTTGGCTTGGGCCTCCAGTATGTCTTGGAGTTCCTGAAGCTTAGCCTTGGTCGGGACCACCGCGTCCATTGATTTTTCGGCTGGAGGAGGAGCCATTACAGCTTCCAGGCTCTTGCCCAATGTTTCAAGATGTTCTATTTTTAAGACGGATAAATCAGCAAAAAGTCCGTCGTCAAGAGGATTGTTTAATGCCCGGTTAAATTGGGATAAATCCGCCAGCAATTGTTTAAAAAAAATAATTTGGCCGGCAACCGTAATTTGGGCGGTTAAATCCGGCCGGGGGGATTGAGCTAATATCTTTTTTAAGGCCTCAATTTCAGCTTTAACAGTTAATGGTTCAAACCAATCTCCAGAGCTTAATATCTGTCTGGCCGCGGCTAGCGCCTCCTGATCCGTTACGGTGGTTGCCATACGATTATCTTAGCATTTACCTCCCAGATTATCTGAATCTTGATTTAGTGCATAGTGCACTGTATACTATGCACTATGATCACGGACACTAAGGAAAAAATCATTCAATTTATCAAGCTGAACGGCCGGGCCAGGATTATTGACTTGAAAGAATTTTTGGGAATAGGGAATACGGCCATTCATCGGCAGCTGAAGCGGTTGGTTTCAACCGGGGTTTTAATGAAAGCTGGGACAGCGCCGAAGGTGTTTTATGTTTTGGAGGAAGAAAATCGTGGATCAGACAGGAATGGGAAAACAAATGAACTAGTTGAAAAAACTTTTTTGTATGTTTCTCCGTCTGGAGAGATGCTGAGCGGCAGAAGAGGTTTTGAGATTTGGGCCAAAAAGGCGGACCGGGAAATAAATGCCGCAATGATTGAGTACGTAGAAACGAGAGGAAAAGCGAATACATTTATTGGGGAAAATGGATGGATTGACGCTACAGAAAAAATAAAAAACACTTTCAAAAACGTTTATTTGGACAAAGTTTTATACAAAGATTTTTATGCCATGCCGGTTTTCGGTAAAACCCGGCTAGGTCAGTTGGTTTTATATGGAAAGCAATCGCAAGACTTGGGGATTATCAGGCAGACCGCCAAAGAATCAAAAGAGCTGATTGAGAAGATTATTGTTTTTTTTGGCATACAGGCGGTAAGCTTTTTGCCCCATAGTATTCCCCGTCGGCTTCAATATCTGAAAGAATTCAGAAAATTCCTAAATCTTAAATTGCCGGAAATCGATTTAGTTAAGGCTTATGCCGGCCAAATTCCGGTTGCTCAAAAATCATTGTCCAGCCTGGAAGAAAGAATAGAAAATGCCCGTAAAACGATTATGATTAGAGACTTAAAACCCAGATTTGAGTCTATACTATTAATTGACGATGCGGTCGGTTCAGGCGCGACTCTAAACGAAACCGCCAAAAAATTAAAAGCGATTGGAATAGCCAAAAAAGTAGTCGGGTTTGCCGTCGTTGGCAGTATGAAGGGGTTTGAGGTGATTAGAGAGGTGTAGGCAAATTGCCGCTTGACACGATTCTATTTACTGCACATAATATGCAGTAAATGGAAACGTATAATTTGGCTCAAGCTACTCAAATCCTGTTTACAACTCCGATTGCCGTCTTCTCTAGCGAATCGTTGGCCGCGACATTAAAAATATCCAAGGAAAGGTCAGCGTTCTCTGTTATTTCCAGATTGCTAAAAAACGGTATTTTAGAAAAGGCAGGGAAAGATTGCTATATTCTTGCCCAAAAACCCGCCCATCAATTTTTAATCGCTAATTATTATTACAAGCCTTCTTATGTTTCATTTGAGTCAGCCCTCTCGCATTATGGAATTTTGTCTCAATTTCCGGTTGAGGTAACCAGCGCGACGCCGCTTAAAACAGCCAAATACTGCTCGAAAGATAAAATGTATTCTTATGCGCATCTAAAAAAAGATTTGTTTTGGGGTTATGATAAAAGCCAAGACGGATTTTTAATCGCCAGCCCGGAAAAAGCCGTCCTCGATCAGGCATATTTGGCCTCTAAAGGCCTAAAATCTTTTTCTAAAGACGAATTGGACTGGTCTCTGGTCGACAGAAAAAAGTTGTTAAATTACGCCAAAATGTATCCAGACCTTTCTCTATGATTACCTTGGTTCAGTTAAAATCATTTGCCAGGCAATATAAAACCAACGACGCCACGGTTTTTCGCGAATATTTACAGTTACTTTTTTTAAGCCGTCTTTATGGATATTCTGATAACCGGCAGATTGTTTTCAAGGGCGGGACAGCTATACATTTTATTTATAACGCTCCCCGATTTTCCGAAGATTTGGACTTTACTGTGGTCATGCCGGAAAAAGAATTTACACAGAGCTTAAAAAAAACTTTTGCAGCCCTGGAAAGCGAAGGCCAGATAAGTTTTAAGCAAAGGAAGACTTTAACCGGGAAAAGATTTTTGCTTACGGCGGCGCTTCCCGATTCGTCTCTAAAATCTTTTATTAATCTTGATTTTTCGTTCAGGGAAAAAGTTTTCGAATTTCAGTTCAGTTTTATCAAATCAGAATATCCAATATTATTCACTTCGCAAGTTCCGCACATGTCTAAAAACGAAATTGTCGCTGACAAAATCAGGGCAATAATGCGGCGGAAAAAGGGAAGAGATATCTACGATTTATGGTATTTATTGGCCCAAGGCGCGAGGGCGGACCAAAAATTGATTGCCGAAAAATTTAAATATTATGATGAAAAGTTTATTTTTAAAAAACTAATAGAAAGAATTGAAGAATTTCCAAAAACAAATTTTATAAACGACCTAAAGCCATTTGTTCAATTTCAAGAGCGCGAAAAATTGGGAGAACTGTTTGTTTACATTATTGGATTTCTTAAACACGTTTCAACGTCTGCCTGATCTGTTAGGGTTGTTGCCATACAATTATCTTAACATTGTAGAGAAACCACACAAATTGTAGTTTGATATTGGTGGGAATAATTAGGATAATTAAATTAGTCGAGAAGCCTTATTTCGATATAAATGCCTATTTTGTAAGGTTTACTTGACAATAACAGTACTCTTATGTAAGATAGTAACATGTTTAGGCACATAAAGAAGGAATTGGCAGACTTATTTAAGCGGCCGGATTCGCCGATTGTATTAATCCTCGGGCTACGTCAGGTGGGAAAATCAACTTTGGCCCAAGATTTGCTAGGTGAGGCAGAGCGCGTCCGGTTCGATTTCGATTTAGCAGGAGACAGACAAGAATTTCTAAAGCAAGATCGTCACGCGCTGTCGCAATTCGCTCAAAGATATCAGGGGAGAATAATTATCATTGATGAAGTGCAGAAAATGCCGGAAGCGACTTCTGTAATTAAGCATTTATATGACACATATCACATGAAGTTTCTGCTGACCGGTTCATCGGAGCTGAAAATCCGGCAGCAAATGGGCGACAGTTTGGTGGGCAGGCTGCACGAATCTAGGCTTTATCCTTTATCTTTGGCGGAAATGAACATTCAAGAGGGATTAACTTTTGATCCTTCTTTGGAATTTAATAATTATGATGAAAACCAAAAATTATTGCGTCGATGCTTAGTATATGGCTCATTGCCCCAGCTCTCGAATATCGCCATTCAGGCATATAAACAGTATTTAGACGATTTTGTGAACGGCTTGATTTCTAAGGACGTTTTAGAAATAGCCGGGACCCGCAAATCTTCTAGAATTTATTTGTTGGCTAAACTTTTGGCTCTGCAAATTGGCCACCTTGTTAATTTTAATGAATTAGCGGCAAATACGGAAATGGCGCGGGAAAGCGTCCACAGGTACATCGACATTTTCGAACAAATGGGAATTGTCGTTAAAGCCAAGCCAATTTCTACCAATGAAAGAGAAGCTATATCTAAAAAACTAAAGATTTATTTTACGGATTTGGGAGTCAGGAACAGCCTAGTGGGAAATTTTGAAGAAATCGACTGGAGAATGGACAGGGGCCAGCTTTTAGAGAACGCGGTTTTTATCGGCATTAAACGAGCCCGAACTTATGCCGGAATTCCGACAGAACTGGGGTTTTTCCGTTCGAGCATCGGGACAGAAATTGATATTGTGGAAAAAGCGGCCGGAATTGAACGGTTGTATGAAGTAAAAATGGGGAATAAAAAATCCAGAAGAAAAAAGGGCGTAGAAATAATTAGTTTTGAAACCGCCCAGAAATATTTATATTGAAGGTTAAACGGCCAGAACGAATAGTGGGTAAGAAGGCGGAAAGTTAATTTCAGCTGGGAGCACAAATGTATGCTTTGCTGAAATGAGATTTTCTTACCAAAGCTGTATTGGGCCGTGATTGGGGATTTTAAAAAATGTCTTGTTAGGAGAAATTCTAAGATATAATTAAAGCTGTTTATTGAGCGGGAGAGAGTGACGTAAAACTAATGGTAAACTTATCGTCAAGATGTCAGAATCTTCTTTGGACAATGCCAATATTGGAAGCAAGCCTTCAATTTACGAAGAATTAAGCCATATAGAGCCGGTTACTAGAGTTGAGGTAAAGTCAGAAAAGGTCTCCACTTTAGGAATAGTAACAGGAGTTTGGGGAGGGATTGGCGATAGCGCTATCGCCGCGAAAGCTGTCGAGGGGGGGGTAAAAATGGCGCTGATTGACGGCGTAGGCAACGACGAAACCCAAGTTTTGACCCCTGAAAGAATTCATGCCGAAATTGTTGCCAAGGCAATTTTAGAGAAGCCGATAATGTCAGGACTGTCTTTGGCCGAGGCTCAGCTCCGGCAAATCAATAAAAATGGTTTAGGACCAAGAACGGTTTCGGTTTCTAATGACCCTCTTTATTGCATGATGGCCTTTGCTGAAATTGCCCAAAAAGATGGACAGTTTTTTGTCGAGCCAATTGCCGTTGGAGACGTATCAATTCTTGCCTTGGTACCGGATGCAGAAGGAAAATTTGATTCTTCTTCATTGAGATTTCTTTATTTTAAACCCTTTGCCGATCGCAGTCAGGATAGTATTTTGACGCCGAGATTCCATGCTGTCCGCGAGAACGAACTGTGCGCTCCTAATCCGAGTATTTTTCCGACCGGATCGATTATAATTATGGCGGATGATGGCGGGATGGATGCGATACTGAATCCGAGAATATTATTGGAAGCGGGATCTTCTTTCTCAAGAGGGAGTCTATTAAACTCGAGCTATGATTTTGAGAGAATGATATCTGAGCAGAACAAAGGAAAATATTCTATGACAGAGCTTCATGCCCAGCTTGCTCAATCCTTAAATCCTTTGATGGAGCTTTTTAATCTTAAAGGACATCATGGGGCATCGTCAGCCTTATTTAATTCTTTAATCTCACAGCCTAAGGTAATAAATGATGATGCAGCTTTGTTGATAACAGAGGTTGGGGGAGGCAAAGTAGCTGAATTCTATCTCGAAGCGCACCGCCTGAGCTGTTCTTCAAATACCTCTTGAGACGTATTGTACCCCAAACACTTTCTTGGCCGGTTGTTGATCTCTCAAACCATATCGTCAAGTTCTGCCTGGGTTAAATTCTGGA
>JACRNH010000013.1 GCA_016219325.1 Candidatus Collierbacteria bacterium
CTGTCATTCCCGACTTGATCGGGAATCTATTTAAATAGATTCCTGCTTTCGCAGGAATGACAACGAGTTCAATCTGTCTCCGATCTCCGGAAAAACTGATTCTAAAATCTTCTTTTCCTCCGCCCTAAACTTTTCCAAAACATAATCTTCCCCTTCTTCCTTTTTCCTTCTTCCTTCTTCCTTTTGCCTTCCGTCCACCCCTATCCTCACTCTCCAAAATTCCTTCGTCCCCAAAGCCTGCTCCACCGACAAAATTCCTTTATGCCGCCTCGGGCCTTTGCCAAACTGGATCTTGAAAGTTCCCAAGGGGATATCAAGATCGTCGTGAATAATATAAAGATTCTTATAATCTTTATAATTCTTATAATGATTATTTACCCAATCTCCAGAGGCATTCATAAGACAATCAGTCTCCACCGCATCGAAATCCCATTGTTTCTTGTTTCCTGTTCCCTGTTCCTTGTTTAGCCACCCCGCAAACATCTTCCCGGCATTATGACGGGTTAAATCAAACTTTTTATTTGGATTTCCTAAGCCAATCAATAGATAAGACATATTTTACTAATTCTATTGTTAATACTACCGCTAATCCGCCTGCGATTGCTAATCTCCAAATGTTAAAGCCCACCGGAACGCTATTCAAAATTCCGGCCACCAGCGGTTGGTAAACGGCTATTAATAATAATATCAATCCAATCATAACAGACATCCACACCCCTTTCCCCGGCAGCCCCGCGGAAATTGCCGGTTTGGGGAAACTCCCGAAAACTACCGCCGACATTAAGGACGCTATCCCCATTGAAATAAACGCCGCCGTTTGAGCCATAGACAAGTTGCCGCCCCAAACAAAAACCATTTTGAAAATTATCAAAGCCGCCACCGCTTTCATGGTCGAAACCGACACAATCAAGCCAACTACTCTTTCGTCCAGCAACACCAGCGTCTGTCTGCCGCCAATCGCGTCATTCCTCGGACCATCGTCTAAAGTTAAAGCCACAGCCGGCAAACCGTCGGATATTAAATTGATCCACAATATCATTAAAGCCGTCAGGGGCAAAGGCCAATTAGCAAATAAGCCAAAGCCAAGAATTACCACCTCTGCCATTGAGTCGGACAACAGGTAGGCCATCACCTTCTGAAACTTCAGGAATAACTTCCGGCCTTCAATAATGGCTTCCACTATCGTATAAAAATTGTTATCAATGAGGACTAAATCCGCCGTTTCCTTCGATACATCAGAAGCGCTTTCAACTACGATTCCGATGTCTGCCGCTTTCAGGGCCGGGGCATCGTTAACCCCGTCTCCCATCATCGCCACCACTTCCCCATCCGCCTGTAATTTTTTGACAATAGACAGTTTCTCTTCCGGTGAAACCCGGGCAAAGATCTCAATATCTTTAATTCTGAATTCTGAATTCTGAATTCTGAATTTCTCCAATACGGCTTTAGTTGTTTCCAAGTAGTCGCCCGTTACGACCTTAACTTTTAATCCTAAGGCTTGAGCTTTGGCAATTGCTTCGGCTGCGGCCGACCGGATCGGGTCTTCAAAAATTACTAAGCCCAACCAGTCGAATCTTTCCAAATCAGATTTAGATATTTTAGTCTGAGTTTTAGAGATTTTTTTGGAAGCAAAAGCCACAATCCGCCAGCCTTTTCCGGCATAACTCTTAAATTTTGATACCCATTTTTTATGGTCTGATTCAGATATTTTTGATTTATCTAAAATTATTTCAGGCGCTCCCGATATAAACATAATCTGTTTTTTGGGGTGCGCCGTAACTATATATTTATAATCCGGAGAAAAGGGGATTTCATCGCTTCTTGAATACTCCGCTTTTCTCAAATCGGCGTCCTTGACAGCCGCATGCATCGCAATCTCCAAAGGATCCCTAAGATCGTTGCAGGCGGCCGCCGCATCCAATCCAAGCTCTTTATTAATGAAATCAAAACCGGTTACCCGCATTTTTCCTTCTGTCAGAGTTCCGGTTTTGTCGCTCAAGATTACGGTTACCGATCCCAATGTTTCCGCTGACGCCAACCGGTGAACCAATGCTTTCCGCTTCAGTAATTTCTGCATCCCGATTGCCAAAATAGCAGTCAAACTTACCGCTAAACCTTCGGGAACAGCGGCCACCGCAATTGATATAGCTAATTTGAACATTTCTTGTATTTCTCTTCCCTGTATCCAGCCAATTATAAATATGGTGCTGGCGGCAAAAACAACTAATACTGTCAGCATCCGGGCTAATGACGCCACTTGGCGCATCAACGGGGTTTTGGACTTAATTTCAGTCAATATCCGGCCGGCAATTTTCCCGACTCTAGTTCTGTCGCCTGTTTCGGTTACCTCCATCCTACCGATGCCGGCAGCGACGCTTGTCCCCATAAAAACCAACTGTTCCTCTTCCTTCTTCCTTTTTCCTTCTTCCTTCTTCCTTTGTTTGCCTACCGGCAAACTCTCCCCCGTCAGTATCGCTTCATTTATAGACAAAGAATCTGCCTCAATTATCTTTCCGTCGGCGGGAACTATTCTCCCAATTTCCAGAACCGCTACATCCCCCGGAACTAAAAACTTTGACTCAATTACCAACGGCTTTCCGTCCCTGATTACTTTAGCCTTTGGGGATAGCATGTTTTTTAATTTGAAAAGGGCTTTCTCTGCTTTAAATTCTTGGAAAAAACCTAAGGTCGTGCTAACTCCGACAGCCAATAAAATTAAAGAGCTATCCGCCCAGTCACCGATAAATATTCCGGTGGCGCCGGCGGCCGCGATCAAAACCAGCATCAGCGGCGACGATATCTGGGATAAAAATATTCTGGGAGCCGTCCATTGTTTCTTTTCCGAAACTATATTTAGCCCGAATTGCTCCAGCCTTTTTCGCGCCTCCGCTTCCGATAGACCGGCCTGCAAATCTATTTTAGAATTAACCGCCATTAAATCATCATATCCGACTTGCCGCAAAAATCAAAGGGGCACCCATATTAAAAAATCAACATGTTAATACTTTCTCACGATCGTAAGGAAGTATTAACTTATGTTTTAAATCATTTGTTACTATTTGACTACGATCGTAACAAAGTATTAACATTCGCTTATGGCGGAGAAAAAAAGAGTTGAGATTTATAAATATATTTTAGCCGCTATTATGCTCCCCCCGCTATTGGCTATTGAAACAACCATGGAATTATGCGAATTCGGAGAAGATATATCACGGTTAATGACCGGAGGAAAATACGGCGGGAAAGGCAGCCTATATCATGGAAGAGAGAGAAACGATGATTATTTATCCAGATGCTGGAGTTGGCTGTTTCCGCCTGACGCCGACCCTGCCAAATTCAATATTGCAATTAATAGGCTCCAAAGGCAAAAATTATTAATAAAACAGGTTACTGGCCAAGGGATCGCGGAAATTGTCTTAACCGAAGCCGGAAAAAATAAAGCCTTAAAAACATTTCCGCTGTTCCGGCTAGCCAACAAGCCATGGAAAGGCTGGTGGCTAGTAGTCGCTTTTGATATTCCGGAGTCAAACAGAAAAACCAGAGATCTAATCAGGAAACAATTAACTTCTTTAGGCTTTGCTCAATGGCAAAAAAGCGTTTACGTCAGCCCTCATGATATCGCGGACGAGCTCAGTAAAACCATTAAAGAATCCGGTTTAGAAAAAATTGTAGTCCCGATGATCGCTAAAAAAATTCTCTCCGGAAATGATTGGGAATTTGCCAAAGAAATATTTAAGATAGATAATATTTCCAAAAAATACGGTAAAATCATCGCTGGCTTGAAAAAATTTCACGGGTCGCCAAATAAATTCAGGAAAATCTTCGCGGATTATCTATCGGCCTTAACCAACGATCCGTTCCTGCCAATCGGCCTGGCCCCAAAGGAGGGCTATGGCAGAGAAACAGTATTTAAAGAAATAAAAAATACTGCTAAAAAATTCAGGCTTGATAATGTTAATAAAATCATACGATCGTAAGAAAGTATTAACAATATGACATTTGCTGATTTTTCTAAACAGTTAGCCAAAATCGAAGCCACTCCGAAAAGACTGGAAATGACCGATTTATTGATCGGATTAATCAAGCAGGCCGCTCCGGAAGAGGTGGAAATGGCGGTTAATTTATCGTTAGGCCAACTGAATCCGCTATATAAAGATATTGATTTCAACATAGCGGAAAAAACTGTGATTAAAGCTATTGCCAAATCAACCGGAAAACAAGAATCCGCAGTAACTGCTGAATTTAAGATAAACGGAGATTTGGGAGAAACGGTAAATAAACTCAAAATTCAAAATTCAAAATTCAAAACTTCAGTTAAAAGTTTAAAACTATCCGTAATAGAAGTTTTCGACCACCTATTGGCCATCGCTGAAGATTCTGGGGAAAGTTCTCAAGGAAGAAAAATCGATAAAACGTCTGATCTTTTACGCGAACTTGATCCCCTCTCTGCAAAATATGTTGTCAGAATTATTTTAGGGAATTTGCGGCTGGGATTTTCCGACAGAACCGTTTTGGACGCTTTGTCAGTGATGATCGCCGGGGACAAGTCGGCCAGGGAGAAACTGGAGGCGACGTACAACGTTAGGCCTGACGTGGCCGCGCTTGCGCGCCAGATCAAAAATCAAAAATCAAATATCAAAAATTTACAGGCGAAGCCTGAGTTAGGAACGCCAATTCTACCATCATTATGCCAACGGCTGGAAGGAACTGAAGAAATTGTGAAAAAAATGGGCAAGGTAGCAGCCGAGCCAAAATGGGATGGCCAAAGAATTCAGGCCCACATCAATCTTAAAGGCAAACCGCAAATTCAACTTTTCACCAGAAGTTTAGAAAATGTTGCCCTGATGTTTCCCGACCTTATTTCCGCCTTGTCACGATTTACGATTTACGATTTACGATTTACGAATTGTATCCTCGACGGCGAGGTCGTCGCCTTTGACCCTAAAACCAATAAAGTTCTTCCATTTCAAACCATGATTACCCGGAAAAGAAAATATGGCATTCAGAAACAATTATTAAATGTCCCGATTAAATATATGGTTTTTGACGTTATGTATTTAAACGGGAAATCGCTGATGCAGAAACCGTTTTCCGAGAGACGAGAAGCGCTAGAAAGATTGCTCAATTTCCAGAAAACTCGGAAAACTCAGAGTACCGGAATATCAGAAAAATCAGAAAACCGGAAAATCGGAAACTCCGGCGCTCCGACATTCCGATTATCTGATTCATCTAGTTCTCCGAGTATTCTGAGTGTTCTGAAAATCGCTCCCCAGTTGGTCACAAATAAATCTGAAGAAATCCGGAAATTCCTGAAACAACAAATCGACTCCGGCCTTGAGGGTATCGTTGCCAAACGTCTGGATTCCCCTTATTCTCCGGGTCGAACCGGATTTTCATGGGTCAAGCTTAAATGGGAAGGCAAGGCCAAATCCGGCGGATTGGTCGATACCGTTGATTGCGTGGTGATGGGAACTTACGCCGGCCAGGGAAAAAGGGCCGATTTTGGAGTGGGGGCGTTTCTCGTAGGAATATTCGGTTATCAGTCTTCGGTTATCGGTTCTCGGCTGCCAGTTAATCAGTTTTCGGTCAATCAGTCAAAAACCGGTAAACCGGTAACCGACAAACCCGAAACCGAAAACAGAAAACTGAAAACCGATAACGGAGTGTTTTTTACCATCTCCAAAATCGGCACCGGATTAACAGATGAACAATGGAGAGAATTGAAAGCTCAAAGCTCAAAGCTCAAAGCTCAAGGCTGTCCGAAAGAATATAATGTTTCGAAAGAATTAGTTCCCGACACATGGCTAAAGCCGGAATTGGTAGTGGAAATCCAAGCGGATAATATCACAGTTTCTCCCCTTCATACCGCCGGATTAGCCCTCCGTTTTCCCCGCTTGGTCCGCTACCGGGATGACAAGAAACCGGAGCAAATTACAACGGTGGAAGAGGTGAAGAAATTGTATGAAATGCAATAATAAGCTCAAAGTGCAAAAATCAAAGATCAAAACTTAGCCCAAAGCGTAAAATCAATTTGATTTTGAACTTTACACTTGGCTTTGATATTTGAGATTTGAGTTTTGAGTTGAGTTATTTCCCTATCCCGCTGATCATTACATACGCTACCAGCACCACCGCGATAAAAATCACCCCGAAGATAATTGACACCCACCCCGCTTTTTCACTCTGCATAATCTTATTTAAACCTTCTCCCACCAATGTCAATCCAAATAAGCTGGGCAAAACCAGTACCATAAACAAAACCTGCGGATCAGAGGCAGACATAAATTACATGATAGAACAAATCGCGGATAAAAAAAAGTAAAGCTTTATTCGGCCAACACATATCTTGAAGCTTTAGTCCGGCCGACCTTCCTGACAACCCCTTTATCAATTAAGTATCTTAAATCGCGGACGATTGTGTCCCTGCTGGTCATTGGAATCATTTTGAAAGTGTCTTTTGTTGTCAAATATCCGTTGTTAACTTCCATATATTCCAAAATCTTTATCTGCCGCTCGGTAATCGGAATTTGCCGCCCCAATTTTCCTTTTAATTTTAAATCCCGCGACAGCTGCATCACCCGTTCTTTGACCCGCGATAATTCAACTGCCAGCCCGTCGGTAAAATATTCCAACCAGGCGCTGATATCTCCATCTTTTTCGGAACCTGCCTTTTGCAAAGCATCGTAATAATCCCGTGGATTTTGATCGTAATACTGCTCAATGGAAAAAAATTGTTTGACGTCATAACCTTCCTGAAATAAAACCAGCATAGCCATAGCTCTAGCCGTTCGGCCGTTACCGTCGGTAAATGGATGAATCCGCACCAATTCCCAATGGGCGATTCCGGCTCTGATTACCGGATGGTGGTCCTGGCCTTCCGGACTATTCAACCATTTCAAAAAATCTTCCAACTGAAGAGGAACTGCCGCCGGTGACGGAGGCCGGAAAATCAACTCACCATTGCTCTTGTTCCTGATAACTACCTGAACTTGGCGTAATTTCCCCTGTTCGTTTTCCGGCAAAACCTTATCTGTGGTCAAACGGTGAATTTCACTTAAAGTCTCAAGCGAATATGGGGCAAAATCGGTTTTAACCCGCCCGTAAACCGCCTCGACCGGAATTCCCTGCGAATCAATATATTTAAGCACTTCCCGATAATTCAAAACCTCCTGGATATCACGCTCCCGGGCGACGATTCCGGATGAAGCTAATTCTGAATTCTGAATACTGAATACTGAATCGTCTAATTCATCCAAAGGTGTTTTCTTATTCGGTATTCGGTATTCGGTATTCGGTATTTCCTCAACGATCTTCTCCACTTGTTCACGGTTAAGCTGATTTCCTTCCAGATGAGTTCCGTAATGGATGGTCCTGATGATGGCGTCGCGCCTAAATTGAGCTTCCCAATGAGGCACCAATGGGGCATTTTCCACCATTTCCCTGGCGGCCTCGATAAATCCGATATTTTTTAAGATGGAATTGGTAATTGTATATTTAGGTTGATACATTCACTCCCATTATCCCATAAATTGTCAATGGGACTTCCCGGACTAAATCTTCGGCGTTAAAATAAGGACCAACCCGTTTATATAAATTATCTCCGGCCTTTTTATTAATATAACTTGCCATCGCAGCCGCAGCCCACTGACTGTTTTTTGTGTAAAACGCAGCCGTCAATCCGGCCAAAACATCTCCCGTTCCGCCTTTGGTCATGCCGGGATTGCCTGCCCGCCGAGTAGCGCGCCACGAGCCGTGAACGAATAGTTCCCAAAGGCGAGTGGCAAGCGAAGGCGGGCCGCCTGAGATTTCAACACAATGGTCACCCTGACAGACGATGTCCTTTTGACCTTTAAGAATAATTGCGCAATTATTCAACGCCTGAGACAAATTTATACAAGTTTCTGATAAGGCCTGGCCTTGCTTCGCAAGGCCAGGCCTTTTTACAGTCCTCTCTAATAGTCCATAGAATTCTTTTTTGTGCGGCGTCAAAATACAACTTTCGGTAATCAGCGACGGATCCACCTCCTGCAGCCCCCCGCCGTCAATCACCCATTTTTTATCCGGATATTTCCCCCCACTCGGATAAAAATCCGTCAATCTTTTTTCTAGGGAATCTGAGGTCCTTCCGAATTTTTTCTAAACTTTGAAATTTGAATTTTGAGATTTGAGTTTGCGCAACTTCGTTGCGCGTCATCCCCGGTCCAATTAACACACAATCGTCCTCTTCAATATAGCTCTCCACATCCTTCCAATCCACCACTATTCCGTTCCAAAATTTTTCCTTTAACCGCTTCCTGAAAATTTGGTTATTTTCATTCGCCGGGGAAGTCAAATGGACTAAATCTACAATTTTACTGGCTACATCCGCCGACCAAAAGATACTTGAGTGAAACAACTTTGACCCGCCGATCACCAACAACTTTCCATTCTGGCCTTTGTGAGAGGAGGGAAGGGGTTGATAAAGTCTGACTTTGTCTGGATTAAAACTGACTTTTGTCATAATTTTTCTAATTGGTAACTTGCTATATTGTTATCCTGCTAGATTGATTCATCCGCCTACGGCGGATTTACAAGATAACAAGATAGCAAGATATCAAGATATCAAGATAACAGTTCTACAACTTCCGCCTTCGGATAATGACCTTTATGAATTTCCGTGGCCGTAATTATCGCCTGTCTGCCCTCAACCAATCCCCCCACCATTTTCTCGTGCTCCTCATCCAGCTCGGAAAAAATGTCGTCCAAAAGCAGAACCGGCGTGTCTCCGGTTTTTTCCTCAATCCACTTGGTTTCCAATAATTTCAACTGAAATACCGCCATCCGCTGTTCGCCCCGGGAACCGAAAGAAGAAAGGAGGACAGAATGGTTAGAATGGTTAGAATGGTTAGAATGGTTGTAACCATTTTTAGCCATTGAAGCCATTTTCGCCATTTTATTTATTTGTAATTCATCTCTCTGCGGCCCCACGAAAGTAAATCCGGCCGCTATTTCCCTCTCCCGGTATTTCTCTAACCTGTCCGTACTTATTGAATTTGGCTGGTAATCAATTTGTAAACTATTTGTTTTAAAATTTATCCATTCCACTAACTCCCGCCTTTTATTTTGTAATGATTCTCCGTGCTTTACCATCGCCCTTTCCCAATATTCCAATCCGTCCCTGTGGCTTGCGCCGTCGCGGATAGCGTCTAAAAGTTTATTCCGAACCCTTAAAGATTTGGAATAAACCGACAACGAATTGGCATAATCTTTATCGGTTTGTTTTAAAATTTCGTCAATAAATTTCCGCCGCCGCGACGGATCGCCGATAACTATTTGCAAACTCTCCGGTTCAAACAGAACTATTTTGAAATTGCCGGAAAAATCGGATTTCCGCCTCGGGATTTCGTCAACTTTAAAACTAATCTTTGCGACTCTTTTCCCTCCAACATTCCCCCTGGTTAAAACAATATTCAATTTAGTTGAATGGTCTGAATGGTTAGAATGGTTAGCCATTGTAGCCATTTCGCCATTGTAGCCATTTATAATTCCTTCCACGTGCCCCGCTTCTCCCCCAAACCCCACCATCTCCCCCGCGTCCTCCGTTCTCCAGCTTTCACCTGTCGCCAACAAATACACCGCTTCCAAAATATTGGTCTTGCCGGCTCCGTTGGGGCCGACAATCAAAGTAATTTTAGGAGAAAATTCCAGCGACTTTCTGGAAAATTTACGAAAGTCCGTCAAATACAGCTTGTTTATCCTCACTCGGCTAGTGTAGCACGCCTGGAACTTATGGTCATTCCGGGCGGATATCCGATCACCACGTTTATCGGCTTGGTGAAATTGGTGTGACTGCCACTTTTACTCCTAAACTCTCTAATCCTTTTGCGACTATGTCAACCGCATCCGAATCGTTAAGTCCTAGATCTTCAAGCCCCATGAAAGCAGCTACGAGTAAGCTCCCCCTGGCGCTATAATCTTCGTTTCCGGCTAGTATTTTAGTAGCTGAATCACGATAATTTTCTGCTCCCTGCGGAGAAACGATTATCAAATTTACTGCCTCTTTCGCTTTCAAGAGATCTGCCTGGCTTATTTCTATTTTTTTCTCCATTGATTTCACCCCCTTTACCAAGTAAAACAAGCCAGATGCTACTCTCTCTCTCTGCAAAAGTCAAGAATTTCTTAACTTGATACCCGACCGGAAAGGAAGTTAAGTAAATCGGTTAACTTGATTGACAAGACGGGACTTGACAACCGGCGCAACTCAAGATAAACTTAAGTTAATCTATGAATACGATAACCATCTCCACTAAAGAGCTTCGCTTAAATATGCCGAAAATCAGGCGGGGCCTTTCCGGCGGCCGAAAGTATCTGTTAATCCATCGTTCAAAACCAATAGCGGAGATCGCTCCTCCCAATAACGGTTTTCCGTCTTCGGCAGAAGCGCTGGATTTTTTCGCCAATCCGCCAAAAGAGATGTTATTTAAATCGGATAAATCGGCTGTAGAGCTGGTGCGTGAAGATCGGGAAGAATGAATCGCGTCGTCGTTGATTCCTCGGTGTTTCTGTCTGCGTTAATTGAACAAGAGCCGCGAAGACTGGAAACGCTTCTCTTTTTCAAGAAGCTTGGAGGTACGAAAGAGTCTGTCTATTTGCCAAGTTTAGTGATTGCTGAAATACTAAACAGACTGCAAAAACTGGGGGGAGAAAACAGAATTGAGATCGTTTATCGGTTTCTGATGAGCTTTACCGTAATAAATCTTGATGAGGCGTTCTTGCAACAATCTCTTCCCTACTGGAACAAATGCCGCCTAAAAACTTCCGACGCGATTATCGCCATTACCAGCGCTATTTACGATACCGTATTAGTAGGCTGGGATGAAAAACTGGTTGCCGAGGCCGGTAAAATTACCAAAGCGATAACTCCGGCCGAATTTATCCGGCTTGGCAATTAGGACACCAGTAAGTGGAGCGGTGGGCAATGGCAGTTTTGCGGATAACGGCGCCAATTTTGCGGCAGGCGGGGCGGCGGCAAGGTTGGCCTCCCCGGTCATAAACCCGGCGGCGGGACCAGTAACTGCCTGATTCTCCGCCAACGTGCTGATAAAGGCCATCGCCCATTGTCGACCCGCCAAATCTGATTGCCTCATAAAGAATTTCTCTGATGGCTTTTATTAAGGTCTCACCTTGCGCGCGAAAGGCGAGACCTTTTGAAGCTGGATTGGCTGGATTGATTTTCGCTTCCCAAAGAATCTCGCTAGCATAGATATTTCCGATGCCGGCGATTTTTGACTGATCCAAAAGAATTGTTTTTATCGGCCGGTTCGACGATTGTAAAATTTCCTCCAGTTTCTTCACTGTCAACTTCGAATCCAATGCGTCAATTCCCTTCGGCAAGACCGCCGGATCATCGGTGATCCATCCAAACTTACGTTGATCGTGAAATAAAAGACAACTACCATCAATAAAGGTAATCACAACTCGCAAGTGTTTTGCTCTGGGAAGGCCAGGCCTTTTCGGAAAAGGCCTGGCCTTTTTTGATATGTTTGATATAGTTTTATCGATAAACTCCAGCTGCCCGGACATTTTAAGGTGGATATAAAGATTGTCTGGTCCAACAATCAATACTTTCCCCTTCCTTCCCACTACAGTTATAGTTCTGCCAATTAAACTGTCCTGGTCGGCCCGAAAACTGCCGGGATTAAACACTTCAATAGATGAAATCGTCCTTCCGACGATTAAACGCTCTAATTGTCTTCTGATTGTTTCAACTTCAGGCAATTCCGGCATGAATCTTAGTCTAACAGAACTAACTCCCCCCTTGCTCCTGTCAAGAATCGAACAGCCCGAAGCCATTTTGAAGATAGTGTTCGTCAAATGACAAGAAAACTTCTACTCCCAATTTCCTGGCAATCGCCATGTTAGCGCAATCGGTCAAGCTGACCCGTTTGGAACTCTGTTTGGAAAATAGCGTCAATACTTCATCGGCTAGTTTTTCATCTATAAAAAATATTTGGATCGAAGATTGCTCCAAAAACTTTAAGAATTGAAGCGCGGTCTTTTTTGTGGTAAATCGAGATAACTTAGTTGCCACCTCGCCAACAACATCCCAAGAAGTTGCCAATTTTTCTCCCCTTTCTTTTAATTGCTCAAACCGACCACTGGCATGTTGATGATGAGCGTCGAGAGGTACTGAAATACCAATAAAGGCGTCGGCATCAATAAAAATCATTTTTTCTTATCCCTCAACGGATAGTCCGGGGCCAGTTTCCCATAAAGATATTCATCATTGGTACTCAAGTCCGGCGGGCCGGTGACTTTATGTTTTTTCGCCCAGGCCGCCATCTTTAACATGGCTTCAGCCCCGTTGATTTTTTTAGGCTTAACCTTTTTAATCTTTTCCCGCACCAGATTTCGGACCGTCTCCGACAAACCCCATTCCCGCTCGACAGCCATCAGCCGCAGGTCGGTTAAAACATCCGCCGGAAATAGAATTTGGGTCCTGATTAAATTACTCATTTCAAGTTACATCATACATCATACACAACTATTGTCAAGGCATTTTATTTATGGTCTTTTCGATAACTTTCCTTATGTCTTTAACAAACCTGTCTTTAGAGAACTTTTGGGCGTGTTTTTTGATCTCTGGAATACTGAATACTGAATACTGAATACTGAATTGATTAATCGCTTTTTTAAGCCCTCGAACAGAATAATCGTCGAAGAAAATTCCAGTTTTCCCCTCAACCACCGTCTCTAAATATCCTCCTCCCCGATAAGCAATCACCGGCGTCCCGCATAATTGGGCTTCGACCACCGTCATCCCGAAATCCTCGTCGCGGGCTGTAGCTAGAAATGCTTTGGCGCCGGAATAAAGTTTAATTAATTTTTCGTCGCTGACGAATCCTAGAAATTCCACACTTGAGCTTGCATTTTGCCTGATCTTTTTATATTCAGACGACCATCCGGCCGCCTCACCTACAATTTTCAGCGGTAGCCCCAATTCACTGCACGCTTTTACCGCCAATTCCAATCCCTTGCCGCCAACGACGCGGGACACTACTAAAAAGTAATCCCGCGAGCTAAACTCAATAATCTTTTTTCGCGGGAATTGGTCATCCGTCACCATTTTATTTGAATTAACCAATGAGGGTGGGATAGGATGACCACTAAGCGAGATTCCACGACTCGCGACCCGCGAAAAAACGGTTGTTGAGTTTAGCGGTAATTCCACCGGCGGATACACAACTATCGCGTCTCTTCGATAAAACTTCTGAATTCTCCGTCTAACATTTTCGGAGTTGGCGATCAAAACATCAGGCCTCTGAGCGCTGACAAAATCATATTCCCGCAAAAAATTATTTACCACCCGGGCGTATAGACGCAGCGGCCAATATTTTTGCCAATCAATCGAAGTTTCATACCCATATAAATACCGCGGCGGAGTATGGATATAGGAAATGTGGACGGTTTCCGGACCGGTCAAAATCCCCTTAGTGATGTACCAGCTGGCTGAAGATATTACTAAGTCGTAACCCTTAAAATCAAAACTTTCCCAGATTAGAGACGCCAAGAATCTTAAAGGACTGTGAAGTTTGGTAGAGAAAAAAGGAATACGATGGGCCCAACTAACTCTAATATCCCGATGTTTAAGTCTCTCGTAAGCTTCCCCTTTTCTAAAAAAAGCCGTATAAATCGGGGCATCGGGAAACATTTCAGCCAGAACTTCCAGCACTCTTTCTGCTCCGCCGAATTCCCCCAAATAATCATGAACTAAGGCGACGCGTAATCTTTTCATTGTTAGATTGTTAGATTGTTAAAATAAGACATCTTGCACCGTTTGCTCAAAAGCATCGTTGGGAAGCTTTTTAACCAAACTTTTAAACTGCAATTCGTCAAATAATTTCAAAACTTTTTGTTTGTCGTATTCATGAATTTCCGTTTGTTCCCAATCAAGTTTTATGGACACATCCGTATCAATTGTCGCAAGTTTTTTTGAAAGTTGAGCGCTATCCTGCCCGTCTGCCAGTTTATTAATTAAGGCCTGGCCCTTCGACAAGCTCAAGACCGGGCCTTTAAACAATTCACGATAAATGTTATTGATTTCGCCATAACCGGATACCAATTCTTTCGCGGTTTTCTCCCCAATCCCTTTAACTCCCGGAATATCATCACTTTGATCCCCGGCCAAGGCTTTGTAGTCGGGTAGAAGTTGAGGGGAAAATCCCCAGCTATTAAAAAAATCCGACTCTGTAACTGTTTTGGCCGGGATTTTTCCTTTGGCGGGAAGCTGGACGACAACCCTATCGCCGCGAATAAGCTGCATCAAGTCGCGGTCGGAAGTCAAAATAATAATCTGAATGACAGGTTGTTGGTTGTTAGTTATTAGTTGTTGGTTTAGGCGTTGGGATTGGGAGCTAGGCTTTGCCCTAAATCCTTGACCCTTTTTCCCAGACCAATAACCAACAACTAATAACTCACTCGCCTGCTTAGCCAGCGTCCCAATCACGTCATCCGCCTCAAAACCCTCTACTTCATAAATCGGAATATTTAAAGTTTTTACCACTTCCTTGACCCGCGGAATTTGAGTAATCAGTTCATCGTCTGGTTTAACTCTTGACCTTTTATACCCGACAAACATTGCTTGCCGGAAAGTCGGCTTAGGCAAATCAAAAGATACCGCCAAATGCGTCGGCTGGACTTCGCTGATTGCCGTCAAAAGAATATTGGTAAATCCATAAACCGCATTGGTCAACTCGCCTGTTCCCGTTGCCAGCGTCTTCGGATATGCATGATAGGCTCGGTGAATAAGCGAATGGCCATCTATTAAAAGCAGTTTTCTCACATCAAATATTATATGCTAAGATGAAGATATGGCAAAAAACAGGTTGACGGTTGACCAGCGAGGACGAGTATCGGAGAAACTGATGGAATTGGGGAATTTGATATTCGGTGGTTTGATTTTAGGACAGGCGCTTTCTAATAATCCTTTCGATTTTTGGATGGCAAGTATTGGTGGAGCTGGAATACTGATGCTTTATTTTATAGCCCTACGGATAATGAAAGGAGGTGAAAAATAATGTTAGGACTGAATCCAGTAGAATCAAGCTTGGCATTTATGATCTTTTTAGCTGTAATGGCAGCTATATTAATCAGTTATTGGGTTAACAGGGACGCCAAGGCTTAAAAATGACTTTGCCATTTCTCCGCACCAAACGATTACAAACTACGCTTATATCGCTGGTAATTTTGACGGTCGTGATTGGATTGATAATTACCCCGCTGGAGCATAGATTTGGCCGCCTAACTACTTTTCAGACCACCAGCGATGGATTATGGTGGGCGGTGACGACGGTGACTTCAGTCGGATACGGCGATTATTATCCGGTGACAATCCCCGGCCGGATTCTTGGCAGCATACTGTCTATATTCGGTGTAACCATGTTTGGAATTGTGATCGCCCTGGTAACAGTTGAGCTTTTCCGCAGCGAACAATTATTTTATTGGAAAAGAACGGTGGAACGGTTTGACAGAATTGAAGAATTACTCAAAAAGTTGGAAAAGAAACAAGGCTATGAACTTGAGGAAAAACACAACCACAAATTGCTTTAATGTTCCAATGTTTTAATGACTCTTTGCGCTTTCGGCTTTCCCACAAACTTCAAGAATTCTTCTCCGTCCAAAGTTTCTTTTTCCATCAGCGCCGCGGCTACCCTTTCTAAAGACGTCCGCTCTTTTAATAACATCTTTTTAGCAAGGATATATGCTTCGTCGATGAATTTCTTTACCTGCCCATCTACCGCTTCCTGCATTTTATCGGATAAAGTCGCTCCATCGTAATACCTCATTCCATACTCGCTGGTGTCATACTGCGGACCTAAATCTATCGGTCCCAAATCGCTCATCCCCAAATAAACCACCATTTTGCGGGCCACGCTGGTGACTCTGTCAATATCTGAAGATGCCCCGCCGGTTAATTCATGAAAAATCAATTCCTCCGCCGCTCTGCCGCCTAGCATAGCCGCCATTTTTTCTTTTAATTCAGTTTTGGTTTGATGTACCTTATCCAACAATGGCGTCATTTCCGTAAAACCCAACGACATTCCCCGCGATACAATCGAAATCCGGTGAACCGGATCAGTGTAAATTAAGAAATGGGCAACTATTGCGTGGCCGGCTTCGTGAAAGGCGGTCATATTCCGTTCCTCTTCCGACTGCAACCGTTTCTTTTCCGGACCCAATTTTACTTTGGTAGCCGCTTCTTCCGCGTCTTCCATCGTAATCACATCAGCGTTTTTCCTGGCGGCTAAGATCGCGGCCTCGTTTAACATATTCTCCAAATCCGCTCCGGAAAATCCGACTGTCCTTCTGGCAACTTTATCCCAAGAAAAACCATTCGTGAATGGCTTATTTTTGGCATGTAACTGCAAAATTTTTATCCTTTCTTCCAAATCAGGCAAATCAAGAGTTACCCTGCGATCAAATCTTCCCGGTCTAACTAAAGCAGAGTCCAAAACGTCCGGGCGGTTGGTAGCGGCGCAAACAACCACCTGCTCGTTCGGCTCAAATCCATCCATTTCCACTAAAATTTGATTTAAGGTCTGTTCCCTTTCACCGTGGCCGCCGGTTAACGCCCCGCCGCGGGCTTGACCTATGGCGTCAATTTCGTCAATAAAAATAATTGACGGGGCGTGAGCTTTGGCGGTAGAAAATAAATCACGGACGCGGGAGGCGCCGACTCCAACCAGCATTTCCATAAATTCCGATCCCGCCATTGAATAAAACGGAACCTCGGCTTCTCCGGCTATGGCCCGAGCTAACAATGTTTTTCCTGTTCCGGAAGGACCAATCAATAAAACACCTTTGGGAGTTCTTGCTCCTAATTTTTGATACTTTTTAGGATTTTTTAAGAAATCCACAATTTCTTCAACCTCTTGCTTGGCCTCTTTTAAGCCGCCAACATCGGTAAACCTGATATTCTGTTTTCCCTTAGTAAACAATTTAGCGTTGGACTTGCCGAAACCAAACATTCCTTCCTGTGCCCCGCGGGCCTGGCGCATCATCCAAAAAAAGAAAATCGCCAAGCCTACAAAAAACAAAACATTAGATCCGACGTTGAGCCAATCGCCGTTTGAAAATTTACCCTCTTCAATCACTACCTGCAATTTATCCGGCTCGACTCCGATTCTTTCCAAAAGCTGATTTAGCGATTCTGTCGATTCTTTACGGCTGGTTTTTATTTTATCTTCAGGGCTTGTCCCATTTTTATAAAACAAAACCATCTCTTGGCCTGATACCTGAACTTTTTCAATTTTTTCTGCCTTTATATCTTCCAAAGCTTGGGACAAAGGAATAGAAATATGCTTGAAGGCCAAGCCTTCCAAAGCCCCCAGGATCGCCGGAACAAATAAAACTAAAATTAATACCCAAACAATAATCTTCCTGAGGTTCAAATGAAATTCCTTAACTATCTTGACTCCGTTTTTATCAACTTTTCCAAAGCCGATTTTTAATCCGGATCCGGTATTATTATTTTTCCCATTGAGCTTCTTGCCATTCTTGTCGCCGTTTTTTTGTTTTTCAGTCATAACCATTACTCTCTACTTTCTACTCATTACTTTCTGCTTTTGAATTCTACCACGACTATCTTACCTTCGTGCCATTGGGGACCTTCTTCCATAGCTTAAATAATACTGGCAGTTCTTCTTCCCCTTCTTCCTTCTTCCTTTTGCCTTTTTCCTTTATTTCCACTGCCATAATCATCATCCCTTCGCTAAAATCTCCCATCGGTCCCATCTTTTTCGGCTCTAAATTGACCACAAAAGGAAATTGCTTTTTGACGAGTTGCTCCGGCTTATAAAACTTCATAATCCCGGCAAAAATGATTCTTTCGCCTATTTCCGGGCCGAGATCAACCTTAAGCTTCATCACCCAATGGCTCCACTCCGGAACAACTGCCTCAATTACAGTTCCAATCCTGATGTCTAATTTCTGAAAATCGGAAAATGAAATTGCGGGAATCGCCATCAGTTAGTCGAATAGAGATAATCTGTCTGATCTCGATGACTTTTCACTGCAGAAACAATTGGTTGTACCGCTGCGGAAGCGTTTAGAATTTCTATCCCCAATAACTTACCTTGCCCATCAAGTTCGACGTTGACCCCCGGCGAAACTTCGACCACTTCTTCTTCTTTCCCCTTTTTAACCAGAAGATATAATACATCTGCTTTGCGATCATAAAAAAACTGCTTGTTGCTCTTCATGTTTTTTCCCATCTGTCCCTGCTGATTCTGTTTTCAATCAACTCTCTATCAATCGGATGAATTGTTATTACTTCAATTCTATCAGAACCGATTTTATCATAGGTGACTGCCATCCATCTTAGTTTACCGGAATATTTAACCAATTTTACAGCCACATAATGATTGGTCTGGTCATCAAAATAATGCTCGATCGCGGTTTTAACTATTGTCTTGGGTAATTGAAGTGGAATTTACGGACTTTAATCCTTAGTTTTAAATGGCCGGTATAAATAATTTTCACCTGACTCCAATTTAATCTTGCTCAAGTCCTTCATCAATATCATCAACTAATAAGCTTAGGCGGTTTGCAATTGTTGATCGTTGGTCTTCCGGCAAAACTCTACCTTCGCTTTCTTCTGGAGGATTTAGTAGCCCCTGAATGGTTTGTTCGATAGTTGACATAATAACTCCAACTCAAATTATATTTTATCACTGCCCCAAAAATCCCACTTTTTTATACGCTTCCAATAATTTCGGGTGCGAAATTTGATAAGCTTTTTGCACTCCTGCCTTTAATATATTATCTAGTTTACCCGATCCGGAGATTTCCGCGTATTTCTTTTGAAATCCGATCAGAAACTTTTCAACTTCGTCTGCCACCGCGGTTTTAAATTGGCCGTAATTTTGGCCAGCAAACTTTTTTTCCAATTCAGTGACAGAAACATCGCTAAATTGACTTAGTATCTCCAAAAGATTAGAAATCCCCGGCTTATTCTCCCAATCATATTTTACTTCCGAGCCGCTGTCGGTCACGGCCGACATAATTTTTTTCCGGGCCGATTTTGGATCTTCCAATAATCCTATCGCCCCGTTTGGGTTGGGATCGCTCTTGCTCATTTTTTTGAGTGGGTCAACCAAACTCATTACCCGGCCGCCTTCTTTCGGAATTACCGGCGCCGGCATGACAAAAGTCTGGCCATACTTGGAATTAAACTTTTGGGCCGCGTCGCGGGTCAGTTCAACGTGTTGTTTTTGATCTTCACCGACCGGAACTTCGGTGGTACCGTACAGCAAAATATCAGCTGCCATCAGGGCCGGATAGTCGAATAGCCCGACGCTGACAAAGTCTTTTCCGTCTGACTTTTCTTTATATTGGATCATTCTGTTTAACTGCCCCATTGACAGATAACAATTCAAAACCCAGCCCAAGTTGGCGTGATCGGGATTGTGCGATTGGACAAATAAAAGCGATTTATCAGGATCGATGCCGGCTGCTAAAATAATCGCCGAAATTTCCCGGGTTTTTTCTGCTAAAGTTTTCGGATCCTGGGGAACAGTAATAGCGTGCATATCAACAACGCAAAAAATATTTAAGCCGTCATTTTGACCTTTAACCCATTGCCTGACGGCGCCGATATAATTTCCGATATGCAGATTCCCGCTGGGCTGAATCCCCGAAAAAACGATTTTGTTATTCATGGCTTTTAGTTTTTCTTCAAGTCTTCTCTTGCCTTCTCTTAGAACCGGTTACCTTGACAGTAACCTATGATAATGATAGTATACGAGTACTAAAACCGCCTGCAAGGTCGCGAGACATTTGCAGGTTTTTTTATTTTCTCCCCTCCTTCGGTTTGAAATAAAAGTTGCTGCCGCCAATAAGAATAATGCATCGTTTTGTCATAATGTCCCTATTCTACCTCGTCCACCGAGTGGATTGTATCAGGGGTTTCAATAAATATAACTTTAACTCCTAAAATCTTTGATAACTTCGTGGCGATAAGCTCCAGCGGTCGGGCTTCGCTGGCGTGATGGGTCAATTCCAAAAGAGTAATCCCCATATCCTCCGCCGCCCGGACTGCCTCTTGCTCAAATTCTCCGGCGATGTACAAATCGAGCGGGGCTAACTGCCCCATAAATGTTTCAAAAAATCCCTGCCCCGACGTTATTGCGATGCGCTCAAATCGATTGCGTTTGGGTCCGGCCATTCGAAGCGTCCGCGGCCGCAATATTTTCGCGCGCCTAATAACTTCATCCAGTGACAATTTTTCTTCTGATAGCCGAACTCCATTTTTGATGGTGTGTTTGCCATATCGCAGTGTTGTCCCTTGTGTTTTAAAATCCAGCAGAGAACAAAGCGTTTCAATAATTCCGCCTTGGCAGAAATCCAAATTCAAATGCGCTCGATATACCGTTAAATTTTTCTGGGCGCAAAATTTAATTTTCTCCTTCATATTACCGAGAACCGGCATCTCAAATTCCGTCGGGCCATGGTGGGTAATAAGCGCGTCACAATTCATCTTTACCGCTTTTTTCATCGCCAGCAGACTAAAATCCAGCGTCAAGCCAATTCTTTCTACCTTTTTCCGCGCATCACCGAGCAATAACCCTACATAGTCAAACGACGCCAGCGACGGCGGGGCAAATTTCTCAAACCTATGGATGGTATCAATCAATGAATAGGCCATACTTTTCCTTTTTTTCATATACATATATTGTTGGACTTACGGTATTTGGATCAGTTTTGAGCATATTTAATCCTGCCACCGCAGAGGTTGACGACATGGTGCAGACAATCGCATCGGGCCCAACTAAAGCTCCATATAACGCATATCCTGCTAATTCGTACGCCGAGGATTGCTCATATTCTTCAGGCAACAGGCCAAGTTGTTGAAACTCACCATTCTGTAACCTCTCTTTTATTAGCGCATCACGAACTTTTTGAACTTTTCCATCTTTTTTTTTCAGTATCTCCCCGGCGGCAATTTCAAGTGCTGGAGCATAATCGATTCCTAATTCTTTACATTGATCCAACAGGGATGATACGGTGACATCGCCTAAACCTTGCCGTTTAATTTCTGTTTGGATAGCAGCTTGCGTTTGGCGGGTTCGACGGAGGAACTCTTCAACATCGATATTCCGCCGAGACATAAGAAAAGGGTCAACGGCATCGCCATCGGCGACAACCAAATCGATATTTACCTGAAATTCACGACGTTTAAATATTTTAATGAGTTCAGGCAATTTGGTCAAAAATGTTCTGGCATAGTCACCTATACCAGAGCCGAGATTATATCCGCCGGCAAGATAATCAGGGCAAGTCGCAGCGCTAATGGGAATGGGGACTCCACACGATATTGATTCGTATACAAGATCGGTAATTCGAGGGTATTCTGCTTTTGGAAAGTGACGGGCTACGTCAAAACCGGGAGGAGCAGCTAACATAAGATCCGCCACTAACAACCTAACGGCTTCCACTTCATGCCTATAGACAAAACCGCTTTCTGCTTCGAGACATAAAACATTGCTAACCCCATCTAATAATGCTGCATAATTAGCAAAGGATTTGGGAGTAGTAAGAGGTAAAATTGGATATCCCGCATCTCTAAGTTTGTCTAATTCTTGAAATGTTTTTATAGATGGAAATAAAGTCTTAACCTCCGCAGCCGAGCCAAACTAACCCCTGGGCCAAAACCTGGTCCGGGGCTACCTCCGGCAATTCTGATAAAAACATTTTTTGTTCTGTCATATTTTCCCCATTAAAAAAACTCGTCTAAAGCTCACTACTTTTTATAGTGATGAACAAGGACGAGTTTCCTCGTGGTGCCACCTTGGTTCGTCGCCCTATGAAAAATCCCGCTCAAAGCGGGACGTCACCATAAGGAAACCTTATTGTTGACGTGCTCCGTTGATTTACGACACACGCTGCGATCTTTGTACGGTTTCGCCTCCGGACAAGACATTCCTAAAGATTTCTCTCGGGATAGCCTTGTCAGCTTAAAGATCCGGTCCCAACCGACCGAACCAACGCTTTTTTCGAATTGTAAAGTGAAATTATACTACCGGCTTGCGTTTTGTCAAGAGGAATGATAACCTTTTAATTAAGTATGAAACCGGCTTTTCTTTCAAATGTCACTATTTCCCATAATCGACCTCATATTAAGAATACCAATATTCCGGTTGATCTTATTGTTGGAAAAAGTGTTTTATCGGTGAAGCGCGACTATCCCTGGCTGACTAAAAAACAAATCGAGGACGCTTTGGTATTCGCTCAAACAGTTCTAAGATCCCATGACTTCGGCCAATATGCCGCTAAACAAGAAGCCGCATAAACGGCCAAAGATTTACGCCGACGAAAACGTCTTTCCCGAAAGTGTCAGTTTCTTACGATCGAAAAAAATCAATATTCTCCACGCTGTCAAAGATCTGGATTTTGGCGGAAAAGACGATGTTTTTCACTGGGAATTGGCAAATAAATATCAGCGGATTCTGTTAACTTTGGATCGAGATTTTTTGAATAACCGCCTGTTTCCGCTACGACAAAGTTGGGGAGCGATTATAATCATTGTCCCGCCGCCAGTAACCAGTTCCAAAGTTAACGCCATCCTAGTAAAGATGGTTTCCCTGCTAAAATTACAGAACAGAGAATATTTTCATTTTAAGAAGATTATTACCTATCCAAAAATAATGACAATCCAAACGTCAAACAGGAGTGGGATCATTTCTTCAGAGACTGTTGATTGGTAACGAGTAATTTCGGCGTAATTCCCCGACGGCTGAATCCCCGAGAAAACAATTTTGTTATTCATATCTTTTTATTCAAAGCTGACTTTCAGTCGAGTATCGAAAGCAGATGCTATTCTCTTCAAAAGTTCAACCGAAGTATTAGTAGCCATTCTTTCGATCCGGGAAATCACCGCTTGAGTAGTGTCTGCTTTATCAGCCAACTCCTTTTGGGTCATTTTTTTCTCCAGGCGAGCGGCGATGATCTGTCGGGAAAGCTGATACTCGACTTCGGATTCCTCCCAAGCTTTTTTGAAGTCGGGATCTTTCAGAGATTCTGTCAGATGGTCTTTTAGGGTATATAGTTTTCTTCCCATAATAAAGTTAATATATCTTAAAAGATATATTATGTCAACTCTAGCCTTTTTAAAGCAATTGCGATTTCTTTTACCGGAGTTTTATTGGTTTTCTTAATGAAAGCGTGCAATAACAAAACTTGTTTTCCAAGTTGAGTAACAAATAGAATTCTAGCGTTATCTCCACCTAAAATCCGAATTTCCCACAGCGGTATCCCTATCAGCTTCTTGACATGGGGAGTAATTGCCTGCAATCCGTATTCTTGGACATGCATCAGAATTAGAAATGCCTTTGTTTTGAGTTTCGGACCCGTTGCATCGAGAAATTCTTTGACCGGAATTTTCCGGGAAGGAGAAATATAATAAGCAACTTGCCACGAATTTAGCATGTTAGAAACAAGCTGGCCCCATTACCATAATTCCATTAGAAACTCGTTGCATATTTGCAATTTATATTCTACCCTATTGGGAATCAATGAAATATCTTCTGCCCAAAACCGCTCTTGTTATCCACAACGCCCTGACCGATGCAGTCCCCTATCCGGATGCTCCGGTAACCGACAATGACACTGTTTCTACCGCCAAAGAAATTTCGGAAATTTTAGAAAGTGCCGGGGTAAAGACAAAACTATTCTCTGTCGGGAATATAAATGAGTTAAACAATTTAAAAAAAGAAAGAACTGATTTTATTTTCAACTGCGCCGATGACAATATCGGCGATATTCCTTTCAGTTCTCATCTGGTTCCGGAAATTGCCGAGAAAATGGGAATTCCGTTTAGCGGCGGTACCGCAAAAAATATTTTATTTACCACCGATAAAGCTGCCACAAAAAAAATATTGTTGAAAAATAATATTCCGACTGCGCCATTTATAGTAGTCAGAAATCAAATAAGGCCAGGCCTTGCTTTGCAAGGCCTGGCCTTTACCGACTTTCCTCTGATTGTCAAACCAATCGCCTCCGACGGTTCAGAAGGCATCACCCAAAAATCGGTTGTTGAAAACCGGAAACAATTAGCTGAAGCTGTTAAGAATAATTTCAGATTATTTCATCAACCGGCATTAGTGGAAAAATATATTCCGGGCAGGGAAGTTAATGTGGCGGTACTTGAGATTATAGGGCTCCCCAAAATATTGCCTGCTTCCGAAATAACTTTTCCAAAAGAATACGGCCAAAAATATAAAATCGTTGATTTTGATTCTAAGTGGCGGCCGGAAACCCCACAATACAACAATACTCCGGCTGTTTGTCCTGCAGACATTCCAAAAGAATTAAATCGATTATTAACTAATTTATCAGCTAAAGTCTGGGAAATTATGGATTTAAAAAGTTACGTTAGGGTTGATTTCAGAATTGATAAAAACGGCGATCCGTTTGTTCTGGAAATTAATGTCAATCCGGATATTGAAAATAATCCGTCAATTGGATTTCCGCGGGCAGCCAGAGCGATCGGATTGGACTATAAAAACCTAATTTTAACAATTGTAGATAGCGCTATACATAGACACAATTTATAAATACTTTCTAATTGAATATTGACAAAATTACCTATTAGCGTTATACCAATTCATTAGTGGAACAACGCAAAACTTAAAGCGCAAAAATCAAAACCTATATCAAAACTAAAAGACAATTAATCTTTACTAGTTTTGAATTTTAACTACGTTTTGAGATTTGAGGTTTGAGGTTTGAGATTTAATGGATGACATAGATAAGCAAAATATATTCCCCAGAAATTCAACTGACTCTCAATCTGAAACGGCTATAAAGACCGTCGCCCCTCCTCTCCTTTCAGGCCTGAAAGTCGCCATAATTTATTCCGACGCCAAACGGGAATATTTCGCCACAGAAGAACACTATTTAACCGAAGCCGAAGTTTTTGACCGGGTTAAATTGATTATTCCCTATTTGGAGAAAATGGGAGCTAAAGTTACTCTATTGCCCGGTGATAATAATCTCGGAAACGAACTGCGGAAACTTAACCCTGCTTTTACTCTGAATTTAGTTGATTCTGTCCGCGGAGACGAATCATTGGCGCCGTCTATTCCGGGATTGTTGGAACTTCTGGATTTGAGCTACACCGGCTCGGGAATTTTGGGAATGTCAATCAATTACAATAAATTTCTTACAAAAAAATTAATGGAACAGCACGGGCTGCCGGTGCCCCGGTATCAGCTGATGAATGCTTGGACCGATAATGTTAATCCGCTATTGCGCTATCCATTGATCAGCAAATTAAACAGTATCCACGGATCTGTGGAAATTGACGATACCGCAGTCGCCGAAAATGAAAGACAATTAAGAGATAGGGTTAAACATTTAATGACTACTTATAAAGATGATGTTTTGGTCGAAGAATTCATCGCGGGGCGGGAACTATCGGCAGTAATTTTTGAAGGAATGAAGCGCAAAGTCTACGTCGGGGAAAAAGTTTTCCATGATACCGCAGCAGCTCATTATAAAATTGCCAGTTTCACCGCTGTGTGGAAAGAAGACGAGCTTGACCCCTCTCAATGGTCATATCATTATGAAAAATATGAACCGAATGATCAATTGAAAGATGATATGAAAAAAGCATTTGAAGTCCTAAAAATGGAAGATTACGCCAAACTGGACATCAGGCTGGATTCTTCCGGCCGGTATTATTTCATTGACCCCAACGCCAACCCCGCCTTTGGTCCAAAAGAATCTTTCTGCGCTCTGGGGACAATTATGGATTTATACGGAATAGATTTTAACCAAATACTTAGAAGATTGGCAATCAATACCTTAAACGGAAGCCTGATACAGGCAGGCATCGAAGCAGCATTGTGAAATTCTAGGAATTTATCTCAACGAACAAACGTTTCACAAATTTCCGCATGCTTAGCCCGGAGAATTTTTTTCAAAATCTGTTTAGTCCTATAAATTTTCCCCTCAACGGCTCTTTCCGTAGATCCTGTCAAAGTTGCAATTTCCCTGATCGACATTTCCCTCCAAAAACGGAATTGGAGAAGTTTCCTTTTCTCATCCGGCAATAATTCCAAACATTCCCTCATTGCCGACCGCAGTTCAGCTAAGGAAGCCCGCTCGTACGGATCAAGATTGCCTGCATCGGCTGAAGCAATATTTTCCAAAACCGGCAAGACCCAGCGGGAATTATCGTTGACCTGATCGCGGTAGTAATCGGCGATTTTATTCAGGGCAATCCGGCAAATCCAGGTAAAATAACTGGATTTATGGCGGAAATTATGCCATCCCTCCCAAGCAGCTGAAATCGTCCTGACAAACACTTCTTCGGCCGCCGCCTGATCTCCACCCATTCTTTTGACAATAAATTTCAGAACCGGCAAGGCCAATAGCCTGTAAATAACTTCAAAAGACTGGTGATGAAATAAGCGTGTGGTTTCTGGCATAATCTGGACTAACAGTATATCAAGATGAAAGAAATAATCTTAATTAAATTAGGCGGCAGTTTGATTACAGATAAATCCCGTCCCATGACTCCGCGGCCGGATATAATCCGTAGGCTGGGAACAGAGATTAAGTCAGCTTTATCGAAAAAGAAAAATATTCGAATCATTCTAAGCCATGGAAGTGGTTCATTCGGACATATCCCGGCGAAAAAATATGGAACCGCAGAAGGATTTCAAGATAAGCTAGGCCGTCTTGGAGCATGTATCACCAACGATATCGCCGCCAGATTAAACAGAATTGTAATTCAGGAATTGATTTCAACAGGATTGGCGGTTGGCTTTATCCCGCCATCGTCAATATTCGTCGCGGAAAACGGGAAAACAACAAAAGTATTTGTTGATCCGATTCTGATTTTATTAGATAAAGGAATAATTCCAGTTATATATGGAGATGTAATTTGGGACACAAAAAAAGGCTCATCGATTTTTTCCGGAGAAACTTGCCTCAAAATAATTTCCCGGGAATTGATAAAAAGAAATTGGAAAATTAGCCGGAATATTCAGTTGGGAATTGAAAAAGGCGTTTTAGATAGAAATGGGGAAATCATACCCCTGATTACCCTGATGAAATTTCGTAAACTTCACAAAAAAATTAATGGATCAGCAAACCCGGATGTTACCGGTGGAATGTGGCATAAAGTCAAAGAAAGTCTGGAAATGGGAAAATTCGGAATTGAAACGCTGATCGCCAGTGGAGAAGTCAAGGGGCTAGCCAACAAAGCGCTTACCGGAAAGAAAGTTAGCGGAACGATAATCTCTGTCTAATTATGAGATATATTGAACTAACCGATTTAGATCTACGGCTGGAAGCGGCTATAGTCGAAGAAGCCGGGCAAATCGGGCTAAATGCGAAGCTTAATTTTTATAGCCTTAAAACTATGCCTACCGCAGAAAATTTACCTTCGCCAGTTCCTCAAAATCTTTCAACTTTGCTTATTCAATTTTCGTCAATAGACGTCAACTCCCTACCAATTACAACTCTCCGCCGAATGGCGATTGGCTGGCAAATGACTTTCGGCCTGGGCGAACCGCCTGAGGCGATAGAAAAAATGACTGAAAAAATGCTTGGAGAAGCCTATGCCCATTTTGATTCCGACGGCTTATCAACGATGCTACTAAATATCAGGCTTGTAGATCCTGATATGTTTTAGTACCAGGGAGCAGGATCGAACTTATAGTCCTCAAAAAAAGTGTAGCGGCGGGTGGATTCGGACCACCGACAGACACGCCTTATGAAAGCGCCGCTCTACCGCTGAGCTACGCCGCTAATTTCAGCCCCTCAATATACCCCAAGATTTCATAATTTAGGTTTGTACCGCATTTAACTGTCACATATAGTGTACCATAATAATCATCAGGATTTTCGTATATTTTTCTTATTTTTACCTTTCTTAAAATCGTTTTTTTAAATCTTTGCAGGGGTATCCCTGTTACTCTAGACCAGTATTGCTCTATAACGTTAATTCTATGTTCGTGTTCTTGATTTATCCCTATGCGACAATAAATTCTTTCAGGAGTAATTAATATATTTTCAATCAACCATCTAAGAAACAGTAAAATCATTTCTGGCTCTGAATTAGCAAACATCACTTCTCTAGTTTTCTTGCTTCCCTCTGCCCAATAAAGAGAGGCTCCAACTAAAAATCGTTCGCGATTAGTCAGATGCCCAATCTTCTTTAAACCAATCTCGCAGAATTTGTCTACTCTTTGTTTCCTCTCTGCTTTTCTCAACCTAGCGGCCATCTGTCTTCCCTTAGCTGCTCCTTTTCCTTCTCTCTCTATAAGATTTGCTACTTGTTCTGGCGTGAGATCAATATCCGAGCACCAAAGGCTGACCGAACTTTTAGACACTTTTAGCTCACCTGCGATTTCTCCTATGCTTCTCCCTATTCGACGCAACTTTCTGGCTTGTAATTTTTGCAATGATTTCGCCATATTAGACAATTACTTTCAGAACATATAATCGCCTGTACGATTATCTCAAATAATATGATATACTTCAATTGTATTTTTACATGCGGGTGGGAGGTAAGTATCTCGTCAGGCTCATAATCTGGCTTAATCGGGGAGCGTAACCCCGGACCCGCAACAAAAATCTAAATATCTCCTGCCAAAGGCCGATAGTTTATAATACCCTCCTACTATGACTCCGCTTGAAGTATTTAATAAAGCAACGCATTTTGCAGGCTTAATGAAAACATGCGGGGCCGATACTAAATTTGGAAGAGACAGTCTAGTTATACCTTCAATAACTCCCGGGATGAAAATTCACGCTAACCGTTATCCTGAAGAAGCTCAAAAATCAATATCGGAAATAAGATATTCAGTTCTACCGGCGTTCTCTCTTACAGGCAACATGAAAGTTTCAGCCTCTGAGATGGATACGAGTTATTTATTTGTTACCATCAGGGGCTGGCCCGACCCTATGATATTTGCAAATACAATTTTGACAAAGGAACCGGGAAGATCCCATGAAAAATTATGGAAAGTTGCAGCAGATATTGGCGTCAATCTCGAGTTCCAACCGACCCAAACGGCAATCCAATATTTTACCGAACTAGAAACTTTCGTTACTAGAGACAACCCAAACAAGCTAAACTTTATTAAAGCCAGAACCTATGAAGTAAATCCTGATACAGTTGTTGATACGGCTGATTGCATGCTTGCCTGCCTAAGAGCAGCGATATCAAGAAAATACGCCACTCCTAGAAATTAGACTTGCCCTATTGAAATTTATTTTGGAGAATGTCCATTAACCTCTCCCAAATTGATTGTTCTTTTTGTTGATTTTCCTCAAAATTTTGAGTTTTGAGATTTGAATTTTGAATTACGTTTTGCCCTAATGGCAAAACGACAACCGTTTCTCCTTCTTTCTGAAGCAATAATTTTTCTCTGGCTATCTTTTCTACATACTCATCGGAACGGTAATACTCTAACTGCTTTTTTAAATCCGCTTCCTTAACTTCCAAATCTTTAACTTCTTTTTGAATCCTCCAAACCCTCTGTTTTTGTTGCCATAACTCTAAAATATTTCTGGAAGAACCGTAGATAATAAACAGGCCGACGAAAATAACGGTCAATTGGTAAAGACGCCGCTTCACAATCTTGATAATATCATTGTATGGACAATCAAAAAATTTATCCGGGCCGGCGTCAAACACACTGGTTTTAGGAATTTTAAGCTAAGTGGGCCCAGTAGGATTCGGACCTACGACAGACGGCGTGTATAAGACGCCCGCTCTACCGCTGAGCTATGGGCCCATAAAATGTATTCTACCTCTTTAAACTATTCCCTTGAATAAAATTATCAATCACTTTAATGCCGGAAACGATCTTTCGTATATAATTTCCCCCTTCAACAATTAAATTGCATGTCCCATGACTATACCCTTTATATGTCAAACCTCTAAGCGTGGTTTGTTTTATATATGGATTCCTAAATTGACCAATCGGTAAACTTAACGTTTTACTCCAAAACCGCATCATGTTCAAACCATCCATATCAGAATATAAGTGAAGACGAACTATTATTTTCTCTTTTGGTATATGTAAACAATTTGTAAGCCAATATCGAAAAAATCGGACAATGTCGGGGTTTGTATTGCTTAAACTAGTTTCGTACGGAGTTGTTTTAGCCCCTTCTCCCCAATACAAAAAAAGACCGGCGATATAAGCTTCTTTCTCTGAAAGTGGGGTTAACCTGTCCCATTCTTCATGATAAACTTCATCCATTCTAGCCTCTCTTTTAGCCTTCATGGTATTCCTGAATCGTTCGATTCGCTGTTCGCTAAAATCCCTCAGTTCACGAATTCTTTTTTTTGTAAGGGGGAGTCTTCTTAACCATAAGCTCAGCGAGCTCTTGCTTACTTCTAATCGTTTCTTAATCTGGGAATAACTCTGCCCTTGTTTTCGTAGTTCGATTGCCATTAAATGTTTTTTAACAAGTTTTTTCGCCATAATCAAACCAATGAAAGATAGTTAAGAAATTATATTTCAATAGTACAATAGATTGATTATTTGTCAAGAATATAAACCATGATTTAGCGACGAAGAAAAAACATGAGTTCTAAGGGAAGTGTTTGAGAAACACTCGGGGGTTGTACTTTAAAGAAGGTTCGATAAAAGTAGGGAGATTATCGATGGAACAGCGAGAGTTATTGGATTACCTCAACTTTCTCCGCCTAAATAAGAATCACAATCTCGCCCGTCTGGTAATCTCAACTTCTATTTCTTCTTTATCCCGGCCATATTTTAATCTTGACAACTGGACAATTGATTTAGACAATTCTTCATTGGCATATTTCATCTCATGGGTTAAATCCCGGGTTAAATCCATCGAAAACGGTGTTTGTGGCTCATTATTCACCACGGTTTTAATAAACACGTGGAACCTTTCAACATTGACCAAATCGGCTTCAGAAAAGGTAGGCGAAAATTCATGCTGAAGGAAATTAGCGTCAGATACTCCGACCCGGAAAGAAATCATCGTTCCGACGTTCCCAAAAACCGCGTTCTTGACCTCGTCATCAATTTGGCCGATAAACTGGTTGGCAACCACTAAATTCAAGCGGTACTTCCGGGCCTCGGATAAAATCTGGGCAAAATCCTGTGTAGCAAAATTTTGGAATTCGTCAACATAAAGATAAAAATCTTTTCTTTGTTCCATCGGCAAATCCTGCCGGCTCATAGCTGCCATTAAAATCCGCGGGACTAGCAACAACCCCAAAAACGAGCTGTTTTCTTCGCCAATTTTTCCTTTAGCTAAATTTATCAGCAGGATTTTCCCCTCATCCATTATTTGACGAAAATTAAAACCGGACTGGGATTGACCGATGATATTCCGCATCATTTTATCTGTCACGAACCGGCCGAATTTGGAAACGATATAGTCCAAAACCTCGGATTTATGGAAATCGGAGGTTTGGGCAATCTGATCAGTCCAATATCTCCTGATCATCGGATCCTGGACTTTGGGCAAAAGTTCTTGGACAAATTTGGCATCGGTTAAAATCCTGACAATCTCAATAAAAGTATTTCCCGGCTCGCTCATCACCGTCAGCATGGCATTCCTTATGGCGTGTTCAAACCTGGGGCCGATAATTCCGGTTTTGTGCGGATCATAAAGCTTGTACATCAAATTAATAATTGCGCTGGACACAAAATGTTTTTGTTCTTCTGTTTTGGCTTCCAACATATTCATTCCCAGCGGCCGTTCAGTGTCATAAGGATCAAAATACACCACGTCTTCCGCTCTTTCCGGCGGAATGAATTTCAAAATATCCTCAACCGCGTCGCCGTGAGGATCAATAAAACACAATCCTTTTCCGGCTTTAATGTCCTGAAGCGCCATATCTTTTAATAGTTCTGATTTACCAACGCCGGTCTTGCCGATAATATACATATGCCGGCGGCGGTCGTCTTCCGACAAATAAACTTTTTTGGTTAAACCGCGATATTTGGAAACTCCCAGGAATAAACCGCTGTCGGGAATTTCCGCCGGCGCCGGAGCTCTTTTGGCTTTTAGCCAATGAACGTGAGGTGTCTCAATAGTTTTATTGGGAAAATGATAAATCGTCGCCAGTTCTTCGGAATTTAATATAAATCTTCCTCTCCAGATCGGCATATATTTATAGATAAAATCAATCATGAATAATTTCCCGGCCAAAATTCTGGAAGTATCGAATCCTGAATGCTCCGATCTGAATTGAGAAAAAGCCCCGGTAATATTATCGATATGTTTTTTAGCCTTGGCCATTTCCGGAGCTACCACCACAATCCTGATTGAAGTCTCAAATCCGGCCTTGGAAGTTTTATTCCCAATTGCTTCAAAAGTCTTGGCGTCAGCTGAAAATTTAGCCTCTTTAGGATCAGCCTCCCGTTTTTTGGTAGATGAAATATAACTTCCGCCTTCAATTTGCCAATCGTCGCTGGCCGGCTCTATTAAAATTTGAATCATGGCTGCCTCGCCTTCCTCCATTTTGGCCAAAACCGAAGTAATTGAGCTCAACGGATCGGTAGAAAGCTCACGGTACGCTTTTATCGGTTCATATTTGGCGCCGGTAGTTTTTAATGCCGCGAAAGCCACTTTCCCGCCTTTACTAAAAATATTCGGTTCCGGGACTTCCACAATATCCCCGCCGGGCCAAGCGCCGTTAATTTGTTTTTCCACTAAATCCACCAACTTTCTGGAACAGGAAACGTAAAACCTGATATCTTCTTTCTGGGCTACGATTTCAAATGACAAATGATCCTGCCGGACCAACCGGTCAAAAATCCACCAGCCTTTGCTTCGGATACTGGAGAGGGCAGAAAAAACTTGCTCCATAGCGTCAATTTTAACTTCATTATCTTTGGGAACAGAAACCAAAAGAGTCACGAATTCCAACGATTCCTTTTCCCGGTCCTTATGCTTCCACCATTGAATAGCCAAATAAAGAGAAATGGCCAAGGCCACCAAGCCCAACGCCACCAATCCAAAAACCGCAGACCAAAACTCAATTAAAATAATTACGGAAGAAATATCCATGAATTCATTATATAAGTTTAAAGTTTAAAGGCAAGAAATAATGAGTAGAAAATAATGAGTAATGGCAATCGTACTTGACTGTATTCATTATATTCATTACTTCCTACTTTCTACTCCCTACTCCTTACTCTATATCCTATACACCGCCCTCCCCGGATTTTTCAGAATAATCCTTTTTACCCATTCCATCAACCATTTCCATGCCGAAGATACTGGCTGTTTGGCCCCGAGTTGAAAATCAGATTGAGTCAGAGGTAAAACGATATTTGGCTGCTGCGGAGTAAACGGGGTAATTGTAACGTCTTCGCCTTCATGTTTCCCGACTTGAATTGGCCCCGGCAATTGAATTTCACCTCTGACGACTTTTTCAACGTGTTCGGCCAGTTCGGGACTGATCTCCGGCGATTCGGGAATTACTTCAATTTCACCAACTTCGGGGTTAACAGCTGGACCAGCCTTTATTTCCGGATTGCCCGTTACCCCGCCAGTCATTGCGAGCCCCGAGTCAGTCGAGGGGCGCGACAAGCTATTCGTTTGAGGGTCTATTGGCGCAGTTTGGACCCCAGCAGTTTGCTTTCCACTCCCGTGGCCTACGTCCACGAATCCTGGTGTCGAAACTGCGGGGTAAACAGGATTATCGCTCACAATCTAATCTTAACACAGAAATAACTGAAGAAAATCTTCTATCCTTGATTATCCCAAAAACCTAATTCTTCTTGTTTTAGTAAGGGGGCGTTGATATCCGGACGCGGGCAGCGCCTGTCCTCATAACAGATTTTTCTTCTCTCTTTGCTCTGCCTTGGATAACAGTCGGCTCTGTAAAAGTTATAGTTGTGGAAATTATATTCGGGTGTTCAACCGAAACAGCAGCTAATCTGCTAAAACTTATAATCGGAAGTTGACCAGTTTCAAACATAATCCCCCGCGCCATAGACCCTTCGTCAGAAAATGCTTTAATACTCTCAGTGTTAATATTATGTAATTCCAACCCGGCCGTAGCTAAGAATTTAAGAAGTTCAGAATCGTCTCCCCGTATTAAATCCCAGTCTGACGGGTTTTGATTTTCTATAGTTATTAATGCTTTCGTCATATTTATGTTTCTATCGGCAAATATACTGCCTTAATTTCAACTTGTCAACCGGCAAAAATTTTTTTAACTTTTGGCTTTTCTTTTGGAGGAAGAGGGACCGGAGTCTTTATAGAAAGCGATGTAAGTTAATAACACCACAATCATGACTAAAGAAAATGAAATTAGTACTCTAACGTTAAGATCCCAAACATTTATCATCTTTTCTTCCTTCTGGATAACCGCTTTAGTTTAACCGCAGCGATTAAAGTAACTATACCAACGATTAAATCTTGGGTCAAGACCAGAATATTAAGAGGATAAGGCAAGCCGCTGAAATTTGGAACGATGAAAATAGCGCCAAACCATCCCGCCGTCAAATTAATCAATAAATCCGCTATTCCTTCCAGCCAGTCCGCGTCCGGTAATTTTTTCCGAAAACCCACGATTATAATGGTAACATAAAATGAAGGCATGAAAACCAAATGGGCAATCTTAATATTAATTTTAGCCGGATTTATTGCTTACGGAAATACTTTGAAAAACGGCTTGTTTTGGGACGATGATGAATTTATTAAAAGAAACGAATTTATCCGTTCTTTCTCCCAATGGCCGAATTGGCTTACAAAACCATTAACCGCCGGAGCCGGGGTTAATTCCAATTATTACCGTCCATTTTTGATGGCCAGCTTCACCGTTGATTATCATCTTTGGGGATTATGGCCAGCGGGATATCACTTTGAAAATATTCTTTGGCACACTGCCGCAGGAATTCTCTTATATATTTTTTTAAAAGAATTCTTGCAGAAATTCAGTATTCAGCATTCAGTATTCAGTATTGAATCGAAAATCGCCTTCTCAACTGCTTTGCTCTGGCTCGTCCATCCTATCCACGTCGAAGCCATAGCCTACGCTAACTCCCGGGGAGATTCAATGGCAACTTTTTTTATTCTGCTGTCGCTGATCCTATGGTTGAAAAATAAAATCAAAGGTAGCGCCATAGCATTTATTTTAGCTTTGTTATCAAAAGAATTCGCGATTGTGACCCCGGGGTTGATTTTGCTCATTGAGTCATTGCGAGGAGCGTCAGCGACGTGGCAATCTCGTGAGATTCCCACGACCCCGAAAACGGGGTTTCGGAATGACGGCAAGGCCAAAGCTTTCCTTGCAATCACCTCTATTGCTATCACCTACATTTTCCTCCGCCTCACTGCTCTAAATTTTCAAAACACCCTGAATTTTTATGGGACTGATCTAACGAAAACGGACCAAAATCAACCATTCGCCCGCTACGCCGCTTCTTTGCCTGTCAGGTTAATAACATTTATGAAAATTTTACCTATTTACGCCGGAATTTTGGTCTGGCCAAACAATCTCCATATGGAACGAACTGTGGAAATGCCAGCAAGCATCGCCGATTCAGGCGTATTGATTCCCTTCAGCGCTGTTTCATTGCTCATTGTTTTCTGCTTTCTGTTCATTCGCAAAAGCTCTATTCCAGCTTTTGCGGCCGGCTGGTTTTTTATCTCTATTGTCCCCGTCTCCGGCATTATTCCCATTTCCCAAATCCTGGCCGAACATTTTTTATATTTGCCGAGCATCGGATTCTTTCTAATAATTTCTTGGCTCGTATTCTCGCTTATTTTCAAATTAATAAAGTCGGAAAAATGGCGGCGGATTTCATTGTTTTTTGTTTTCTGCTCATTGTTTTTTCCTCTGTTGTTGAAAACTATCCGCCAAAACCGGGTTTGGCGCGATCCAATTACCTTTTATGAATACACCTTAGCCCACGCCCAACCCACCGCCCGTGTTTACAACAATCTGGCCATGGCTTATGCCGATATTAAAAATCATGATAAGGCCATTGAAAATTATCAAAAATCAATCGCCCTCGGTGATATTTATCCCAACCCTCATTACAATTTAGGAAATACTTTTGTTGAGACCGGAGAATTAAATAAAGCCGAAGAAGAATATAAAAAAGCGCTTAAAATAGACCCTAATTTCAGCTATGCTCTCCTGAAACTCGGCCAAATATATAGTTGAAGACGCTAAAAAACTCATCTGCCCGGTTTTCCCCACCCAACCTCTATGCCTTAGCTTGTGATATAATTTTATTATGAGTGACATACAAACAACAATAGAACTTACCAACCCACAAAAATTAATTGAGGCAGAGAAAGAAAATATGCAGGCCTATATTGAATTCAACCCAAACAGAAAACTCTACCCCGACTTAACCCCTCAACAAATACGCGCATTTCAAAGCGGCACTTTGGATCAACGAGAAATAGTCGACAAATACGAAAATCACAACCCATATAAATTAGAAAAATTCACCGGTTTGATTACAACCTCAAAGACTATGTTAAACAGCAAAACAGGACAAGAAGAATTGCTATCGGCCCTTGATTACCTTGAGGGTGATTTGCGTGAAAGATTAGAGGTTGGAGAATCTTTATCTCAAATTCAAGTGGAAACTTTACAAGATTTGTTAAAACAAACTTTGGAAGCTATCGGATAACCTCCAAAACTTCTATTTATATCCCAACGAATTCAATGTTTCCCTGTGATTAAATCCAATATTTTGCGGTAATTTTTTGAAGAATTTAATTTCCGCGCTGTCGCCGACAGGCTGGAAAGGCCAGGCCTTTCCGAAAAAGGCCTGGCCTTTTTGATCTGGTTTGATCTGACAACGGTACACCAAATCCACCACATGCCCTCTCGGATCACCATCTATATCATCAAATACCCCAACTAAAGTAAATTTATCCTGTCTCTTTTTTAAACCTGTTAACCTTTTAACCTTTCCAACCTTTATCTTTATCTTTATCTTTATCTTTATCTCTATCTTTATCCCCAACTCTTCTCTCGCTACTCTTTTGGCGCAATCTATCAATGCCTCGCCTTTCAAAATGAAACTTCCCGGCAAGTGCCAACTTCCGGCAAACGGCGGTTTTTTACGCTTGGTCAGCAAAACCTCTTTAATGGGAAGTTTACAAAACTTCCCATTTCTTCCCCGTGAAGTTTCGTAAACTTCACGCTCTACTAATAAATTCACCGCCGGTCTGGGGGCAAACTGAAAGCTTTTAAGAAAAAGTTTATATGGCAATTTTTTCGGCTTCATCGTATTAAAAATATTCGCGGCTCCGATCGTATGGCCAAATATTTTACTGTGGCCAAAAATGTAGATTTTTGATTCCGGCAAAATGGCGACGATTACCGGTGGCCAGTCTGGCCTCCAGTTCCAAGGCGGTAGCGGCAATGATGGCGTCGACTGATGATGTTAATCGATTCTGACGCAATAGTTCGCCCGCAAGTTTGGCTATTGGTTCGGTTAAATCTATCCGCTTGATTCCGAAAAATAATTTGTCAGCCGCCCTAATGTTTTTGGATAATTCCATGCTCTTGCCTACCCAAAATTCTAAAATAACCACGGTGGGGATAAATAATTCCAGCTCTAACGATTTGGCGTTTTTGAGCAACTCCGGCAATTGACCAATTCCGGCCCGAGTGAAATCAATAATGGTAGAGGTGTCGATAACTACTTTGATCAAAGGTTTCTAACGGCTCTTAAACGACGGTCAAAACTTCTCCTAAATTTTCTTCTATCGGCTTCGTCGGAAACAAACAGCCCGCTGCCGGCCAATTTTTTGACTTCTTTGATGTAATTATCCCAATCAAATTGCTCGGGTTTTACCGATGTCAGTTCAACCAGTGGTTTATCTTTTCTGGCGTCTTTAATGACAACCTTTTTACCCTGCTGTAGTAACGACAGGTAATCGGTGAGATTATCCCTAAAGTCGGAAACGGAAACGGTGAGATTCATATTTTGATATTAGTACATGATGTACAAATTGTCAAGAGGGTGAACTGGATCGTCTTTGACTAAAATCATTTCCTGTCCGCTTCGCCGCTCAAGCGCGACTAGCGGTTCGGCTTCTTTGGGGAATAATTCTTTATAGGGTCTGATATCTCCCCGATACATTACCGGAGTCGATAGCCGCAGATTAACTTTGGGATAAGTCGCCTCCACCGCTATCTTGTCTGGCTGGGGATAATGAGATTCATCAGAAGAAACTATTCTCCAACCATGATGATTCCCGCCTTTTAACCACTTCCCGGCCGGAGTACCCTTCAACTTTTCGGCTAACTGGGAATCCGTTAAAGTGGTAAATTCTTCAATCGAGGGATAACTGGCTCGGTCGGCATTGATTTCTTTAGCAAACATAAATTCCGGTCCTAAAGTGTTGGGATGGAAATAATGGCCTTCGTAGAGGACTGCCGCCAGTTGCGCCAGATTACGAAAAATAGTTGGATTAGTCACTATCAATTGGCCGTCAACTATCTTAAGATGCGGCCGAATATCAACTTCCTGAAAATAAATCCATACGCTCTTCTTCATCCTTCCCAAATCCTCAAGATTGTCAAAACCCAGTAAGCCCGCGCGTAATTGGGTCATTCTTTCGGCAAACGGAGGCCTGGCGACTTGAACCAAAGGGTGCGTTTCCGGATCATATCTGGCATCCGGCATCCTTACCGACTGGATGGCTGTCCTGGCGTCTTCAACCGTATAAGTCCAGAAATCCAAATCAAGTCTGTCTTTACTGGACCCGTGTGTAATGACTCCCGATAATCCATTTTCCCTGCGGTTGATGACGCTTTCGATCAATTCTTTAATTTCCTGATAATTCAATTTAATGCCAAATTTATCATCAACTATTTTTAGCCACGAATTCCACCAAGAACTGTGTTCGTCTGAAAAATATCCCCTCATAGCATCCACCTCGCTAATTCCAAACGTCGCTTTCGCCGCGTCTCCAAAACCAGGGTGAGGATCATGGGTTTGGCCGGCAATGAAAGTTAACAGTTGATCTCGCCGGGGCCAGCTGTTTTTTATGGCAAACTTTAATCCTTCAGCTCCAACCTGGAATTCATGCTGCCCTCGTGACGAAATATTAAGAAACGGCGCCTCACGGCTTAAACCCAGCCTGCCGACACTAAACATGCGTCTGACAGGAGGGAAAGTCGATAGCTCATAGAGTGGTGATTCCGGAGACAGGGCCAATGGATCAATCCCGTCAATCAAAGGTTGGCCATTTGGTTCTTCCGCTTCGGTCAAAACGCCGCTACTGCCAACAATTGTTTTTTCCGGATCGAAATAGGACTGAAGTCTGGCATCACCTTCCGGGAAGATTCCCCAGTATTCAAGTTGTCTCAACTCTTCCGGCGGGAAAAACCGCTCGATAGCCCACGGCTCTCCCTGCTGGATTGCTTCTTCGACTGACATAAAGTAAGTATAACAAGATGCCTAAAAGTCCAAACCTAAAACCGCCTTCTGTCCCCTATTAAAAGGATGTTTGAGGTTTTTCATTTCGGTGACTAAATCGGCTAAATCAATTAATTTTTTGGGGGCGCGGCGGCCGGTCAAAATAATGTGCGTCGATCCTCTTTGGCTAATTAGGCGGATTAGGCTAATTTGGCTAATCAATTTGTCGTTGACGGCATTGATGGATTCGTCGAGAACGAGGAGAAATAAACGGTTAGAATGGCTAGAATGGTTAGAACGGTTAAATTCGGAAGAATTTCTGGCCATTGTGGCCATTGTAGCCATTTGGCCATTTAGTAATCTTTTTGCCAATTCCAGCGCTTCTTTTGCCGCACGACGGTGTTCGCCGGCGCTGGCATGATCCGTCGGCAATTTATAGAATCCTTGCCCCATCGGATAAATCTCAAACATCGGCTGTTTCAATAATTCCGGCAGCCGATGTTCTCCAATCTGCCACGTCTGAATTTTTGATTTTTGATTTTTGATTTTTGATTTTTCTTTATACCATTGGACTATCGCCACCCGTTTCCCCTGCCCAACCGCCCGCATGGCCACGCCGAGAGCGGCGCTGGTCTTGCCCTTCCCATTTCCGGTAAAAATATAAACCAATCCCGTGACCGTCCGTTCCATACGTCTATCTTAGCATCTGGAAATTTTGCGCTTGATTACTCTTTTTCCTCTTCCCCGCATCCGCAAGTTGAGCACATGATAATCACCTCCCTCCGATTATTAAACCAACAACATAGGCGGCCGCGGCCGCGATTCCGCCGATTAGCAACATTTCAATCCCTGACCTTAACCAGTTCTTTCCGGTAATCCCGGACCTGGCCGAACCGACTAAAAACAAAGCCAATCCTGTAACAAATATGGCAGCGGAAAATTTATTAATTGAAAAGTTATAGATATACGGAATTAATGGCAAAAATCCGGCCGCCGCAAAGGCTATAAAAGTGGCCAGCGCGTGGCGGACCGGAAAAGTTTTTTGCCCGGGAATAATTCCCAATTCCCAAACCATCATTTCGTCCACCCAAACCCGTTTTTTGGAAGTGATGATTTTTTCCCATTCGGAAATACTCTCTGCGGGGATGCCTCTTTTAAGAGCGATGTCTCTAATTTCTCCCCGCTCTTTTTCCGGAATTTCGCCAACCTCTTTTTCCTCTATCATCAGACTATTTTTTTCAAAATCCGCCCGGCTGACGGTCCCTAAATAATTTCCTAAAGCCATTGCCAAACCGTCGGCAAACATATTGGCCAATCCCAAAATTACTACCACTCCGGCGGAAAGCTGAGCCCCGGCCACGCCGGCGACGACGGCAAAAGTGGTCACCAAACCATCATTGGCGGAAAAAACAACGTCGCGGATATAATTTCCCCCGCGGGTTATATGAAGCTCTCCTTCAGAATTCCTCTTTGAATTAATCATCAGGAATAATCTACCATAAATATAAATGAGTAGAAAATAGAAAGTAGAAAGTAGAAAATAATGGGTCCTAATACTCTCTATACATTACTCATTACTTTCTACTCCCTACTCTTTACTCCCAATTAACGCATAATTAACGCATAATTAACGCACCCCAGTACAACGCTTCCCATTCCCGTAGTTTACATCCACGCGCCCGCCCACCTGGACTTCTCGTCCATGCGAAGTCGGGCAGGTCATGGTGTCGCGTCTACGGGGCAAGAGGTTCTGTTTTGAGGCTAAAGTGAGCATTTAGAAAAACCACAGTTTCTACACAAACTGCACCCCTCACTTTCCTCCATTAATGAACCGCATTCCGGACAATGGCCGTCAGCTAAATCCTCGGTGATTTTGCGTCTTTCAACTTGATACGCCCTCTGTGACAACGGCGTAATCTTCATCTGCGATTGAGCCAAATTATTGTCTGTTTTCCCTTCTTCCTTCTTCCCTCTTCCTTCTTCCTTAACTTCTAATATCTGTCCTTCTCTTGAGCCATCACGGTATACCGTGATTCCTTTACAACCCAGCTCCCACGCCAGCATATAAGCCTTTTCAATATCTGAAACGGCGGCTTCTTTTGGAAAATTGATCGTTTTAGATACAGCGTTATCGGTGTATTTTTGAAACGCCGCCTGCATTTTAACGTGCCAGTCAGGAGAAATTTGGTGAGCGGTGCGGAAGATTTCTGTTATCAGTTTTCCGTTTTCAGTTTTCAGTTTCAGGTTGACCGGTTTTCGGTTTGTCGGTTTGCGACCGACAGACTGATAACCGGCAGACCGGGAACCGATAACAGGAAATCGAGAACCGAGAACCGAAAGAGCCTTCTTCGCTTCTTCATAATATTTATTCGTATACTTTAGCCCGCCTTTTTCAACGACATTCTTAGTATATTCCAACGCAAAATACGGTTCAATTCCCGACGAACAATCAGCAATCATTGAAATCGTTCCTGTCGGAGCTATCGTTGTCATTGCCACATTTCTGACTTTAGTTTTAAAATATGAATCCTTCCACAGCGGAAATTCCCCCTTCTCTTTGGCTAATCTTTGGCTCTCGTCCCAACTTATTTCCTGAATAAATTTCATGATCAATTCGGCTAATTTAATTCCTTCATCGCTATCATATCTAACGCCTAATTTAACCAGCATATCCGCCCAACCCATCACCCCCAGGCCGATCCGGCGGAGCCGATGGGCCATGTCGGAAATTTGAGGAATGGGATAGGTCGAGGCGTCAATTCCATCATCAAGAAACCGGACTGAAGTCCTGACAACTTTTTCTAATCTCTGCCAATTAATGTTTGTCTGAAAATTTTGAACTTTAAACTGCAATTTTGAGTTTTGAGTTTTGAATTTTGAATTTTGTTTCCACCACGGCTTTATGACAAACTTCGCCAAATTGATTGACCCCAAATTGCAAACGTCAAACGGATGCAGCGGTTGTTCACCGCACACATTCGTTGATTCAATCGGTCCTAAAGATTTCAAAACCGGGTTAAACCGGTTGACGGCATCCAAAAATACCATCCCCGGATCACCGGTTGAATAAGCCAAACTTACCATTTCATTCCATAAGCTCCGGGCCTGAATTTTCTGAACCGGAATTTTATCGCGGGGATTAACCAGCTCCCAATCCTTTCCTTCTTTTACGGCTTTCATAAACCGGTCAAAAGCCCCGACGCTGATATTAAAGTTACTGATTTCGCCGTCAACCGATTTGGCCCTGATAAACTCAAAAATATCAGGGTGATCAACGTTTAAGATTCCCATATTTGCGCCGCGATGAACACCTCCCTGCATCACGATTTGGGTTTCGGCGTCAAAGGCCTTCATAAAATTTATCGGCCCGGACGACAGGCCTCCGGACCGGACCAGATCGCCGCGGGGACGTAAATGGGAAAAATTAAAACCGGTTCCGCCGCCCATTTGGTGAATCTGCGCTGCCCATTTAACCGCATCGAAAATTTTTTCAATTGAATCTTCAACCGGGAGGACGAAACAGTTGGCGAGCGAACCGTTCTGCTTATTTCCGGCTCCGCGGAAGTAACATCCGCCGGGAACAAATTCAAAGGAAGTCATAATTTCGAGGTATTTATCTTTCCAATATTTTTGATTTTTGATTTTTGATTTTTGATTTTCAGAGTTGCTAACGCAGTCCGCAACTCTGGCCATCGCCTGTTTCGGTGTTTCAATCACCTTCCCTTCCTTATCTTTCCAGAGATATCTTTTCGCCATTGCCGCAACAGCATTCTCCGACATTCCCAAATTTTCTGCAGTGTTTCTTGCCTGCCCGCCTAAATACGCCAATTTTTGGCGGGTTTCTTGTTTCTTATTCCGGTATAAGATGTATGCCCCTGCCGCATCCCTATGCCCGGCAGCCAATAAAACCTGCTCCACCACATCCTGAATTTCTTCAACCTTCCAGATATGTGTTCCGTTGGATTTAATCAGAATCTGTTCAACGATTTCGGATAAACGCTTGGACTCATTCCAAAGTTTAGATTTCTTATCTAAGCTTTTCTCTGTAATTATTAACTCGGCTGCCATTTGCCCTACCTTCTGCCCTACTCGCCCTGAGCTTGCCGAACGGATTCCTTCTTCCATTTTTCTTCCCGACTTTTGCACCGCAAACAATGATTTCCAAACAGCAGTGGCGATATTTTGCCTGCTATATTGGATTTTACGACCATCACGTTTGAAAATAGTAGATATCGTCATAATTTATAAAGTACAAGAAAGTAAAAGAAAGTACAATAAAGTACAAAAGGGAATTTAATTAATTCACGTAATTCCTTCTTGTACCTTCTTGTACATTTTTGTACCTTTTTGTACTTATATTTATATCGCGCACTTACTCCATCCGCACGAATGACAAGTGACACAGCCGTTTTCCGCAATCACCGCCGCTCCGCATTCGGGGCAGACGGCGGCCTGGCCGGAGCCGGGACGCAATGGATGATGAATAATGGCGCCGCCCAGAGGCTCTGCCCGGCGGGATGATGGATGAATTTCCTCTTCATTGTTTTCTGTTTTTTGTTTTCTGTTTTCTGTTGCCAAATTCAGCACCTGGTCTTTTTTAGAGCCGTCTCGATAAATAGTTATCCCTTTACATCCAAGTTTCCACGCCAAAAGATAGGCTTTTTCGACGTCATCCGGAGTAGCGTCATGAGGAAAATTAATGGTTTTGGAAATTGAGTTGTCAAAATATTTTTGCCACGCCGCTTGAATCTTAACATGCCAATCAGGAGCAATTTGATGAGTAGTCACGAATACATCGTAGAACCAATCGGGAAGACCCTTGACGCTGGTTAATCCGTATTCGGCGATCTGTTCAATTATCAGTTTCTTAATTGTTATCTTGTTATCTTGATATCTTGTTATCTTGCTGCCGGATTGAACTTTCTTGTTTTCATCAAGATAGCAAGATAGCAAGCTAGCAATTTGAGAATCGGTTTGTTTCTTCAGCCAAAAGGTTAACTCTTCCTCAAACATTTGATCCACCATATACAACTCTTTCGTCGGTTTGTTCCTTTTGTCATCTTCAAAAAATGTCTTTCTTTTTGTCACCAGCGAAAAAATCGGCTCTATTCCCGAAGTTGTATCAGCCAACATTGATATCGTTCCGGTTGGGGCAATCATAGTTGTGGCGCAATTCCGCATTGATTTATTACCGAAATAAATGCTTCTATCCCAATTTTGAAAACTGCCTCTTTCTTTTGCTAATTTGCTTGATTCGTCTTCAGCATTAGTCCTGATGAATTTTGCCAACTTCTCCGACAGCTCTACCGCTTGATCAGAATTATATGGAATTCCAAGTAAAACCAGCATATGGGAAAATCCCATTACTCCCAGTCCAATCCTGCGATTGCCGTTTTTGACCATCTGCTCAATCTCCGGCAAAGCATAAGTATTCACTTCAATCATATCGTCAAGAAACCGTACTCCGAGTCTAATTGATTTCTCCAGGTCTTCCCAGTCAATCATTGTTTCTTGTTTCTTGCCCGCCTTGCCGCGAGGCAGACTCCCTGTTTCTCTAAGATGATTTTGCAAACAAATACTTGTCAAATTACACGATTCATACGGCAAAAGACCAATTTCCCCACAATTTGAGACAACAATCCCATTAGCTATAAATGAATGAGTAATCGGTTCAGTTAAATCGTATACCCGTTCTTTTCCGGCCGGCCTAACATAAGCGACTTCGTTTACCGGTTGCGCATGATAATATTCCTTTGCCCTAAGAAGTGAAATTTTTTCCTGATGTAGATCTGTCAAAAATCCAATCTTGTCTAGAAATTTTATGGTGGCATCCTTAGAGATTTCCAATTCCCATAACTTTCCATCAGATCCATAACGTTTTATCTCTCCTTTTTTATTGATGTACTTAGGAAACAAGCCGGAACGGGGCCGTCTGGACCGATCATAGACACGACTGATGATACCCAAGTTCAGCAAGAGTCGTTGGACATCAAAAAGAAGTTGTTGAGATTTAGATGTAAGACGAATATAGGCGGATTTACCAGGAACAAATCCTATAGTTCCGTCGGCGCTGAATAATCCCTGGAGAAACCCTATAACGGCTGAAAGCGGAGCGCCAAACACCGGGAGAGGAACAACTTTCCCTGACGATCTTTGTTGGGAAATTCCAAGTTCATCAATAAACCATTGAGCATATTTTTTGCTATGTTTCCAAATTTGAATCGTACGGGGATTGGGTTGACGGGTAACAACTTTTGTTACATACTCTTCTAAAATAGACTTTATATATTGTGCTATACGCCGGCGCTTTAATCCAAACGTAACACAAATATATCCGCCGTGGCGCGGGTCATTGCGGACAAAACCATCGCCAATAATATAGCCAACAAGTTGGCCGAGCTTTTGATTCCAAACTGCATCTTTTTTACGGAATTGTCCGGCGCCTGATTGGATCATCACTAGGTCTCCTTTTACAAGTTCTTTAAGCGCTTTCCATCCATGCATCGTCAAAATTTTATGGTCCGCGGTAGCTTTGAGCCGCAATCCCGATTTCGTGACCAATTCAAACACTTCTTTTTTCCCCTGATCATAAAATGCGTCTGAATGATAAAGATGAGCCCCTGTCCCGGTAATGACGCGATGATCAGTTATTAGCCCAATCCGACCGGATTTATGGTGCTTCTGATGTAATTCGTCAAATCGCATCAATCCTTTTTCCGTAGAAATGAGAGCGTCACCGGTAATACAGGGGTTAGTCGACTCTATCCGCCCGATTTGCGGAGTCGGATTGTCCCGGTTAAACGTATCTAAAAACATCAAACCTGGATCACCGGTAGCATAAGAGTGTTCAACTATCGTCCGGAAAAGTTTTTTTGCTTTAATCCGGCGAACGACTTCTTTGGTGCGGGGATTAATTAGGTTCCACATCTTGTCATTCTTAACCGCGGTCATAAAATCATCAGTGACGCCGACGCTGACATTGAAATTTTTTACGGTTCCGTCTTCATCCTTAAGCCGGATAAAATCTTCGATATCCGGATGATCGGCATTGAGAATCCCGATGTTCGCCCCGCGGCGCTTAGACCCCTGAAGGATTTTTGATAAGGCCGCCGAATAAGCCGCTAAAAAATCTACCGGGCCGGAAGAAGCTCCCGGAACATTCCGGACTTTGTCGCCGTGCGGCCGGATATGGGAAAAATTAAATCCTGTTCCGCCGTTATTTTTGTGGACCACCGCTGCCTGGCCTAGAGTTTTGAAAATCGAGTCAATGTCGTCTTCCACCGGTAAAACAAAACAGCTGGACAGTTGCCCTGTTCCGCCGGGGTTTCCGGCCTCAAACATAGCTTTCCCGCCGCAAACAAATTTAAAATTCACCATCCTCTCATAAAATTGTTCTGTAATTTCTTTAACAATTCCATTACCACTCCATTGAATTTCCGCTTTTGCCATATGATGAGCTACCCGGTAAAACATTTCTCCCGGAGTTTCGATAATCTTTCCATCCATATCCGTCCGCAGATACCGCTTTTGGGCAATTTTTACGGCGGTCGGCGATAGTTTTGGTTCGATGATTGTCATAGATTGTCAGTTATCGGTTTTCAGTTGTCAGTTATCGGATTTTGGTTTGTCAGTTTTCGGTTAGTCAGTTATAAAACCGGCAAACCGAAAACAGATTAACTTGTAACCGAAAACAGAAAACAGAAAACTGATAACTTGTTCATACGCTACATTTCGACCAACCGCATTCCCGGCAGGCGGCGCAGCCGTCAAAAAACGTCAGTTCTCCCCGGCATTCGGGACAGACCTCTTGTTTTCTTCCTCCGACATTTAATACCTGCTCGTTTCTGCAGCCATCGCGGTAAACCGTAATCCCCTTGCACCCTGTTTCAAAAGCTAAAAGGTAAGCTTTTTTGATGTCATTGACCGTAGCTGAATTCGGTAAATTGATAGTCTTAGATACCGCCGCATCCGTATATTTCTGCCAGGCCGCCTGCATTTTAATATGCCATTGATAGGGAATTTCCATTGAGACGCGGAAAATGTCGCGAAGCGAGCCCGATAACT
>JACRNH010000008.1 GCA_016219325.1 Candidatus Collierbacteria bacterium
CCTGGCCGTTTCTCGGCGGATAAAGAGACTTACAGGAGTGAGTATTAAACGAATTGTTAATCTTTTTCGCCCGATTCGTTCCGGCACAATTGTTATTAATGGAACGGAGTACCAAGCGGAACCGGAAATCTCCAAAGATATCCACACCCTATTACAAAAACTGAATTCAGGACACTAATTTGGGAAAGTCAGGAGAACTATGGACTATCGGGGGACAATTGAAATGTTAAAAAGGGGTGACAATTGAAAGGTTACGTTACATCATTCGACAGAACTGAAAATAATTAGACTGTATTAGAAGAAATTGGAAGATATGAGAATTTATCGATAGTGATTATTTATATCAACTATTTCAATCGATCCGTCTGGAGTATAAACAAATATCGCCCTATACTTTCTATCGATCCGGAACGAATAAATTTCGAGGTGTTTTGTTCCTATTCTTTCAGTATTAAGTGAAGGATATCCGGAATCGGTTAGAAATAAATTTAATTGCTTAGTAAATTTGCTATCTAAATTATGCCGCGCTAAATATTTTTGCAAGTCTTTCCGAAGAGGATTAACTCGCATAAATAGAGGACTTGGAAAATCCCTTTACAACGCTTTTGATAAATTTATCATTGTACTTTCCGCTTTTCTTTAGTTCATCCTCAAGTTGCTTAAGGGGGATTTTAACAAATGGCTTAAATTCAACTCTTTCAGTGAAATACTTTCGTATCAGAGTTCTGAAAAATTCAGATCTGGTAGCCCCTTGGTTTTTAGCCTCAGTATTAATCTGAGAAACGAATTGAGCCGGTAGAGAAATAGTCATCGTTGCCATATTATGAATATTTAACAATATTTATTAATAATTGTCAAATTTTAAGAATTATCCGTATTGTGGATAATGACATTTTTATCCTTCGACTATGCTCAGGACTGTGCAATGTCAATTAGGATAATGACATCGCTTGTATTTTTTTTCGCTCCCGCACCAGCATGGGTCATTTCTACCAAGTTTATGATCGTTTCTCACAGGTGCTCCGGACGGACGGTTGATGGCAACTTTTTTAAAAGCTGACAAGAATTCGGACTTCCCCTCTTGGCTCTTTCCAAACAATAACTTACTCTTTAGCGCATCAACTAAACCTTTATTTTGGTTGTTGACGCCACTATCTCCGGACGGGACCGGATTTTCTCTAGGAGAAAATCCGCTGTCACGCCCGGACCCCGCTGTCTCGACGCCACGACGCGTAGACGCAGACCACGGGAGTGGCGAGAGTACTGTGGGGGGCTCCGGTTTAACTCCGGCCGGCTGAATCCGGTAAATTCTCCTGACGGTTTCCGAATCAATCCGATTCAGCAATGATTCAAACATATCAAAGGCTTCTTTTTGATATTCCACCAGCGGTTCTTTTTGGGCATAACCCCGCAACCCGATTCCTTCCCGCAAATCGTCCAGCATATCCAGATGCTCCATCCATAATTGATCGGTCGCCCCTAATAGCGCGTATTTTTCAATCGCCGTCACCGTTTCCGGCCCAAACTGCTCTTTCCGCTTCTGATAGACATTTTTGGCAACCTCAATTAAATGATCAGCCATTGATTCTTCATCGCCTAAACTTTTTAATTTTTCTTCCAGCCGTTTTTGAGAAGCGTCATCAAAAGGAATTATCGCTGAAAATTCGCGCGTCATCTGGCTGATTTCGACCTCGTTATATCCTCCGGCCGATCTGGCGGCCACCAAAAATTCGATTTCCTTTTCAATTCTCTTCCAGCTTTTTTCATTAAGCTCCGGCCCGCCGGCTTCCTCCAATATTTTCCGCCGGCGTTTGTAAATAATTTCCCGCTGTTTATTAACCACGTCGTCATATTCAACCACTCTTTTTCTTTGATCAAAAAACCAGCTCTCAACTTTGGCCTGCGCTTGCTCAATTGCTCCGGACACCAACCCGTGTTCAATCGGCTCATTCTCCGGCATTTTCAAAGCAGTCATCAAAGAGGCAATTTTGTCTCCGCCGAAAATCCGCATAATTTCGTCTTCCAGGGAAATATAAAACCGGCTTTCTCCCGGATCACCTTGCCGGCCGGATCGGCCACGGAGCTGATTGTCTATCCGCCGGGACTCATGTCTCTCCGAACCAATGACAAACACTCCTCCAAGTCCAACGACTCTTTTATGCTCTACTTGCCAATCCTGATATTCTTTGGTTTTCTGAAATTTATCATTAGTAATTTCCGGCGGCCTGTCCGGCGGAGTTCCTCCCAAAACTATATCAACGCCTCTCCCGGCCATATTAGTAGCCACGGTTACTGCCTTAAACTTTCCTGCCTGGGCTAAAATTTGAGCTTCCTTTTCGTGATTTTTGGCGTTGAGCACCTGATGGGGAATTTTTTTATGTTTCAAAAAATCTGACAGAACTTCATTTATTTCAATTGACCGGGTTCCCAACAGAACCGGTTGGCCTTTCTGGTATAACCTAGCAACTTCGGCCGCGATGGCCGCGTATTTGGCCCGCTGGGTTTTGTATATCTGATCCGGATGGTCGGTTCTGGCAACAGGCAAATGGGTCGGGACAGTTACCACTTCCAATTTATAGATTTTTTTAAATTCTTCCGCTTCGGTGGCCGCGGTTCCGGTCATGCCGGAAAGTTTTTGATACATCCTGAAATAATTTTGGAGAGAAATAGTCGCCAAAGTTTTGGATTCCTGCTGAATTTTGACGCCCTCTTTGGCCTCAATCGCCTGATGCAGGCCGTCGGAATAACGCCGTCCGAACATCAACCGGCCGGTATGTTCATCCACGATAATTACCTGGTCGTCTTTGACCACGTAATCTTTATCTTTGTGGTATAAACTTCTGGCCCGCAACGCCTGTTCGGCGTGATGGATGGAGGCAAAATTTTTTTCATAAAGGTTATCGATCCCTAATTTCTTCTCCAGTTTTTTCAAGCCCCGGTCGGTTAATTGCGCCACCCGCAGTTTTTCATCAATGGTGTAATCGGTTTCTGAATTAAGTTCTTCAATCAGTCCAGAAAATTGGTAATATTTATCCGTCGGTTCAGCATCGGGAGCGGAAATGATTAAGGGCGTTCTGGCTTCGTCAACTAAAATCGAGTCCACTTCGTCCACAATGGCGAAATGATGGCCGCGTTGAGAAATATAAGAAGGATCCGTCGCCATATTATCGCGGAGATAGTCAAACCCAAATTCATTATTGGTTCCATAAGTAATATCCGCTCCGTAAGCCTCTTTTCTGGAAACCGGCTTTAGATGGGCCAGTCTTTCGTCTTTAGTCCCGGGATCTTTATATTCCGGATCATAAATTCCGGCCGGTTGGTCGCCTTGCCCGGCGTATATCACCCCGACCGTCATTCCCAATAAATGATAAATCGGCCCCATCCAACCGCAGTCGCGACAGGCCAGATAATCGTTTACCGTTACCAAATGGGCCCCGCGGCCGGTTAAGGCGTTAAGATAAAGCGTGGTTGTGGCCGATAAAGTCTTGCCTTCGCCGGTTTTCTGCTCGGCCACCATTCCGCGGTGAAAAGCGATTCCGGCCATCAGCTGAACATCAAAATGTTCAAGGGAAACCGTCCTCCGGGCCGCCTCGCGGACAGCCGCAAAAGCTTCAAGCAATAAATCATCCGGGCTCTCGCCTTTTTCCAGCCTTAATTTAAATTCGGCGGTTTTGGCTTTTAGATCCGAGTCCGACAAATCCCGGCAACTTGATTTTAAAGCATCAATCTCTCCGGCCAGAGGCTGAAAACTCTTAACCGTCTTTTCATTGCTGTCAAAAAATTTCGTTAAGAAATTAAACATGAAGCAATTCTATCATCACCAGGCTTATAACTATTACGAAGTTTGCGAAACTTCTGTCAACAGACTCTGTTTCGCAAATTTCAGATTGTTATAATTTTTATATACTTTATAATCGCTAACTTTTTTCTATCACTTCAAACCCTAAATAAGGCACTAAGGCCTTTGGAATCGCAATACTCCCGTCTTTCTGCTGATGATTTTCCCATAAAGCAATTAAAATCCGCGGGGAAGCAATCATGGTGTTATTTAGCATATGGACGAATTTAGTCGATCCGTCTTTGGCCTTATAGCGGATATTTGCCCGCCGGGATTGGAAATCCAGCATCGCCGAAGCCGAATGGGTCTCTCCGTAAGCGCCAATCGACGGTTTATCCGCCTCGCCTGACGAAGTCTGGCGGGCGGGCATCCATGTTTCAATGTCGTATTTTCTAAATTGCGGCTCTCCCATTTCGCCGGTGCACATCAATAATACCCGGTAAGGAAGCCCTAATTCCTGTAGTATTTCTTCTGAAATTGCGGTCAAATCCTCCAGCCACTGACGTGATTTATTAACGTCGTTGACATCCAAAATTACCTGTTCAATTTTCATAAATTCATGGACCCGGTAAATTCCGCGGGTATCTTTGCCGTAAGATCCGATTTCACGCCGGAAACAGGACGAAAATCCGGCGTATTTTTTAGGCAAATCGCTTTCGCTTAAAACTTCATCCTGATGATACGAAGCCAAGGGGACTTCGGCCGTTCCGGCCAAATGCCTGATATTTTGTTCTTCCCGGTCATCAAAAGTTTTATAAACATCCACTTGTCCCCAGGGGAAATGTCCGGTATTGATAAAACAGCGCGGTAAGTCCAAAACCGGCGGAATCATAGGAGTAAAACCCTTAGCAACCAATTTATCAAACCCATAACGCATCAACCCCAACTGCATCAGTGCCCCTTTATTTTTCAAAAAATACCCGCGGAATCCGGCCACTTTAGTTCCGCGGTTAACATCTAAAATATCCAGCGATTCTCCCAGTTCGATGTGGTCTTTTAATTTAAAATTGAACTTTGGCGGTTTCCCCCAAGTTCTTGCCACCACATTGTCATTTTCGTCTTTCCCAATCGGGACATCGTCTGCCGGAACCCCCGGAACCATTAGCATAATTTCGTCTAAAGAATTTTCAATCCGTTTTAGCTCCGGATCAATTTCCGCCAATTTTTGTTTCAGCGTCCTACCGACACTAATTTCATTTTCGGTTCTGGAAGTTTTTAGGCTTTCAGCTAACTCATTTCTTTCCCGCCTGATAGTTTCCGACTGTAAAATCAAATCTCGCCGTTTCTTATCCAATTCTAAAATCCGATCGACCACTTCCACGTTTACCCGTGGCGGCAATTGCTTGTCGATAATCGCTTTCTTTACTTTTTCCGGATGGTCACGGATGAATTGAATATCTAACATATTTTAATTAGTGAAGTTTCGCCCTGCGGAGCAGGGTCCTGCTTCGCAGGATAAACTTCACACTATTATAATATTTATAATATTTATAACAATTATTTTTCTACAAAAAAAGCACTCAATTCTGCGTGCCTGCGGCCCCCGACTTCAGGTCGGGAAAGGTGCCACCTCAAGCTATTCTTAATTTTTCGTGATTACGGACGAATTCCGGTCCGGTTGTTACCTCGGTCAGCGTGCCGTGAACCCTAAGTGGTTCATGGCTTCGGTGAATGGAATTCCACCTCAAGCGCTTTTCTTAATTATCCTTAAGACAATATCACGCTTCCTTGCCAGAATCAACCACCACCCGCCGCCGACCATATACGCCTGCAAACATTGTTTCGAGAAGACTTCAATTATTTAAATAATTGAAGTAATTTATTATTTACACAGATATCGATATTTTAAAATATCGATATATTTCTTCCATTTTTATTAACTAGAATTTTGTTAATTTATTCAGACAGTTTAATATTAATCTCTATGATGAGCCTGGAATTCTCGGTGGAAAATCACTAAATCTAACAACAGATTCATCTCATATTTCTCGACTAATTTTTTAACCAACTTCTCCAAGTCTTCCCTGTAAGCCTTGGATTGAGATGAATAAAATTTAGCAACAATATTTTTGTCCGTACCTTTCATTTCATCCATCAGCCGCCCGCGGATGTAACTAGATAAATTCAAATGCTCAACGTAAACATCTTTCGTTCCCACTTCAGCTAATTTTTGGAAAACCTTCTCCAGTCCCGCTTCATCCGCCACAAAATGGGGCAATAGCGGCCCGATAAAAGCGTAAGTCTGAAGTCCGGCTTGATTTAATTTTCTAAGGGCTTCAAACCTTTCCGATACCGACGGAGCGTATTTCTCAAAATACCGGGAGATGCCATCGTCAGCCGATGTCACCGTCAATCCGACTACCGCTTGCCGGAATCGTTTCAAAATATCAATATCCCGCGTCACCAAATTCGACTTGGTCAAAATGGATAGTGTTCCGGCAAATTCCCAATCGGCTAATACTTCAAGACAACGTCGTGTCAGCCGGTATTTTGCCTCCAGCCCCTGATAGGGATCAGTTACCGAACTCAAAAATATTTCTTTGCCTTTACCTTTATTCGGCAATTTCCGCTCGATTTCTTTCGCCAACAATTCCGGCGCATTTATTTTGGGATAAACATATTCTCCCCAGTCGCTAACTTTCTTCCCCACAAACCTGCCCATAAAACTGGCGTAGCAATACTTGCACCCAAACCGGCAGCCAATATACGGGTTGACTACAAAATCAATTCCCGGTATCCCACACTTACTCAAAATCCCCTTCGCCTCAATCTCTTTAATTTCAAATGGCAATTTTGCGCTCATCTGCAAGATTATATCTCAACATTTTTCTTTTTGGTTTGGCATTATCTAATCAAGAAGTAGCTCTTGAAAATATCGATATTTTAAAATATCGATATTTATTTTGGGTCTTGCCCAGATAAGCGTCCACTTTTACAGCGGTATCCTCCGGTCGTTTCTCACTAAACGTTTCAACATTGTTTCCATTGTATCACGATGATTAAACCGCCATTCGGTCTCCAGGAGATAATCCGAAAAGAAGGATTTCCTGATGCCGTTAAACTTTGATAGTCGCCTCTTGGCGTAACTCCAGAATGACTCAATTCCGTTAATATGGTTCCC
>JACRNH010000009.1 GCA_016219325.1 Candidatus Collierbacteria bacterium
TAATGAGTACTCATTAAATCTTTTATGAATTTTGTTGAACAATGGCTGGCAGACAGGAAATTAGAAACGGCGGTTAAAAACCTTGATCTCGCAAATGGCATTCCGGAAAATGCCGATCCTATTTTAGAAGCGTATCTTCATAATTTGGGAGCAATTGAATCGGGCGTAAGAGAAGTCACAAACCAGCCGGAAAAAGTTTTTAATGGCAGTGCCAAAGGCCTGGTACATGCCTATCTAAGAGATATTCGGCAAGATTGTCCCCGCAATTCCCCTCCCCGCAAACCCAAACAAGCCGAACTGGCTATAGTCTCGACCCGCCAAGTGGAACCGACTTTGACCCATATCACCCAAATCGCCGCCGCCAGTCTAAATATCGAGCCCAAAGATCAGGCGGATTTAGTTAACAAGACTCTGAAATCATTGGGCCAAAATCACCGCCGCTATTCTTCTGTCGAAATAAACCCTGATTGGGAATTACATCTAGCAGTAGATTACTCCGCGGGCGACGATTCTTGGGTAACCAGCTTTATGGTTCCAGTGGAGAAAGACTATTCAAACCAATTGATAACCAAAAATTCCAAAAAGCTAAAAGAACAAATTAGGCCGGAAACTCTAAAAGAAACTGTAGAGAAGGCGGCCCAAACCAATTTTTGCGTTACGGATGTTCGTGTTGCCGAATTAGATCCTTTTGACTTGGGCGGAGACCGGCAAGTAGAAGAGATAATTATTAGCTCCGGGTACAGAGAGATAACAGGCGCTAAAATATTGGAATATATGCTTGGCAAAAATACATTAGAAACAAGCATTTTCTGTCATCAAGATCACCAGCCTGATGACGGAAAAGCCCCTTTACTCGGAAAAAGGAAATGGTGGGCTAGCAATGAATTCCTCTGGCTATCGGCAGTTGTGCCTCCGGTTTTGGCCGGAGAAATCCGTTTAGAGTTCGAAAAAAAATTCCAAACCGCAGCGGATCAAGTAATTAAAAATAGGATCGCAGAAGGGCAGAAATCCGGTGAAGCTGTCGCCTTGAATCCTGAAAATGTCGCCAGTAAAACGCTTAAACTTTTGGAACAGGACCTTCCTCCCGACGATTATGAGGACCAGATCAATTGGCTATCCTCAATAGTTTTAGATCAGACGCTCAAAGCATTTGATCGCTATCCAAAAACCAAAGATGCCGCCAGCCTGCTATCTCAAGCCCGCAAACTGTCCGCGGCCGCCCAAAGATTAGACGACCATTTAAGCATTAATTCCGATAATACAGACGTCGAGTTTGGATTAGGCTGGAGTCCGGAAAATGCGTCTATAGTTTTTCCGGCAGCCTGGTTTGCAAAGAAATAAGTTAAGGAGTAATGAGTAATGAGTAGAAAGTAATGAGTAATGAATTAACAGAACATTATTTTCTACTTTCTATTTTCTACTCATTAAATATTTTATGAGCTTTTTTGAACAATTTAAAAACGATCTTGTTCTTAGAAGAGCTGTCTCCAAATTGGATTTGTCGGCCGGAATGACAGATGCTCCCAGTCTGACTGCGTTTGATGACACCGATCCTCGTCTGACCGCCTATTTAAGCGGGTTAAGACGAGTTCAAGAGGATATAAAAAAAGTGGCCGGATCGCCGGAACAAGTTTTCTTGGGAGATATAAATACCGGCCGCCAAACTGATTTTTTGCTTCTGGTCGGTCAAGGTAATGATGACCGTAAAATTCCGCCCCGCCAGTTTTTCGGGATTGAGTTTCCGCCTGTTAGCATGATTGATCCGGAAATTGCCGTCCAACATCTGACAGAATTGGCCGCGGCTAATTTAGGTGTTGCGGCAGGGGATCAAAAACCTTTGGCTGATCAAGCTATTAAAGGTCTTAAAAAAAATGGCGGCGTCTTATCTGAAATTGAAGTCAACCCTGATTGGAAATTGTCTATTTGGATAAATAATTATGGAAAAACAGTCACAGCCGGCTTACTCCCGATTGAAAAACCGGAATATTCCAAGCATTGGGTGGAAAGACAAACCGGATTGGTTAAACAAAGCATCCGGCCGGAGGCGCTCGGTAAAAGAGTGATGACCGCGGCTAAAGAAAAGTATTGTCTGACGGAAACCGAAGTAATGAGAGTGGACAAAATTGACTTCGGCGGATTCCTTTCCGGAGCGGTAGAATTGGCGGAAGGACAGGGATATAAGGAACTCACCCCTGAAGAAATCGGCACTAAGGACGAAGACACTCTTGGCTCGCTATCAGTTGGCGCTAAGATTTACCGCCACGCCGGCTCCAAACCGGAAGAAACCGAAGTCCGTTTGGGAATAAAAGACACTTGGCTAAGGAAAGACGTTGAATTTTCCGCCATCCCCTCCCCGGCTTTGAGAGATAAAATAAAGGGTGAATTCAAGACTAAACTTGAACCAACGGCCAGAAGAATAATTCACCAGAGGATCGAAAACGTTCCGCCGGATAAATCTTTTATTGTTTTAGACCCTGATTCATTTGTAGATTTAGCCTTAATAACCACCGGGCAAAAATTAAACATAGACGAAAGAGAACAAGAGAGCGAATGGCTAAACGCCGTAATCGCCGGAGCTTTAATAGAAGAATTACGGGAATATCCTCAAGCCCGGCCTTTGGCTGACAAACTGGAAAATATGAGAAGCGCCGCAATTGATCACACCGCCTTGCCTCATGACGCCCAAGCCATAATTAATTTAGGCTGGGATCCCAAAAGAGTTAACCTCATTCTCCCCAAAAGCTGGTTTGAGAAATAATCAATCATCATCATCAGCCACAAAAGGCCCGGCCACAAAAGGCCCGGCCTTTTTAAAAAGGCCGGGCCTTTATGCGAGATCCAGAAGATCCAGAGCCACTTTAGAAAGAGTTACTGCCTCTTTGTTATTCTCGTCCATATCTTCAATCTCCACAAATTCCCGGTATGAGTCATATTCTGCTTTCGAAAAATGCGCTAGTACCCTTTCCGGCTTTACCCACTCTTGTTTAGCAAGCCCCAAATAAACCGGATAAGAGGATGGATATCTAAGTTGTAATTCCGGCGGTAAAGACCGAATATTTCGGTGTATATAACGGCTTAAATATAGAACTTGCTCGTCGCTCTCCGCTAAAACTCCTTTATATAATCCTTGAAATAACGGTCCCACCCGTTTATATCTCTTGTTGAAATACATAGTATACCTCGTCCCCAACGAGTTCATAAAACGATCGATTGTGTCCGGAGCCGTTTGATAAACCAGAAAATGGAAATGATTAGGCATAGTGGTATATGCTGTCATCTCTAATTCCGAAGAAAAATTATTTAAGAGTAATGCCCGGGAAGCCATACTTTTTTCTTTGTAGGATTTTCTGGGATCAGCAATAATATTTTTCAAAACTTTATCATCTTTGGGAAGCAAATATGTTTTTAAATATGATAAAAATACGCCGATATCCTGTTCGTCCATAAAAATCTGACGCTTTTCAACTCCGCGGTTATAAATATGATAAAAAGAATTTTCGACATACGTCTTAATCCGATTTCTGGCAGGCATGATTAATTATTAAATCACATTTCGCGGTATTAATAAAGGCCCGGCCTTTTAAAAAAGGCCGGGCCTTTTGTGGCTAGCTGGAATCTATTTCTAAACTCGTTTATAATCAAATTCGTATCCCTAGAATCAAACTCGCAAAGGGCCCGTAGTTCACCGGTAGAATAGTTCGATGGCATCGAACAGAAAGGGGTTCGATTCCCCTCGGGTCCACACTTAGGGCTTATAGGTAAACGGTATACCGCGTCATTCGCATTGACGAGTTCCGAGTTCGATTCTCGGTAAGTCCACTAAAGAGTTTCCTGCGGAGCAGGATCAGGCTCTGCCTGACAATTCCGCCCAGGTCCACTTACTTCAAAAACTGTAGAGGCGGCAAGGCCGCGCCATTTTGCCTGATTTCGAAGTGCAGATGGGTTCCGGTTGACCGTCCGGTTGATCCCATTATCCCGATAATTGATCCTTTGGCTACGTTCTGCCCTACCTCTACCCGGAAACTGGATAAATGAGCATAAAGCGTTTGATAACCATTGCCGTGATCAATAATAATATGATTTCCATAACCGTATTTTAATGACAATACTGCAATCACCTTTCCCGAATCGGCCGCTACTACTGGCGGACCTTCTTTATTGGCAATATCCAAGCCTTTGTGATACCAAGCAAACCCTTGAGTGATCCTGCCGGCTGCCGGCCACACCCACGATCCTGAAGCCGTAACCGATCCGGCATCGGGCGTCAAGCGGGCTATTGACGGCCGCGGATTAACCTGGACTTCATCCGGCTTAACTCCATCCGGAACAATCAAAGTCTGGCCTACCGCCAATTCAAAAGTTTCGTCATTAACAAAATTATTGTACGGCCAATCAACGATAGCTTGAGCCGATGAATCATATTTTTTAGCAATGGTCTGAACCGTCTCGCCTCGGGAAACTGTATGTTTAACCCCTGTCACCGGCAAAATCCGCAACTTGCCTCCGGGTTTCAATAAAGTTTTTGGGGTGATCCCATTTTCCCAATAAATCGTATCCTCGCTGACACCGAATTTAGAAGCGATTTGCCCGACCGTATCCCCGGCGACAATCGTGTATTCCCTGACCTCGGCCGGCGGCTTGTCCGAAACTTGGGTATATGCCGAAACCGCGTCCTGATTGTATGCCGCCACTCCCAGCACGCTCCCCCCCGTCCAATTGTTTTCTAATTCTGAATTCTGAATTCTGAATTCTGAATTCTTGATTATCCTCGGTCCCAGCGTGATTCCCAAAAACACCAATCCAATCACTCCCGAATGGACAAACGGCCGGACGTATTTTCCCCGCTCTTTAATCAGCCTGCCCACCAATGAATCTTTCTTATTCTCAAACCGGAAAAACCACCGCCTTAAACGGATGGAAAAATATTGAGACAGGAATTTTATGTATCCAACCGGCTCGGAGAAACTAATCATAATTCATGTTATTCCGGACTTGATCCGGAATCTATATCTTTGTTATTCCTGGCCTGACCAGGAATCTATATAATAATTATTTAAATAGATTCCCGCCTGCGCGGGAATGACACGCAAAAGAAGTATAGCAGAAAGGAAAAATTGACTAATTTTTAATTACCAATTTTAAATTTTAAACATTTGGATTTTAGATTTGATTAAAAATTAAAAATTAAAAATTAAAATTTTTTTTAGCCTTCTTTCAAACTCGCTAAAAACTCTTTATTCGATTTCGTCTTCCGCAATCTATCAAGAAATATCTCGGTTCTCTCATCCGGCGATAAAATGTCAATCATCCGCCGCATGGTGACAATTGACTGATAATCGCTTTGAGAAAATAACAATTCTTCTTTCCGGGTGCCGGAACGGGGCAAGTCATAAGCCGGCCAAACCCGGCGGTCGGCCAATTTCCGGTCCAGATGCAATTCCATATTGCCGGTGCCTTTGAATTCTTCAAAAATCAGCTCGTCCATCCGGCTGCCGGTGTCAACTAAAGCAGTGCCGATAATCGTGATTGAACCGCCTTCTTCAAAATTCCGGGCTGCCCCGAAAAACCGCTTGGGCGGATACAAGGCTGCCGGGTCAAATCCGCCGGATAAAGTCCGGCCGGAAGTTGGAATAGCCAGGTTGTACGCCCGCGCTAACCTTGTAATCGAATCTAAAACTATCACCACGTCTCCGCCGGCTTCGGCGATTCTCTTGGCCCGCTCCAGGGCGACTTCGGCCACAATCGTCTGGTCCTCGGCCTTTTCGTCAAAATTACTCGCCGCTACAAAATGGCGCGGCGCGGCGCGGTTATCGGTTTTCAGTTTTCCGTTTTCGGTTTCCGGTTCGTCAGTTTTCGGTTTGTCAGTTTCAGGTTTGTCTGTTTTTGAAACCGGTGAACCGACAACCGGTTGACCGGAATCCGACAACCGAGAACCGATGACAGATGACTTACTTCCTGCCGTTATCTGCGAAAGATGGCGCTTAATATCCGTCACTTCTTCCGGCCGCTCCCCTATCAGAACCGCCATAATCGTCACATCCGGGAAATTAGCAGCCACCCCGGTCATAATATCTTTCAGAATCGTGGTTTTTCCGGCTTTGGGAGGAGAAACAATCAAACCTCTTTGGCCCTTGCCAATCGGAGCGATAAGGTCAATCACTCTGGTTGATAAAACATCTTTTGTGGTTTCCAAGGTCAGCCGTTCATCGGGATAAATAGCTGTTAAGCGGTCAAACCATGGTCTGGCCCGCAATTTAGCCTCATCGGGTGCAATCCCATTAACCAAATCCACTCTTAACAATCCCCAATATCTTTCATTATCTTTGGGCGCCCGGGCCGGACCGGTGATTAAATCTCCGGAGCGCAAGTTGAAACGCCTGATTTGGGAAGTGGAAATATAGGCATCACGGGGCGACGGAGTGATATCAATTCTGATTAAACCGTGACCTTCATCGGTATCGTCAAGAACGCCGGTAATGGTTTCCGTGGGTAGATCAGCGTCAGGAATCCGGTAGCCTTGATTATCATTGTATCTGCCCCGGGGCCGGCCGCCGCCATATCCGCTATTATTGTATGGAGTATAAGGCTCGCCCTGCCCATCATTGGTATTGTTATTGTAATCTGAGGACATCTAAAAACTTTAGCTTACGAAGAATACTCATAGTATCCCACTCCCCTATATCAATTGTCAATAGACAAATATCCCATAGAGAGTAGAGAGTAGAGAGTAGAGAGAATGTATTGTAGTATCAAGCTATTGAAGGTCTAACCTTCAATGTGGCTATACATCAATACTTATTTCTTGTTAGCCACGAAAGGTTGGACCTTTTGACCTTTTAGCCTGTTAACCTTTACAACCTTTCGGCTATTACTATTAATCTTTTCAACGTCGTCCCCGGCGGCCAACAGGTGGCTAAAATTAACAATTCTTTATCCGTCTGCGGGGTCAGAAAACTGGTATCATCGGCCGGAACCGTCTTTTTCTCCACGATTTTATAGCGGTAATTCTTGGCCCAAAAAGTCACATCCACTTCGTCATCTACTTCCAATTTATATAATAAATAAAATTGGGCATTGTATTGGGAAACCAGTGACGGAGCCGAGGTGGAATGAGCGAACAAATAAATTGAACGGTTGATGGAACTTTCCACTCCGGGCAATCCGGATCCCAAAGCATGGGCCACTCCGTTTTTCAGAGCCTCCATATAGATTTTAGGATCATTAGCGTCAACATTGGGAATTACTACGCTGTGGGCGTTAATTTTATTGATGTGGACGGCGAAAGCCTCCATGTCATTGGCGGGACCAGCCGGCGCCGTTGGCGCCGGCTGTTGCGGCGCAACGCCGCTATAATTTTTATAACCGTTATAACTTTTATAAAAGTTATACTTCAATTCCATCGCCGCGACAGGCAACATAGTCAAAATCATCCCTGCCAGACTTGCCAATACCAGAAAGTTGGACAACAGCTTAACCCCCGTGTTAAGTTTCGGGAACTTCACAAATGGGAAGTTTCGTAAACTTCCCACTCCTGACTCCTGACTACTAGCTCCTGGCTCAATCCATACCGTCCCCCGCGGTCGGCTAAATGATGAATCGTAGATGAGACCGGAAATCAAATTCATAGTTCAAAACTCAAAGCTCAAAACGCAAAACATCGTGTAAATTTTAAAGTTTTATTATTTAAACTTTTAACTTTTAGTTAGGCTTTGAGATTTGACTTTTGAAATTTGAGTTATAGGATTATAAATTCAAATAATCAAAAGGAGTCTTAATCCTACTCCAATAATCGCAAACACCCCAAACCAAATTGAATTAAATCCCGTCTCCGGCTGAGTTCTTGGAGTCGCGGCCGGGACGACTTGGGCCATGGTCGGGGTGGCTCCGGGACGGATTTCCAGCCTGCTTCCACAGGCATTGGCTGCTTTCCAACTGCCGCCGGAATCGCGGACTTCGCAGGAAACATCGTAACTGCCGGCGCGGTTATAGGCATGGAAAACGTTACAGGAACTGTCAAATAATTCATCCGAGCCATCGCCGAATCTAAACCGGCATTGAGTTACCGAAGATTGCGGCGCACCGTTACACACAAACCGGATATTCTCCCCCACTCCCCTTGTCGTTCCCCCCGGCAAATCCAAATTCTGACAGACCAAGCCCGATGTCCCCGTCGGCGTCACAGTTGGAGTCAAGGTAACAGTCGGGGTCAAAGTCGGAGTCAAAGTTCCGGTTGGCGTCGGAGTTACCGTTGAAGTTGGTGTCGGAGTTACAGTGGAAGTCGGAGTTGGAGTCGGCGTTACGGTCGGAGTCGGCGTGGCTGTCCCGGCGACTCTGGCCCGAACTTTCAATTGAGTCACAAAATCCCAACAGCCGGAAATATTTCCCGATCCGATTTGGCCAATCTGGACTCCGGTCGTGGTGACTGTTTCTCCCAAGGCTTGACCATTGTAAGCTCCGCCTGTAGCCAGAGTCGGCTGGCCGAATAACAAAGTCGATCCGGCAATCAATTGCAAAGTTGACGGAGAAGTAAAGTTGATTTGGACGTCCCGAGTCGCCGGATCGGAATTATCCGCGTCCACCGTTCCCGTCAAAGTTACCGCTCCCGTGGCCGTCCCCGGCCAATTGCTGATTTTGGCGATGGTATTGACGGCCGTACTTCCCCAGGTATTATTGTGAACCCAAAATAAAAATGTCAGTTCGTCTCCGGGATTAGCCGAAACCGTTCCGGCGTATTGGCTGCCGGCCGGCTGATTTTGAGTATCGTTATGGACCTGAAACAAAGGCTGGTCGGAGCTATGAATATTGAATATCGGCGTCGGCATGGCCACCACGTCCGCATCATAGAAAAACTCGTATGCCATATTGGCTCCGCCGGATAACGCGGCCCGGTGATAAGTGGTCATAATTTCGCTCTCATTTCCGGTATCGGCCAAATCTTCAAAAATCCAAGTAGTCCCGTCGTATCTGGCGAATTTCGTTGATCCCAGCTTATACCGCAAACCGTTCCCGCCCAAATTTAGAGTGATATAGGCGTACTGTTTTTCCAAACCATCGGCTTTGGTCCAGCCTTTTAATCCGGTCGGATCAAACACGCTGCTGACCTGATAATCGTCAATCGTATTTCCGGCAGTGGTATTTTCAACATGAAATCTAATTCTGACAGTCTGACCTTGGCTGGCAGTTAAAGAATCACCGGCGTAATTGCCAACTCCAACAACTTTGGCTTCAAACGATACCGCCGGTTGGACCGTAGCCGCCGATCTAACCGACAGCTTCCAGATCAATAGTCCGGCCGTTATTAACGGGACACTAGAAAATAAGATCGTTTTTAGCGCCATTGTCATTCCGGACTTGATCCGGAATCTATCTGAATAGATTCCTGCTTTGGCAGGAATGACCGATGATAAAAAGTTTTTAATTTTCATAATTCATTTAATGCGTTGACGTCGGCACGGTCTTTGGCGGCGCCGGTACTTCAGTCGGCTGCGGAATAAAAGTCGGTTGTCCTGCTGGCTGCGGTCCGGGCGGAACTACAGTCGGAGGCCCGCCTTCCGGCGTAGATTCATGCCTTCCCGGAGTATTTTGAGGCGTTGCCGGCGGTTGAGTTTTATCCGGCGTTCCCGGAGTTGACGGCGTTCCCGGCGTTCCCTTTGGCGGAGTTGAAGTTCCGTTCTTCGGCGGAGTCAAAGATATTTTAATATCCGGCGTAGCCGTTGACGTCGGCGTCTGGCTTGATTCCACTCCCGGTTTGGCCGGACCGCAAGGGACTAATCTATCAAGAGCCGCGGCAACTTTCTCTACTTTTTCACTGTCTAACGCACTTTGACCTTTTCTGTTGGACTGTAAATTGTCGATCGAGGCTCCGGCATCCAAAACTTCAACTCTGACATTTTCTTTCCAAGCTCTTTTAGGATCAACAACCACCAATATCACTTGATCGGTTTCTTTATCCACCAAATTCCGGTTTTCATCCTGTCCCGGAGTCCGGCTTTCCACGGCACCTCTGAAAGCCACTTTTCTAAATTGTTCCGGCTTCTGCAAACTTCTGTTGGTAGCGACCGGTCTTTCTGCCACGCAGGCATTGCCGTCAGGAACAATTTGCTCTAGTTCATCTTCCGTCAAAGTTTTAAGATCCACTGCTCCCGGCCAGCGGATTCCGCCCACCGGTTCGTAACCTAAATCGGATAGTATTTGATGGAATAACTGTTGAATTTCTGCATCGTGCCGTACCAATGCCGATCCGGAACCAAATTTTGTAAAATCTTCGCCTGGCCATCTTAACTTGGCTGCCGCCCGGGCTGCCTGAATAAGCGCAACCTCAAAATATTTTTGCTGGACTACCAGTCTGCCCCGGTATAAATCGTCCCCGCCTTTAACCAATAAATTATTAGGAGTCGCATCTATAACTTCCCCCATTCCAAAATGAGTTTTATCGCTATCCGAAAATCCCAAGCCACCGTTCCCGGTTATCCAAAAATCAGGGCCCCTGCTTGGCAATTTAGGCTTTCCCCAAAAATCAGTTGGAGGTTTTAAAAATTCCATCGCCGCCTCGTAGTCTAAATATCTATGATTGGAATCTGCTTTTATGGCTTTGGCCGATTGGGTAAGCCTAGCTTGATATCGGTCTTTATCCAATCTGGCTATCCCATTAACGAGGTCTAAGATATTATTATCAGCCGCAGAATATTGAGACGGTTTTTCCGGAGCCGCGAAAGTCGGAGTCCGGGATGGGAATAAGGTGCTGGTTGGCGTTAAAGTGTGAGTTGGACTTGGAGTCAAAGTATGAGTTGGCAATGGTGTCGGATGATCAGGTGTTGGAGACGGAGTGTGAGACATTTCCGGACCGGTAGTTGGGGCTGATCCGCAGGCTGCGGCTAAAAAAATTACTCCGCCCAACGCAACAAAAAGGCCAAAAGAACCGCCGGATTCCTCGCCTTGTTTTAGAAGCGCGGCAGAAAGTTGAGCCAAATCCAATTGCTTTGAAACCTGAACTTCGTCCCGGAAGTTTTGAACAAAGGACCTCTCGCGCCTGCCAACAGCTCCGGCCGGCAAAGGCCTTCCAAAATATTCCTGTCCAAAATATTTTTTCATAAAATCCTCAATGGGAGATTGATACGCCTGCCCAACGATCAACCCCCCATTCAAGCCTGAACTAGAAAGTTCAGCGCTTGCATTATACCAAATCCCCTAACATTTCCCCAATTGACCCCGTATAAACTTAGCATTCGCCTTTCCAGTACTATTCGTACACGGCTCATGCTGCGTTTTGAACGGGGCAGGCACTACTTGACACAATGTTTCAAAACTGCTATTAACTTGTATTTAGCGATAATGTTCATCTGTCCAGAACAATCGCTTATAGCAGGGCGTTTCGATTTTAGCGGGTAGAGTCCGACGGACTGTGCTCTTTGAGATTTACGATCGCGCTGCGAGTTGCCCCCTCATCTTCACGGATGAGGGGGTCTGTGTTAATTGGAGTTATCGGTTTTCTGTTTTCGGTTTTCAGTTTCAAGTTTATCGGTTTCCCGCCTGCAGGCGCCTGGAGCGCCAGCGACTGGCGGGCAGGTCGGTTTGCCGGTTTTAGACTGATTGACCGATAACCGGTTAACATTAGACTGAAAACTGATAACAGAGAACTGATAACAGAATTATCTTCATTCACCGCAGTATATCAGATTTTGCAAACTTTTAAGCCAAAATACCCAAATTCTCGGGAAAAATCTTTTCGCATATCAGAGGAATATAGGTAAATTAAAGCGGAAAATGAGAGATTGTGGATAAAAGGGAAGAGTGTGGATAACTAGTTCAAATCTCAAAAATCAAATCTCAAATCCTAACTAAAAGTTAAAAGCTTAAAAATTTGTTAGATTTACGCTTGGTTTTGAGTTTTGAGCTTTGAGTTTTGAGTTGCCAGAAAAAACTTAAAGATAATTTTTAAGTTGGGTAATAGTCTTAATTTGATTACTTCCGATTAGCTTACCCAAATCAAGCCTCTTGACTTCCTTCTCCCGCCTCTCCCAACCCTGAACTTGGCGGACCTCGCCCAATAACCCAACCTCGCCGCAATATATCCGGTTATCGGTTTTCTGTTTTCGGTTTTCGGATTCTGGTTTATCGGTTTTCTGTTTATCAGTTTTTGACTGGCTGACCGAGAACCGATTAACATTAGACTGATAACCGACAACCGAGGACTGATAACCGATACTACTAATCACCGCCCCCACCACCGCCAAATCCAGCCCCGGATCATTGGACTTTAAGCCTCCGGCGATACTGACAAACACGTCCATTTCTCCGATTTTCCGGCTGATGTACCGCTCAATTACCGCGCACAACACCTGCAATTTCCGCTCTGATATCCCTTGCCCGACCCTTCGTGGAACCGCCAATTTTGACGGCACCGCCAAGGCTTGGACTTCCAAAATCAATGGCCGAAGCCCCTCCAAAGTACAGCCCAAAACCGATCCCGAAACTTTTCCGGCCACCTCGCCCAATAATAATTCCCCGGGATTGACAACCTCTTTCATATCGCCGTTATCCATCGCGAACAACCCGACCTCATCAACGGCTCCGAAACGGTTTTTAACCGCCCGCAATATCCGGAAATTGCCCGACCTTTCCCCCTCCAAAACCAAGACCGCGTCAACCATGTGTTCCAGAACTTTGGGACCGGCCACAGTCCCGTCTTTGGTGACATGACCAACCAAAAATATCGGTATATTCAGTTTTTTCGCCACCTGCATCAACCTTCCGGCTGATTCGCGGACCTGCCCCACCGATCCGGCCACCCCGGTTAAATCATCCGTGGTTAGGGTTTGGATGGAGTCAACGATGGCTATTCCGTTATCTGTTTTCTGTTTTCTGTTTTCAGATTCTGGTTTGCCGGTTTTCAGTTTGCCGGTTTCAGACTGATTAACTGACGACCGGCTGACTTGCAACCGAGGACTGACAACCGAGGACTGACAACCAAATTGCTTTTCAATCTCTGCCACAATAGAATCAACGTTTGTTTCGGATAAAAGCGCTAACCGTGAATCGTTAAGCGCTAACCGTGAACCGCCCAATCTCTGCAATCTCAATCCAACCTGCCCCGGACTTTCCTCCCCGCAGACGTAAAGCACCGAAAGAGTTTTTAATTCTGAATTCTGAATTCTGAATTCTGAATTTGTTATCGCGAGTGAAACTCGCGATAACAACGTACTCTTCCCCATTCCCGGCTCTCCGGCCAAAAGGACCACTTCGCCGGGAACCAATCCGCCGCCCAAAACCCGATCCAGCTCCCCAATCCCGGTTCCAATTCTTTGAGTGGAAACTTGAGTTTTAAGTATTTCCGATAGCGCTTGCGGTTTTGAATTTTGTGTTTTAGTTTTGAACTTTGAACTTTGAGTTTTGAGATTGGTTGAAACAACAGTTTCAACCAGAGAATTCCACTTCTGGCACTCCGGGCATTGCCCGATCCATTTCGGAAACTGACTGCCGCAATTCTGGCATTCCCAGACCACCCCTGACCCTTTGGACATGATTTAATGATAACACTTTCGCGCGCAAACCTTATCCGCGTGAAATAACCCAATGCCACCAATAACCAAATAACCCAATAAACAATCGACAATAAACAATAGGCAAACAAATAGCAAAAAATGTATTGCCGTATCAATCTATTGAAGGTCTAACCTTCAATATGGCTATACATCCGCTTTATTTTATATATCCTGAAAAATACCTTGGACTTTTAAGAAGATTTGTCGTCTGGAATCTCTAATGTTTCTAATTCCTGACTGCCTAAAGTCTGCATTAGGTTCCAAATTGTCACCGCCATCGAATCACTGCCGGCATCTTTTGCGTATTCCGGTCTTGTATCTGCAATTCCGTGTATCTTCTGCCACCTACTAGGGCTTACTTCGCAAATAACCATTTTGTGTTCGTCGGCCACCGACTCTATATGCCGATTGGATGCTATCGCCAATGTCCAATCAGTCCCGACAGAGTTAATGAATTCAAAAACTCTAGCGTTATTATTGGCAGGAACAGGCAAACCGCATTTTTTCCTTTAACTCACACGCGCGCGGACGTTTATTGACATAACTATCAATACTTTGTTGCTCCCGCGCGAAAGTATTGACAGTTTTTTCGAATCAAAAACGAAAAATGGGCCTGCCTTGACAACTTATAAGAAAGTAATAAAATATTACCAGTATGAATTTAGGAGTTATTACGCAAACTAATGAAAAGGGGCAATTGGTAGTTCCCAAAAGCTACCGGGACGCTTTGGGAATAAATCCCGGTATCCCCTTGCAAATATTGCTTAAGACCGACGGTTTTTATGTCAGGATGATTGAAAATGTTATCACCAAAAATACCGGAAGCAACCTATATCTTCAACTTTTAGACAATACAGCCGGTTCATGGACGGACGATAATTGGGAAAATACAGCAAGCAAAAGAAAATCAATTGAAAAGAAAGCTTCAATATCACGGAAAAAATTATGGTAGTCCTTGATACCAGCGTCATAATAGATCATCTTGGGCAGAAAACTAAAACTTCCCTCCTCCGGAGATTGGCCGTAAAATACAAAAACCAGATGGCCATGTCCGTAATTACCCTCCAGGAATTGTACGAAGGCCAAAGCACCAGAGATCAGGTTAAGGAAAATCATATGCTTTCCATCTTAACCCCATTAAAAATCCTGCCATATACGGAAGAAGTAGCTAAATTGGCCGGAATATTGGGACGTGACAATCAAAGCTCCGCGGATTTAGCCGATTTGGCAATTGCCGCCACCGCAATCTTATATAAAACTCCGTTGGCTACTATAAATATCAAACATTTTTCAACCCTAAAGGAATTAGATATAGCTCTTCAAGATTAGTTTGTCAATACTTCGATACTGGAGGAATAAAGTATTGACAGTTTTTACTAAAAAAAGGCCGGGCCTTTTGTGACTAAACTGCCAAAGCTGGCATGATCGCCTCTTGAGCAATATATTTAACAAAAGCGTGGGTTGCGCCTGTACCGTCTTTCCCTAAATAGTGATATCTATTAATCTCTTCGTACATATGCTCAATTCCCGGATACATAGCTTCACCATCTTTCACGCGTTTTCTTTTTTTGAGCCAATTATTCATCATGTCTGTAAATGACAATTCCAATGATTTGCCTTTTTGTCCCAATTGTTCCATCACGTAAGGCGCGTAAGTCCAGAAAATAAATGCTTCATCTCCGTCAATATTGCCCGGGATTGCTTTGTAGAATTCTTTATGGCGCAAAACTTCAACCGCAAAGTTTTCGCAGGCCGGAGCATTAATGTGGGTCAAAAGACGGGAAACATGCGGTAAGAAAGCGGGCATTCCAAAAGTTTTCTTCCATTTTTTTATATCATCCGGAGTTATCAGAGTTGTTATCTCGTCCCGGCGCGGGTGCATGGCAATTACTCCGCCAAGACGTCCTAACTTTGATCGGCTGACCTTAAAACCAAGATCTCCTAAATAATAATGTTCCGGAGTAAAAAGCCAACTCATGGCATTATCGTCAAGAAATTCAGGAGCAAAATCGCTGCCCCGAAGAAGATTGTCAGAATCCAAACCCCCCCACCACCCATTCCAAAGATTCGTCTAGCTCATCAGAAACAGGTTTCCGGTAAACAGAATGATCAGAGGCTAACGCCATCGCGATTTTCTCAAATTCGCCTTGAATACTTTTAGCTTCAGGAAACAATACGGGGATTGAGATACCGCCTACAATTTCTGGATCGCTCATAGAATACCAATATTATATCAATGTTAATTTTTCAGAGAACCATCCTTGTGAAGTTTCGCCTCGCAAAGCGGATTCCTGCTTCGCAGGAAAAGCTTCACCATATTTTGTCAATACTTTGTTGCAGGAGCGCGGAAGTATTGACGGTTTTTGAAGAGGGAAATTGGAAATTTGAATCGTCAATTCCAGAAAACAGTCAAAAAGACCTATAAGAACTATTTAAAAAAAGCCAAATAAGTCAACAGCGCGGCGACTAAGGCTAAGCCAAACGCTACCGCGGCTCGGCTGTTAATGTCAATCCAAACGTCATTAATATTGTCTATGGCGGTTTTACGCATAATCAACCCCCTCTTAATTTTACAGCTAACATTAAAGATAATATAGCGAATAATAAGTTTGAGGTCAATAACCACAGATTAATTTTACGGAATTCTCTGCTGGTAACTATAACCGCTAACCCAGCGGCAGACCAACCGGCCGACAGATTTATCAACCAATCTGCTAAGGTTAACCACCAAATTGAATTCATTAATTAATTCTATCAAATAATTTCGTACAGCCAGATTCTTAGAGGTCTCCAGGGGGGAAGTCCGTTTCCCTCGATAAATTTTGTCAATAAATCGATACTCGAGTATCAAAGTATTGACAGTTTTTAAAAACGGCAGAATTAGAGCATTTGTTAATACTTTGCTACGATCGTGAAGGAATAGTGACAAATGACTAATTTATTGCCTGGATTTAATGCTTTTTTGGAGGGCCTGATCGGAGAACCGGTCGGCAACCTCAATCATTCTGCCTCTGAAATTTTTAAGATCTGCTCCGGCCGCGATACCGGCCTCAATCACCGAAGTCGAAGGTACTTGAACTACTTGCCCCTTAGAGTTAGACGCAGGCGCAAACTCAGCCAAACTGGTCTTTCTACCTTGAGAAAGATCGACTAAACTACCCAAGTTTTGGACTATAGATAGCGGCAATCTGGAGGCTCCGCCATTACCGCCTTTTCCTCTTATAGCCAATACCGGAATCATGTCCCCAACCACCATATACGGCCAAAGTTTAAAAGCCTCAAACAAATCGCTGGTGGCCACTTCCGTTTCTTCAGTGCTCATCGGTTGATGATCGCCGCGGTCGGTATCAACTTTGATCATTAATGGCACCGGTGATCCCTCATGCCCCGGAACGGAATGTTGCAAAACGGAATAACCGGTGTACATTTCGGAAGCGGACGGACGCTGCAGGTCTCCCTGGCCTAACGCCAAATGGCGCTTTGCCCCCGAAGAATGATCTCCTGTTGCCAAATGATCCTCTAAATGTTTGCCGGGAGGATGGCCCATTCCGAATGTATCCAATATATGATCGTAGGCCAAGCATCTGAAAAGTTGATGCGTCATTCTATTCCTAATCGTTTCCGCTTTGCCGCAGGCGGCTGCTTTATCCACGATTTGACCCAGGCCGGCGCCAAGAAACTTATCTACTATGCCCTTAATTTGCCGGCCGCGGCCGTCTCCTCCCCGGTAATAATCCCACAATTTTTGGGTGAGATCAGTTATCTCTGTTTGAACTGCCAGCCAATTTTCCTGCAATTCGCGGTAGGATCTGGTTCCTGATTTGACCGGCAACAATTCCCGGATTTTTTGGGCCTCCTGTTTTAATGAGAATATCAATCCCTGCTCGGCTAAAGCTTGCAAGCTTTCGTTGGTGAATCCTCCGGCCTCAAGAACTGCCGGATGAGTCAAGGCGGAAAGGCTGTCTACTCCGGCTATTAAATCTCCGTCGAGTTTGTTAAAAATTTCAACCGGAACAACCATCCTGACTTCCGGCATATTCCCAAAAGCCTGCCTCTGGGCGATTTTAGCTACCACTCCGGCCAGCAATCCTCCATCCGGGGCTTCAACTCCTCCATGGTTTCGGGAATAATTGTTCCAAAGTCCTTTTAGATCTTTTAGTCCTGTCTTGACTTCCTGAGGGCTCAACTTAAACTCAGGCGCCAAAGCATCTAAATGATCAAACACATAACCCAATGCCGGAATTTCGTCGCCGTCTCCGGCTTCATTAGCCAACATTTGATCTCTCCGGCCGCAGCCGGTGTGTTCAACCGCGATTTCTAAAATATCAGCCGCACCTTGTCTAGCGCTATGAATCAATCTTTTTTTCAAGGCCGACGGATCGGCGACGAACTCGCCCCTGGATTCAATAAAAGACACCGGCACATCTCCGCCAAGAGTCCTTCCCATCGCAGTTCCTGTCCCGGCTACAGCTTCAGAAGCAATTCCCCTATCCACGCAGGCAGCTACGCCTGTTAAAATTTGCTGTCCCGGAATCTGCCACATATCTTTTTCCCGTTTTGTCAATTCCGCGAATTCAGAACTTGCCAAAACTTTAGCCCGTTCATTTATCTCTTGGACAATATCAACAAATGTTTCCGTAGTCCCCTCCGCCCGCGACATAAAATCAGGCCTAAGTTCAGCCACTCTTTTCAAAACAGAATCAGCTGGTAAATTCTTAAGACTGTCCGGAAAAAAAACCTCCGCTATTCCACCCATGAAAGCATCAACGGCTTTCTCAATCACCTGCCGATCGGTTTCACCGCCGATAATCGTTTCCAGCCTGTTTTGGCCATTCATAGAATTGTTTTTGACTTCCGGATTTAAGCTCATTTTCCCTTTAATTTGTTCCCATGTTCCCATGTTCCAATGCTCCCATGATTATCTATAAATCATCGGCGTTTCTTCAAACATTCCGAGAGCCAATTTACGGTGACCCCTATCCAGATCTTCAATTACAACCTCAATTTTATCCCCTGCTTTAGGCTCTTTTCCGGTCGGGATCTTGGAAATATGCAAAAGACCGGAGACGCCCGGCTCCAATTGGACAATGGCTCCGAAAGAAGCGATCTTGACGACTGTTCCCTCTAATTTCTTGCCCGGCGGGAACTTGGTTTCAACCTCATCCCACGGATCGGCCAGCGCATTTCTTATCGAAAATCCTATCCGGCCTGAATCCGGCGAAACATCGGTGATTATGACTTCAACCTCCTGGCCCTGTTTTAATACTTTGTCCGGCTTGTCAATCTTTTCCCAGGCTATTTCGCTGACATGAACTAAACCTTCAACTTCTTTATCTCCGACTTTTATCTTGATAAATGCACCGAAATCAGTCAGGCCGGAGACAATGCCTTTAATTCTCTCTCCGACTTTCAATTTCTTTAAAATTTCTTTTTTGGCCTCAATTTCCCCGGCCTCGGAAACCGCTTTTTCGGAGAAAATTAACCGGTTGGATTTGCGGTCAACTTCAATGATTTTAGAAGGGAAAACCCGGTTGACTAAATTCTCCAGATTAACCGCCAATTTAGATGACAACTGGCTGGTGGGAACAAATCCCATAAATCCCATGCTGTCAATTCGGGCCACTAATCCGCCTTTATTGATTTCAAGACCCCTGACGTCTATGATTTTGCCGGTCCGCATCCATTCCTCCAATTTTTTCCATTGCCAGTCGCCGGCGGCTGATCTCACCGACAATAAAATCTGGCCTCTGTCATTTTCGGGAGAATAAACGTAAACCCTGATCTCGTTGCCTATTTCTAATGATTTAATATAGTCGCGGGCTTCTTCAAATTCCTTTTCAATTACAATTCCTTCGGTTTTGGCGCCGATGTCAACAGTCAGCATCCGCCCGGAAATTTCGGTGACAATTCCTTTCAAAATAGAACCTCTTTTGGGGACCGAGATTTTGTCTTGTTTTCGGGACATCAACTCGTCCATGGAAGACGCAGGTTTGAGATCAATCTTTTTTGCCGTTATTGGAGATTTTACCTCTGCATCTGAAGATCTTAATACAACTTTTTCTGCATACGGCTTGGTTAAACTTTTGGCAGTTTTTTTAACTGACTTTTTTATAGAGGCCATTTGACATTAATTCTCCTTTCAGGAAAGATTGGAAGATTATAACATAAAAGTCAGAACCTTATTCATCAAATTTAATACATCTATTGGGAACATGTTCCCAACATTGCTATTTCTAATGGGAATTGTCAGATGTGACTTGACAAAGCTGGTATGCTTATTACATCATGACACCAGCTTTAACTGTTGAATCCGGAAGAAACTCTCCCATAAAGCGTGATCCGCCTACGCCGGCAGAGTATGTTAATTTAGTTACTACCTTGACGGAAGGCAGCGTATTTTTACTTACATTGATGACCAATCAGCCTGGCTCTATTGTCCTGCTGTCTCTTGGAGGGACAATTGCCGGCTTGATTTTAGGCCAAAAAATGATCAATGTCAGGAACGACCGAATGAGGCAAGCCGAAAGCAATATAACGTCTGGAAATGACTTCCGGGCTTAAGAGAAGGATCCGAATTCTTTATCGCCCTGTCTGACTGTATTAAAAAGGCCCGGCCTTTATTAAAAAGGCCCGGCCTTTTGTGGCTAAAAAGTCAGGGACGAGGGTAAAACCAAGCTTCTATTCTTTCAAAATAATTTTGGGATGTGATAATCTCGGAGTTGTGCGGCAGAGGAAAAATTTTCCTGGTATTCCCTTTTACCGTTTTTATTTCAATAGTTGTATAATTTTTCTTGTAATCTTCAATTACAAGATCAATTTCTTTCCCTCCATATTCCCGATAAAAATACATATTCACTTTGGAGTTGTTAAGCTGGCGCGCCTTTTCAAGTTCGGAAATGATGAAGTTCTCAAACACTCCTCCCTGATCTTGGCGAAGCTCTAAATCCCGAAAATCCCGAATTAATACATTGCGGATGCCAAGGTCATAAAAATATAATTTACGGTTTTCCGACACCGCCTTTCTGATATTAGTTTTGAATGACGGCAATGGAATTAAAATGTAATTTTTAATAAAGATCTCAATATAATTAGAAACAGTTGAAGGATTAGCCCCCAAAGAATTAGCTATTTCGCGGACTGAAACTTCTGAGCCTAGCTGGAGGGCAATTTTGGTCAAAATATCTTTAGCCAATTTTTGATTTTTTAATTCATAGATATCAATCACGTCTTTGAGGACATAGGCATCCAGCATTCTCTGCAAAAGATTGATTCTATCTTTTTCAGGAAAATCTTGATGGGTATAAACTTCTGGATACGCGCCCCAGATCTGCAGCTTTTTGGCTATTTGTTTTTCAAATTCTTCTCTCTCTGAAGTCTTGGATCTCTCATTATCATAGATTTCCCAAACAGCTAAAGGCAAACAATAAATCTGGTTAAATCTGCCAGCCAAGGTATCAAATTCCTTAGAAAATTTTTGCCTAAGTTCTGAACTTCCGGTGGCAACAATCTTGATTTTAAATTCATCATGAAGCAATTTGAGCATCACCGTCGCTTCCGGATAGTTTTGGACCTCGTCAATTAATATTACTTTGTTTTCTTTAACAATTCTATCCAGGACTTCCCGGCGCGGAGCAAATTTTTCCCTGTCAGACTCAAAGTCGAAGTTGAATTTTGAAACTCCAAGTTCACGGGCAAATTTATCAATAAGAGTGGTTTTACCTGAACGCCTTGGCCCCCATACAAACAATATTTTGGTATCCTCGTTCTTGAGATATGCGCCTATCGCATCTTCAATTGTCCGTTTTAGGATTGGCATATATCCATATTATTGCTAATTTGTAGTTTGTCAATATGCACTTTACTGTTAAATTGGAGCCTGGACTATTTCCCGTCTACCGCTTCCCAGTCTTAATTACCGCAAACAGTCGGGGGCGAGGGTGAAACCGGCATTCAGATTGCCAACTCATATCAATTCCACTTTAATTTCTTTAACTTTAGTAATTGCCTTATCTGCCGTGTAAAACAGATCGACTTTTTTTTCAATAGCGGTGGCCAAATGAATGCAATCAGGAGTGGTAAAATTGTATTTGGCGCGGATCTTAGCCGCTATTTCAGAAATTTTTTGAGTAAAATCCGCGATTTCAATATTGGTAATATGATTCTTTAGGTTCTTATATACATTCACCAATTGTCCACTGTTTTCTCGTAATGGAACAATCAATAATTCCATACTAATTAACGGAGAAATCACAATCTGAAAATCTTTTTCAATCGATTCAATCAGTATTTTCTCAACTTTTTGAGACAAACCGGCTTCTCCTTCAAAGAAAGCGATGTAAAGATTTGTGTCTATATAGATTTTTTGTCCCATGATGCCCGTTCTTGGATCAGATATTTACGGCCGCTGCCATATTTTTTATATAAATCTTTCCCAATACCCCTTAAAGATTTCAAAGATTGAACCGACGCCGGCGTTATTCTGACGTAATTTACTCCCAGATAATTTTGGACTGTTTCCCATACCATCCGCGTTCCGGGCGTAAGTCCCAGTTCGTCTCTTATTTGGACCGGAATCGTAGTTTGGCCTTGAATAGATACAGTGCTTTGATACATAATTTATGTATACTCTATCACTTTACATTTGTCAAGATATAAATATATTCTCTCAACCATTATGAATTGCTTTTCTTCACATTTTAAAAACAAATATCTTGACGTATAGCAATATTGAAGGTTAGACCTTCAATATTCCTGTATATCAAGTTTATTTTTAAATCACGGCGAGGTGGACTTTGTCTTTATCAACTACCGCAAACAGTCGGGGGCGAGGGTGAAGCCGGCGGCTTTAGCTTCTTTTTCGGTACAGAAAAATTGCTCGCCTAAATCCAAATTGAGGACTATTTTATCGTAATGGCGGCAGTTGGGAAGATGATAAAGATGATCCCAGCTGGACTGATCAATGTTTCCTTTGATAACGCATTTGGGGTTTTCCGGAATCGGACTTGTAAGCGTACACAGGGAATGAAGGCCGCGGCGGTTATCGGAGGCCTCATGATAGGCTGATTTTAATTCTTCGTTTTTGGAATTTTTAGTGTAATCCGGTCTAGCCCAGCCGGCAGACAATATTGATTTATTTACCAATGTCCGGCCAACATAAACCAAGCCCATCCTCCGGCCATAGGTATCCCTTTTTTCCTCTTCAATCCGGACGGATTTGCCGGAAATTAACTTGGTGAGTTCAGCTGTGGCTTCGGCAGATCCGCACCGGCCGGTTTCCGGAGCGTTAACTCCCAATAATCTAACCCTATCACCATCCGGAAGCTGAAAAGTATCGCCGTCTAAAATTTTAGCAGGGATATTGGCCTGTTTAGCCTTATATACAAAATAACCGTTTAGTCCCAAAGATCCCAAAAAAGCCAGCATTAAGCCTGAAGCCAGCAAAGAACGCATGAAATAATAATATCAGATCAGAGGAGAAGAGAAATTAAACATTTTTCCTATTAATGCTCGTCATAAAATATGTTGACATATCATCATATTGAAGGTTAGACCTTCAATATGGCTATGTATCGGAATTTTTATGTCAATAGGCACAAAAAAGCTGGCCTTGACTTATTTTCGCCCCGGATAAACCGGTACTATCGTCGGCGCTGACGCGTTTCACGACTCTGTTCGGAATGGGTAACCCGACTAAATTTTGCTTGCGCAAAACTTTGACGGGTAAAGAGGTGGGACCACGCCGCTCTAAAGACCAGCAAAGGTATTCTATCACATTAAAACTCGAATAAGTGTTCGGAAATGAATAGACCATATATTAACCCGTCAAAATTTTTGCATGACAAAAACTTAGTCGGGTAAAAAATTGTTTCTTCGGGCGATTAGTACCGGTCAGCTTAACTCCTTACGGAGCTTCCACTCCCGGCCTATAGCTCGCGCTCCGCGCGGGAAAATCCGGTTATCGGTTCTCAGTTGTCAGTTATCAGTTACAGGTTAGCCAGTTTTCAGTTTGCCAATCTTATAAGACCGATAAACCGAAAACCGATAAACTTGAAACTGAAAACCGAAAACAGAAAACTGATAACTGAATTTCCTCGTGCGAAGCACGATATATCCAGTACTCTTCTGGTGCCCTTCGTCCGCCTTACGGCGGACTGGAATCCTAATCTTAGGAATGGCTTCCCGCTTAGATGCTTTCAGCGGTTATCCACTACCAACGTAGCTACCCAGCTATGCTCCTGACGGAAACAACTGGATCACCAGAGGTTGGCTCAACCCGGTCCTCTCGTACTAGGGTCAAACTCCCTCAAGATTCCAACGCTGACTGCGGATAGAGACCGACCTGTCTTGCGCATGTAATTCCCTTATTGCTAAGAGCATGGACTATATCATCATCCCGATAAAATCGGGACGATCGACGTTTAGTCTCTACGGGGTTAAACGGTTATCGGTTCTCGGTTTTCAGTTTTCGGTTATTAGTCTACCGGTTTTCGGTTTGCCGGTTACGAAAATCTCTGCCAAGAAGAAAGCAATTTGTTAATCTTCTTGGAAAGAGTTTCTTCTTTTTAGCAAATCCCTCCGCGATTTGCGGCGCGATTTTCTCTCCGGCTTCATTGGCTTGATATTTAATCTTCCGATGATCAGATGGAATTAAATTTGTCAGATAATACAGGAGCTCAAGATTTTCTAAAGCCAAACCGTAGATTTCCAGATCGGTGACATCTTTAATCATTTCATAGAATGATAACTGATTAACCGACAACAGACAAACTTAAATCCGAAAACAGAAAACTGAGGACCGATAACAGTCAACTTCCCTCGGTATTACCCTAACACATGACAGGTTAAGCATGCAATAGGAATTCACCGATATAGTCGATTTTGTTATCGTATCAATTTGCATTAATACGCCGCCTAAATTGACGGTCTGAACCCAGCTCACGTAACGCTTTAATGGGCGAACAGTCCAACCCTTGGCAGCTTCTTCACCGCCAGGATGCGTTGAGCCGACATCGAGGTGCCAAACCGCGCCGGCGCTATGGACGCTCGGGCGCGATCAGCCTGTTCACGATTATTATCGTTTCCGAAATTTTCATTTCGGCGCTGACTATATCTTCACCCTGAGATTATAAAAAATAATCGAAGGGGTACGGCGTTTGATTCGCCAGCCGGCGAATCTCTGTACTTTCTTACAATATTAAAATATTAAAGATTTCCTTCAGTCGATACGGGGTTAATCAATTTATATGACATAGACGCAATAATGTATTTTCTAATCAATTGCATTAACTTGTTAGTCTCCGCTACTGAAAATATCAATACTTTATTGCCGTTTTTTTTCAACTTCAATTTCGCTTCTAGGGCAAAATTATCTTTTAATGCAGTTAATAGGATTACGGCTTCATCAGGCGAAATTTTTGGCAGATAAATATATGCCATCTTATCGCGATGATAAAGATAACCGTCATCCATAAACCACACCGCCAAACTTACCGCCTCGGTAAGAAATGACGAAATATTATTCGGAATAGTTTTTTTTCCTTGCCGATAAAACAATCGTTGAAATTCTCCTATTTGAGGAGAAGAATTTGATTGCCATCGCAAGTAACGATACTCTTTGCCATAAACCGGATTAAAACGCTTAAGTTCTGAAGATTTGCCTTGAAACAATTTAGAAAATTGTTTGGCTTTCCATTCCAGATACTCGCGCTGTTTTACGCTATGCTCTAACCTAATTCGAGCATTTTTCTTGCCGGTTTTCTGTAAATAGGCATCGCCCAACACCATTCCGACTAATATGGCTTTTTGTCTTTTAGTCATACATTAATTAACTTCCCACGGTATTACCCAGTATACGCCTCGTAAAAGGAAGACTAAAACCTTTTCGTATATAGGGCTTCACCGTTATTAGCCGTTTTCTCTGCCCCGATGTTGCCATCGGGACGGGACACAGAAATTGTATCCCCGGGGTAGCTTTTATCCGTTAAGTCCGGTGTCTCCCACGAAACACACGAAGATCACTATGACCGACTTTCGTCGCTGCTCGGCTTGTTGGCCTCACAGTCAGGCACTCATTTGCCATTACACGTCCAGCCCGGTTTCCAATCGGGCCAAGAGTACCTTTGTGCGCTTGCGTTACTTTTTAGCAAGCAACCTCCCCAGTTAAACTACCCGCCACACACGGTCCTTGAAGCCGATCCAGACTTCGTAAGTAATTTGTCAAATTTTAAGTGAGAGGTGTTTCATCGTTGCCTTGCGGCTCCCTCCTACCCTAAACAACTCAAAATATGACAAAAGTGTGAAGCTATAGTGAAGCTCCCGGGGTCTTTTTGTCCTGCAGTCAGTAGGCCGCATCTTCACAGCCATTTCAATTTCGCCGAGTCCTCTCTCAAGACAGTTACGGAATGGTTACACCTTTCGTGCACGTCACTAATTAAGTGACTAGGAACTTCGCTTGTATTCTTCCCTCGCCAATGGCGGGTTTGAGAAAATTTTTCCTAAATTCTTTTCTCCTGCGTGTCGCCACGCAGACGCCACTATTTCTTGTACGTTCATGTTAACTGAACGTACCTTGACGTATAGTGTGTGAGGATTCTAAAAGAAGTCTAATTAAGAATTAGACGATAGATGGTAGAAAATGGAAAATGGTGGTTGAAGATAGAAAATAGAAAATAGATTGCTTTTGGCTTTCTACTTTCCATCTTCTACTTTCTACTACTACCTTCTATCCTCTATCATCTACCGTCGCTTTCTATCGCTTCTCTTAGCCTTTCCTGCTGATTATCTCTATCCATTGGATTTTTACCATTGTCATTCCGTGCTTGACACGGAATCTATATAAATATTTGTTATAGATTCCCGCCTGTGCGGGAATGACAGAAAGTGGTACCAATAGCGTATCAAGATCTTCCAGCATTTAGTCAAGTTTTACTAAGGCGGCGCGGATTCCACCTTAGAACAATTATAGTTATTGCTGCCGTTCATCGGGGCTTCACTTCCTCGCCCGCAGGAAGAAAATACCGAATGACGAATACCGAATACTGAATGAAAAACAAACAAAAATATTGCTTGCCCATTCAGTATTCATAATTCAGTATTCAGTATTTCCGTCCTACGGACAAGGTCATTTAACCTTCCGACACTGGGCAGGCCTCAGCCTGTATACCTCCTCTTTGTGAGTTTGCACAGACCTGTGTTTTTGTTAAACAGTCCTTCCGTATTCTTTGTGTGTCGCCCCGACTTGCGTCGGGACAGGGCATCTCCCTAAGTTACGCCCAGTTGTTTTGCCTAATTCCTCAAGAGAGGTTCTCTCGTAAGCCTTGGTATTCTCTACCAGTCCACCTGTGTCGGTTTACGGTACGGGTACCGTTTGAACTCATTGCGACGCTTTTCCCGGCGCCGGAAATCACCCAAATCCCGTCCTCCGGACGGGAGAATCCGGTTATCGGTTCTCGGTTGTCAGTTATCGGTTTCAGGTTAGCCAGTTTTCAGTTTGCCAGTCTTATAAGACCGATAAACCGAAAACCGATAAACTTGAAACTGAAAACCGAAAACAGAAAACTGATAACTGAATTTCCCTGTCCGAAGGACAGTTTCCATCACCACTCACCCTAAGTTTGACGGATTTTCCGGTTCAAACGAGATTCGTGGATTAGACGTATAGTCTCTATAACGCTTAGGTTATCCCAACGCGTACCGCCCCAATTAATAACGCTCAAACGGCAGGATCGGAATATCAACCGATTGGACATCGACTACGCCTTTTAGGCCTCGCCTTAGTTCCCGCCTTACCCCCCGCTGACGAACGTTGCGGGGGAAACCTTGGACATTCGGCCGTCCGAATTCTCATCGGACTCTCGCTACTCATACCGGCATTCTCACTACCGTATCCTCCAATCAACCTTACAGTTAATCTTCAAAGAATACGGAACGCTCCCCTACCGATCCTGCGCTCCGCGCAGGAATACCGAATGACGAATACCGAATACTGAATGAAAAACAAACAAAAATATTGCTTGCCCATTCAGTATTCATAATTCAGTATTCAGTATTCAGTATTTCTGTGCGAAGCACAAGATCCTGCAGCTTCGGTGAACTATTTAGCCTCGATACATTTTCGACGCCACGCCACTCGTCCAGTGCGCTGTTACGCGATCTTTTAGGGATGGCTGCTTCTGAGCCGACCCCCTGGGTGTTTGGGCGACATGACTTCCTTTCCCACTTAATAGTTACTTAGAGACCTTAGCCGACAGTCTGGGCTGTTTCCCTTTTGTAACACGAGCTTAGCCCCGCATTACTGAGTCCCTTGATGTTCATTCCAGTATTCAGAGTTTGGTTGAACGACGGGCCTTGCGACCTATCACTCATCCAGTAGCTTTACCCCTGGAATTTAAATACAAGAGCCTATACCAAAATATATTTCGGGGAGAACCAGCTATCTCCGGACTCGTTTAGCATATAACTCCTATCCACAAGTCATCCGAGCATTTTTCAACATACAACGGTTCGGGCCTTCTCCCGATTTTAATCGGGATTCACCCTGCTCATGGATAGCTCGTCCGGTTTCGGGTCTGGTGTGCGCTACTGATTCGCCCTATTCAGACTCGCTTTCGCTCCGCCTCGCGCCTCGTAAAAGGCTTCGGCTTGCAGCGCAGACCAACTCGCCGGTTAATTCTTCAATAGGCACGCGATCACTCGCCCGCGGGGCGAGAAAGCTCAAAGTGCAAAAATCAAAACGCAAAACTATAGCTCAAAATTAAAAACTGTTCAAAAAATATTTCTGAAAGTTTTAAGTTTTAAACTAGGCTTTGAGATTTGAGATTTGAGTTTTGAGTTTCCTTGTCCCACGGACAAGCTCTCACTGTTTGTTAGCAAACGGTTTCAGGAACTTTTCACGGGGTCTCTCACCCTTCTTTTTCACCTTTCCCTCACGGTACTGGTACGCTATCGGTAAAAACAGGTATTTAGCCTTGCCTCGTGGTCGAGGCTGATTCAATCAAGAGTTTGCCGTCTCTCGACTTACTCGGGAAATTCCTACAGAATTTTATGGATTTCGCGTACGCGGCTTTCACGCTCTTTGGCTGCCTATTCCACGGCATTCTGCTATCCAAAAATCCTTAAAAAGGACTCCCACAACCCCAGCGCGCAGCGCGGGAAAATCCGGTTGTCGGTTCTCGGTTGTCAGTTATCGGTTTCAGGTTAGCCAGTTTTCAGTTTGCCAGTCTTAATAAGACCGATAAACCGAAAACCGATAAACTTGAAACTGAAAACCGAAAACAGAAAAAACCGAAAACAGAAAACTGATAACTGAATTTCCCGGTGCTACGCGCGGTATCGCGCATTGCTGCGCGATCTGTTTCCAGATTCGGAAATCGCCGGATCAAAGCCTGTTTGGCAGCTCCCCGACGCTATCGGCGCCTACACCGTCCTTCTTCGGCCTGTTTTTCCAAGGCATCCGCCGTTTGCTTTATTGAAACAACTTTCGGATACACCCTGATTTTTCGTAAAACGAAAAATCAGACGGTGGATCCAACCCGCCAGCAATTGCGCCATGAGGCCCGTCAAACGGGCTCGAATGGCAAAATGCGGCGGGATAAATATATGGCCTACTTTATCTTGCGCACAGCGCGAGAAAGCTCAAAGTGCAAAAATCAAAGTGCAAAACCACAACTCAAAGTTAAAAACTATCAGGAAAAATTAATTTCTGAAAGTTTTGAGTTTTGAACTAGGCTTTGAGATTTGAGATTTGAGTTTTGAGTTTCCTTGTGCCATGCACAAGATTTCCGAACACTTATTCGAATCTTAATTTGAATAAGTATTCTTTATGAATTGTCAAAGAGCGAAACTAGATTTTTAGTACCTAGTATCCGGCGCCTGATCAATCAAAAGCCCCAGATTCTGAGAACTAAAACTGTGGACCTGACCGGATTTGAACCGGTAACCCCTACATTGCAAATGTAGTGCTCTGCCGTTGAGCTACAGGCCCAATCGGTTATCAGTTTTCTGTTTTCGGTTCTCAGTTTCAAGTTTATCTGTTATCGGTCATTCGGTTCTAAACAGGCAGACAGAAAACCGATTAACCAAAATCAGACAACCGACAACTGAAATCCGATAACTGAATCGGTCCAATCTCCATCAATGTCAATTGTTTCAGAAAAATTAAAAAGAAGTTTTACTCTTCGCCGCCGCAATCACCGTCACACCCACCGCAAGGGCATTGGTTGAGTTGACTAATGGAAAAATTTTTCTTCATGAACTTTTTAACTTCTTCTGAACTTGAAGCGAGTATACCATAAGCCAAATCTTGCGGTCAATAGCGAAATGGTGTATATTTTGGAGAATGAGTGACGAAGCGCCAAAACTTGAGCCGGAAGAGATTTTGCCAGCGCAAGCAAAACGTCAGGCCGCGGCTGAAACTGCAGCCACGATAATGGCAACGCTTGGTGATCAACAAGCAGAAGCAAAGGGAATTGCCGCGGCCGCCGCCGGCAGAGTCTTAGATACTCTAGCCCCCGGACAAGCAAACGCGACTGCGTCTTCCGAAACAATCCAAAGAGCCGCTGGACGAATTGCAAACAATCAACAATTACCCGGCCCAACTCTAGTACAAAGGCTTATTAATAAAATTAGGGGCGTAAAATAATTTTAGACAAATCTTTGTGAAGAATATTGTTATTCTCCTCCTCTTCCTTCTTCTCTTTACCGCTGGCGGAATCGCAATTTGGAAATTTTTAATTTCCTCCAATCCGGTTTCCAACATCTCCTCTGCCACTAAAATCACCCCTGTCCCCACCCCCTCTCCGGCAACAATTCTAAAAGTTATTTCCGGCTCGGCCAAAATAAAAACCGCAGATAATGAAATCACCGCCAGCCCGTCGGCCGGAACCGCGGTCGAAATCAATGCCGTTATTTCCACCTCAAGCGACTCTTTGGCTCAAATAGAAATCGGCGAGAATAATGTCATCCGCATCGCTCCCGACTCCAATTTGACTTATCAGTCCCAAGGACATTTTTCCCAAACTTTGGGGACAATTTATATCAGGGTAAAAAATCTTTTAGGATTAGGCGGAGAATTCACTTTGGAAACCCCGACCGTCGTCGCTGCCGTCCGCGGGACCGGCTTCGCCTCGTTTATAAAAAATCCCCGCCAAGTTAAACTGGTCGCCACAGAACATAATATTGACCTTTCTTCAACCGCCATCAACGAAAAACAAACTTTGACGGAAAATTCCCAAGCCGAATCGGATGACAAATCTCTAAAATTATCCCCGGCAAAATTATCCGATGAAGAAAAAAACTGGATAGAAAATAATAAAATTGCCGACGAAAATGGCTTAATGCCAACTTTGACTCCGGCCCCAACTTCCAAACCCTTGGCCCCGACCCTGACTCCTGTTCCAACTAAACCGCCTTTAACATCGATGCCTTCTGAAGGCTTAAATACCGGCCAAGTTGTAACATCCCGGGGAAATTTTAATTTAACCTGCGTCGGGGGGCAAAAGACCAATACTAAAATTATGACTGATTCCGCCTCCGATTCCGATTGCCGCGACAATTGTCCGGTTATGCCATTGCACGAATACGCCGCCAAAAACGGAGCTTACGCCGCCATCAACGGCATGTATTTTTGCCCGCCGGATTATCCCCAATGCGCTGACAAAAAAAATTCCTTTGATACTTTATTTTTTATTTCCCGCCTTAAGACCTATCTTAATTCCGCCAATAATATTTACTCAACTTTGCCTTGGCTGGCTATTGAATCCAACGGCAATCCCCTGTTTTACGACCAAACCGTGAAATGGGGACGGGACAGCGGAATCCAAGCCGGAACCGCCGGTAATCCGCTTTTGGTGAAAGATAAAAATATGGTAGCGGATGAGGGGAAATTAGACGACAAACAGCGGAACGTTAAATCCAACCGCGGGGCGATCGTTGAGGCCGGATCGTTAATTTACGCCTGCACTGTTGCCAAAGCCACAGTCATGGATTCGGCTGACGTTTATCAAGCTCTCGGAGCTGACAATGCCATGAATATTGACGGCGGCGGATCCACCGCTTTATGGTTTAACGGCCGTTATATTTTCGATCCCGGCCGGAATCTTCCAACGGCGATAATGTTTGCAAAGAGATAATAGCCGCAAAAAGGCCTGGCCTTTTTGGTAATTTCAGCTATTGCAAACGCAAAGAAAAGTGATATAAAAAAGATTATGGATAAAACAGATAATTGTCCAAGTTGCAAAAAAGAATTAACTCTCGATTCTACAGTTCCCGTCGTTCTCTCTCTTGGCAAAGTTTAGATATTTATGGCAGAACTCATAAAACAATTAATTCTTCCGGCCAGTCTTCAAGGAGAGATCATAGCAAAACCGAGTGATAAGGAGAGAATCATCGCCCATAATGACAGAATTGTGAATATAAAAATTTTAGAAACGGCCACATTTGCTTTACCGGCATTTCTTGGGGCGGGGGTGTTAGCATTTTCTAAAGAATCTGTTGAAATTATGCCAACTGTAAAAGCGTTTGCGCTTGTTCTAATGTGTGCTATCTCTACATTTGCGACGCTCACCACAGCCCAGATTGTTGATATATGTTTCTTTTACGCCAGATTTGAAACAAGCAAACATCCGTTGCGGTAATAAACATCTCAATATTCGCGTTCTTGGCGTCAACTCATTTGTTAATAAAAACTCACGATCGTAACAAAGTATTAACTTTTGGCCGCAAAAACCCTGACCTTTTTGATCAAATCTGAAACAATTTCTTCAATTCTCTTTTTACTTCCGGTATTTTATTTTTAGGCAATATTCCAATTTCACCTCTTAAATTTGAGGCCGCAAAATTTGCCAATTTGAAAAGCCTAATGGTCGATTTCTTGGTAAGCCCTGTTCCTTCCAGCTTGTCCAAAACAATATCCCCGGCCAATGGTTGAACTTTCATTGAAGTAATATAGGCGGCTACTATTATTTTATATCTGCCTTGCGGTTTAGTAAGTTGTAATACGGGCCTGCTTTTTTGACACAAGTTCTCGGTAAATGGAAAGTCTGCCAGAAAAATTTTGTACACTTTTTAAAACTTAACGGGCGTTAATTTACTTTCGTCCCAAAATGGCTCTTCGCCGTCTTCTTCGCCCAAATTCCACACCTTGGCCGTATTTATCATCATTTCTTTGATAGTGGGCTCGCCGCCGGCAAATCTCCTCGACTTCACCGCTTGCGCTCCCACCGCCACTTTAAAAATTTCGGCATCGGTCAGAGTCGGATATTCCATCAGGCGCAAAAAATCGATCTCTTTTTTTAAATCCGGGGTCAGCGTCAGCCTTACAGTGCTCATATTGGATATTATCTATCCAAAATGGATGAGTGTCAAGGACAATGAATCCACAAAAACCCTGACTCTATTCTCCGACCACAAAAGGTAAGACCTTTTGTGGCTAAAATTCATCCTATCCTACAGGACAGGATCTGATTTTGCCAGACGTGACCCCCCGCTCCGCAGGGCGAAACTTCATACAAATGTCGCGGTCTTCACCGATAAATCTTTATTCCACAGTGCCGATCGGCACTCCGGAATGAAAATTTGGCGGAAAAGGCCAGGCCCGCCAAAAGCTGGCGCGTTTGATATCAAGGATCGCATCCTTGGAATACTCGCATTTGTTAATAAAAACTCACGACCCGCTTCGACGAGTCGAAGACGAGGCGAATCGTAGAAAAGTATTAACATCTGACTTGTTAAGTTTGATATAATTCCCTGATGACTCCGTCAAAAGAGATGGTAGCCGCGATTCAAAAGATTCTGGATGAGAAAGAATTGGGAGTAAAGAGATTAAAACATTTCGGAAGCTCTTTAGATCCGGATCGGTTCGACAGGCGCGGCGAGGGCACCAGCGATATTGATTTATTAGCAATTGTTCAGGCAACAACTCCTCTTGAAAAGAGTCCCCAATTAAACGAATTCCGAATTGGTTCTGTATCTGCCGTAAAAAGACATTTTATCTTCCGTCACGAATCCGGCAACGATTATTCGCCCTGGGATCAAAACAGAGATATTCATCTCTTAATTGCTCCGCGATGGTGGGAACAAGACATAGAAAAAATTCTGGCGGACGATCCGTCGGCCTTCCGGGATACCGGCAACGTTTTTGAGAGAGCGTTGTTGAAGGGAAAAGAATTATTTTCCAAAGAAACATAATTAGCCGCAAAAGGCCTGGGCTTTTTTGCTAATAATCTTTCAGGCTGATGACTTTAACCCCGGAAAATTTCTTTTGGTGTTTGGGATTATCTGTCACCAATGCGGCGCTAGTACTTTCCGCTAGGCTTAAAAACGAAGCATCGTAAAAAGTAATCTTCTTATCAAGGGCGATCTCCATCGTTCGCATAGCCTGAAGTTCATCTTGTTTTATAAATTCTACCGGACTTGCGAATATTGTCGCCAAAGATACTTTAGCTTTAGGCAGATCTAGTTTTTTCTTCCACAGAGCGTTTCCGACTTCGTATTTTGCCAGCTCCGGCGCCAACAGTTTCACCTTTCCCTGCTTGCAGTCAATTGCCAATTTGTCAGCCTGAACCAGATGTTTTTCTTCTTGGCTATTTACCCATTTCACCATCACCGATGAATCGATAACCAATTTAGTTTTCTTGCCCATATTACATATTAATGGTTTTCTCTATCATCGACTATTATTGAAGACAAATTTCCTCTCTTGCCTTTGAATGATCTGGCCAATTGAACTTTTGAAAAAAATCCATCCCAATCAACATCCTTTTTTGCCCTGGAATGAGGCTTAATCCTCACCTCTTCGCTATCGATATCAATTCCCACCACCGACCCTTCCCGCAACCAAACCAACATATCCCGGACTTGATCGGGAATCGTCAATTGGCCTCTTTGTCTGATAACCGCCGTGTAAATCATATTTTCAGAATATCAGAAATTCAGAAATTGTCAAGATCGATAGTTTCTGTAATTTAACTTTTGAATTGTCCCCATTTCTTAATGTTTGAATTGTCACCACTAAAATACGAAACAAGCAATACTGGAAAGGCTGGCGATGAATCTATAAGATCTCCACGGCCCCGTTTGTTTGAGGTCTTTGATGTCAATGATTTGTTTAGCGGTTAGGCGGCGATTGTTCCCGCCGCGGCAATCAACTAGTCCTTGAGGGCTAAAGGCCAGAAATCTCCGCCTGTAATTACGTTACAAGTTTCCGCTATCTCAAGGATCGCGTTCTTTAATTAAAAAATTAAAGTAACGAACCTCCCCAAACGTAATCCGTAAATTTTGGAGATTTATGCCTGCCAACCAATCTAAAATTTGATATCCCCGCATTTTGCGACATTTGAGCCAAATGCGCCATATCTCCATCAATAGGAGTTTCTTTGGCTTCAACCGCAAAATCAGTATCCAAAATAAAATCGATTTCATGTCCGGTTTTCAAAGCAAAATATTGCACTTGGCCAATACGGGAGAGCTGATTGAAAAGCGTATTTTCGAACTGAGCTCCGCTTGACAATTCAGCCAGAGTATTGGCCAATCCCGTGTCGCAAAAATAAAGTTTTCGGGACTTTACGATTTCCCGATCAATATTTTTAGTGTATACAGGTACGGTGCTTATAAGATAAGTTTTTTCAAAAAAAGAAATATAGTTAGTAACCGTCGGACGGGACAAACCCGTAAGGTTGGATAACTTAGTGTATTCCACTCTGCTGCCGATCCGGCCTGCTAAAAGTTTGGCCAAAGAATATAGATTGCGCTCATCCGAAAAATCAGCCAGCGAACGAATATCAATATTTACATACGAAGACATGATATCCAGAAGAATGTCATTCTTTTGCTTCCCCGTCTTAGCCAATACCACTTGAGGAAAACTTCCAAACCGGATATATTCTTCATAATAAGATAAAAGGCGGCTGTATTCCAGATTGTTGAATATTTTTTCTTTCCAATCATCCGCGTGAAACGAAATCTCTTTAAAAGTGAGAAATTCTCCAAAACCCAACGGATATAGCTCAAAAATCTTTTTCCTGCCTGATAATGACTCTGAAAATAAATTTTTAAGATAATATGAACTAGATCCCGTCACCACAAACTTGATTTTATGGTGATCGGATAAATATTTAATAGCGCCCGGAGTATCCGGCGCCAGTTGAATTTCATCCAGAGCAATTACCATTGGTTTATCCGGTGATAACCCCCGGCCAATAAACGAATCACGGATTGCCTCATAGTTTTTTTGTTCAAAAAGCTCGCGGTTATCCGGGCGCTGCAAATCCAGATAAAGGGAATTTTTGTTTTTAATATCCGCTAAAATTTGCAGAATCAAAGTTGTTTTGCCGGTTCTTCTCATCCCGGTCAGAACAGTTACGGCAGGAAGTTTGGCGTGGGATAAAAGTTCCGGATAAATTTTACGCCTGTAAAACATCTGTAATCGTTACTTTACTAAAAGTAATGACTTTTGTCAAGTGACAGAACAATGATCATTAGCACTAGCCACAAAAGGTTGGACCTTTTTGGTCGCGCGTTCACATTTGTTAATAAAAACTCACGATCGTCGGAAAGTATTAACTTTCAACTTGGAGAAATTGCGGAAACTTCACGCTGTCGGAGGAACTTGCACGTCCAGTCTGTCTTGGACTAATTTAGACAAAGCTTCCGGAGTCATGCTGGCAATAAATGAATCGTAGCCGGGTTCATGTCCTTCGGTTTCTACTCTAATCAGATCTACCAGTCCAAAAAACGCGTCTCTTAAACCCGCCTTCATTAATTTTTCGTCTCTAAACAATCTCCCCTTGATTCCCTGCCGCCTTTCCCAGGCCGCATTATCTAAATCTTCGGCAGTAAAGCCATGCCTTGCCGCGAATAATTCCTCTGCCGGAATTACAACATCCCGCTCGTGAAACATGGCTTCGGCGTCGTTGATGAATTGGCGGGCTATAACAGAAGTCCAAAAAATATGAAATTCCTTTATAGCCAACAATCCTTGTCCCAGCCTTCTCTCAACCGGGTCATCGGAAAGTTTTATATTCAACTTGGCGATTTCTTTACACGCCTCCGCCGCCAGTTCTTCTGCTTCTGTTTCAGAAATCGGATAAGCGCCTTTATTTGGCTGCCTTAAATCAATTGACCATGACATATCGTGGAGGATACTCTCTCTCTGAAAAAGTCAATATCAATAAATGGGAAGTTTCGTAAACTTCCCATATTGTACAACTGTACAACTTGACAACTTGTATTTAACCGGGTAATATTATTGGCATGACTACGGTTTCGGTTTTTGAATTCAGGAATCATCTGGCCGAATATTTGAGAATGGTGGAACAGGGCGAAGAAATATCCATCACCCGCTTTGACAGGCCGGTCGGGACAATAACTTCCAGAAAAACTCCAAAAGATTATGAAAAGTTTTTTGGAGTATTTGCCGGCAGAAACCGGCCGACCGGAGAGGAATATGTGAATAAAATCCGCAGAAATAAACAGGAAATGAAATATGCAAAGAAGCTAAGGCAGGGGGAAATATGACCAAAGTTATGGTCGATACCAATATCCTGATCGACTATACCAACGGATATAAAAATGACTTGGCTAAACTTTTTGCTCAAGTTGATAAAAGTGAAATCAAATTATTGATAAATCCGGTTATAGTGGCTGAATATTTGGCTGATAAAAAACTAAAAATTGCCTCTGCTAAAAAAATCGCGGATGAATTTTTAAATCTTTTTAGTTGTACAAATATCACTAAAAAAATCGGTGAATTAACCGGGAAAATTATCAGAACCAATTCAGGCTTGGCTTGGCGGGATGCCATGATCGCCGCATGTTGCCTGACAGAAAATTGCCTCCTCGCCACCAGAAACAAGCGTCATTTCTCAACAATCCCCGGGCTGAAGTTCATCTAGCCGCAAAAGGCCGGGCCTTTGATATAGTCTCCCGATGACTCCGTCAATGTTCTACTCTCCCCGCCAAGCGCAAGACTTGCTTGCCTCAAGAGTGGAGTGAGGCTGTTTGCCTCCGGCGCAACAGCGGTCGCAAACTGTTTTTAACGATTCCAGATGACCGGCTTCTTTTTGATGGGTTGAGGCCCTTCTTCTAAGATGTAATTCCTGAATAAATTTTCCCCTGTTGCCCTCCGTTAGACAAACTGAGCAATTTTCATCCATTTGGTCTGCAAAATCATGATCCGGAGTAATTGGGTTTCCTTCAGACATATTAATATTTTCCTCTTTTGATGCTCTTTTAGACAACCGCCAGGCCTTTGATAAATTTAAAATGCCTAGCGTCTTGGGTTTTTAAAATCAATTTATGCTTAATGGCGGTGGCGGCGATAACCGCGTCCAGAAATTTTAGACCATGAGAAAGATACAAGTCTAAAACAAATTTTATGGCCAGAGCGCTAATCGGATAATCAATATGGAGGACTTCAAAACTGGAGATTAAAGTATTTGTTTGAATCAATTGCCTCGGATTGCGGCAACCCTGAATTAATTCGGCAACGGTTACAGCCGAGATCGCAGACGATTTATTGGCCAAAAACTCCGTCGCCCGGGCATCGCCCCGAAGATGGGCGATAAGAATATTTGTATCAGCTAAATATTTGGCCATAACGGGAATGCTGCCTTTTTATTTTTGATAAATCCGTTCTATTTTTCCAGACCCCAGCTGTGCTTAAAATCCCCTGTTTTGGATTGGGAGAGGCAGGCAAATCGGAAATAATAGCCCTAGGTTTCCCATCCTTGGTAATAATCAGCTGTTTGAATTGGGAAAGGCGTTCAAGCACCTCGCCGGCGTTGCGGCGGAAATAAGTCAGCGGAACAGTCTGGTTATTGAAGTCGTTAATATCAAAAGCAGATAAATTCATAAGCCGATTATATTGTTGATTACACATTTTGTCAAGTAGTTGATTACACACCAGGATACACACAGAGATAGTCTTCTACCGCCGAGAAGACTCATCCCCAAAACTTACGCTAAAACAATTATTTCCTTCAGAGTAACAGCATTGTCACAGCATTTTTAGCCACAAAAGGTTGGACCTTATTTGACAACTATTTGTTAATGGAACGGCGGAATATCACAAATACCATCACGAAAGCGATAATCGCCAAAGCGTTAACTACTTCGGCTCTGGTCAAAAATTCATTGATGTTCATGATTTAGATATTAGTTCCAAGTTAATAGCTATATACAAGTTCATCATAGAATACAAAAACCGGGTTGTCAATTCAGATAATTCCCCCGGAGCAGCCAATGTAAAAAACCAGGCCGCAGCTAGATTGACGGCAAAAGCGGAAAGTGTCCGTAGAATTTTAGAGGAATTAGCCGAAATAGTCATTAATAAAAATTATCAGAAGAAAACGCTACTGTCAAATTGATTTGTTAATAGAAACTCACGATCGTAAGAAAGTATTAACATTTAGCCACAAAAGGCCGGGCCTTTTTGGAATACATGCTATAGCAGAGTCAATCTACATAAATTTAATATAAATATAACCCTCCGCTATCTCAAGGATCGCATCCTTTTAGTAAAAAATTAAGCCTGAGGTTGATATATTTAGGTCATTCCGAACGTAATTGTAACAAGTCTCGCATCTTTATCTGGGTCTGTACATTTTCCACAATATGCTAGCATAACAATACCAAAACCTCTTATTGGAAAAAACTGATGTTTGATATCAACATCAAACATCTATTCGCAGCACAGTTTTGAACTTTTATTTTTTCCGACATATTAATAGGTAAGTGATGATTATATTACTTTTGACGCGTTATTGACGAGCTTCCAAATTTTGACTTGCAACCTTCATAAAAGTTCTGCTATATTATATTTGTTGCCAACTTAATCGATTGCTTTTTTGATGGCGCAATCGGACAGCTAGAAGACAATTCTATCTGAGTCCACCGGATACGCCATTTGAGATTTAAAAAAGTTCTTTCCGCCTTCGCTAAAGCTACGGAAGGACAGGTAAAATTTTTGCGTCAAGCTCAGCTTGACAATTGCCCCGCTAAGCTGGGCGTTTTCTTCGAGCCGACCCTCCATAGGCGGGCAGGCGGGTCGCTTGATTTTTGAGGTAAAAATGGTAGGATGATTCTGTTATGAAAAAAGTGAATGTTTCGACTAAATATATGGGCAGGTTTGCCGGGAAATGGGTAGCGATTGATCCGGTAAAAGAGATTATTGTCGCCGCGGCCGATACTCTGAAAGAAATAGAACCGTTCATCACCCGTTCGGCAAACGATTTGAGGCCTTCGGGAACGACGCCGGCGGCCTTTAAGGTTCCGTATAAAGATGAAGGGCCGTACGTTTTGGTTTTCAAAACGGCAAGGAAATTTGGTTAGGCGGCGTCGGCGGGCATATTAAGGGATATTTGCATCAGGTGAAAATCGAGGCGGCCGGGAAGAAATTCGTCTGTCCGGTGGTGTTTTCGCGAGAATATTTTGTTTCTTTTAATCTTCTGGGGCGGCAGGAATTTTTCAACAGATTTAAGATAATTTTTGAGGAAAAGAAAAATCTTGTCCGGCTGGAGTAAAGGAATTGCCGGCCGGAAAATGCCGAATATTTTTTTCGCAAATTCGGCAGACGGCCGGACAGGGTTTTCGGGAAGGGTTAGCGGTAATTATCTGTTTTGGTTTTAGTTTAAAATCCATGAGCGACCGCGCAGTTATTTTAAACTAATTGCTTAACTTACGGCGCGGCCGGAGTGAGAGTTAAGCAACCTCTGTAATTTGGTAGAATATCTTTATGTTGCAAGTAAATATCCATGAACAGCATTTGGCGACGGCGCAGCTGGCGGTTGAGGCGCTGACTCAACCGGCGATTGGTTTAATTTCAGAAATTTGGCTGCACGGGAGCGTCGCCAGGAGAACAGATAATGACCTGTCCGATGTTGACCTTTTGGTTGTCTTGAGGGAGTCTTATAGCTTGGCGTGGTTGGAATGTATAGATCAAATTTGCGGCCGAATGGACCAGGCGAAGATTTCGCTGCGGCCGCGAAGCCGCCGGGGTGATAAGTTTCCCGGATATGTTCAGGTTGATTTTGAGCCCGAGGCAGAATTTAAAAATCCCGCTTTACGCGATAGGAAGAACAACACTAAATTTCTTGAGACCGTTCTACGAGAAGGTCGTAGGCTATACCCGGTCGAGTCCGAAATTTAAGTCGCGGCGACGGTTTTTAAGAAATACATTTCATAAGAGTCGGCGATCGCTTATGTTTATGAAATGTTATCGGCAAATTTCAGATATTGGTTAGCTATCAAATTATATTATCCGGGGCAGCGGCCGCTTGTTAATATAATAGAGATCGGGTTTGATTTGGAACTTGGAAAAATCAGTTTAAAATAGGTGAACGATCGTTCAAGTTTTTTTAACTGATTACTTAACTTGATGCCCGACCGGGTAAGGAGTTAAGTAAAAACAGCGCGGCGGTAAAAAATGATTTGTCCGAGTCGACTTTTTACGAGGTCAAGCGCCATCCCCGACGATCCTTTTTCTCCAAAACTGTGGGTCGTCCTGGGATCGAACCAGGGACCTCGTTCTTATCAGGAACGCGCTCTACCACTGAGCCAACGACCCATTATAAATATTCTATCATTTATTCCCCCACGGTTCTGCTTGCGAATTTATCCATAGATGCCAAAAAAGACCAGAGAGACTGGTCTTTTTAAAACGCTCGAGCGAGAGATGGTCCGCCAAAAGGTCGCTTGC
>JACRNH010000011.1 GCA_016219325.1 Candidatus Collierbacteria bacterium
AGGCGGTAATGTCGCTTAAGAAACACCGGAGTAAAAGGCGAAATTTCAGCGAAGAAATTTTAACTCGTTTTATGAATCTGGATTTGCCCTTCATACAGCTCTTAACACTATATCAGTAAGCTGTTATCTGGGCAAGACCCAAAATTAAGTAAGGGTCAAGTGCGAAAATTCATCAACTGTAGAAAAGGAACTTATTGTTCAATATAAGGCTGGTGAATTTGATAGCCTAAAGATCGAGAATTGTCAAAATGAAAATTACCCAAATTAATAATCAAAGATTCAAGTGGCGTTCAATACCCATAATCTACGTATCATATTCTTAATTGTTCTTTCGGTTTGTAGGGATAATGACAGATCTTGCCCAATCAAGATTGGTACAATATCGATATGGGCGCATTTAAAAAATCTCCGGAAAGAATTTTTTTGAGTATCAGAATTCCGGATGAATTAAAAAAGGAACTGGCCAAAATCCAAAGATATTTGGCTGAAAATTCGGACAATCTGAATTTTGTTAACTCCGATCAACTGCATATAACTTTAGCTTTTTTGGGCTGGATATCCGAAGAAACAAAAAAACGGGCGCAACGCGCTGCTGCGGTTGTGGCGGAATCAATAATTGAATTCTCGGTATATCCGACAATTCTTTCAGCTTTCCCGCGGATCAACCGGCCTTCGGTTATCTGGATTGGGTTGGGAGGCGAATCGGATAAATTAAATCAATTAACCAAAAAATTAATTGACACCTTAATGAGGTACGGCGTAAAGATCATTACTTCGGGAGATATTTACTCTCCCCATATAACCTTAGCCCGCGTTAAAACACAAAGCAAACATCGTCAGTTCTCCCAAATCCGGGAACTCATAGAAACAACCAAAATTAATCTTCAGGATTTTAAAATCCCGATTAGACAAATCATGGCCTATAAATCCGATCTTAGGCATCTCGGACCAAAACACATCCCGCTTTTTTTTGCTCCGTTAAAACCTAAAATTACCAAATCAATTTCTTGAGCGGCCGGCCAACCCGAAAATTAACGACTCTGTGGGCCTTGATTATCCGAGCTTCTTTCTCGCGTCCGAACGGCACCACTCTTTTGTCGTCAACTTTAGACACGTACACGGTTCCAAAACCGGACAAAACTACTTTTTCGCCTTTCTTCAAAGCTTTTTTAACTTCTTCCAAAAAAAGGTTGACTGCTTCTTCGGCTGCGTTTTTCGGCAAATGAGCTTTTTTGGCTACAACAGCGTATAAATCTGATTTTGTCATTTCTTTTCACCCCCTCTCAACATTTAATTTGTTACTTAAACAAATTTAGTACTTTGTCATTCCTGGCTTGACCAGGAATCTATATAAATAATTTGCGAAACCCATAATTAGTTTCGCTACAACGGAACAATCTGTTTATATATCTAAATTACCAGGATGGCAAGGGGGAATTTTAATGAGCAACGTCGGAGGCCCTTATTTCGCGGATGGCATTGACGGTAACAGTTCCGGGGTAAGTCATTTCCGCTTCAATCTTTTTAGCGATGTCATGAGCTAAACGGGTAACAGAAGCGTCTGTGACTTCTTCCGGTTTAACAATCACCCTGACTTCCCGTCCGGCCTGGATTGCGAATGCTTCCTGAACTCCGGCAAAAGACATTGCCAAACTCTCCAATTTTTTCAGTCTGGCAGCATATGCTTCGTAATCCTCATATCTGGCTCCGGGCCGGCCGCCGGAAATGGCGTCCGAAATATAAACGATTACCGATTCAACGGAGCTGAATGGCTGATCTTCATGATGTTCGGCGACGCAATTAATAACCTTATCCGGCAATTCAAATTTCTTTAAAAGTTTAACCCCCAACTCAATATGGCTACCTTCCTCATCCGCTACAACTTTTCCAATATCATGCAATAAACATCCTAGTCTGACAGTATCAACATCCGCTTTTAATTCATGCGCCAAGGCAATTCCGATCTTGGTTTCCTCCAATGTGTGCAAAATCATGCTTTGACCGTAAGAAAAGCGGTATTTAAACCGGCCTAAAATCTGAAGCAACTCGGTCGGTAAAGAAAATACTTTGACGGCCTCCGCCAGTTTCTTGCCCTCTTCAAGCATGATTTTTTCGACTTCTTCTTTGGTCTTTAAGACTATTTCTTCAATTCTGGAGGGTTGAATCCGGCCGTCGCGCAGCAATTTTTCCAACGAAATCCGGGCAATTTCCCTTCTGACCGAATCAAATGAACTTAAACGGACCTCTCCCGGAGTTTCATCCAAATCAACGTCTACTCCTGTTGCTCTTTCAAAAGTCCTGATATTCCGCCCGCCCTGGCCGATAATCTGGCCTTTGGCCCCGTCATCGGTTAACTTAACCGTTGAAATCGTGTATTCGGCCGTCATTTCGGTTACCCCGTGGCGCATGGCGTCGGTCAATATCTCCCGGGCCAATTTATCCGAATCCTGCTTAACTCTTTGACCTGCTCCTCTGATTTTTTTGGCTATTTCTTCATTTAATTCTTTATCAACGGCTTCCAAAAGCTCTTTTTTGGCTTCATCTTTAGTCAGGGAAGAGATTTTAGCCAATTTATCAATCAATTCCTGCCTATCTTTTGACAACTGCTCTCTGGCCCGGTCCAAAGCCTCCCTGTCATGATGGATATCATCATTTTGCTTTTGAATAATCTGGCTCTGGGATTTAATCTGGGCCAACTCTTCTTTAGCTGCCTTTAATAATTCGTTGGCCTGATTAGAGGCTCCGGAAGCAGGATCGGAGTAAGGAACTCGATTCATAAAATCCTTTCTGGGAATGGCTGAAACAGTTTTTAATTTTCATTCTTAAGTATGTATTCTATCCGTTAATGGTGAAATCGTCAAACGCCCGGTTGATTTGACTATAAGTAAAACCTCTGCCGGCCAGCCATTGCCTGATTTTTAAGCTCCGGTCTCTATCTTTTAACTCCTCTTTAATTATTTTTCCCCAATCGCGGGCTATAACGGAACTTATAATTTCCTCGTCTATTCCTTTCATCTTCAATTCACTCTTTATTTTAATCTGTCCCCAGCCTTGTTTAATTCTGGATCCGGCCCACCAATTAGCAAATGCCTGATCATCCAGAAATTTATGTTCCAACAATTCATCTACGGCCTTTTGAACTGTTTCCGGCGGATGATTTTTCTTGGACAAAAAGGCTTTAACTTCCGCAACCGACCTTAATCTGAAGGATAAAAAATGAAGCGTTTGCCTTTTGGCCATTTCCAACTCTTCGTCAATCACGCTTGGGGCTTTTTGGCAGTTAGGATTTCGACAACTTTCGTTTTGATGGCAGCGAATAACTTGGGGTCAGCGGCTAAAGCCTCTTTAGCTCCTTCCCGGCCTTGAGCTAAAACCTGGCCGTCGAATTTATAGAAAGAGCCGGATTTTTCCACCACTCCGTGCTCTTCGGCCAAATCCAGAAGATCTCCGGTTTTACTGATGCCGCCAGTATTCATAATATCGAATTCCGATTGCCTAAAAGGCGGAGAAATTTTATTTTTAACAACCCTAACCCTGTGCCGGCTGCCGACAATCACGTCGGAAGAATCGGTAATATTGGCAATTTTGCGCATGTCTAATCTGACTGAAGCAAAAAATTTTAAAGCCTTGCCGCCCGGGGTAGTTTCCGG
>JACRNH010000006.1 GCA_016219325.1 Candidatus Collierbacteria bacterium
CATTAGACTTGTAGCGAAATAACTTCCAGTATTCCCCTTACCCCGTTTCTTACCGATGCGTTCTGCTGAAGTTGTATAAACAGGCCAGGGTCTCGAAAGGCTGATGAGCCCGGTTCAGTCGATTTCTAAATCGATGGCTTAAAATGTTAAAGTGCTTCAGGTAGGCCAGCGGATGCTCTACTCTAACCCTGATGGAAGAAATTGTCTTGTTGACAATCTTTTCTTCCTCGGTTAATTCGCTTCCCGGCGGTTTCTTCTTGGGGACGACTAACTTCAGGAAGGGATGTTCGGCCGTGACTCCTTGATAAGCGTTATCGCCGGCTCCGGTTGAACCGGGAGGAAGCTGATAGTAACGCCGGTCATCCTGAAGCAGTTTCTTATCATGGCGTTTGCCTTCAACCGTGTCGGAAACAGCCAGAATGCGTTTAGTTCTGGGATGAACATAAACTTGGTTCTTAACCGTATGGCGTTTCTTTTTTCCGGAGTAATAGCGTTCTTGCCGTTGGTTGTCCTTAGGCCGCTGAACCGGCCTCTCGGTAGCATCTACCAGGAATTCTTTTAAAGCCGGACAGATAGTCAGCCAGTGATTAAGATGTCTGATTCGGACTTGGGGCAGATGAAGCTGATACCCGAGAGCGCCGAATAATACTCCTTCCAGAAATCGGGTCCAGAGCTGAATGTTTCTTTTATCGAAGCAGAAGACGGTTTGGGCAAACCTGAAGGTGGGATAGACTTTGTAGTAGAAGAGAACGAAGAATAGTTTTTGGCGGTCGGTGGCCAAACTGGATTTCCGGCCGCCTCCGGGCGCTCTGTCTCGGTCTTTATTCCAGGCCTTGACGTATTCCGCTTGCCGGAGGGTAGTGACAAACCTGGGGAGCAGCAATTCGAATTGCTGACGGCTAATGCCGATTGTGTATTGAAAAAGATCCGGATGTTTGAGAAGATACTGATAATTCATCGGGCAGACTCAAGTCAAATCTGGTCTGCCCATGATTTTAGCAGAAGCTATTTCGCTACAAGTTTAATTTCGCTACAAGTTTATTATGTTTCGCGCGCGCGATTTTGGCCGCTGCAGCGGCCAATTCTATAAATTCCCTCATTAGTCCGAGCCATTCACTTCCGTTTTTGGAAATACTCGTCATTTTCTCTTTCAACTTGATTTTTAGCTCTACCAATTCGTTTTTCTTTTGTTGGTATATTTGGGGATCAACAATCTGATCGAGATAGCCTTCAAGAAGCCTGTCGAGTTTTTGATCAATTTGTTGGATCTCAAGAGAAAATCTTGTGATCTGGCTTTCGCCATTTTCTTTTTCTTTCGTTTCCTCTTTATCCAGTCTTTCTAGCCACAATTTAGCCCATGAAGCGGGCAAACTAGCTTTTTCAACAATTGCTCGCAATTGTTGCTCTACAAGTTCTTCCTGTAAATAGTTTTGCGAGCAGTCAGTTTTCTTTTTAGTGCAGCGGTAGTAAATGTAGTCCACGTTTCCTCGCGTCGTTGGATAACACTTGTGTTTGACTTCGGCGGTGATGGAGCAACCACATTCAGCGCATTTAGCCAATCCGAGAAAAGTAAAACTATTCCTTCTGGGTTTTGGGTGTTCTCTAGCCTCAAGAATTTTTTGGACTTTCCCAAATAACTCAGGAGGAATAAATAGCTCCTGTGTCCCTTCGTAGATTTCACCGCCGAAGTTGATAATCCCGATGTAAAACTTATTGGTTAAAATCCGTTTGACTGTGTCGAGATGAAGCATTTTCCCGCTGTATCTGGTGATTCCGAATTTTTGGAAAAAGCGAGAAATGTCAGCTATAGAGCTTTCGCCTTCGGCGAAAAGCTCAAATACTTTTTTGACAATTTTTGATTTTGCCGAGTCAACTTCGATGGTTCGTAATCTAGGCTCGTTCAAATATCCGTATGGTGCTTTATTCGGTAAAATTCCCTTTCGAAGTTTTTGGCGATTTCCTCGTTTTACATTCTCGCTTAGATTATCCACATAATACTTGAACTGCCCAAAGGCGATTGAGAGCATAAATTTTCCCTGCGGGGTGTTATCAAACCAGAAAGTGGGAAATTTCAGATCAAGGAATTTTCCTGTATCGAGGAGGTAAACTATTTTTCCACCGTCAACTGAGTTTCTAGCCAAACGATCTGGGTGCCAACTCAAAATTGCGTTTGCTTCTCCTTTTTCTATTTTCTGAATGACTTCCTCAAAAACAGGTCTTCCTAAACTTTTGGCGGTTCGAGATTCCGTTAAGAAGCAAACAATTTGCAATTTTTCTTTGGTCGCAAACTCTTTCAGTTCCTCAATTTGCGATTCAATAGACAAAACTTGTTTTTCTTTCTCGTCGGTTGATTTTCGGCAGTAGGCAATGTATTTGATCATGGTTTTGTTTTTTTTCTTAAAATTTTTGCGTTTTTCTTTTCTCTTTATTATTATGCGGCGGCTTTATTGCGTATATAAACAGGGCTTTGCAGCGCTCGCCACGGTCGCGGGCGTGGCGAGCGCCATTCCCGATGACCCTTTTTCTCCAAAACTGTGGACTCTTTACGAAAAAATTCGGACTGAGTTTCAAAGGTAGCGCTGCGAGTGCCCCCACCCACTCGCAGCGCCATCTTCACGCTCGGCTTTCGGCATCGCAAAAAGTCGGCTCGGACAATCATTTTTTAAAAGAAAAACGCAAAAAAATTTAAAGTACTAAAATGGCCGCTCTGGTTGTTACCAACTCGATTGCTCAAGCTGTCCAAAGCGGCCATTAAAAAAGCAATCGATAAAGTTGGTAACAATTACACTATACAAATTTACTGGGAAATATACAACTTGTTAGGACGAATAAAACAAGGCTAAAAGTGTGCTATAATGGCCTGCAAACCTATGGCCGAAGTATTCAGTTTATATTGTGACGTTGGACAAACAGAAGCAACAGTTCTCGTTGAGGTGGGCGCGGATTTGCGTGACAATGTTGATTGTTTTGTTACAGAACCGTGTAAAGGATGTAAAAAATGGTCGGCAGAAAAGATTGGCAAAGTAGAGGCTGAGCTTAAAGAGGAATGGGGAGATCGATCCGGGATTAGAGATGGTCGAGCAAATCAATTAGAACAATTACTTGTAGATAGAGCAAGGTTTAAGGGTGGAGAACATAAGTTGGTTGTGGCGATGTGCAGTCCTATAACTGGGGATTAAAATAAATCAACTTTTATATTATGGATCAACAAATTCAAGAACTATACAAGAGATGGGGTGCGGAAGATTCTACACTTAAACCAATTGTTGCAGGGTGGGATGAAACAGAGAGCGAGTTATTAAAACATGGAATTGATATAAATTATTTTGTTGATTTAGTTGAACAGAGTGAGCAGGGGAATCAAGGTTCAAAATCATTTGGAGAACATGTTTTACATAAATTGAATAAAGCGGTTACAGTAATTTTGGGAGAGCACGAATATCGAGAATTTAGAATGACATCAGTATTAAGTGATTTAATGCAAATAGATGAATACGCGAAAAGCACCAGTAATGAGAACAGGAGCTTTATTGGATTAAATCGGAGAGAAAGACAAGGGTAAAGTGTGCTCGGCTCCGCCGAGCACAAAATCGCGCGCGCGAAACATAAGCGAGGCCGAAAGCCGAGCGTGAAGATGGCGCTGCGAGTGGGTGGGGGCACTCGCAGCGCTACCTTTGAAACTCAGTCCGAATTTTTTCGTGAAGAGTCCACAATAAAACTTACTGTGTGTCGGATCTGTAGCTCAACGGCAGAGCGTTCGGTTTACATCCGAAAGGCAGAAGGCTCGACACCTTCCAGGTCCACTAAAATTTTCCAAAAAAGAATAATTTGCCGTGGTGCTGAAATTGGTATACAGGCACGCTTCAGGAGCGTGTGTCTTTACAGACATGAGAGTTCAAGTCTCTCCCACGGCACAAAGGAAAGCTCAGGTTTCCCGCAGAGCGGGATCCTGATCCGCAGGACAAAAATTTGATAAAATAGTGCTGTAATAAACAATAAGTTTTATTCCAGAAAGCGAAGTGAAAATATGAACGAGATAAAAAGGCCAATCCAACAAAGCAATTTAGGAGTTCACGCAAAAATTGAAACTCCGGAATATCTTTATTTTAAAGGATTGGATGGTAAAGATTATTCGAGCCCAGAAGCTTTGCAAGCAGCAAGTAGAGAATGGATGAATCAATTTAATAGATAAATAAATCCATGGACAGGAAAAGAATATACGGATTATCAAGCTATGCAAAGGGACGAGCGAGAATATTGGGAACGACAAATAAAACCAGAGGAAGAAATTATAAATCAAGAAAAATTGATAATTAAAAAGATTTAAAATGCCCGCGAAGCGAGCACAAAATCGCGCGCGAAAAAAAATAGCGGAGGCGCGGCTAAGCCGCGCCGGAGTTACAGTGATTTGTTTTTGAAATGGGTTCGAATTTTTTCGAAAACGTTCTCGCTCCAAAAGTGACAAAAAATAAATTAAAAACCGATTAAAATACTTTTTTGCCGGAAATTACTTTAAACGGAGAACAAAGGCGGAATTGGATATTTCAGAATTTATTTGAGTAGAAAAAAATTAACGCGCTTCCTAATGGTTATAAATCTTTACCCGTTGAGTTTGGAGCGGGATTAGAAGCAATGAGCGACAATCATGAACTGACAAAAGGAATGGAATCTTTGGGTTCCTATAGTGATCCGGAAAGGGGAGAAGTGAAATTATTTGCCAGCGACGAACGCTTGTTTGAATTGACTGTTGATCATGAAGGAAATAACAGATTAACGCTCATTCGACAAATGGATTGAATTTTATCATCAATAATCCTCCCAAAATCATCATTAATCCGGAAATTGCTTGGGCCATATTAAGAACAAAACCTGTTGGCAAATTTAACTGCCACACAAATTCTGTCGGTCTTAAAAAGTCCAGCCAAAATCTGCCCACTCCATACCACATCAAATAAAATCCGGTGTAACTCCTTTTAATCAACTTTAATTTGTCTGTTTTTTCCGCCAAAAGCATCAATCCAAATTCCAATACCATCCACAACGCTTCATAAGCGAATAGGGGATGGAAACGGCTAAACTGTTCGTAACCGGCCAAACGGTTTTCCGGATTTATATAAATTCCCCACGGCAAACTTGTTGGTAATCCATAGACCTCCTGATTGACCCAGTTGCCGAGACGGCCGACGGCTTGGCCCAATGGTAATCCAAAAAATACAATATCTAATAAAGAGTGAAAATGGATGATGGATGATGGATGATGGATGATAAATTTATAATAAATAAATAATCCGATTATGCCGCCTAAAATTCCGCCGATGATGCCCAAACCACCATTCCAAATGTATAAAGCGCTGATGGGGTCGAAAGAATAAATCTCTGTCCACAAATCCAAAACGTGATAAGCCCTGGCGCCGATTAATCCGCCAATCAGCGCCCACCAAGCCGCTTTCCAAAGCACTTCCTCGTCAATCTTTCGTCTCTTAGCCAACCACGTCGAAGCTTGGATTGCTGCTAAAATCCCAATCCCGATTATCAATCCGTACCAGTGGAATCCGAACATACAATTAGTTTACCAGTTTGATAAACTAGAATTATGAAGCCTGATCTCGGATCGATTTTCACCCCCTTTTTCTGGATCACTATTACTTTTTTAAGCCTGACCTACGGACCGGTTCTGGTTGGTCGCCTCAAAGGCGAAATTAAATCGTCAGAAGTTAAGCAACAGTTAATAGACCGTTCCCCGCAACCAATCAAAGCAATTTTGGGCGACCAAACGCAAAGTTTGGAAACCAACTCCGGAATTGAGCCGGTTAAACCGGCCGGGCAAATTTCAACTTATGTCAGAAATGTAATTGACGACGCCACTAAAGCCGTAATTGATAAAGGTTCTTCGCAATTGGAAGAAACCAAACAGCAAACAACTTCTATTGTTTGCAAGCAAATTATTACCGAAGTTCAGAAACAATGCGGAATAGAATAATTATCTGTGTGCGAATATCCCGACGTAAAAGGGAAATCTGCCGGCAACACAAGCATGAGTCCATTCATTTGACAGTTGGGCATTGCGGTGCGGTAAACTTGAATCCCATCCCCACTCAATAATCTGGGTAGCATTGGCATACCCGGGAAGATAAGCCAAATTTTCGGCTAAGGCCGGAAAATTAGTATCCTTAAATAATGATTCATTGGCGGCATCGCGCTCGAATCCGGCGTGGGAATCAAGCGGTTTATCATCCGGGCCTAAAGTCAAATACCTTGTCTGATGCTCTTCAACTCTTTTTCTGGCGTAAATACAAAGCGATTCTTCCTTGACTAAATGCGTCCGGTTTTGAGACTGGCGGTAATCCAACAATGCTTGCCAAAGTTGATCTTCGGAAATGTGGGGCGGGGGAGTAGGCGCTTTAATGACTTTCGTCGGGCGGGGAGTTATATCTCTGATTTCTGGATTCTGAGTTGGTCGGGGAGTAGGAATTATCCTGCTTTGAGCTAAAATTTCTAAAAAAGAATTGTGGTAATCCTGAGCCGCGGCTAAAGCCTCTTGGCTGATTTGATAATAAATTTTCAAATGAATAGCCGCCGAAAAAATCAGCGACAAACCGAAAATAAATACAAAAAACAATACTCCGGACAGGAGGCGTTTCATAAAAATCATTATACAGAAAGACTACGGACATCAAACTTTCCGTTTTATCACTTCCACCACTCCCGGAAATTGTTTTGACGACCGGCCGGGACTGCCGAAATGGCCGCGATCTTTATATTTTTATGGGCCATTACCAAATCAGCCATGTCAATGGCAATTACCGAAAAACCCTGCGACTTCAGTTGATCCCGAACCCAAGCGTACCAATGATCGGTTTCAATATGCGAATTCCCATTACCGGGATGATGAAAATTTTAGGGCTAGACATTTAGTTGTTTTCTTTTCACCTGTTCCAATTTCTTAATATTCGGCTCTGTCGGCAAGTCTTCCGGCATTGTTCCACCGATATCTTTAATGGATTCTCTAACTTTTTCACCGACTATCAAATGCGTAAACACGGCTTTACCTTCGCCTTTAACTTTCTCTCTTTTAAGTTTTTCGTCTGTCTGAGTTATTCTGAACAAATTCGCGGCTAATTCAGTTGATCCGGCTCTATCTAAAACATCATCTTTCCCAATCCGTTTTTTCTGCTGAACACTGCTTTTATTCATACCGTAAAGTCCTAAATATCCGGCGTTATTAAATTTACCAAAGTTTTTAACTCCGACGGAATACGCAGTTGCGTTTAATTCTTTATTGTGAGTCTTTACTTTTCCTCTTAGAAATAACCTTTGTTCGCCTTCGTCAAGTTGCTGAAATATTTCCTGTCTTCTGGTTTGAATGGCAAAGTAGGTTTGAGCGGCAGCTATTGGTATTTTTGAAGAATCGCCGTTTTGTGCGATTAAATAACAAGCATACCTAGAAAGCTTAAAGTCAGGTATGCTTCTTATTGCCTCTTTTAACGTTCCTGAAGCAATTTTTATCATTTTGCTGATGTCAACGAAATGATTTTTAACAATCTGTTTACTGCCCCTACAAGCTTCTTGCGCTTTCAGAATTACCCCTTTAAAATTCCGCCAATCTGTATATTCTAGAAGCGGCATGAGCTCACGGGCTTCCCAATATTCAACTCCGAATTCATCTATCTTTTTGATTCCTTCAAAATTTTTATGAGGAGAGTTTAAAATCAGTAAATCGTTCATGGTAAAAATTTATTATAGCTCTATCTCTTTTACAAATAAATTTACTGCCCTCAGGTATTGCATCATGGACGACAAAAAGATGAAATTTTAGAGCAAATGAAATTAATTAGCGGAAAAGAATTAGACGCTTATGACGTTTGGCTTTAACGATTGAGAAAGGCCGAGTAATTTTTTATTCAATTCTCTTCAGGGTATTTTTTAAAATTTGCTTGAACTGTAATCTGCCATATCCGCTTTTTAAAAACCTTTCTCTTGCTTCAGCATCTGTCCGATTGATGAAATATTCATAATGGATCAGTTTAACCGGAAGTCTATTTTTCGTGGCTTCTACTTCTCCTCTGGCATGTTGAGTAAGACGTCGCTTAAGGTTATTAGAGAAACCAATATAAAACCCATTATCTGATAGAGAATAAAGAATATAAGTGTAAAACCTATTTTTTGAAACGCCTGACGTTTCATCTTTCCTTACTTGAAACTACCGGCGTAAGCCGGTAGAGGAAGTTCTCCCAAAATCGTCTTTGCATATATTTGCATATAATAGTCTGGTGAGATTGAGAAAACAATCAAACGCAGTTTACTTCTGTCAATATCACC
>JACRNH010000012.1 GCA_016219325.1 Candidatus Collierbacteria bacterium
TTTCCAGAATTTAACCCAGGCAGAACTTGACGATATGGTTTGGGAGATCAACAACCGGCCAAGAAAGTGTTTGGGGTACAATACGTCTCAAGAGGTATTTGAAGAACAGCTCAGGCGGTGCGCTTCGAGATAGAATTCAGCCATATATATAAATATGGACTCTTTGAAAAAAATTACCGGTTATTTTTCCGGGCAAGCCAGATCTATAATTTTTAGCCTCTTGGGCGGATCAGCGCTGATCTTGCTCTGGCTTTCCCTTGAACAAATAAAAACTGAACCAAAATTACCGTTCTGGGATATTACGGATATTTACAATGAAAACGAGACAGAAGATTTATTGGAAAAACAACAACTCCAAACTAAGCCTCAAGCCGGACAACCGCGAACGCGAAATCCCCAATCTCCTCCATCTCCGGCTGTTCAAGTAACCCAGGCGCCGCGTCTTGGACCATATAAAGATGGGATTTATAAGGCTTCTTCCGGAACACCTTGGGGCAAAACCACAATTGCAATAAAGATTGTCAATGGTAAATGGGAAAACATCAATCTGACAGAGATTCCTAATTCTCCTCCCTCCCAATATGCCGCTTCATTTTTGGCAAATCAAGCCCTTAAAGCCCAAAACGGCAAAATCGATGGCGTATCCGGCGCCACCTATACCAGCAACGCTTTCCGCGATGATTTAAACCAGATTGCGGCCCAATCAAAATCATAATTAGCTCGATATGAAAAAATGGAATTTTGAACAAAAGCATATGGATACCAGGGTAATAATTAGCTTATATTCTTCACGAAAAGAATCTGACGTTGTTTTAGATGTCCAAAAAGCATTCACGGTATTCCAAAAATTGGAAAACCAATTTTCCATTTTCCGCCAGGATTCGGAATTGACGCGCTTGATTATGCCGATATACGGCTTGATTCATGCACCCGCACGATCACTTTACCGTCGCGGGCCGCCTTGGACCTAAACAGCATTGTCAAGGGCTTGGGCCTAGATATGGCCTTGGCGTGTTTTGGAAATACTGAAAATATTATAATAGAAGCCGGCGGCGACATTAAAGTCCAAGGGTTACCGCCGCAAGCGGACGCATGGGCAATAGGCATCCGGAATCCGATTTTCCCTCAAAAAATTATTACCGTGATTCATGTCCGCGATAGCGCCGTTTGCACTTCCGGCGAGTATTTCAGGAAAACTCATCTTATTAATCCTATGGCAAAAAAGTCCAAAGGTAACGATAACTCAATCAGCAGCGTGACCGTAGTCGCGACGACAGCCCGAGAAGCCGATGCCTTGAGCACTGCCGCGTATTTTATGGACATTGATGAGGGTATTTTCTTTGTGGAAAATCACGACTGCGCCTCTTGCCTGATAATTGACTCTAACAATAACGTCTATGCCGGCCCGCGGATGAAATCATGCTTAACCTAAATCTAAAACAATATACGATTGCTTTGCTATGCTGCTTGGCGATTATCAGCGGATACCGCTACGGCTATGAGAATATTTTTTTGGGCCAAATGGCCGTGGCCATCCTGTTAACCGGTGTCGCCAATAGCGCTATCGAGTACCTCCGGACCAGAACATTGAGAATATCTGATTCCGGCTTGATCACCGGTTTGATTATCGCCATGGTGCTGGCTCCGAATTCGTCTTTGCTGCTGACGGGGCTGATTTCAGTTTTGGCGATAGTTTCTAAATATGTTTTGCGGATTAATAACCGGCCGGTTTTCAATCCGGCGGCATTTGGCTTGATAGTCGGAGTGTTGTTTTTTAAGAGCGTTCTTGGCTGGTGGGGAGACTACTATCACATTCTGACCATCGTCGCCGGGTCGATCCTACTAATCAAATATACTGGACACTGGAAAATGATTTTTGCGTTTCTGGCTACCCTGGCTATTTTAATCTTGGCCCGGGCATTGATTTCGGGATCGTCGGTAATTGATCAGTTATATTTAATTGTCAGCATATCTTCTTTCTTCATGTTCTTATTCCCTTTGCATCATTTGCGGCCTTAGGATCTTTTATTGGAGCAGTTTTTTTGCCATCGGCTCTTTTTGTCAGCGGGCTATTGCTGGCAAATCTTTCAGTCCCATATCTTAATTACTTATCATTGCAAAAAATCAGAGGGGCAAAAAATGCCTAGCAGAAAAATAATTAACGAACATTCCGCCGGAGGGGTTGTTTTTCGTAGCAGGGAAAAAGGACGGACAATTGAATGGTTAATCTGCAAACATTCCGGCTACCATAAGTGGGTATTGCCTAAAGGAATTATTGAAAATGGAGAGGCGACGGAAGATACAGCGCTGCGGGAAGTAGCCGAAGAAACCGGAGTCAGGGCAAAAATTATTAATAAAATTACCCCGGGAGTAGCTTACAAATACACCAAAAACGAGGTTTTGGTGGATAAAAAGGTAGAATTTTTTCTGATGGAATATGCTACCGGTGATATTAAAGACCATAGTTGGGAAATGGAAAAGGTAAGATGGGCTACCGGTGAAAAGGCGCTGAAACTACTGGCGTTTGAGACGGAAAGAAGGGTTTTGAAAACCGCTATTTCGATAATCGAGATTTAACCGGTTTTTCGATTTTTGGCTTCCCTAGACTGCCGTTACGGATTCTATATTTCACAAAATAATGACAATTTTTACAAACATTGTGCATTTCGCCGAATTTAATATCCCCCAACTTAACCTTCATAAAACCATCCAGCAAGTGGTAACCCAATTTATCAACCAGCATTTTGCCTTGCCAACCATCAATCCGGGTGTGGCAATTCGGACATTCAGTTTTGGTCTTGATGTAGTTATATAAACCCATATTTAAAATCCTCAATTAAAATAATTTCTTCGCAATTTCTTACGTTGCGGAGACGGCGAGATTCGAACTCGCGAGTGCTTACGCACGCGTGCTTTCCAAGCACGTGCCATACCGCTAGGCGACGTCTCCAAAGAAATAATCCAGAACTATGTTATTGTATCAGTTTCTTTAATGGAGAGGTAGTTTAGTTGTCTATTGTTTACTTCATCTAATGATGATAAAGTAAACTTATGAGATATAAATTTAAAACCGGTGACCAAAAAAAGTTTTTAAACTCAGTAAAAGAAAAATTGGGATTTTCGTGGGAAAATATTGCTTCTGACTTTGGATTATCGGGAAGAACATTGCGAGACTGGCGAAATGAAAAACTGCTAGGACAAGGAAATGTGTTGATTAAGTTAAGTAAAAAAGCTGGAATTTTTCTACCACCTGTAATTGAAGAAAAAGAAGAATGGTGGAGCGCCAGAGCTTGGTCAGCAAGAGCAAGCGTAATTAGGATGAAAATGTATGGGCCGCCAGGAACACCAGCGGGCAGAAGTAAAGGCGGAAAAATGTCTCAACTTTATAGAAAGTTATACCCAGAAAGATATATCGGCACTAATGTTGTACTTAGAAATACTTTTAATTTTCCAGAGAATTCAGTTGCCTTGGCGGAATTTATTGGGATAATGTTGGGTGATGGTGGAGTAGGAAAATACCAAGCAGTGATTACGCTGGGCGCCAAGGCTGATAAAGGATATGTAAATTACGTAGTTAGTTTAATGAATTCTCTATTTGGAGTTAAGCCCTCCTTATTTAAAAGAGAAAATGTCGTTGCAATTCATATATCAGGGATAGAACTGATTGAATTTTTACTAACCAAGGGTTTATGTATTGGAAGTAAGCTTAGGGCTAATATTGGTCTTCCTGATTGGATAATAGAAAATTTGGATTATTCCAAAGCATGTATTAGGGGTTTAGTAGATACCGATGGATGCTTCTTTAAACATAAATATCAAGTTAGAGAAAAACAGTATGAATATAAAAAAATCGCTTTTGTTTCTTACATTCCTCAATTGATGGCAGACGTTAGAAAGCAATTGCTGTTGCTCGGTTTTAACCCAAAAATACAAGGCGAAAAAAGATTGTTCTTGTATAATCAGAGCGAAGCTATGAGATATCTTGAAGAAATCGGAACTTCAAATCCCAAGAATTCAGAAAGGTGGAAATAGCTTTATGGAGGAGTACGGTAGTGGTCAACCGAGGGGCTTGCTAAGCCTCGACCGCAAGGTCGCGTGAGTTCGAATCTCACCTCCTCCGCCACGTAATAAATTTTGCTAAACGCAAAATTTAAACCTTGCTGAAACGTTTAATTTTTGGAAGAAATTATTACGTTTCGCCAAAGAAAAACTCTGGATCGTATAATCCGAAAGGGTCGCTTCCGCTGGCGAAATCTGTTCGAATTTTTATGATTTGGATCCGTTGCCCAATGCTGTCGTGATTGAGTTGGAAATATAGTTTGTGCAATGGAACGTAAAGCTCCGAAAGGATAAGATGACCATAAAAAGTAGAAATTCAAAAAAGAATGACCGAACCATCGTGCGTTTAATAAATGCCCTAGAGAAACCGGGGCTCGGTGAAAATGCCAGAGAAGCGCTTAAGAAATTCGGGCCTGCCTGCATTCCGGAAGTGATAAAAAAAATAAAGTACAGGATTAAACACCCGATTAAAAAAGGTGACGGCTTAGATCTTATAACGGCACAAGCATTGAGTACTATTGGAGAAACAAGGTGTGATGAGTCAATCAAATTTCTAAATAACCTGTTGGATAATTATATGTCAGAAATACCCAATGAAAGTTTTGACCCAACAAAATGCGACTGGAAATATAGGAATGTGGATTTTTTTCACCTGTTGGACTGCATGGTAAAACAACAAGATAAACGGGCAATTCCCCATATCAGAAAGGCGAGGAATTTCTTTCCGGAAAATTACACCGACTATAAAATCTGCCAGATCGCAATTGGTAGAATAAAAAAAGGAAGACCCAATGAGGGCTATTTACCTCTGGAGTCATTAGAGATAGCCTTTCCCTCCGGAGTCATGATGAATGCGTTATCCGGCGGAAAATTTGGTTTTAAAGATACCTTTGATGAGGAGTATGGTGAATATTTTGGGAAAGGTGATGAAAATCGCCAAAGCATTGGGCGTTCCAATGGAGGAATTAGTAAGACAAAACATGATAAAATGAGAGACATAAACAATATGACAGGAAGAAAAAAGACCGCGACCAGAGGAAAATGTAATTTATGCCATCTGACTTTTGATAAAAGGGTGATGTCCAGACATCTGGAAAATCATCTGAAAGAGAGAAGTGACGATTTTGGTTATTTCCATCTTTTGGTCCAGGATAAATACACTCCCTATTATTGGCTGCATCTTCAGGTTCCGGCTAATTTTAGTCTTAAGAAACTGGATGACTATCTGCGAGATATCTGGCTGGAATGTTGCGGCCACTTAAGCGTGTTTAAAATTGGGGACAGTGAATACTATTCCCATCCCGATCAGGAGGAATACGGCGATCGGGATATGAAGGTGGCGGTTTCTAAAGTTTTGGGAGTCGGGGATTTTTTTAAATATGAATATGATTTCGGGACAACTTCCGAACTTGTTCTGAAAGTAGTCTCGGTTGCGAACGGTAAAAATATAAGCAAGTCAATAAAGCTTCTGGCCAGAAACGAAGCGCCAATCATGAAATGCGGAAAGTGCGGCAATAAAGCGACGCAGATATGTTCGGAGTGCGCTTGGGATGAAAACCGGGAATTATTTTGTAGAACGGACGCGAATCGTCACAAACATGATCAAGAAATGTTTTTGCCGATAGTTAATTCGCCAAGAGTCGGTATGTGTGGATATACCGGGTAGTTAGCGGAGTTTTCTGGGGGCGGCGGCGGAATACGGAAAAGAGTATCGGGAAGCCGGAAAGCCGGATAAATTGAGATATTGGATAGCTTCCTAAGGTTCTGTGCCAGGACATTGTATCCACTCCACGGCCCTAGTTTAACGGATATGTCATCCAACAAGATTGGTCTGACATAACGGATTGTATCATCAACTTCCGGCAGCTGTTTCTTGAGATATGTCATCCAACAAGATTGGTCTGACATAACGGATTGTATCATCAACTTCCGGCAGCTGTTTCTTGAGATATTCAAACGGCGTTTGGTAGTTTAATGATGAATGTTCTCGGATGTTGTTGTAGTAATAGATGTACCCCAAAGCTTCATCCAAAAGATCGGTTTCACTTTTAATCTTGAGGACTCTGGGGATGTAGAACTCGTCGTCGTCAGTCCGGTGCGATCTCTCCAGATGAGCGTTTTCTTCACAGTGGCCTTTATGGTTCTGAATCAACCGGCAGCCAAACCCGCTGATCAGCATTCTCAGTTCCTTGACTTTCAGCCAGGACTTACCGCCGAACTCTTCGCCGTTGTCTACGGTAAAGACGATCTCGGCGGTAACTCCGTGAGACCGTAACCACGAGATCACCCACAGATACCAGCATAACCCATTCGTCCAGGATTTCTCTCGGGAATAACCGATCAGCTTAAATCTGGAGTTGACGTCCAGAGCTCCCCATTGATAGTTGGGGATTTCATACTGATCCAGATGGATAATTTGAGCTTTGGTCAACGCCTTCTGGTCACGGATAAACTTAACGTCTATTTGGACAATCTCAAACGGTTTGGCGCTGTACCAGTCGATAAACTCCCGTTTCTCTTTTCTGAATCTTCTGCCTTTAACGCCATAGGTTAACCTGCTTTTGTTTCGCCGCAGGATATGCCGGATGGTTCCGTAGGGGACGGTTATCTTCCGGTATTTCGTTAAGTATCGAGACAGCCGTTTCGGTCCCAGCCGGGTTTTGTTTTTAACCTCAATCACTTTGACCTCAATCTCGGCCGAAGTTTTGTTCGGCTGATGTTTTGGGGCCTTGGGCCGATCGCTTAAATCTCCCTCGGCGGCTTTTCTTTTAATGTCATAGACTACCGGCCGATTGATGCCAAACACCCGGGCGGAATCGGCGATATTCCCCCGGTTGGTTTTCAGGTATTCCAATACTGCTTGTCTGGCGGCTTGGGGATTAACCCTTCGCAGCGTCTTGTAATCAATACGGATTCCAGGATTCATAACACCTCCTTTCCGGTTCTTTTGACAAACCGGCTAATTCTAATACCCGTTGGATGTAGACCGAATAATTAAAGTTCAGGAAGTGTATAGGATGTCCTGGACGGCGCACACTAAAAATTTGCATTTTACAGGTGACTTTGATACAATCCCCCGAAGTCTGTTGAAGACTCTGATGGGGATGAATTCGATTCGACGGACTCGTACCTTGACAAGCCGCACGTTCCCGTTGGTTCACCGGGATTAAACAGGACCAAAAAATAACTGTCAAAACAGCAGTTAATAAAGTGTTCGCGGCCCTCGACAGAGCTTTTGCTCCCAGAGAGTTTGCGATGCTTCCGGCTTACCAAGCGTAAGCCGGCATTCATATTAATTTCTCCTGATGAATTAATGTGGGTGAAAACCCAGTCAGGGCGTCAGAATATCCAAGTTGCTGAGCGGATATTCGGAGATGACATCAGTAGCTGTTTATCGATTTAGAAGCCGATAAGTTCTTCCGGTAAACATATTTAACTTATCCTACACGTGTACACGGCTAATCGAGAAAAAGTTCGGACTCGGGGTCACGCCTCGACATCTCCACATAAAAAGCATTCGCAAGAATGCTTTTTTTAAATGGTTAAAATGGCTAAAATGGTTAGAGTGACCATTTTAAGCGATTTCCTCAAGTGGCTACCATGTTATTTTTTCCCCAAAACCTGCTATGAATGCGGAAAAGAAGGCTTTTTTGCCTGCCCGGATTGTAAACCTAAAGTAGCCAAAGCCATAAATTCGCTGATTTGTCCAATGTGCCAAAAACAATCTCCTCTCGGAATGACTCATTCTGAATGCCGAAAAACAAACGGACTTGATGGTTTAATTAGTTATTACCGCTACGCCGGCTGGGCCAAAGAAATTGTCAAAGACGCTAAATTCGGACTCAATCCCCACTGGCGGGCAATGAAAGAATTGGCGGAAGAAATGGCCAAAGCCATTTCTTCTTCGCAGTTATCAGTTCTCGCCCGCCCGCCTGGACTTCGTCCATGCGAAGTCGGGCAGGGTTATCAGTTATCGGATTCAAGTCAGTCGGTTGTCGGTTCATCTGTTTCGGAAACCGACAAACAGAGAACCGGCGAACCTGTAGCTGAAAACAGAAAACTGAAAACCGATAACCGAAATTTTGTGGTAGTTCCCGTTCCTCTCCATTGGTGGAGGAAAATGAAACGGGGCTTCAATCAAGCGGAGATTATCGCCAAGCCGATTGCCGAATCTCTAAATCTACCCCTAAGAACTAATCTGGTTGAGCGGTCGGCTTATTCCCTCCCCCAAACTCTGGTCGGGGACAATTTCCGCCGAGCTAATGTCAAAAAATCCTTCAGGATTAATTCAGTATTCAGTATTCAGAATTCAAAATTAGATACCGTATTTCTAATCGATGATGTCTGGACTACCGGAGCCACCATGAAAGAATGTTGCCGGACTTTGAAACTGGCGGGGGTCAAGAAGGTGTGGGGGGTGACGCTGTTGAGAGCTTAAACTAATAACTTTTTTCCATTTCCCTCTCGATATCCCTCTTCTTCAAGTCCTCTCTCTTCTCCCATTTTTTCTTGCCCTTAACCAAACCTATTTCGACTTTTATCCAGCCTTTTTTTTCATAAATCCGCAAGGGGATCATTGTCAGGCCTTTTCCCCTGGTTTTGTCCCATAGTCCCAAAATTTGCCGCTTGTGAAGCAATAACCGCCTAACCCTCGTCGGATCGATATGGAGTTTCCCGGCCGAAAGATATGGGGAAGTGTGCATTCCAACCAATCTGGCTTCCGGGCCGTTATGACTGATGCCGATTTGAATGTGGGCACCCTCCAGACTGACTTGACCGCTGCGGATACTTTTAACTTCCGGACCTAATAGTTCTATCCCCGCCTCAACAGTTTCTAAAATTTGATAATTTAACCTGGCCTTTTTATTGAGTATTTGCCACATATATCTTCCCCTCCACTAACACAAACATCTTTCCCAATTTTTCATTTACCGCCAATCCTTGAGCCTTACCAAATTCTTCAGTCTCCCACTCGCCGGCGAATTCTCCTGTTTCTTTATTTAAAACCACTACCTTTTTTTCTTTCCGGCTTAAAACCCAAATTTTATCTCCTTCCAAAGGAACAGAAAACAATACCGGTTCAGACATAAAATCCGCCAAAACCTGCTTATATGTTATTTTACTCCCGTTCCGGAATCGGCTGATTCTCCCGTCCTGATGCAAAATCCAAATGTCCCCGTCAACTTCCGCTCCGACAATATCCGACAAATCATAATTGATCCCGGGCTTAAACCACCGCCTGCGGCTGCCGAATTCTGACTTTCCGGAGGTGTTTTCTAAGGCCGGATATTTTAAAATTTCAGAACCGGATTTATCAATTACATACAGATTCCCGCCAAACCACGACACGATTGAATCGCCGCTCCACGCCCCATCATCCTTAACCGCCTCCAATGTTTCTCCGCCACTGAAAGGAAATTCAACAATCCGGCTATCTTTTATGCCAAATGCCGAATTCCGCCCTAGCGCGAAACTGTTTATCCCCTCAATTCCGCCGCCAATTATCTGCCCGCTTCTGTCAACCGGTGAAACCGTTGCTAATATATTTTTTCGCGGATCAAAAATTAAAAGTTTCTCGGCATTCCCGCTTAAAATTTCTGCGTTTAATCCATCTCTTAATAATTTAGGATCTAAAAACTCGGTTAATTTTATTTTGCGGGCTAGACCCAATTCTGATTGAAGACTGTCCAGCTTTTGCAATAATGCGTTTAACCTGTTAAGCATTTTTTTATCAGAGATATCCTTTTGAGAATCAGAAATTGATTTATTAAGATCCGCGGCCAATCCCATCGCTCTGCCCGGATCAACTTTGGCCAGTCCGGCTATTTCCGTCAAAACATAGTTCGCCTTTTTTTCCAGACTGATTACCGGTTGCTCCTTAACCGCCGTCTGCCTTTTAATAAATCCCAAAGTAGCAATAAAACCTAATAGAAAAACTGCCGCAACGGCAACAACTTGAAAGGATTTTTTCCGGACGGCTCTTTCCTCGTCACTTAATAATCTGACTATTCTGCCTACCGGCCTATTGTTTTGCTTAAATAAATTCTCCACCTCAAGTTTTTCGCTTACAAAACAACTAAAGAAACTATGAAAATTCCGACCGCGAAAATTAAAAGCCCCAAGGCCACTATTTTTAGGCCTCCGGAAATCGGCACGGCAAGAACTTTGCTCATCAGATGGACCTGTCTGACCACTACAAAAGAAAAAATAACGAACATCAAAAGCAGCGTCCATAAAAATATTTTTACCAACCCCAAAAATCCAAAATTCAATAAATAGTTCATTTTATTTTAACCTTTTTAACCTTTTTAACCTTTCCTGTCATCTGACCATTTTTAACCATTCCCAGTCTATCTCACTCTCCCGTCTATCGCCTCCCGCTCTTCCTCCGCAATCAATTCAGACAGAACTTTAACTACTTTTTCCGGATTAGGAACTTTATTGAATACAAATTCCGGAATTTCGGCGGCTGTTTGGATCAACACATCGCCAAAATTAAAAGCCGCCCCCATGATCCCCTTTTGATAATAATTGACGTCTTCAATTTTATTGATCGACGCTACTCCGACGTGTTTGAACAATAGGCCGTAAAAATCCACGTCTATAACCCTCTCGTCCGTAACGATATTGACCGAGAAAAACCACATTAAAAATCTTTCAAAAACAAATGTCAGGGTAAGGGCGTACCAAAACAGGGTTAGGACCAGTAAATAATTTTCGGGCAATAACGAAACTACCGGTATATATATCCAGAATTGAGGGACAACGCTCATTAACAATCCTAAAATTATCCACCAGATATTGGTGGCGAAATGCGGCCGCAATAGTAAAACTATTTTCTCTTCTTCGTCCTGAGCCTCAAACTTGGTGGCTTTGGGAAAAATTGACAAAGCGGAAAACAATCCGCCGGAGCCGTGGTCTGAAAGAAGTTGTTTGACGGACTCGAGCATAAGACTATATTAGCAGAAATTGATAATGAGTAGAAAGTAGAAAGTAGAAAATAATGACAAATCTGCTGCTCTTCATTACTTCTAGCTCTCTACTCATTACTCTTTACTCTTTACTCATTACTTTCTCTCTATATTAAACAATCCGCTCTTTAAGGCGATTCTCCCCGGCGCTCGCAGGTTAAAAGCTTTTTTGAATTCCGAACCGAGAATATTTACCGAGCCTTTATCGGTATCAAAATTAAGGCTGGAAGTTGCTCCGTTATCGGCATAAGTTACCGAGACGCCTCTAACTTGCTTAAATCCGCCTCCCGCCGATTCTGCCCGAGACCGCAGTTCATCAATCGAATACGGACTTCCGCCCCAACATCCCCCTATTGGCATTATCCGGTCGTCTTTTTGGCCGGATTTCACCAACACCGCCCAGGCGTTCAAAATATCAGCCATTTCTTCGGAAGTTAACCACGGATGCGTCCGGCCGCAATTATCGCCGGAACGGCTCCGGTACCAGCCTTTATAAAACCACGGACTGCCGGCAATTTTTTCGTAAGCGTCTCCGGTCCAGCCGGAACGGCCGTTTTTAGTATCCCAAAATCCCGGGGTTGAATAGCCATTTAAACTATACGATTCCTGATATCCGCCGGAAGTTGAAGCATACCAAGCTGAAAATGGCTTACCATTGGCAATCAAAACCCATCCTCTGGTGGCGTTAACAGCTTCCTCCCATTTCCCGCCTTTATTGCTCGATTTATACACCTGACATGCTTCTGTGGCGCAAATGCTCCCGGCTCCGTTATTGGTATACGCCAAAGCGTAAGACCGGGCTGCCACCGCTTGAGCTTTCAAAGCCTCCATTCCGCCCTCATCCCCCCAACTTCCCGGCATTTCATAAATTCTTTTAGCATAAGTTTCCAAATCAACGCTTCCGTATCCGCGGACATTGATATTTATATTGGTGGAATAATCTTTTTTAATTTCAATCCCGCCGCCGTAATACGCTTTCAGAATATCTTCTGCCGATTGGCCGGATTTTGCCCTGCCAAAGGCCCCATACTGGCTCATGCCTTTGAAATGCGGAGCTCCGAATGAAAACGCCGCAAAGGCCGGCGAAAACCCGGGACTGTAATCGGGCCGGGAAGCCGGATCGTCGGCTAAAGGGACATCTCCGACAGTAGTCTGAAAAGTTTCCGCCTTCTCGCTTAAAATCGCTTTTTGCTTAGCCGAAAGCTCCGCGATTTTGCCGGACAACTGGGCCTGATATTCTTTGGCGCCCTTAATTTCTTTTCTAAAAAAAGCCGCTTCTTTATCTAATTGGGCCTGAAACCCGGCCAATTGATTTTTTCTTTCCAATTGATTTTTTTGTTCTGTTTCCAAATTTGAAGATTCCTCCGCAATCCGGGTAATGATTTCCCGGTCTTGACCAGCCGCCGCCTGCCGATAGCCCAATTCCCGGGTTAACTCCGCAGCTGACGACGACCCAATCAACAGCAAAAATGGACTCATTGATTGCTGGCGCTTGTATAAATTCCTGACTCTGACGGTTAATAGTTGATATTGAACAGCCATGTCAGTTTGTTTTGAATCCAATTCTTTAGTCAATCGCTTATTCTCGGCTACGGCCGCGTCAATTCCCTTTTGAGCCAAGGCAATGCGCTTATCCAAACTGGAGAGCTGACTTTCCAAAGGAATAGTGGCGCTTACAGACAATTCCCGCAGATGACTCAGCTCGTCAATTTGCTGTTTTATTGCAGCGCAAACAGGATCACCAGAACAAACAGTCGTTTGCGCCCTAACCGGCGAATAGACGGATATACGCATTAATAAATAGATGGATAATAAAAATAGGACAAATTTATTCATAAATCCAGTATAGCAAGACGGGCTGGACAGCTTATAAATATGCTAGACTTTAAAGGGTGAGACCAAACAGACGAACGATAATCTTTGATCTGGCGACTGGGGTGCTGATAAATATTTCATCCGGCTGGTTCGGCGTTGTACTTATAACTCCAGTGTTTACGGCTCCGGTGCTGGATGCGGAAAATGTCTGGTTTTTGACAAAAGGAATATTCTTTGGTATGATATCAGAGCAAGTTTTTAAAGATATTGTCACTTCAGCACAGACCTCAAGCGCTTTGTTGCTGATTGTGATTTTACTGTTATTGATGGCATTCATAAAATTTCCTTCTTCAAATAATTCTTCTGCTTCTTCCAGAAGATAGAACTAAAACAATCTCCTGATTACGATATACTATAAGTTATGTTGGGGAAACCGCTGGCAATTTTTGCGATAATTCTTTTTCTGGCGGCATTTTTACCCAAACCCGTTTCCGCCCAAACCCCCGGCCCGTCTTGTCCTGCCGGAATGAATCAATATAAAAATACCGGCATGTGCGCCAGACCTGAAGCGGTAAGATTTTGCGATACCGTCTTAACAGGAGTTTTATTGGGAAACATCACCAATTCAATCGCCCCCGGCTTTCCCGGCTGGTGCCTTGAACAAATATCAAAAGGCGCTAATGCTGATTTATTTTGCACGGCCATGTCTGCTCCGGCAATACTGCAGACATTTATTAATCCCATTGCCGGAATAACCGGACTAATAACAAATTCTACATGTAAGCCGGCTGCGCAAAGATTCTTCAGTCAAACCAGCGGCACATTGGTTTCCGGCCTAATCAATCCCGTCTACTCTCCCGACTGTGGCAGCGACAGCACCGGGGTCAAAACAGGCTTGGGCTGTTTATCCACCAATCCGCAAATTTTAGTTAATACGGTTCTGCCATGGGCGATAGGCATCGGTTCCGGCATCGCTTTCTTACTTGGGCTTTACGGAGCTTTAATGATTGTTATCTCCGCCGGCGATCCGGAAAAAATGCAGGCCGGCAAAGAAATGATCACCAGCGCTGTTTCCGGATTATTGATTATCATTTTCGCGGTGTTTATCTTGAGGTTTATCGGGGTTGATATATTACAATTATTTGACGTTAATAATAATTAAATGATAGTATTTGGGTTTGTAATACCAGGAACGGATTTAAATCTTAGCGATCCGTTAATCAATGTAAAAGTCGGAGGAAACCTCTCAACTCCCGGCTCTGTCATTTCCTCCCTCCTCCCTTTCGTCTTTATTCTCGGCGGCATCGTCATGGGCGGAATGTTAATGATAGGCGGGTTTGACATTTTAACTTCAATGGGGAGCGAAGATAAATTAAAAGAAGGCTCGGAGAAAATCAAAAACGCTCTGATCGGATTTTTATTGTTATTCGGCTCATACTGGCTAGCCCAGATCGCGGAGCTGCTTTTTAAAATACCGATACTATAAAAATACTGAATACTGAATACTGAATACTGAATAAAATACAAAAATTATGAAAAAAGACGGAATTAACATTCACGATCGAATTTTCCAATGGGTGCTTTCATGTCTTAAAATAGCAAGAAAAATCCCGAATGATTCCCTTGGATATGTTATAAAACATCAATTTGTAAAATCTTGCACGTCTTCCGGAGCGAATGACCAAGAAGCAAATAATTCTTCAAGTCGATTGGACTTTGAAGCAAAGTATGGAATTGTCAAAAAAGAACTTGCTGAAAGCATCTATTGGCTAAGAATTATCGAGAGTCAATATCCCACAATCAGTGTATCTGATCAAATTTCAGAAGCTAATGAATTACTCAATATCGTCAGCAGCATTATTTTGAGTTCAAAACGTCAGGCGAAGTGAGGTCTTTATGCTACAATTTCTTTCTATTAAATGAAAAAAGGGCCCAACTCATCCTTCCATTCAGTATTCAGTATTCAGAATTCAGAATTTCGCCGGCGTTTGCCGGCGCATGTAGCCATCATCATGGACGGAAACCGCCGCTGGGCAACTTCCCGCGGCTTGGCCGCCGTCATGGGCCACGACAAAGCCGCCCGAGATGTTATCGAACCGATAATTGACAGAGCTATTCAATTGGGAATAAAGTTTTTAACCTTTTGGGCATTTTCCACCGAAAACTGGAAACGGGACCAAGCTGAAATTAAGGCCTTAATGGGGATTTTCCGCGAAGGATTGAAAAAGTTCGGCAGCCGCCTGAATGAAAAAGGCATAAAATTAAATATAGTCGGAGAGATGAATAAATTTCCTGAAGACATTAGAAAACAGTCGGAACATTATATGGAAATCAGCAGAAATAATAAAAAAATCACCGTCAGCTTTGCTTTAAATTACGGCGGCCGCGACGAAATTCTTAGGGCAATCCGCAAACTTATCGCCAACGTTCAACGTTCCACGTTCAACGTTCAAGATTTGTCCGAGGAGACCTTCGGCCAATTCCTCGACACAGCCGGAATCCCTGATCCCGACCTGATTATCAGAACCGGCGGCGACCTGCGCTTATCAGGCTATTTCCCCTGGCAATCGGTGTATTCGGAACTGTATTTCACCAAAACCCTCTGGCCGGACTTTACTCCAAAAGAACTTGATAAAGCTTTGAAAGATTATGCCGGCAGAGAAAGAAGATTCGGAGGGAATAAGAAGTGAAAATACTGAATACTGAATACCGAATACCGAATAAAAGACAGAAACAGTTATCTGCTCATTCAGAATTCAGCATTCAAAATTCAGTATTGACATCGTCTGATCATTCAGTATTCAGTATTCGGAACTCAGTATTTGTTTTATTCGCAGTAGACATCGGCACCGACTTAAAATTCCAAAGCGGGGCTACCGCCGGCAGTATCGCCGAATTCCAAAGCATCGGCGGTCTCATCTCTTCTTGGCTCCCGAATATTTATATTTTAGGCGGGATAATAGTCCTGATTTCCGTTATCGCCTCCGGGTTAATGTGGATCACCAACGCCGGCGATTCAAAGAAAATTGAAGAGGCTCAAAAGATCTTGACCTTTGCTATAATGGGTTTTGTGTTTCTGTTCGTAAGTTACTGGATTATTCAAATAATTCAAGTCCTGACAGGGATACCGATACTTAATTCGAATTTATGAAAATACTGAATACCGAATGCCGAATACTGAATAATAAGAAAAGGTAACAAAAATTCTCTGTCATTCAGAATTCAGTATCCAGAATTCAGTATTTATTTTGATATGTTAAGCATCTTTGGCAACATAAAAAATCCTCTTGGCACCACTTTTCAGGGAGCCGCCGGATACAGTTCCGTCCAAGGCGGGCTTGGGTTGTTGATTACCAATTTAATCCGCTTAACCACTATCGGGGCCGGAATCTGGGCTTTAGCCAACCTGATCGTTGCCGGAATTATGTATATTGGTTCTTATGGAGAAGCCGAAAAGATTACCATGGCATGGGCCAGAATTTGGCATTCCTTAATTGGACTTTTAATCATCGTCAGTTCCCTGACTATAACCGCGATTATCAGCAAAGTATTTTTCGGCGATTATTCCACTATTCTTAATCCCGTTATTTACGGACCGGGAAACGTCGGAGGCGCAACCCAATGAAATTGGCTGATATTCAGGCCGGAAATATCGGCGGGTTACCCGGTGGTTATCAGGACATGGCCGCCTCTGCGGCGTCAACGACTTTGGAAAAAATCATCTCCAATACTCTGGGGTTTTTAACCATTGTCGGCGGCATATCATTCATTATTTACACTGTTATGGCCGGCCTGACCTGGATCACCGCCCGCGAAGAAGGCGAAAGATTATCCAAGGCCAAACAAATGTTCACCAACGCCCTGATCGGACTGGCGCTGGTGGTTATTTCTTGGGCTTTGGCCGGAGTCGTCAGCACGATTTTCGGATTTGAAATCTTAAATCCGGCCAAGTATATTGAACAAATTTCACCAAATGGCGGAGATTTTAACAAAGGGCTGAATATGTTTTTTAACCCTTAATCTAAACATAATATGAAAAAAACATTTGTCTATTTGTCTATTACTTCTTCCGCCTTTGCCGCCGGAATAACTAATCCAGTTTTAAAAGGCGATCTGGGTAGCGGCAATCCGAATGACGTTTTCGGACGTTACGTAGGAACTTTTTGGGGATTGGCTTATACCGCCGGCGCCCTAATCTTTCTTCTCTACTTCGTCTGGGGCGGAATTGAATGGATTATGGGCGGGGGAAACAAGGACCGGGTAGAAAACGCCAAAAGCAAAATTTCAAACGGTTTGCTGGGATTGTCCTTGTTGGCAGGATCTTTCGCTTTAGTAAAGGCCATCGGCTACGTCCTGGGAATTGACGTTTTGGCGAATTTAGAAATTGTAGTTAAGAATTTATCCCCTCTTGGGGGAAGAACTCAATAGATTATAATTTTTATAATTGTTATAATGTTTATAATATTTATTTGATTTAAAAAGAAAGGCGGTGAAAATTAAAAATGGATTCAAACATTAATATCAAGGCTCAAGGCAAAATCGATGCGGTCAAAAATATCGGAGATTTAATTTCGGCGGCGATAGGCGCGGCCTTTATGGTCTCGTTCCTTTTGGTTTTCGTCATGTTGGTTTGGGGAGGCGTCCAATGGATCACTTCCGGAGGCGATAAAGAAAACACCCAAAAAGCCAAAGACCGGATAACCTCCGCTTTGGTCGGCTTAGCCATCATCGGCGGAGCCTGGGCTTTAATGAAAATCGTCGGCGCCTTCTTTGGAGTTGACATATTCAGCAACTTTAAGCTTCCCAGCGCGGCGCTGTAAAAGAGTAAGGGCTAACAGGTTGGTAGGATAACAGGGTTAAAATCCTGTCAACTTTGATCGATTTTTTTAACCTTTAAACCTTTTGTCCTGTTAACTTTTCTTCTGTTATACTTTCAATTATGGAAGTTCAGGCGGCCGGATTAGTTAGCAATGAACCAAACTCTCTGGCGGACATTGAAACTGTCGTTAAAAATTTATTGGGGACAGCCACCAGCATCATCGGTTTGGCAATTTTTGTGATGCTGGTTGTCGGCGCTTTCCAATATATAACAGCCGGAGCCGATCAAAAAGCTGTTGAGAAATCCCAACAAGTATTTACTTTTGCCCTGATGGGCGGAGCCGCGGTAATTATTCTATGGCTGATCTTCGTTTTCCTCAAAGAATTCACCGGCATTGATTTATTAAAATTCAACATTTGCATCACTTCAAATTGTCAATAATAAAAATGTTCCGCTTATTATTTTTATTATTCGTTTATTCGATTATTAGTTTATTAGGTTATTCCGCCATTCCTGCTTTCGCCTCCGAAGCGCCTTGCACCGAAACCGCCGAAACCGAACCTCACCCATTGCGTCCGGCTCCGGCCCGCCCCTGTCAAAAAGAACCGCCAAAATGGAATTTATCCTGCGCCAATGATGCCAAGCCAAACCTAGAAGTCGAACTCCCCAGAACTTTAGACGGCGCTTTCAATTGTTCAAATACCGGCGATATTGGCCGCCTGCACTGCACCAGATTGATTGAAAAATATTCTGTCCCTCCGGTAAATATTTCCATGGATTTGACCGGAATGGAGTTGCCTGTTGCCGGAATCGGCTCCAATACCCAAATTTCAGATACCATGCCGGCTTCGGCCGCAATGACCAATTACATTAATGAATATCTGCAGGGCGACACCGAAATAAAAGCAAGGTTTGATACCACAGCTGCGGGCGCCGGATTAATCGGCAAAAATGCTCCGGCCTCCATCTTGCTGCTTGGCGACTCCATTACTCAAGGATATTATCCTTGCCAATTAAACCAGCTGTTAAAGTCTAACGGCTACAACAAAATTAATTTCGTTGGGACTCAAAACCCGTATTATTGTTCTAACGTCAATTCAGAAGGTTACGCCGGCTATACCACCGAGCGGATGTTTTCGGAAAAAGATAATTGGCTGAAGTCTCCGGCCGATCTTTCCATTATTCATCTCGGAACCAATGATGTCAGCGCCGGAGTCAATACGGCAACTACAATAAATAATTTAAAAAGAATAATCTCTGACTTGCGGTCAAAAAGCCCAAATATAAAAATCATTTTATCCCAAATCATTCCTTTGAATTCTAAAGGACTGTCTGTGGCTGATTTAAATAACGCCATTGCCGGATTGGCGCGGGAAACCGGATCGGTTTTAGTCAATGCCGGAACCGGCCTTAATCTGGCGGATTTATCCGACGGAGTCCATCCGAATCAAAATGGCGGAAAGGCAATCGCTCAAAACTACTTTAACGCTTTAAAAAATGGCGAGTCGGCGGAATCGGGCGTCAAAACCGCCTGCAGTATTTTCAATCCTCTGGAGTGCCTGTTAAATTTCTCCGGCCCGATTAAAAAACTGATTCCGAAACAAGTGTTAAATCATTACAAAGAAGAACTGATAAAGGCCGTGGCGGCCGGAAAAACATATGATCAGATTATCGGATATGTCAAAAGCAACAAGGTTATTCCCAGGCTTGAAGCCAACCGGCTTTTCGCCGCAGATCCAACCAGAACAGATATTCAGAAAATCCGTTTGTCGGATATGTCCGGACACATCAATCCGCCCCCCGGAAATTATTGGTACGACCTTTGGCTGCAAACTCCGTTTTCCGCTTCTAACAATTCTACAGACGTTAAAGGCCAAGTTGATACTGCGGGAGAAACTTTTATAACCCCTTGCTTGAAAAATGGCCGGCGGTGCCAATCGGATTCCACTGTTCTGGATGCCAGCCTAAAAATTACCTCCGGAGTTGAGTCGTTCCGTCTCTTCTTCCCCCATTTAGTTGAAGATAATCATTTGTTGGAACAAATGCTGCAAACAGCCTTTATTCCAAAAGAAATTCCTAATTCCTCGCCCCAGCCGGAATTTCCGCTTCTGGCGGCAAATTTAACCAAAGCCGATAGAAATCCGGATTGGACAGTGGCCGGAGGATTTAAAAATGCCGACGGCTGCGTCAAAACCGATAGCTTCAGCAATCCCGGCGATAACCTGGAAGCCAAGCAAAATAAAAATCAGGGCATAATCACGGCATTATTTACATTTAAAAAAGACATTGAATACAACTACGACGTCGACACTTCGAAATCTTTAGGCTTTATCACCGCCTGCCGCGCCAGGCAGAAAAAAGGCGAGGTAACCGGCTGCCCCGATCCTTTGCCGCCAATTGTTAAATGGAGAATAGACGCTCCGATTCCGATTTTCATCCGCTATTCACAGCTATTAGATAAGATTGCCGACCAAACCGTTAAGTCTCCGGGTGGAATTTTTCAGGCCCTGTATCCGGAAATTGGGAAAACCATCGGCGAAATTAAAGATAAGCCCGGCGAAACCACAATTAGCTATAATTGTACTTCCAGCGTTCCCTGTACCGGCGGATCGTCAAAAGCTTATTTCCCGTGGCTGGGGACAGTTTACGATTTATTCCATCAAAAACTTCAGGCCATGCTTAGCCCGATTACCAATGTCATTTCTAGTATTAGTTCTCTGGGAAATAGTAGCAATTCGCCTTTTGCCAATAGCGATATTCAAGCCGCCCTATCCGCCGCGGCCGCCCGCCATAATATTCCGCTAAAACTTCTACAAACGATTTATGAAATTGAAGGCACTGGCCACGCCCAGTCGGGAAAATGCGAAGTTAGTTTTGTCGGAGCTACCGGCCCGATGCAAATTATGGCCGATACTATGAATTATGTCACTACTTCTGCCGAAAGATCTCAATTTAACCGCTGCAATCCCGGCGACGCCGCCGAACTGGCCGCCAGAATTCTAAAACTTAAAGTCGGAGTTTTCAGCTTGTCTAACCCAAATTCAGGCAGTATTTCCGCTACCGATAAAACCGCTATCAAAGCCGCTGCCCGCGGCTATTACGGTTCCTGCTCGCCAGACAGTGTTACCGAAGCAGTTTGGGGCCAAAACATCGGCTATTGCGATTTTGTGATTTACCGGATGGGGCTTTGCGGCAGTCTGACCCCTTCCTGCGATGGTCAGTAGCTTTGTGCTATTATAATTTCATGTCTAACGGAACAATCGTTATCAACCAACAACAAGCCAAAAGCCTCATCAGCGACTTGATGGAACTTGAGGTAAAAGTGAACAAAATCAAATCTTCTTTGGCTAATTATCTGCCAGCGTCTTATGGGAGCGATCTGTGGTGGGAAAAATCAGACACTGAGGCAATCAAAAGCATCAAGTCCGGCAATGGAAAAAAATTCTCTTCGCTCGACGAAGCGCTTGAATATTTGCACTCATGATTGTCCATTTTTCAACTGGATTCAAGAAGCAACATCAAAGACTTCCTTTATCACAGCAAAAAAAATTTGCTAAACAATTGGCATATTTGATGGCCGATCCCCGTCATCCGTCTTTGAGATCACATAAAATGTCCGGCGCCGGCAAATTTGAGTCCAGAATTGATTGCCATTATCGCTTTACTTATATAATCAACGATAATATGGTTTGACTATTAACTATTGATCCGCATGATGAAGGTTTGGGGAAAAAATAATTCTATATGGCATAACTGTTAAAGTGTTAAAGAATGAAATATAATATTTTTATGTTCCGGAATTGGGGGAAAATAATCGTGTTGGCCGCGGTATTAATAATGACAGCGACAGGCACGGTCTATGCCCAAAGCCCAAGCAGCGGGTTGGACTGGTTCCTAAATACCATTAATTCCATTTTTTTTCCAAAACCAACACCGGTGCCTGTTCTAAAAATAACTCCGCCTAGTAATCCATCTTATTTCAATTTAAATCCACAGTTAAATTCTCCAAATTCAGGCAATACGTCAAATAATCAAGGTGGACAAAATCCCCCCCTAAATAAACCTAGTAACTCAGCTATCGGAAACCCGGCCGGCAAGTCCAATAACTCTACCGGCGGAAATTCTACCGGCACAATCCAAAATCAATCCTCTGGGCAATCCAATCAATCCTCTTCTCCGTCCGTCAATTCTCCGGCAGGAGGAAATCAGGCAACCAATTCCGGCGGCAGCGGTGAAACATCAGAAATTTCTGACGCTTGGTGGCGCGAATCTCCAATGACCCAAATTAGAAAAGCCGAAGAAGGAGAAGCTACTGAAGTTAATGCTGTTAGATTCGGACAATTTCAGTTCACCACCACCATTAATGCCGTCTCCTGTGGGATTATTTGCCCGGGCGGAGAAGGCTTACCGGTCGGGGCCATTCCGTCTCTAAATAACGCCATAGCCCTGCTTGGCGGAAACCAACCTGTCGCCACCCAGCAATATTTGGCTTTAATGGGCTCCAAAGCCGGATTTGTCGATCAGGCCTATGCCCAAAGCAGCGCCGGCGGGTTTACCATTCTTCAACCGATCCAACAATTATGGATCGCCTCCCGGAACGTAGCTTATTTAATAACTTCCCTGACATTGGTGGTTATCGGCTTTATGATAATGCTGCGGAAAAAAATCGACGCCCAAACCGTTATAGGGATTGAGCAAGCTTTGCCGAATTTGGTCATTACCCTGCTTTTAATTACGTTTAGTTACGCCATAGCCGGATTTGTGATTGACATGATTTATTTTGTGACGTTTTTCGGGATTAAATTATTGGCCATGGGAGGAATATTTTCCGACACCGGCTCGGCCGCGATTAATACCATCAAAGCCAGCAATTTATTTAAGATTCTCTTGTCAACTATCTTCAATATCCCCGGCGCCCAAGGCTCAACAGTCACCACTGCCGCCAACGCCGTTGCCGGATTGGTCGGAGATTTATTGGGAAATACCGCTGGCAGTTTAACCGGCGGAGCCGCCGGTCTATTGACCCAACCGGTCGCTTTTGTAATTTTCGCCGTGGCTATTTTATTTTCTATTTTCAAATTGTTTTTCTCATTGCTGATGTCATACATTCAAATCATTATCGGGGCGATTTTAGGACCATTGCAATTGATGCTCAATGCCATGCCGGGCAGCGACGCGTTTTCCAAATGGTTTAGAAATTTACTGGCCAACGCCATGGCCTTTCCGGCCGCCGCCCTGATGCTGGTTTTTGCCGCCGCCTTGACCGGCCAGTCCGGGACTGCATGGAAAATAAACCCTGACATCGGCTTTTCCAGTCAAAGCGGGGTTAAATGGATTCCGCCATTGATCTATGGGGAAGGCGGCGGAGTTACCAGCGGTAACGGAGTTGGAGCAGTCATTGCCCTGTTCGGAATCGGGATCCTGATGCTGACGCCTAAAGTCGTCGATATGGTCAAAGAAGCCATCCAAGCCCCAGAATTCAAGTACGGCTCCGCCATCGGCGAAGCGGTTGGGTTTGGGTGGGGTGCGTCTAAAGAGGGAGTGATGAGGGGTTGGGGAGCTAGTAGGGGTTATAGTGAAGACCTTGCAGCTCAAGAATATTCCGCGATATCGGAATTTACAAAATTACATGGGAGGGGCCCAAATGCAATGCAATTATCAGCAATAAAAGCTCGGTTAGCGCCACAGCGGGGATTGTGGGGACCTCAAGGGCAAATCAGAGGAAGATTAGGGAAATTATTATCTGGAAAGTAATAGAATTAAAGGCTGATCAGTCGACAAGTTGTGGAATTACAAATGCCGCTTGGTCTTGTTTGTTTTCTCCTCCAAATTTCGCCCCCTTCACTCGACCCCCTGGATGAATTGCGCCTAAAAATGAATACAAGTCCCCTAAAATCGCATTCGCTGTCGCCCCGCTTAATGCGCCGTTTTCTCCTGTGCTCATTGCGATATCTAAAGTTGTAGGTGGAATGTCGGAACGACGCGAAATTAAAGTATCCCAACAGAACGCCTGCTCCTTTCGCATCATTTTACTCGCAGCTTTTAAATAACTAAACCTGTCAGAATCTCCTCCGTTACTAATTTGAGTATCTGAAAATGCTATCAGTTCATCTAGCAATGCTCCTGCCTCTGCTAATTCTGGAAGAGGGGCTGCTAGCGGACTAATTATCTCGGCTTTTTGATCTCTGTCGTTTATATCGATCAATGAATAAAACCCTTCCCCCCTAAGAATATCAACCCTCCATTTAGGAATCAAAAGCTCGCCTTTCGCATTTCTTTCATTGCCTGTCGTCGATTGATTTGGATTCTCAAAAAGGTGTTTCACCCCAAAATTATCTCCTTCTTCAATTTCCTTAAGATTAAGGCGTTCTACAAAAGAATTAAGCCTATGGGCGAAGTGGCCGTCCATAAAAATATTCATTGTAGCCTGTAAAAATCGTTGTTGAGCATGATTCGGAATGAAACTTAAGGCTCCTCCGAAAGGCTTGCTCGCTTCTTTTACTTCGTTCACGACAACTTCTGTCGCTGCTCCGGCCTCGACTACGTCTTGATCATGCCTATTGGTTATCATGTTCACTTTAGCATCATCTTTCTTCATGCTCACCCTAGCCGACCCCAAATCAGAGTAAACTGAATGACCTCCTTTAGGCGGAAATAATCGCAATATTGTTCTTGGAACCAAAGGCGAGCTTACTTCCATTAAATGATTGGTCACGTCACCAGAAGAATCAACTTTTTGCAAATATCTGATTCCTTTATCCCCTGTTGTATATCCTTCTTCAGACCAATGCAAAACGCCTAGATTTGCATATTTTAGAAAATTCTTCCATCCTTCATAACCAACATGCGCTATTCTTTCAATCTCGTCTGGGCGAAGACCGCAATCCTCAAGTTGAACACTAAAATCAATTCCATTAAACGCATTCTGCATTTGCTCCTCTGACTGGCAAACGTCATTTCCTACGAATCGCCAGTCAGCCACATTCTTAACAATCTTATTTCCAAAACTGTCAACCCCTTCAAAGTTCTCAAACCATTTATTTTTCCACAGCTCTGGCGGACGTAACGCATCTATGCCAGCGCCCGGCATCCTTTTTATTGCTGCCCTTACTCGCTCGCGAAACTCAGTCGGATTATTGCTTGAAAATTCGCCTATGCCCATTGCCATTCTAGCCAAAGCTCTTGAGGCAGATAAAATTGGCCTTTCAAGTTTAGTCGTCTCTTCTAAAATATTTTTTCGCAATTTGGCCATCAAGGCTTCATTTCTTGACAGTGTTTCAATTTGATCGTCGTGGGCGGATAAATCCCTTTGGATTTGAGCAATCATTGCTTTTCGATCAATCGACGGAATCGAGCCAAAAAGGGCTATCATATTCCTAAATTGCTCCGGCGGAAGGCCCATTGCATAACCTAAACGATATGCCGCCAAAAATACTCCCCTCATTGAGAGAATTTTTCTGCGCTTCAAATCAAGCGGAGCTGCCTCAACGTCCCACCTAGAATACTGAATCCATGTCAGCGCAATAATCATCTTATCTAGAGCTACTTCTCCCGTCCAATCCCAAAAATCTGTTATTTCGTTTCCGGTAACTTTCGACAAATCTCCAGATCTTCGGAGTTTTGGAAACTCTTTTGTTTCAAACATATGGCTAATCTCTTGTTCAGAGTAGCCCATTTTATGAAAAATATAATGCCCAAAAGCATTATTACGCACAGTCCAAAATCCTTCTTTTGTCTTCATCTCGTTTACAAAAACCTGAATATCCTTAGCCGTATTAATTCCCAATTTAGACATCATTTCCGAAGTCCCATAAACTCCTAACATTTCTCTAGCAGATAATTTAAAGGTTAATGGCCTGTCGGGATCATTGCGATATTCAGGATTATTTCTTAATCTTGCTGGCAAAAACTCTGGTTCAACCCACAATTCATGCGTAGACTTTGCATCATCCATAAATCCTAAAACCTCTTGGCTTGTACTTCCTAAGGCTTGGAATAAAGCATCCATTGGAATATATCCACCAATCCCGCCAGATTTAATTACAAACTGCAACGCATCATAAAACATTGAGTGTTTGCTTGTTTCGCGTCCTATTTGCTTAAAAGCATTGCTATAAAAATTTGGCAATATTGCAGATGATCCACCGATAATCTGTCCCGCCACTAAACCATATACAATACTTTCCTGTTTATCCGGCTGGCCCTCAAATGAAAGATAGGCATCACGAAATCGATCAAAGGCCCGTTGATACTCTGTCATCATTGTTCGCCCTGCCGGCGAGCCGCCGGCCATTCTCTGAAATGCCGCTTGAGGGTCCATCGATCCACCACTAATCAATTGATCAATTAATGCTAGTTGCTCTAAAGATGAAGGAGCCGCAGCGCCACCGTTTCTTGTTAAATTTGCTAAATCTTCTTCTGCCGCCTCTAACTTGACCCCCATCGACAACACGTCCAATGGCGGCATGAATCCAATTAAACGGAAATCTTCAATTCTTTGTTGAAGGCCTCGAATTGCGTCAGGCCCTAATCGCCTCAATTCTCTCTTAACCCACCTTCCCCACTCTACCCTTGATTGAGGGTTCTGTAATTCGCTATTTCTAATTGCCAAAATATCTCTATAGCGCCTATTAGAAATTACTGAACCGTCAGGCAAAACATGATCTTTATACGACAAATTTCCTTGGGTTAATGATGCAAAATTTTCTACAGCTCTCAGGTCCTGTTGAGTTAAATTTAAAGATCCGGCTATTCTCCTGTTGGGGGACAACTCCTCTCCTTTCGCCCATGCAACGATTGAGCTCAATATTTCTTCCGCTCTTTTCGGATTAATTGGAGAAAGTACTTGAGATACTTTATTTTCTACAACCTCATCTTGAAGCTGTAGGGCAATATCAGTTCTAGAGTTAACGGGAAGAGCTTCAACCGCATCCATTAGCAATTTCTCGTAAGGTGTTAACCCTTCAGGGCTAGATGGCATTTTGACCTCCTTGTTGTTGGGCTGGGGAAACATTGCGCTGGTTAACTAATTCTTGATTATTTAATAAACGAGGAAGAATGTCTCTAAATACAAGAAACTCTGCGGTTAATCCCTGAGCTCTTTCCGCAGCTGTAATTTTTTCGGCCCTTCTTTTAATCGCTAATTGCCAGAATACTTCTCCGTGAACTTCCAGGGAAAAACTATTGTCATGACACCATTTTATTGCAGTTTTAGATCCAAGCCTTGCTTTCAGTACCATCTCCCATGCCGGAGCAAATCTGTCTTTCTCATCGTCCTGTTTAGAGCCCCAACTCCCCTCATATTTTCGTAACTCACTCCTAATCTCAGCTTCTCTCGACCCTCCCCCTCCCCCCATTTCCGTCTTGCTTCTCTCCACCATCCCCGCCGCTTCGAATTTAGCTAGGGCAGCTCTGCCCGCTTCAGAACCAGACCCCAAAAATGGCAACCCCGAGTTTTCGGCATGCGAAGACCCCAACCCTTTCATTTCTGGTCCTGAAGTTAATTGTTCTGTACTCATTGTATCGGGCATTGAGGAGATTATAGCAATTATGATAGGATTTCTAAAATGAATGCGTCAATTATTAGAGATATATTTACCAGCGCCCAAGTCGCCACCGGCTTATTGGTAATTTCAGTTCTTCTCTATCTATTGTTGGCAAAAACTTCAAAAAATGCCGATACTCGCTAATAATAATTCTGATTTTTCTTTGTTTTGATCACTTATCGATCGGACAAATTGCGAGGTTTAAATAAACTTCAATTATTTAAATAATTGAAGTTTAAAACTAATTCTCAATTTCTTATATAATTAATAATATGACCGTCTCTCTTAATTGCTCCCAACAAAAACTTCTGGCAAATTTTTGTGTTGATATTTCAAAAAGCTTAATCATCGCTCATTTGTTGGGAACGGCAATCCTGGAAAAACCAATTATATTAGCTTCAATTACCACTGTTAATCTTCTTTTAACTTCTGGACTACTGTTATACGTTAGTGTTATATTACTATCAGGAGAAAATTAATATGAATCCGGAAACATTTTTAACCATCATGAATAGTGCTACTACTTTCGCCGTTTTATTTGCGATCGCAATTCTTCTTTTATATATTGCCTCTAAGAAATCTATCTCTACCGGAAAATCGCGGTAAATTTCTTTTTCTTGCGACGCAACCCTTTTAACCTTTTCAACCTTTCTAGCCTTTCTAATCCTTTAGCCTTTCTCAATACCTCTTCCCTTTTTCCTTTGGAACAAACGCCTGTAGTCCGGCAATATCTTTCGGCTGTTTTTTGTAAAGAAACAGAATTTTTTCAATATAATTTCCCAAATCGCGGTAATAATAAACGTCTCTAATTTCCACGTCATCATCAGTCACAATATTTTCTCTGGAACCGGAATCAAGCGATGCCACCGTGGTTCTGGCATGAATTATCACCGTTCCGATCATAAATTGCTTCCAGAAAAAATTCGGCGGGATAGTTTTGACTTTAACCGCCTCTTCCCAATTTAAGCTGCGGGAATTGGTGGCAAACGGAGTTGAAGCCTCAAATTTAACCACTCTGCGATCGGTGATATAGGCGATATTTTTATGTCTGACATTATCAATCACCCACAAACCGATTGCTACGATAAATCCGGCCGCGATCCCGCCAATAACCCCGATTTGCCCCAAATATTTTTGCGCCAGTGCTTGTTCTCCGGCAATCAAGGCGATAAAAAACACAATTCCGGCTCCGGCTAAAAACTTTAATAATAAAATTATCTGCGAAAATCGGTGCGGCCTAACCACATACAAAATCCTCTCTCCCGTCTGCTGGCCGTAAAAAGATTCATTAGTATTGAGCATGGTGATATTGTAGCAAAAAGAAGATTTTCGTTATATTATGTAAGCATGAGTCATTTGGATAATCTGGCAATAAAAATTCTCTCTAGGGTAAGAAAATTTTGGGAATTCTTTATCTTGATAGTTATTATTAGCGGCACATATATCACCGTTTGGGCGGTAATCCGTCCCGGAAACGTTTTTGATCCCCGGCGCTACGCGGCCGATAATATGTGTAATGTTGACGGAAGAACGTGCGACAAGCCTGAAGATTGGGAAAGGGGATGGATTGAGGCTCGACAGGCGGAAAATATAAACAAAGCTCCTGTCCAAAACGAATATACTTCCGCCAACCCTGATAACGACCCAAAACAAGGAGTAACTCAAGAAGCCCAAATAATTCGTCAGGCCGGAGAAAGCAATGAGGTTAACCGAAGCTCAATTGCTGCCGAAGAGGCTGCCAAGAAAAACGATCCCGTAAATAAACCTGTAGTAACCGATCCAACTCTCCCGCCTCTTCTCCCCACGGCCGCCGCCGCTGCCGCCCCGACTACATCCGCTCAACCTACGATTCAGCCGGCCGGCGGTCTGTCTCCGACAACTCAACCAACCGCGCCGCCGGCAACAGCAATTCCAACCGCCATAACAACGACTCCTGTTCCGGAAAGATATGGAATCACAGACAATATTTGCCATCTTCCCGGGGCGAACTGCAAAGACGAAGATTGGCAAAAAGGCAATGCTGCTGCCAGAGGAGATACCAAGGCTTTGGCAGAATTGCAAAAAAAGAATCCCGGGGCTTTCTCCACAGTCGCGGTTGACGGCGGAATTGTCAAAACCATTACTCCGGCTGCCGCCGCGCCCGCGGCTGCCCAGCCAACCATTCCGGCAACGGCTGCAACAGACGCTCAAACCCGCCGGGCTGAATTTACCAAACAGTGCGCCAAAGACCTTCATCTTTGCCCGATGATCGACCCGAATACTTATCAGGTAGTCGGTTGGGTTCCGGCTGAAGAAGCAGCATTTGGAACATTTGAAGACGCAAAACTGGCCCGCCAAAAATTAAGTATCGGCGATTTACGGAAATACAATGTCCCAGAACTGTTAAGCGGCGACAAATTAAGGAGCGCCACAGCCGAAGAAATGCAAAAAGAATTAACCAAAGCATTTTCGGGCGAAGAAGGCGCGAAATTGATTGAACAATTGAAAAACACTCCGTCAGGATCTTTGGTTAAGCTAAATTCTCAAGGCGCGGCCGTAAAAAATAAAGACGGCGATATTGTTTTAAACTCCGGCGAAACGCTAAATAAGCAAACCCAAGTTTCCCTCGAAAAAAAATATCTTGAAGATCGGCTGGCTGACGCCAAAACCCAAAACGATACCGCCAATGCCCTGCTTGCCTCTTTGGCAAATAAGCTTGAAGAATGCTTAAAAGAAGGCAAAACAGCCGACGGAGCTTGCGGAATTACAAAATTATCTCCGGATGAAAAGCAAAAATTCGACAGCCTAACCGACGACCGTAAAAAGGAAATTAGCTCGGGGCAATCATTTCAAAAACTTCAACAGGGAGTTACCAAATCATATGCAAAAGAAAAACTGGTAATTGAGGCTTTGGCCAAAAGCGGAACCGCCGCCGTCACCGCCCAATGCGTGGCCGAGAGGGGTGAACAATCATGTAACACAACTGCCCAGCTGGACTATTATGTGCAATCGCTGGCCCAAGGTTTTGATTCCGCGACAGGGAACAAAATAAAAACCGATTATGCCAACAAGAAAAAGGAGGAAAATGACAAATTCATTGCCAAACTCCATAACGATCAAATAGCCAAGGCTCAAAAAGATATCGAAAAGGATATTTCGCAATCGGCATCAGTGTTGATTTCCATGGTTGTAAAACCGGAAGACCGCGATCTGGCCATTCAACAACTGGTTAAAGGGAACATTGATTTCTCAAGATACCCCAATTTAAGTGAATCTGAAAAACAATCTTTCCGGGAAGACTATCTGAAACAGAGATATTTCAGTATTTATACTAACCTTCGCTCGGACGAGATTGCCAAATACCAAAATGAAATCGACGCCCTAAAACAGCAATTGCCGAAACCGGGCGGCGGGGGCGGACTCAAGTCGATTGCCAAAAGCCAAATCCCTTCCGTCGAAACAGAAACGTCTCCAACCGCTCCACAACTTACCGGAATTCAACAAGCTCAACTAACCGCCGCCCAAACCGGACTCGGAATTGTTAATTGGTGGAACAATACCGGTCTGGCTCAAGGCATAAATAAAAGGGCCACGGATTTAGGCGTTATTAACGCCCAGTCTCCGCAGGAATCGCTGGGGAGATTTTTGAATACTGCGACCGTCGGAGCTTTCGGGCAATACGCCGCCGCATACGCTGATATAAACGCCCAAAATCTTGATGCTTCTTACCTTAACAGAGCTTTTAATCCCAAAGGCTTGGACGCGTCGCAGGCCTTGTTAGCCCAAACCGTCACCGCAACTCTGCCTGACGGCGGGCAATTCTCCGGCCAATTCGTCAACACGCTTTTGGACGCACCGCTTATCGGCGCCAGAAGATATATTGACGCCGGAGTTGTCGGTGCCGCCGCCTTGCAAAACAATAATACCGGCCAATTGTTGCAGGCAAATGCTTATGGGGCCTATCATATTTTTGGAATCGACAATACGGTTAATTCCAGCAATAGATTGTTTTACCAAACCGGAATGTCCCCGGCCGAAGCGGAAGCGTATAAAAACAATCCTTGGCTGCGGGCCGAAGACGCGGTGACTGTCGGAATGGCGGCCGTCAGCGTTGGCGATGTTGCCGCCAGCATAAAATTAAGCGGTCTGGAAAAAACCCTGGTTCAGGGGCCCTTGTCCCAAAGAGGAGCAGAACAATTTTTCAAGAATTTGGCAGATAATCTTGATGAAGCAAAAAGGCTACTAAAGACTGATACCAGAAATTGGACTTCCGATTATCCTATGGCAGATATCAGCGGAATGAACCGGCTTAACAATCCGGCTAATTATCCTGAACAATATACCAAAGATTTTTTGCTTAACGCTTCCGCGGGTGGCGGGGCGGAAACGAATAATCCGGTGGTAATCAAATATATTCAGGATCTAAAAGAACAAATTAAGGATGCGGCCGCCGCCCAAGACGCAAAACAGTTAAATGAGCTTACTAAACAAGTTGACGTATTAGAAAAATATGAACAGCTAAAAAGAATTCTTGGAAAAATGGATAAGGACAGGCGGCAAAGATTTATTGAGCAGTTAAGCGATCAAGTGGCGCAGGATATCAGCGGCAAGGATCCGACAGGGAAAGTGGTCGGGCTTCCTAAGGCAAAAATCTATAGCGGTTTTGGTCCGCTGTTCGCCACAAATCCTGAAAAGGGATTTAATATTATTGAGCACGATCCCGACACCGCTGAATTTATTGCCGATGTTGGAAGCAGGGCGGTAAATAAACTATATGCCAATAACCCCAATATCCCCGACCCTGCGTTTGACGAACTAAGAAACGGAGTTATATCACAATTAATGACACCTGGATATATTAATGGTGACGGTGGAATTAATCCCAACGTTCTCTTATCAGCCGTATCGAAAGAAGTTAATAGCAGATTTAAGAAGGGCTGGCAACACACCGGCACAAGTTTGGCTAAATCAGTCGCCGCCCCTTTTTTAAACGATAAACCAACCGCCGCGGCATTGGTTTGTCAGGGCACGGCCAATTGTTATCAAACAGCCCAAGTTACCGCTGACTTAATCAATAGCTTTAACCAGGCAGACCCGACAAAACTGTACTTTTTTATGGGAAGCCAACCTGTATTTTTAGGACCAGCTAAAGCAAAAGTTGTCATGAATATTGGCGAAATCCCCCACGCCTCAACCCTCGCCAGTTCAGACGCTGTATGGGTCTCGAGAGAGACTAAAATCGTTAATAGTATCAATGATATTCCTATAAATATTGCTAACGATCAAATATCGAAACAAGGTGAAAATATCTATACTTTTAGAATGCCTCCAAAAGGCAATTTCGTTAAAAATAACGATCCGCCGATGTTAATTCCATATCTTGGCTCTGACGAACCTATTGATCTATGGATAGAATATACAAAGAAGCACATGTATATCTATAAACATATCGGTGAACCCGAATATGGCAACTATGTCCCGAGTACTTTACAATTTAACCGATGAGCGAACAACCAGCCGAGTCACCAATACAAAAACTTATGGGCAAAGAATCTGATGAATGGAAACCGTTATTGGGAAATGAACCAAGTTTACCGTCGGTTCCGGAGTGCATTATTCAGCATTTAACGGCAATTGAAGCAAATCATATTCCGATTATCGCTATTCCTAAAATTAAAGACCTGACTGACGGAACTTGGGTTACTCCTGTTGCTCCTTTTGACTTGAAAAACCCTGACTATCTAAAAAGACTGCAAAAAATCACCGGCGGGGTTGAAATAAATAAAGACGCAAGCGTCGGCCAGGCCGTCGCGGCTTTAGCTAAAATCGGCCCATACAGGCTGCCAACCTTAGACGAATGGAGATTATTGGGAGAAAGGCTGGGCTGGGTTTCAGATAGCTACGGAGTAACCGCCACCCTAGAGAGTTCTACCGGCCATAACCAAATTGTATTAACCGGGTATGAGGGCGGCGGCGGAATTTCTTGTTATCATAGCGTTCCTCCAGACTTAAAAACCGATAATATGAATTTCCATCTTGTTTTTGATTGGAATTTGTTACAAAATAGTTTGGAGAAAGATAAATAATGATCAACTTTTCCCCATTCCAAAAATTTTGGGCCGGTCTGGCTTTGGCGATATTTATTTACTACGCCCAAGGCTTATTCCGAACGGCCGTATTCCCCAGCTCTCCATTAACTATTGTCGGAGTCGGCCAAGTGACGGTAAAACCGGAAAAAATTTCATTTGTTGTTACTCATGTTGCCAGATCCCTTGATCCGATTACCGCCATAGACGAAGGCGATGTGGCAATTAAAGTTCTGATTGACAAGGCCAAGGCGATTGCCGGAGACGAAGCGGAAATTAAAACCTCTTTCTATCAAATTTTACCTTCTTCCTCCGGCTCGATAACCACCTATCAGGTGGCCAACGCCTTCAGCATTTCAACGACTAAAATTGATAAGGCCAGCAATTTGATTCATGAACTCTATCGTTTCGGGGCGTCAACCATAAGCGATGTTATTTTTACCGGCAGCGATAAAGAAAAAACCGAACAGGACGCCCGCAAGGCTGCGGTAAAAGACGCCGATAAACAGGCCAAAGCGATTGCCAAAGCCGCCGGCAAAAGAGTGGGGAAAATCGTATCAATTACCGACGACAACGCCGGAGCCACCAGCACTATCGGCAAAAGTTCAGATACCAAAGCCGTTAATTATTCCTTATTAGGCGAAATTGAAGTTACCAAAAGAGTTTCTCTGGTTTACGAAATTTGGTGAAAGACGGTTATCCCCCGATCCAGATGATAGGAATTTTCTTCTCCACCGATTTAAACTCCGGATCACCAGTTAAAATAACCCCGCCTAGCTTTTGGGCGGTTGCTACCGCAAAGCAATCAGCGTAGGATAGGCCGCCGCCAGTCTTCCATCTGGCCGCGGCTATCACTAATTCTTCATCAACCGGTTCAAGTTGTATCGGCAATCGCTCGAATCTGACGATAACCTCAATCAGTGTTTTTTCGCCAAATTCCCGCAAAATTTGATATATCACTTCTCCCCAATTGATCAAATTAAAAAAAACCTTAACCTGGCTGGCTTCTGCTTTTTTTAGCAATTTTTCCATTGCCGTTACCGCCGGTTTTTCGCCCCGAAGCCATCCAATCACCGGCCAACTGTCAAGAATGATGACTTTGCTGTTTTTTAGCTTCAAATTTGACCTCTTCGGCTCGAATTTGCCGTTTAATTTGAGTCGCGGTCTTTTTCCATCCTTTAAGAATTCCTGTCAGTTCTTCAATCGAATTTCCTGCTGGCGACAACTCAATTTTCCGATCGGCCAAAAACGGCCTGATCATCACCTTGGCATTCGGCTCCAATCCCATTGCCTGACGCATAGCTTTAGGAATTACTATCTGCCCTTTGGTGGATACCGATTGAATAGTCGGAGAAAGCATTGTTTGCATTGTCTTACCTCTCGATTTTTAATTTTACCAATAAATTTCGGTAAGTCAAGACCAATGCCCCCTCGTCTGCTGGCCGTAGAAAGAAGAACCTGTATTGAGCATAAGTATATGATAACAAAAGGTTAAGAAGGTTAACAGGTTGGAAAGGTTGGAAGGCTAAAACGATTAAAATAAACAAAATGTTAGAAGGCAAAAAGACGTTCTTTAGTATCGAGGATACTGGTGCGCATAAATTAGCGCACAAAGCCGGAGAAATTGTGTGGAGTGAAGTGCAAAAATGGCCATGGCTAGCAAAACGGACACTTGGATCTCAATGGATTGATGCAACAGATTCTGTTTCTGCAAATTTGGTAGAGGGATTTGGAAGATTCCATAAAAAAGATCGGGTAAAGTTTTACTACAATGCCAAAGGATCAGCGCTGGAAAGCCTCGAATGGGCGCGAAAAGCGATAGAGAGAAAATTGATTGACGAATCAAAAGCAAAAGAAATTATTGCGATTTTAGAGCAGCTTCCTCGAGAGATTAATTTTCAAATAAAATATTCTATGGAGAAATTAAAGAGTTAGTTTTGCTTCCTAGCCTTTTCAACCTTTTCAGCCTTTTGAACCTTTTTAACCTTCTGACCTTTTTATTCTGCCTTCAAATATCCCTTCACAAATCCCTCTTGCCCTTTTTGGACCAGCTCATCCACCGTCATTCCAGTCCGGAGCTTAAACAATTCTTCCATCTTTTGTTTTGCCATCTCCTCATCGGCAATCGCCTCAACTTCTTTCATATCCTCTTCCGTCAAGGAAGACATGATGGACGAATAAACGCTTAATGCCGACAGTTTAGACATTCCGGCCAGCAATTGCCCGATTTCCTGGTCCGTCTTGCCTTCGGCTTTGAGTTTATTCAGCCAATCGCCGAAAGTCGCGGATTGAGCGTTGAGCGTTGAACTTTGAGCGTTGTTTGCTGTTTGATCCATAAATCAATTTATTGCTATTTACTATTTACTTACTACTTTCTATTTTCTACTTTCTACTTTCTATTATATTAGTATTATCCGTAATTATTTAGAATTTTTTAAGAAATCGGCAATTTTTTGTAATCTATCAACATCTCCCGCAGAAACTTTTACTTCCCAGCCGGCCGGGTTGGTTTCCTTTAGCCTTGCCAACGCCTCTGCCAAATAATCTCCAATTTGATGATTATTATAATTTACAACAGTATCCATCCTAACTGCTCCCTGATCTTGAGTCAAATCTTTGATCGCGTCAGTTAAAAATGTTCTGGCTGGATCCTCCAACCCGAAAATCTTGGCCAATGGCTGGCTCCAAGCTTCTGCTAGCCGCCAATGGCTGGCTCCAATTTGCTGCTCGGCGGGCAATTGGGCCACACCAACGTGTTTAGGCAACGAATCAACTATTTCTTGGACGTTAATCTCCGGCGGTTTAGGCAGTTGCAAATCCTCCGGAATTGCCGGCGCCATTGGAGAGTCGGGTGATGGAATTTGAGGGCTTGCGTCCGGCGCTGCCGGCGGCTGCGGGATAACTTCAATTCCGCCTCTCTCGTCCGCCCCCACCCCGCCGAAATGTGGTTGCCCAATGTCCGGCTGGCCGCGCAAGTCCCTGTCCGGAGACAGCGGCAAGTTCGCTCCTCCGGATGGAGGACCAACCTGACCATCAGCTCCAAAAAAACTGTTTAATGCAGCGTTTTGTTCATTTGCGGCGCGAACTGCGTTTGCCATTTCCATAGCGCGCCAAGCTCCGCCGCCAAAAGCTCCTGCCGTAAGCAATGTTCCTGCCTTGGCCACTGCCAGACTGACGACTTTCCCTGCCGCAAATATCCTAGCAAGCCTTGCAGTTTTCGGCATAGTCCTAGAAAGCATTTCAATGGCTGCACAAAGATTAGAAATAGATAAAGCTCCAGCGCCTATCGAGAAAGCTATTTCTATAAGCTGTTGAGTCTGTTCAAAAGTTAGAACTTTACCCAAACCAACGCCTGTTAAAAGAGGGGCCAGCACTCCTGTCCCTTCCCTGGCAATTTTTCCCCATGGAACATCTTCTAGGAATACTTGCAATTCCCTTTCTGTCAAAGATTTTCCCTGCAACTCCGCAAATTTTTTTCTCCACTCTAAATTACCCGTTTCGGGAGCAACTCCGCCACCCTCCTTGGAAGGTTTTCTAAAAAACGAATTTTCAAACTCTCTATCTGCCTGACTTTGTTTACCCAGTCTGGCACCATCTATTTGGGCAAGCAGATTTACGGTGGCTTCTTGTAATCCCATATTAAAGGAGACCCATTGACTTAAGAGCAGTATTTACCAAAGGATCCAATAAAGCAATGCTTCCCAATCCTCCCTCGCCTGATACTTGAGCTATTTCTGCTGCCCTAAACTTAGTAATGTTGGCTTGAGCAGGATTCATCTTGTCTTTCTTTTCATTTCTTTCATCAGGGCCTGACCCGATAACATTTTCAATCGAGCTTAACGCGCCTGCCAATTTTTCGTCTGCGGTCGCCATTCTGCCTCCAATTCCGAGCTTAACCTTCGCATTTCTAGTTTTAATTTTGAGCTCTTCTTTTGTGATTTTACCCACCATAAAATCGTTAAAGTGCTTTTCTAATTCCTGACGGACATCTTCGCTAACGTTTTCAACTTTCTGATGCAAAAAGCTTTGAATCTCATCGGCAGCGACTCCGGGCTCTCCTCCAGCGGCAACAAATTCTGCTGCTGCAGAAGTTATTTCTGCTGGAACCGCGCTCGATATTGCTTCGTTAAATTTTTGCGTGGCTCCCGCCAATTCTTCCGCCTTAGCCTCTTCTGCTTCCCTAGCCGCCAGAGTTTCTTTAGCCAAAGGAGTCAAGTCCGCTACTTGCTGTCGGGCTTGATCTAAAACGTTCGTAGTTGAAGCAACTTGCGCTTCTGCGGCCGTTGCCCTTAATTTTTGCTCTTCAATTTGATTCTGGAGTTCCGCCGCTCTGGCTTCCGCTTCGGCTTGCGCCGCCTTAAGATTTGCTTCCACCGAGGCCAAATCAGCAGCTGCTTTTTGCCTCATCTCCGCTCTGGAGATAACGTCTCTCCAGCTATCAGACGCTTTCCCTGAAATCTCCATCCCTCTTAAATCTCCACCAACTTGCTGCCAATGCTGCTGTTCTTCTGCGGTTAACGGAGGCGTCAAACCAAAACTCTCCAAAACTTTTGTTACTGTCCCACGCTGAATTTCAGCTAAATTCCGGACAGTCTGATCTTCAGAATTGACTTCCAAGAATCCTCCATGAGCCCCTTGTCCTTCAGATCCGGAAGCTCTATTTGCGCTCCGACGCGCCTCTTCAGCTTGGGTTTCAGTTAAGGCCTGCCTTAAAATTGCCGGAGTAGAAGGATTTTGGATTAAGGAATAAGGATCATTATCAATATCTATCAATGATAGAACTGTTGACCTGTCTCTGAACAAGGTTTTCAAATATGCTTCGCGACCGATGTCTCCTCCGCCCAAGCTTCTGACATTTCTTTCAATCGCCATTTCCAGGGCCGGATCAAGTCCGCCTTCGACCGCCCCGGGCTGTTGAAGATAATTGATTTCCGTATCAATCATTCCTAGTTGATTTTGCAATCCTCCGGGGAGAACTCTCACCTCGGTCAAACGCTTAACAAATGAATCAACCTCTGCAATGTTCCCCGCGATTGTATTTACGGCTATTTCCTGTCTTGAACTTCTGGCTAACTGCTCGCAATTTTCTCTGGCGCTAGCCAATTCGGCCCGGGTTTTATTTGACACCTTTCCGGCTACCGCGATTTCTGTTGTCGCAAGATTGATTGCGTCCTGACGCTGATTTATTAAACCCTTAATTTGAGCTTCTGTGATTCTGTTCGCCGACAAAACCGCATTCGCGGCATCAAGTTTTGCCTTAATTTCTGCCTGGCGGAGGCCTGCTTCTTTTTCTTCAACCACAAGGTCTGCCATCTCTTTTTTGGCAACCGCAAGATCCGTTTTTTTCTTTTCTAAAATTGCCTCTTTGTCTTCCGGAGTAAGCTTCTTCCTTTTTAATTCAGCCTCTTTAGCTTTTAGGGCGGCCTGCGCCAAATTAACTTTATCAAGCGCTAAAGAAGATCTTTGGGCTGTTGCGCCAACCTCCTGATTCACCGCGTCGTATTGAGCAGATAATCCCCTGGCTGCTCCTTCTTGGCCGGAAATCCCCAAGTCTTCAATTACCATCTGCTTACAGGCCACTTCCGCTTGCAAATCTTCAACATCAAGCTCCTTTTCCACTATTGCCGATTCTGTCATTCCGCCGCGGCGGCGGGCAGCCCTTGCTTCAACTGCGCTATCAGTGACCGGACTCATTTTATCGGCGTATCGCTGCAAATTTCTTTCTTTGCTGGTTAATTTCAATGCCTGTTCCGGCGGCAAAGGAGCTGGCAATACTTCTTTCGCTTTATCTACGGCCTCTTTTGCTTCCTGAAGCTTTAACATGCTCTTCTGTCTTTCTGCTAAATTAGTTATCTCCGCGGCCCGGGCGGCTATTCTATCCATAATTCCTCTGCCTCTGTCTTTTAGCTGTTGAGCTACGGCCGATTGATCTGCTTCAGAAAGTTGCAATGGAATAGTGGCTATTTTTTCTGCCGTCTTTTCTTCTGCAGCAGGAGCCGGAGCTTCATTTGGGGCTGCGGGAACTGCTGCCTCTTGAGGGGTTGCGGGCACAGCAGGAGGAGCTTCCGCCAGATCTGTCTGCAACCAATTATGGCCATCAACAGCCGAAGCCAGAACCTGAGGTTCTGGAGCTGCGGCACTTTTATCATAGCCGGCCGCAAAGTCTTCTGGAGATAAGTTCTTTAGCCAATTTGGTAACATTTCTTCTGACATAATTTATAAATCTAACAATTCAGTTTAGCCAAAATATACTGCTGTTGTCAATAGCCAACTGCATATTGGTTAAACAGCCTCGGCTTTTTTAGGAAACACTGCCTTAATTCCTTTGACCATAGCAATAAATTCTTCTTTTTTCAAAGTTTTTAATCGATCTTGATATAAAAATGCCGCCAGAGCCATAATTAAACCAACTTCTCTGGTGGCTTCGGGCTGGGCCATAAAATTATTATAGACCTCTCGGGCGGCTTTACTTCCTAGCATAGCGTCAACTTCCTCCCCCCATAACCCATCTTCTTCATCTTCATCTTCATCTTCATCTTCCTGTAATTTCAACCGTTGTTCCGGTATGGCCACGCCAAAATTGATTTTGCCTATCTGAATCTCGACATCGGTTGATTCGGCTTCAGAGTAAATCCCTAAACAATAAAGATATGCTTCATCTATAATAAGGTCTGTAAAATCTACTTTCTCGCCCATAAGATTGGTTGCCGTTCTTGGTAATATAACAGTATAAGTTTTGCCATCACCTATATCCGCCTCAACCCTAGACAAGTCGTAGTCATCACTGCTTATAAAGAATTCGGCTCCTTCATCCCCGGAAAAATTTAGTTCTTCGATCGTTTGTTCATTCCCCTCTCCTCCCGTAATATTAGTAAACTTAAAACCATCTATAGAAATTCTTATAAAGCCATCATCTCCACGACTTAACTCAATTTTATGATTTCGTCCCAATATTAATTCTATTGGCGGCTTTTCAGAGGGTAATCCTAAAATCTCAGTTTTACTTGGATCGTTTAACCTTATATATCCCTCTGGAGTTAAGACTTCGGATTGTTCTGAAAATCGTTCTGGATTTTGCGTCATAATTCAAATGTTATTTTAAACTGGCAGGTAAATTTGTATTTTACCGAATAAAATCCAAATGTCAATTATTATATAAACCAACTAACTGACAAAGGTTTTATATTTCCCAAGGATAAAAACCTTTTTCGGATAATTTTTTTCCTTCCAGTCCAATCACTCCCCAATCTTTCGCTTTATACTTATTTATAAAAGAATCAATCGCTCGCGGCTCAAACCGCCCAAAATTAATTTTTGCTTCCAAAGGCAACACCGCGCCGCCGTTATTTTCAATCACAAAATCAATCTCTAGGTGAGTTTTAGTCCGCCAAAAATGGATCGGGCGGCGGCCATATTTTTTAACCAGCTCGCCAAAAATATTCGTCTCAAACACGTTTCCTATTGGCGAATCTTGAAAATTATTCAACCATAATAGCGATTGCAATCCGCTGTCAAAAAAGAATATTTTAGGGTTCTTGCTTATTTCTACGCTGGGACTTTTACTATATGGAGACACCCTTTTGATCACAAAAGTTTCTTCTAAAACCGTCAGATATTTTTGCAAGGTTGCAAAAGAAATTGTGGTTTCCCGGGACAAAGATGTCATGTCCAAGAGTTGGCCGGATTGAGCTGCCAGAATTTTTAGCATGTTATTAAATTTCCGAGTGTCTTCTACCTTGGCCAAATCGCGGACGTCTTTACGGATATAAGTATCAATCACTTGCAATAAATATTGTTTCTTTTTTTCCACTACCGGTTCCAACGCCACTTTGGGATACCCCCCATAAGTCATAAATTCCGTATACAGCCGTTTTAGATCAGCCACTCCCGAAGAACTGGTTACTTGCGGCAAAACGTAATTAACTTCTTTGAATTCTAGGTATTCGCCAAAAGATAATGGAAATATTTCAAACGGCGTGGTCCGGCCGGCCAATGAATCGCTAAATTTAGATTTAATCTCAAAAGTTGACGAACCGGAAACTATCAAATGGATATTCTTGTAATGATCGGCAATAATTTTTAGAAATGAACTGGGATTCTCTAAATATTGAATTTCGTCTATTAAAGCGTATATTTCTTCTCCGTCCACGTACCCTTTTCCCCGTAAATCTGACACAAAAAAATCTACGCCTTTATTTAGATCTTCAAGCAGTTCCGGATATTCCAAATCATAATAAAAAACTTTTTTGCCTTTTTGCGCCAGCCAGTCTCGTATATAAAACAAAATATGCGTTTTCCCGACCTGCCTGGCTCCATGCAAAACAATTACGGTATCGTCTCCTATGTATGGTTCAATCCGAGTAAATATCTTCCTTTTATGTAGCTTCATATTAGTAATAATATAACTTACATTAATGTCTATGTCAATATGAGTAAATCAGTCCCCGTCATCATCTTTTTATTTGCCTGAAACTGTTATTGAAGTAATATATGCTAAACTTTCTTTATCTAAGTTTTCCATTTATCAAAGCGTTAATTAGTTTAAATAAATTGACAAATTTATCCCTCCCGATTCTTCCGGACATAATCTCTTCCCTTAATTCATAAGCTACCGCCGCGGCCGTTATTGATTTGGAGCTTCCATATGCCACTCTGGCTGTTCCGCTTTCCGCCAAAACTTTGGTCATTTCTGAAAGCGACGGCTTCTCTTTTCGGCTTTTAGTTTCCGGCTGGCGTTTTTCCGTTTCAAGAAGAACCTGCTTTACCCTGTTTAGATATTCCTCTTTACCGATTATTTTCTTTTCAATTTTATCTTTTAATTGGAACGCGGCTGCCGCCGCTATCGCCGATCCGGTGCTTTCGTAAACAGAAGTAAAATATGGATTTTTTGCCATTTCCCCGACCACCGCTTTCCAACTCTTTGCTTCCACTTCCGGCACGCTTGGAGCATTAACAACTCTCTCCGTCACCCGCCGCTTGGCCTCTAGTCTCTTTTCTGCCACCAACCTGTCTGCCCGCGCCGCGCTTTCTTCTCTTTCCGTTCTTTGAGAAATCGGTAAAACCAACTCCGATAATTTCATGGGGACTTGATCTGTCTTTATCTTTTCGTCTTTGACCTCGTCAAGGAATCTTAACAGTGCTGTGCCTAGGCCCGCTGGCATGACGTGGCGTGATAAATTCAAAATTTCCGTTAGTACCGGGGGATTCTCTCCATGCATAAACCATCGTTTTTCATTCTCATAGTCTTGCGGGCTTAAATGCCATCTTATGGCTTTTTCGATAACTCCTGATGAAAAATGCGCATTGGCCGGAAAAAGCTCAAGACACAGCCTGACCAGCTCTGTGGCAACCACAGATTGCGAAACATCAACATAATCGCCATGCGTCTGACAATCAACCTGCTTAATTTGCTCGTCGTCAGGGCTAACGATAAACGCGTTTGTCTTAAGGTCTGTCAGATAAACCGGCTTGGATAAAGTTGTAGCTTCATATTCATTTTCGCAAGCGGCTAAAAGAACTCTTAATCTGACGGCCGGCGATAATAGTTCCGGCCAATATGCCCCATCGTGTTCCCGGTCAAATTCTTGTTTTACGGCTACGCCTTCCACAAAATCCACCAATTCCCAGTGATTAGCATCTTTATAGCTTCCGGCTCCTTGCGAATCCGACTGGCTATAAGGAGCGCGGGCGTAAACTCTGACAAAGTGCTTGCCTTTAACACTTTCTAAAAATTTAGTCTCTTTTCTAAGCTCCAAGGCAGAACCATGCGCTGGTCCAAACCCCTCGCGGACATTTTTTCTTAAACACAATCTTTCCTGAGCCAACATCCCTTTGAGCGGCCGGTAAGTCTCTTTGACCGATCCGTCATCTCCGATATGGCTCCATGAATCGTCTTTATATGTTCTCTGTAAAAAATCCATCCCGCCGCCTTCATCCAAATATCTTCTAACTCTGTCTCTTTTTTTCAACCATTCTCCATCAGCCGAAGGAGTCTCGACTGAAGCAACGGGCCTAGCCTGCTCCTGCGCTTTCGGCTTAGGCGCCGGCAAGCCTTCTTTTAGGTCCATCATTTCAGGCAACGTTAAACCGGCTCTCCTTTTTTCTTCGCTCATAAATATATTATACTTTAATATATTATACCACGAGTTCTAAATGGAAGTGCACCACCCCTGATGTAAAATAGCTGTTCCTCTCCTCTTTAAAGGAAAGGAGGTGAACAGCATGTATCAACACATTAATGGTAATGAACGGGAACTGATCGCCATCTGGGTTAATCAAGGCGTCTCGATCAGAGCTATTGCCAAACGCTTAAACCGGTCTCATACCACTA
>JACRNH010000014.1 GCA_016219325.1 Candidatus Collierbacteria bacterium
ATTATGCCATGGATGGAGGAGTGGCATTTCAACTACAGGATGATATCTTGGGGGTATTCGGAACTCCGGAAAAGACCGGGAAATCGACTGATTCGGATTTGTTGCAAGGTAAATGTACCATGCTGGTCTTAAAAGTATTTAACGGTGGAACAACCGGGCAACAAAACGCAGTTAAAAAAGTTTGGGGGAAACTGAAGGCATCACGGAAAAATCTGGATGATGCTAAGCAAGCCGTTATTGACAGCGGGTCATTAAAATATTCCAATGATTTGGCTAGGAGATATGCCTCCAAAGCCGCCAAAACAGCCTCCAAACTACGAAGCCTGAATTTAAACGCCGAATCAATAGACTATATTCAGGGGATTGCCGAATATATGGTCAACCGTAAAGTTTAACCTCAAATGGAAAATTGGAATTGGACAAAACTTCTTTTAATTTTTAGTTTTCTAATCTTTTTAGGATCGCTGCTTTTACGCCAAGAAACGGCAATAACGCAGGATTTGGGAAGACATTTAAGATTGGGAGAAATGATTACCGCCGATGGAGAAGCCGGAAAGTGCGCTCTTTATTCAAATTGCCTGACGTACACTTATCCTGATTATCCGTTTATAAATCATCACTGGGGATCGGAAGTAATTTTCTATCTTGTCCATAAATGGTCAGGCTTTTCCGGAATTATTGTTTTTAAAACAATTATTCTGGGATTGACGTTTATAGTTACACTTCTCCATTCGCTAGAACTCAATAAAGGCCCGGCCTTTTTAAAAAGGCCGGGCCTTTTATGGCTAGCAATTGCTGTTAGTCTTGTTTTTTTCTCCGTCCAAATGATGGCGGACAGGCTAACTACCCGCCCGGAAATTTTTGGATATTTCTTGTTTTCTATCTTATTCTGGATGCTGAATTCATCGTTTCCAAAACGTCTTTTATCATTGTTTCTTGTTTTCTGCTCATTGCTCATTATTCTGTGGGTGAATTTACACATTTCGTTTGTGTTTGGATTGATACTTATCTGGATTTGGGCAGGGAGCCAATTATTAGCGTCATTGCGAGGGAGCGACAGCGACCGCGGCAATCTCGGAGATCGCCACGCCCCGCCGCGTCGAACGCGGCTGGGGCTCGCGATGACGGCAACGGCGGCGGCGTCTACTATGGCAACTATTTTCAATCCTTCCGGACTCCGCGGAACGCTGATGCCGCTATCAATACTCAAAGACTACGGCTACACCATTGTGGAAAATATGAATCCTTTTTTCTTGACAGCATTTAAACCACAACCAGAATACTGGATATACATTATATTGTTGATAACGACTATTTTCTTATTTCTTTTTTCCTCCGCCAAAAAAAATCCTTTTCACCTGCTAACCTTTTTAACTTTTAGCCTTTTCCCTCTTATTGCCGTCCGCCACCTGCCATTTTTTGCGCTTGTAATTTCACCTATCTTGGCCCCGTTACTCTTTAGCGTCTTAAAAGGCCCGGCCTTGCTTAGCAAGGCCGGGCCTTATGATGCCCATATTCCGATACTAACTATTGGCTTCTTATTATTGACAGCATTTACCAATCCCATTCCTCTTGCCTACGCCAAACTCCCGCCGATAAATCTATCCACAGATTCCCGCCACGATCAGGCCATCGAGTTTGTTAAACAAAATAATTTTCAGGGACCGATGTGGAATAACTACGACATCGGCAGTTTCCTGGAATGGGCGATTCCGGAACACAAGACTTTCGTTGACGGAAGACCTGAAGCATTCCCTGTTGGGTTTTTCAAAAAGACGTATATTCCGATGCAGGAATCGCAGAAAAAGTGGGACGAGGTAACCGCGGCAAACGATATCCAGTGGGTGTTTGCGGCTCTGACAGACGCCACTCCGTGGTTTACCAAATGGTGGCAGATGATCCAAAATCATCAGGGTTGGAAGATTGTATACATTGATAATTACAGCACAATTCTGATCCGGACCAACGGCAAAAACAATTTAATTGAACCACAGGGAAAAGCTCGATTATTAAAAACCCTCAATTCGGATTGACAACCGGTCGGGTTTCAGTTAACCTAGGTGATATTATGCCGGAATCGTCCAACAATAAAAATATTTTAATCGCCCTCCTGGCTGTTGCTGCTTTTTTAATCGGATCGCTGTTTACCGAAGTCCGTTATTTAAAAAAATCCGGAAACCAAAATTCTCAAGTTGCCAACACCATCCCGGTTGCTGCTGAAGACAACATTTCTCCCCAACCGCTTTCTGACTCCGATCATGTTTTAGGAGACCGGAATTCCAGACTGCTATTTATAGAATATTCTGACCTCGAATGCCCGTTTTGCAAACAATTCCATCCGACTACCAAACAAATACTAGAGGAATATAAAAATAACCTAGCTCTTGTTTATAGACATTTTCCGCTAGATATTCATCCCAAGGCCAGGAAAGAAGCCGAGGCGACCGAATGCGCCCGGGATTTGGGCAGTCCTTCTGATTTTTGGAAATTTGTCGATAAAATTTTTGAAGTTACACCGTCCAACAACGGCTTAAATCCTGACGAACTACCGAAACTTGCTGTCCAAATCGGCCTGAATGAAAATAAATTTAAAGATTGTTTGGCAAGCGGAAAATTCACCCAAAAAATCGCTGATGATTACGATCAGGGAATTAAAGCCGGAGTTGGCGTCACCCCCAGCAGTGTAATTGTCGATACTAAAACCGGCAAAAGCAAAACCATAACCGGGGCTGTCCGCCCGGAACAAATTAAGTCCGTTATTGACGCCATGCTGAAGGAATAAATGAATAGACTTCTGAAGACGATCGGTTTTATTCTTCTGCTTGTTGTAATCTCCGCCGGCGGAATATTTATCCTGACCCGGAAACCGAAAGCGGTTGAAGGGATAGAAACATTTCCCAGTCAGGGCCGCAATCACGTCCCTGCCGGAACTATCGGAGAATATAACAGCAATCCGCCTACTTCGGGACCGCACTACACCCAATGGGAAAAACCGGGAATATACAATAAGGTTCTTCCGGACGGAAACTTAATTCACTCGTTGGAACACGGATATGTGATAATTTCGTACGATTGTACGAAATTATCAAACTCAAAACTCAAAACTCAAAGTTCAAAATTTTGGAAGGTTTTTGCGCATGAAACGGAAGAGATCCATGAAGAACCTCCGGCCACAGATAGCGCTGATGTCAAACCAGATAATATTTCCGGATGGAAAGATAGTCCTGATTGCCAAAAATTGGTTGATCAGATAAAACAAGTTACCAAGAAAACCGGCATGGACAGGCTGATCGTAGTTCCCAGGCCAAATCTTGATGTCCCAATAGCTATGACGTCCTGGACAAAATTGTTGAAACTGAACGACGTCAACGAAGACAAAATTATTAATTTCGTTAAAGAATTCCGGAACAAAGGTCCTGAAAAAACCATGGAATGACAGGCTTTTTTTCAGGGCGAATTTATCCCAATTCTTTTTCCAGTTTGGAAATCTTAAGCATTCTAAGGATATTCCCGATTAAGACGAAAAGGGAGAATCCAACTCCGATTGCCAACAACACCAAAGGCAAGTTGGCCGGAATATTCGGCAGGAATTGGTAAAGGACCGGATAAAACATCAGGGCCATAAACACTACAAGGATTACCAAAATTGCTTCCAAAGAATAAATAATCTTCTCTAGCCTCAACTGCTGAATCCTAAATTCAAGATTTGGTTTAACCTTAACCGCCGGAGTTGTAACTGTTTTTCTTGGCACGAAAATTATTATATATCAAAAAAATCTGCATGCAATAGGAAAAATTAATTTTAGACCTCAAGCTTGACTTTTTTTAAGGCCATGGCGTTAATTACCACAATCACTGAAGACAGACTCATCAAAAACGCCCCTATTCCCGGTGTAAGTTGAAAGCCAAGCGGGATAAATAAGCCTGCAGCGGCCGGAATCGCCAAAACGTTATAGCCGGTAGCCCACAGTAAGTTTTCTATCATTTTCCGGTAGACTTTTCTGGAAAGGATAACCAGCCTGGCCACGTCCTCCGGATTGCTGCGGGTTAAAACTACGTCTCCTGATTCAACCGCGACGTCAGTCCCGGCCCCAATCGCCACTCCGGCATTGGCCTGTTTCAAGGCCGGGGCGTCATTAACGCCGTCTCCCACCATAATGACTATCTCGCCTTTATCCTGAAGGCTCTTAACATATTTATATTTATCGGCCGGTAAGACTTCAGCAAAAACTGTATCCATCTCCAGCTCTTTACCCACGTCTTCTGCCACTTGGTGGTTATCTCCGGTAACCATGGCTGCTTTGACCCCTAATCGGTGCAAGCTTTTTATGGCAGATATTGATTCGGGCTTGATTTGATCGGACAAAGAGATTGTCCCCAAAATTTGTTTCCCGTCGGCAACAAATACTGTCGTTCCCCCACCGTCTTCTCCATTTACCGAAAGCCCTTTTTCTTTCATTAATCTGAAATTGCCAATCGTATATTTAATTTTCCCAACAGTGCCCTCTATTCCTTTCCCAGCCAAATTTTTAAAATTGACAACGGACTGAAGAGATACGCCTTTTTGTTTGGCATATTTGACGATTGACAGGCCGATAACGTGAGAGGAATGGACTTCTAGGGAGGCTGCTATTTCAATTAAGGCCTGGCCTTGCAAAGCAAGGCCAGGCCTTTTAAGACTTACGATTTTAGTCACCCCGAACTCCCCCTTCGTCAATGTTCCGGTCTTGTCAAAAATCACATAAGTAGCTTTTTTAATTACCTCTAATTTTCCTAAATCTTTCAGAAAAACGCCGTTTTTAACGGCTAAAGTTGTGGCAATAGTTGAGACAGTTGGGATAGCCAAGCCTAAAGCATGCGGACAGGCAATTACCAAAACCGTAATCGCCAAAGTCATGGCAAAAACAAACGGCTGTCCGGCTACCGCCGACCAAAAGAACAAAGAAAATAATCCGACCGTCAAGGCGGTAAGGGTCAAAATTCCGGCGGCCTTGTCGGCGATCTTTTGGGCGGTAGGCTTGGTTTTTTGGGCTTGAGCGATAAGGTTTTTAATCTGGCCTATAGTTGAATTTTCTCCGACTTTATCCAACTTGACTTCCACCGAACCATCAAGACAAATAGCTCCGGCTATCGCTCTATCGCCGGTTTTTTTGGATACCGGCCGTGATTCGCCGCTGATATGAGATTCATTAAAGTTGACCGCGCCCTTAATGATTATTCCGTCGGCCGGGACTTTCTCCCCAGGCTTGACCAATACTACGTCCCCCTCTTTCAACTCTTCAATATCTATATCTTCTGTTAATTCTGAATTCTGAATTCTGAATTCTGAATTAATTATGCGGTGGGCCTGTTTCGGCAACAACTTTGCCACTTCTTTCAGAGCATCGCCGGCTGCAGTAGAAGATTTAGCTTCTAAGAAATGGCCGAATAACAACACCCAAATCAGAGTAGATATTTCCAGATAAAATTCGGTTTTAATCGCCGGAATAAATGTTGAAGCGGCGGAAAATAAGTACCCTGAACCGACGGCCAATGATACTAAAGTCATCATCCCGTATTTCTTAGCCATCCATTCATGGCGGGCATGCTGGAAGAAAATCAGGCTGAAGTAGAAAATGACGGTGGCAGCTGCAAATTCTAAATAGTTCCGACCGGCGAAATCCGGCATTCCCAGAAACCTAATACCCAGTTTGCTGGTTATCAACAACGGAACCAATAACAAAGTGACGATTAAAAATCGTCTCAAAAAATCTCCGGCGGCTTGCGGCCCGGCCATCATGGCGGCGTGATCATGAGATTCATTAGCCTCATGCTGCGGAACTAAATCCATTCCCCCGCACTTGGGACATTTTCCGGGATGATCCTGTTTAATCTCGGGGTGCATGGGACATGTATAAATCATTTTTTCCCTATCTTAAATAGTTTGACAGCTAATAAAATCATTATAATCAGAAAGATAAAATTAAGACCGGGGATTTCTTCGGCAACAGCCGATACCCCGAAGGCCACGTTTTGAATTAATTTAGTGGATTCTGATTGACCGGAATCCATTCCCAACAATCCCAGCCTTGTCATAGAAATAGTTGCCAAACCGGTGATTAAAAAAACCGCTGACGCGACTATATTAGACACTAACAAATCATATTTCTTACCGAATATATTTATTTCCCCGATTGACTTTCTCATGAGAGGCCGGTCAAGAATATTACGGCTGTCAATAAATGCCGATGCCAAATAAAGCGGGGCGACCATTCCCAAAACATAAAATGTTCCGACTCCCAAAGACATTAAAATTGTCGGTGATAAAGTCGATAAAGCCATCACTCCGATCAGTACCGGCGCGCAACACGAGCTGGTAATACCGGAAAAAACTCCCAAGGTGAAGCTGGACCAGACATCAACTTTTCCGGTGTTTTTACGTTGTAAATTAATCATCGGCAATTTAATCCCCAACAAAGCAAAGATTGCCAAAATTAATAAAAAAATTCCCCCGAGATAATAAGTTTGGTCATGGAGCCGGAAAAATAACATTGATAAGGCTTTGGCTCCCAAAACTACCGGCAACATGATGGAAAAAATTCCCAAGGAATAAATAAATGTCATCAACAGGACCTGTTTTTTCTCTCGGAAAATATTTCCGAAATACGACGGCAACAGATAGGTAATACAGCAAGGAGCAAAAAGGGCTACCGATCCGGCAATAAAAGCAGCCAAAAATGAAATTGAGGTATACGCGTCCATTTAAGCCCCACAGCTCCCGCCGCGGCTTTGAATCCCCGGGACTCCCTGAATGGCTTGGTTTATCCGGGCGGCGCCCTGGGCGGAAGAATAATCTTTGGATAGGGCCACCCGGGGATCGACTTTATCCCAACTTATTCCCTGCTGTTTTTGGAAGTAAACCGCCATTTCAACATATGTATCGGGAAACCAGAAAGAATTGAGAGCCAGAATGTCTTTATAAATTTGTTTTTCCGAAAGCCCGGCGGAAACAGCAAGTTCAATATAGGCGAGGGCGGCCATGCCGTGGTTGCAGTCGGGAAAAGCGGTGGCGTTGCCGCAGCAGGGACGGTAAACATTTTCGGCAATTTTTTTGACCATTTCCTGCTGTTGCGGAGTCAAAGGAATAATCTCTTGACTGCTATAAAGCTCAACCGCGGTTTTTTTACCCAGAGTCCAGCCGCCGGTGGAAGCGAAATTGCCCAATTTGGAGCGGTCGGAAACCATCGGGCCCTCGTCGAGAACTTTACTTTTGTTGATTAAACCCAGAGCCCATAACAAATTGACTACCAGGCGGGAATTGTTTTCGTTGATAGCGATAGGTTTATTGGAATTACCGTTAAGAATGTCAAGATCCGCCCGACCGTCGATATCTGATTTATGGATTTGTTTAAACTTTTCAGCATCAATGGCGCCGGAGTCGACCAGTTTTTTACCGATATCTCCCCATTTTAGCGAAGTGACATATCCGCCGGAAGGCAATACTTGAGCGGTGGCTTCTTTGACCAAAAGTTCGGGATTCTTAATTTCCGTCAGTTGCCGCCGCAGCCGATTTACTTGGCGTCTCATGATCATTTGGTCGGTCAACGCTCCCAACGCTAAAGAATCAATCGTAAATATAATTACCAACCATAGAGGAACCAATTTCTTAAAAAACTTTATCAGGCGGCCTTGTTTTCTTTTAAATAAAATTTGTTTTAATGTTTTCATTTCACAACACTTCCTTTCAGTGTAAATTCCAGTTTAGGATTATTTTTATCATTGGTTTCAACTTCAATTTGCCTAGTCATCGCGCCTACGCCGGAAGGTCCGTGAAAAGCCGGATCAAATACTATTTTCAACTCTGCTTCTTTTCCGGCCGGCACTTCTCCGATCCAAGACGATTTTTGATGCATCCCGAAAAAGGGACTTCCCTTTCCATCGATTATGACTTGCGCCGTAGTACACATGCAAGAGGTGGAAACGCCGGAAAGTTTTAAGGGTCCAACACCAATATTTTTGATCAAAAACACTTTCTCCGCGTTTCCGCCATTGATTTTAATTTCTCCCCAATCGTGATTAGTTTCCCCAACTTCAACCTTAGACTGATCAGATTTTTCCACCGCAACCCCAACCGGCTTTGACAACAACCACGCCCCCGTTCCCAAAATGGCAAAAGTGATTATCCCTATAACTATAAATACTGTTTTATGTTTCATTATTTATGTTTATTTACAAATTTGTTCTCGCACCCTTCGGCGCAAAAATAATAGGTCTTGCCCTTTTGTTTTAAGGCCCTGCCGGCCGTCTTCGGCGACAACCTCATTCCGCAAACCGGATCCCGCACCAAGGGTACCATATCTTTCATTTTTAATCTTAACTCCTCTGTCAGGTTTTCATTGCCGCGGTTTTGGCCGATCAACATTTCGCGGATAAGGTCGGACGATTTAACAATATTTTTATGCGACAATTTATAATAAATATTTGTGCCTTTTTTTCTGGTGGTAACCAAATGAAACTCCCTTAATACCATCAAATGCTGGCTTAAATTGGCCTGCGGCAAGCCCAGCATCTCCACCATCTGGCTAACGGACATTTCCTGATCCCTTAATAAATGAACTATTTCCAGCCGCTTGGGGTTGGATAAAGCGGCGTAAACATCGGCGTGGAGTTGAAAGATTTGAGAATACATTCGATTTGTTGAATATTATGATAACCTCTCGGCTTAGTCAAGAAGCAAATAACGGCAGCCGGCACGAGTCGTCCACCGATAGTTGCTACTTTTTTCCGCCGACTTTTTCCCAGGACCAGCCGAAAAGCCAGCCGTAAATCCAGCCGGCAATCACCAACGCAATTCCGCCGGCGATAAAGCTGATAAAGGTGATGTTGATATCACTCACCGGCCAACGGCCGTGAGTCCACCAAGACAGAATTGTTCCGGAAAAACCGGGCAGCAGCCAGACAAAGGCAGTACAAGTTACCCAGACGACCGCGGCCCAAAGAGCAACCGTGTTGGCAATAACAAGTTTATTTGATTTCATGATTGATCACCTTCTTTCAAGCGCGATAGCTGTCTCCATAAGTATACCGAGCCGACGATGTTGGAGGCAATCCCGATTGCCAATAGAGGAGCTTGGAAATTTACCAACCACAGGGACAAAGCCGATAGCCCTAAAATCGGAACGACGTCGGCGAGGTGATGGGCACAGCAGGCGATCATGGAGACGGTGGAGGTGGCGGAACCGGCGGCCATCATGCCTTTACCGACAACTGATTTAGCTAGAGATTTTAAATAATAAAATAACCCTACTTGAACGCCAAAACCGGCAACCAACGGCAGCATTAAATACCAAAGTTGCCGAAACTGCCACCAGGCCGCGTCCCACGAACCGGCCAAAAGCCGCATGGTAAGGGAATAAAACAGAAATAAACCGGCGGCTGCCAGAAATCCAATTGAAAATGAAAAGAATTTCGGTTTGGTATTCATTTTAATTCGTCAAACATAAACTCTTGCCTGGCGACTTCGGGCGTTTCCAAGAAAATTATTTTGAGCGGCGCAGATACCCGGTTAAACTTGACTTCGGCAGAGCGGTGATGGTTGGCGCCTTCGGTTTTGACTGCGACAGGAGAAAACTTCCGGCCGGATGCCTCCAGGATGACGGATTTTTGAAAGTCGATATCGTCCAAATCAACCGAGTGGGTATTTAAAGAAACTTCAAAGACAATCTTGTTTTCGTCGGATTTTCCGGCCAGATAATTCACCTCGACAGAAACTTGTCCTGCCGGTTGTTGCGTTCCGCCGGTAACCGCTTCAGGTGGCGGAATTAGAGATTTTGACGTCGTCCTGGCGCTCGAAATTCTTTGCCAAACCAGTATCCCAATAACAGCGGTTACCAAACCTAATCCCAAACTAAAATTTCTATATTTCATAATATTCGAATGTTTGAATATAATCTTATCGTCTGGCTTTCTGATTGTCAACTTGTCTGTATAATCAATCTGTGAATTTATTCCTAATCCTTTCCGCTTTGCTGGCGGGATTCTTAATGTTTTTTGCCCCTTGCACCCTGCCGACTGTTCCGGGATTTTTAGGCTTCATCAGCGGGTCTTCAAAAAAGAATTCCTTAAAAAACGCCCTTTTCTATGTATTTGGGTTCATGTTGATATTTATTCTGCTTGGAGGGATCTTCGGCATTGGCGGTGCGGCATTGAGACAATATCGCTTAATTCTCCAAAAAATCGGCGGGCTGTTCATCATCTTTTTTGGACTGATGACTACCGGATTTCTTCGTCATCCTATTTTTCAATGGTCCTTTAATATTCCTTTATCTAAACATCTAAAACCGGGAAAACCAGTTAGTTCTTTTCTCTTCGGAGCTGCTTACGGACTGGGCTGGACTCCCTGTATCGGTCCGGTTCTGGGCAGTATTTTGCTTTTGGCATCATCTTTTGAAAACGCGACTCAAGGAATCATATTATTAATAATTTTCTCCCTCGGACTAGCAATTCCCTATCTGCTTGTAGCGTCAGGATTTTCTTCAATTGTGGATAATGCTAAAAAATTCCGCCCTGTTTTCAGGGGGATTGAAATAATCGGCGGAATTCTAATGATAATCATCGGCATATTATTGGTTACCAATAAGTTCGGCCTGATGGTATCAACAACTTTTAGACTGTTCGATTTTATTAATTACGATAGCTTATTAAAATATCTCTAATATGTTTCCATCCTCAAAAATCATCGCCGTATTGTCTTTTTCTATCTTTTTATCAGGAGTAATAAATATTACTTCAGCCATCTGGTCGCATGCTCCCGATAGGATTTCTTTATTAATCCAATATATCCCGCTGATTGTCAGCCATACCACCAGAAGCTTGACAATTGTTCTGGGAATTTTTCTGATATTCCTGTCACAGGGATTATTAAAGCGAAAATATCGCGCCTGGCTGTTTAGCATCGGACTGTTATCCATATCTTTACTCTTGCACGCGCTCAATGGATTAAACTGGGAAGAGGCTTTGATTCTGATTTTTCCTTTGGGAATCTTGATTTTTTACAAAGATTTATTTGTCGTCGAAAGTAACCGTGCGACAGCCAAGTCCAGAATAAAATATCTTCTGTTAGTATTGACGTTCCTGTCAACCTATTTATTTATTGGCTTTCTGGTATTCAGAGACGAACTGATCTATCTCCCATCAGCTCAAGGGCTCGTTGAAAGTCTGGTTAATTTATCCACCGGCCTTGGAAACAGCTACATATTCCCTATAACTGATCCTGCTGATTGGTTTTTAAATTCAATCAAATTTGTTGAATTATTTGCGGTTATATTCTCCGTCAGTTCAATATTTGCTCCGCTGACAGATAAATTACAACCCTCTGAAGATGAACAATTTTTAGCCCAGAATTTAGTCCGGCTTTATTCAGTAAATTCTGTTGCTTATTTCAGCTTATCCGGCGATAAAAAATATTTTTTCCATAACAATTGTTTTGCGGCATATAAAACCGCCGGCGACACGGCGGTAGTCCTGGGCGACATTATCGGTCCTGATTCTGAGATCCAGGAATCCTTAAATGCATTTATAAAATATGTTGCCATAAAAGGCTTAACTCCCGTTTTTTTTAATATTAATGAGTCAATGGCGCAGTTAATCCAAAATTACGGATGGAAAATTATGCCAATCGGATTGGAAGCAGTTCTAGATACTTCATTATTTGACATATCTCAGCCTGAACTAAAAAGCATCCGTTACAGCGTGAATAAAATAGAAAAATTGGACGCGGCGTATAAATGGTTTTCGGCCAAAGATCTTCCTTGGGAAGCCTTAAAAGACATTGAAAATTTATATCATGAATGGATTGGGAAAAAACACGCGCCAAAATTAAAGTTTTCCCAAAATTATTATCCCTTACCGGTTGATGAAAACGTAAAAATCCTTGCTGTCTATTCTCCGCAAGGGGTTCTGTGGGCGGCGTTAAGCTTTCTGCCTTACCAAAACGGAACAAGTTACTCTCTGGATTTAATGATCAGAAGCAAAAATACCCCATACGGAGCCATAGCAGCCGGAATAGCTCAGTCAATTGACTTTATGAAAGAGCGCGGCGTCAAGCGGATAAATTTGGGACTGGCACCTTTAGCATCAATCGGAATGCCCAAGTTTTTGCTGCACAGATTGAATACTATATATAAATACCGTTCTTTATATGAGTTCAAAAAACAATTTAATCCTATTTGGAATAAAAAATATATCGCCCTGCCAAAATACACTGGTTTGCCAAAAGCCACATTGGCCATATTTCGGGTCCATTCCGCCTGATTGTTTTTTCTTCTAAATTGTATTTAAATAATAAATGACGGAAGGAGGTGAAACATTCATGAAAAAACTTGACGCGCATCAAACAGGGATGGCGCTGGGAGTATTAACCGGCCTTATCCATGCAGCGTGGTCTGCCCTGGTTTTCCTTGGCCTTTCTAAGCCGCTATTAGACTTTATCTACGGTATTCATTTTCTGTCAAATCCGTTTATCGTCGCCAAATTCAACTTTTCTAATGCTGTTATATTGGTGATCTTTACGACTGCAGTTGGATATATTTTTGGCGGATTATTCGCCTGGATTTGGAACTGGCTGCACGGAAGAAAATAAGGCTAATTTAATTTCCAAATTGCCCAATTAAGGTATGTGGCAAAAGTTACCCAAACTAAATACGGTGCTAAAAGCCAGGCAGCGGAAGTAGATTTGCGGCGGAAATCTTTGATCGTCAGAACGATAGACAACCACAAAACTACTATATTTAATAATCCTAACCTTGGGGATCTAAGCCCAAAAAAGGATAACGACCAATTAGCGTTTAGTATCAGTTGAATCCAAAACCAGATCAGCCGGGCACGATGACTCCAGGCTAAATACAAGGAGATCCTCATTATCTAACTAACCGGCTAGCTGAGGCCAGCTGGAAAACCAAACTGCTGGTAGAATATTTTTATGGACATAATCTCAAGAAATATTCCTGACGAAATTTTAATTGACAAAGTTAAAGACGGCGATGTTGAAGCCTTTGAGATGTTGGTAAAAAGATACTCCGGAAAAATCCTAAGTTTTGTTTTTAAGATATTACATGACAGATATATAAGCGAAGAAGTTGTCCAGGATTCTTTCTTCTCTTTATATAAATCAATTAACCGGGTTGATACAAAAAGGAAATTCTCATCATACTTATATAAAATTGCCAAAAATAAAGCTATTGAGAAATTTAGAACAAGGAAAAACCAACTGGCATTGAACGAAGAAATCGTCAGCGGAAACGATGATAATATTTATGAGAAAATCATTAAGTCTGAAAATAAGATCAGAATTAGAAAGGCCGTTGATGAATTAGAGAAAAAATACAGGGACCCAATCAGCCTTTATTTTTTTGAAAATCTATCATATGACCAAATTGCAGAAAAGCTTTCTATTCCAGTTAATACCATAAGAACAAGATTAAAAAGAGGAAAAACGGCATTAAGAAAAAAACTAATATGAAAAAAGACAATAGTCTGAACGATAAAATCATGGGGCGAGTGGTTAAATTTGAGAAGAAGAGAATCTATTTATATATTTGGGAAGCAGTTATTTCAATCATATTCTTCTCGTCTATCGCTATAATCTTATTCTCTTTAGCCAAGTTCGTTCTCGAAGAGTCTGAAACTCTGGAAATTATTTCTCTTTTTAAAGAAGACCGGGAAACTATCGGGGACCTTTGGCAAGAAATTTATTTTATATTGAAAGAAGAAATCCCCTGGCACCTAATGTTCGGTTTTCTGGGATCTTTTACAATTACCATGGTCATAAGCATAATTTTTATTAAGAATTTTCACCTGATAAAAAATCGTCTGAAAACAATCCGCCATTATTTGCGCAAACATATTCTCTCCTAACCAAAACTTTCGTAGGTGAAACTTTTCTCAAGTTCCTCTCGTATTAATAGATAGGCAGTAAAAAAGAAAGGGGGTGAAATAAAATGAAATCATTAAATATTCTAAAAGGATTAGCTTTCGCGAGTATCATGGGAGTGAGCACCATTCTTCCCTTGATAACCCCGCAGGTAGTTTTGGCTCGTGATTCCAAATTGGCCATGTCCGGCGATTTGAAAAAACACATTGTCAAAACTATTATCGGTAAAAGGTCAATTGTCCGCGGGGGGATAGTAACCGCTAAAAACGATTCCTCATTAACAGTGTCAAAAGACGACAAGTCCTATGATGTAGAAATTGATTCCGATACTAAGCTAATGAGGCGATTCGGAGGAGAAAGTTCTTTAAGCGAACTCAATGTTAACGACAAAGTTAACGTTTCCGGCACTTGGGATAGCGACGATAAAACCAAGGTTAAGGCTAAACTTATCCGGAATCTTTCCGTCATGAAGAGAAACGCTGTTTTGTCAGGAACCGTTCAGGAAGTTTCCGACAACGGATTCAAACTGGAAACAGCTAAGAGAGGAACCGAAGAGGTGTCCGTTTCTTCAGACACAAACTTTATCAACCAAAAAGGTGAAGGTATTTCTAAGTCTGATGTCCAAACCGGCCATAAAATAAGAGTGAAGGGGGTTTGGAATAAAGAAAACCATAAGGAAGATGAAGTCAGCCAAGTTAAAGATTTTAGCTTACCGGAAAAATCCGGCAAATAATATCTTTAAGGCTAACATCAATTTATCAACAAGGCCCTTTGGCAGAAGGGCCTTGGTTGATTAAGTTTATTCCGCAAACGTTCCGAATGAATTCTCAATTAAAGGACCGTAAACTGACCACTTGGAGGCCGGGGCCCGGCCGATCATCATAAATGCCCCCTGACCGTCAGGTCTAAACAATAATGACCAAAACTCTGTAACATTAATTTTATCTTTAGGCAAATAATGTTCAATTTCCATGGAAATCCGGCGGAACCCTTTCCACGAACTCTCTTTTGGCTCTTTGATAAACTTCAACTGTTGATAATCCTCCGATTTCGACAAATAATCTTTTATCGCAGTCGTATATACCTCTTCATTCTCTCCCAACGGATTCCATGAGTTTTTATCTACAAAAAAGAAGGCCTCTTTCGGCTTCATAAATCCGACTTCTTCCTTATCTTTGGCGTCTTCAACTTTCCAGTCTTTCGGGTAGCGCATTAACCAACCGTAATTGCTAACGTATGGTTTGTCCGTCAACAATGACTGATCAAACGGCTGTCCTCTCTGGCCGGAACGGGTAACTTTGGCGCTAAACTGCAATTTTCCTCCAGCAGCCGCCAGAATCATCAGCCCAATTATCCCCGCCAGTAAAACAGTCCATATTTTCTTCTTTTTTCCGGCCGGCTTTTTGACAGGTTTGCCAACCTCTTTATTCTTAATTAAAAATGAGGCTACTGCAGCAATTAGCCCTGTCCCAAAAACCCAAATACCGATCTTCTGGCCTATATCTATCGCCCTTTCTAATAAAATTTTAATTATCGGAAACAAAAACGGGGGAATAAAATTAAATGAAGGCAATACCGCTGAAACCTGTCCAGGGGCTGATTTAACGGCCAGAGTCAATACTGCCCCAGACACAATCAACATAACACCGCTCCCCCGCAATTTTCCTTTCAGTGTTTTTCCCAACCAAAAATGCAGAACCAGCAACAATCCTGATAATGTCAATGCCGCTCCCCAAACTATTGGCAAAAAAGAAATTATATTTTTTATCTGTAAAAAAGTTTTCTTTAATTCTGCTCCAGATTCCGGCTTCCCCGACATTTGGCCTAAAAGATTTGGCAAATCAGTTTTTTCAGATAATTGAGACAACGGCGGTTTTTGGAATAGCTGTTTCGGCAGACCAGATTTAGAAACCGGAGCATAAAAAAACAAATCTGTATCTTTCCCAACAAAAAAACCTTCCAGTCTGGTTAAATTGGTTTCAACAACGTCTTGGAAAAAATCCGGCGTTAAACCGTTAATCATTTGAAGGGCCATAGTATTGCCCCCAGCCGACTTTTTAGACTCCAGACTGATTTGATTATAAATTTCAGTATTCTTGAGGGTCTCAATCCAAAAATCAGCCTTTAACAATCTAAACCTGATAATGGTTAACAGGGAAAACAATAAAAACAGAACAAAAAACAAATCTCCCGTTACCCACCTGAAAAAAAATCTAAAGAAATTTTTCACCAATGTTAATTAAGCACTTTTAATCGCCCGCCGTCAAGACCAAAACGGAAACCTGCGCTTCTTTGTTATAGTACGGCTATGGAAATAAAAATATTAAGTTTGAATATTGAAGGCGATAAACATCTGCCGCAGGTAATTAAATTAGTTAAACAGGAGAATCCGGACATTGTTTGTTTGCAGGAAGTATTTGAGGAAGATTTTCATTTATTGCACCGCCAATTTAATATGCATGGGATATTTATGCCCACGATCTGGATCGACTTTCCGGGGGTCCCGGGATTCAACAAAAGCGGCCCTTTTGGAGTAGTTTTGCTTAACAAGTTAGCTGGAGAATTCGGGGGAGACTATTATTTTAAGCGCCGGAAACCGGAGCTGCCACTGTATAAAGGCAAACCAAATGCCGGAAACAGATGTTTAGTTTGGCAAAAAACCGACAACGGCCTGACTATTGCCACCACTCATTTTACCTGGTCAAAAAATGGACAGACCACGGAGAAACAAAAAAGAGAGTTGAGTAGATTAATTAAGTTATTAGCTAAATTAAAACCGGATGTTTTATGCGGCGATTTCAATGCTCCCCGCGATCAAGAGATTTGGTCGGAAATTTCCAAAAAACTAACCGATAATATTCCATCTGAAGCCAAAACCACCCTAGACCAAAATCTCCATTATTCCCATGGAGCAAAACTTGTCGTAGACGGATTCTTTACCAATCCAAGAGGCAATTTGGCCATCAAGTCAATCCGGCTGATTGGCGGAGTCAGCGACCATTTGGCAATTTCTGTTATAATGCATAGTATACAAAACCCTTTTGATAGCTGATAGTTATCGTTTAACAACTCCTTAAACAATAGTTTATTAAGCGTAGTCTCAGTTTGTCAGGGTAATGATAATAAATGAAAGGGGGTGACAAACTGAATGGCTAAAAAACTATTTGTGGGCGGACTTTCGTGGGACACTACGGATGCGACGCTATCACAATTTTTCTCTCAAGCAGGCACTGTAATTTCTGCTGTCGTCATTGTTGACAAATTTACCGGCAAATCCAGAGGATTTGGATTTGTGGAAATGTCCGATGAAGACGCTGATAAAGCAAAACAAACCTTAAACGGCCAGACTCTAGACGGCAGAGCTATTGCCGTCAATGAAGCCAGACCTTTAGAACGACGCGATGATAATCGTCCCAGAGGCGGTGGATTCGATCGTGGAGGCAGCGGAGGAGGATTCGACAGAGGCAACAGCCGCCCAAGAAGCGGTGGTTTCCGACGCGGAAGATAATTTAAAGGAAACTTTAGATTTAATAAAATCGCCGGCGGAAACGATCATGTTGACCGCCTATGCCGGCGTATTTTAGGATTTTCTAGTTGCTGATTTTATTTACGTTCCACCGAAACCGTACATTCTGTAACCAGCGCGGCAATTGCTCCGACCGCGGCCAAAACCGGAGCCAATACCGCTCCGACTATCCCGATGGTTAACGGAATATTAATCAACACATTCCCCTTCTTATCTTTAATGCTGATTTTTCTAACATTTCCTTCTTGAATTAATTTTTTAACTTGAGTCAAAAGATGCTCTCCTTTGACTTTAAATGATTCTTCCTTTTTCTTTGTTGGCATGATTTTTCACCTCCTTTTTAATCCCAAAGCAATATGTGTTTTAGGTCTTTAGCCTTTTTGTAATATTCTTTGTCGCAAGTGATAAATATTCCGTCTAAAAGAATAGCTGCGTAATGATAGGCGCAATCGTAAACGGTAGTTTTAGTCGCAAACGCCTGTTTCATGGCTTCTAAAACATGAGAAGATTTTATATCGAAAATAGCTATTGGCAGGCCGGACATTTTTTCAAATGCTAAGGTGGCCTGTTCTTGAATGCAGCCTAAAAATCTCAATCCATTGGCAAATTCTAATTTGACTAAAGGAATGGACATTATCCTGGCTTTTTTATCAGCAAACAATTTTTCAAATCGCTTGCGGATTTCCGGCCTTTCTCCCATCAAAGACGAAATCAGAACCGAAGCGTCAATTATATAAGTTTTCACAATCTACCCTTTTCTATCGCCGCGAGGATCGCAGCAGTATTTTTTCTGGGTAAATTATCTCCTGCTTCCAGGAATTGCGCCACCGGATCAGAAACAGACTTAGCAGAAGCCATCTTTTGCTCTACGGCCTCTGTTACAAATCTGCTAATCTGTCCCACCGGCACGATCCTGACCAAATTTTGGTAAGTATAATCCGGGAGACTAACAGTAATACGACTTGTATTCATACTTGAAATATGATACTAGTTCATAACTATTCTGTCAAGATATTGGTTTACTCGCCAAAACACTTCAATTATTTAAATAATTGAAGTCTATTGATGTTTTTTCTTTATCTCCCACCAGTCTTTAACGTCATTTATAAAATGGCGGGCGGCAACTTTTGCCTTGCTAAGATAAAAATAGTATAATGAATATCAAAAATAACATTTGTTAATACTTTCTTACGATCGTAAGGAAATAGTAACAAATCCAATAGTTTAAAATTGTCGGAAGATGATATTCGATAGAAAAGTTTTTCGGGAAATAATCCAAAGGTTATTTCCTAATATCAAAGACGGACAAATCCAAATATTTGACGACGGGTGGGACTATGTTGTATTTGTGATTGAAGGACAAAAGGCGGTCCGTTTCCCCAGGCGGCCGGATTACGCCAAAAAACTTCCGGTTGAAGTTGCTTTCTTAAACCATTTTGGCGGTCAATTTCCAGTTTCTGTCCCAAAACTTACTCTGCATGCTGATAAAAAAACCTGTTTGCCCTACGTCACATACGATTTTATCCCCGGCGTCCAGTTTAAGAAAAACGTCAGTGATACTTTTTCTAAAGAAGAATTACGCTTAATCGCTAGCCGAATTGGCAATTTCTTGGAAAAGCTCCACTCATTGTCAGTTAACAAAGTAAAAAAATTAGGTGTCCGTCAGGTTGAATCTTTGAAAACGTGGAGAAATAAGTTTGAGAAAATAAAAACAAATGTCTTCCCCCATATTTCTAGACCGGAACAGAATTGGGCAACTTCAATATTCCAGAACTTTTTTACAATTGTTCAGGAAAGCCCTATCCCCTTAACCGTTATCCATTCTGACATCATGCCAGAACATATTATCGTTAATCCCAAAACACACACCCTTTCCGGCATTATTGATTTCGGAGATATCGAAATCGGCGATCCGGCTTATGATTTTGCTTTTTTGGCTAAATATGGAAAAAACTTTCTGGAGTGGACATACGAAAACTATAAACAGCCAAGGGACAATGCGTTTGAAATCAGGCGGCAATTTTATCTGGACCGCTTAGTATTGACCAATCTTGAACATTCTATTGAGATAAAAAATCAAACGATGATTAAGAGACATAAGGCTGAATTAGGCGCTTATATCTCACGAAACGAAGGTTAAGGCGACACCGGTTTTTCCGGCCCGGCCGGTCCGGCCGATGCGGTGGATATAATCGTCATACGACTGCGGCTCGTCATAATTAATTACGTGAGTCACGTCATCAATATCGATTCCGCGGGCGGCCACGTCTGTTGCCAAAAGCGCCTGGACATAGCCTCTTTTAAAATCATCTAATGATCTTTGTCTGGCTCCGTGAGTTTTGTTGCCGTGAATTGAAGACACTCTTATTCCCCTATCGGATAATTGCTGTTCCAATTTATTAATTCCATGTTTTGTTCTGCCAAAAACAATTACTTTCCCAAAATCCTGCTGTAATAGAAGTTTATGCAAAACATCAACCTTATTTTCTCCGGGACGGACGTTGACCACGTCCTGATGAATATGATTGCTGGTTTCTTTGGTTTTGACGGTAAATTGAACCGGATCTGTCAAAAACTCACGCATGATCTGCTCGGCGTCGCGGTTCATGGTGGCGCTAAGAAATGCGGAATGGCGCCTGGTTGATAGTTTTGAAATTAAAAAGCGGATATCTTCTCTAAACCCAATATCCAGCATCCGGTCAACTTCATCCAAGACCACGTTGGTAAACATCGCCGGATTAAACGCCCTTCTATTTATCAAATCTTTAATTCTTCCCGGAGTCCCGATCACGAAATGCGGATTGCGATGGAGAGTTTTGATTTGAGCGGAGATACTGGTGCCGCCAATGCATAAACAAGACCCAATCGGCAGGCCGGCCGAAAACATCCGCAGTTCAGTATTGATCTGCAGGGCTAATTCGTGGGTCGGAGCCAAAATAAGTACGCCTTGTTCCGGATCCAAAGCAACCTTATTAATGAAGGGAAGCAAAAAAACCGCGGTTTTGCCGGTGCCGGTATTGGCGATAGCCACTACGTCCCGCCCCTCTAACATAGCCGGAATCGCTTGATCCTGAATCGGAGTCGGAATATCATATTGATGGCGGCGGATATTCTCCATTAACTTCGGGTGCAAAGCGAAGTCGGCAAATTTGTGCGTAGCAACATACGGAACTTCCGCTTCCGGAGCAGCGGCCATATTTTTGTATAGCGATGGATTTAGCGAAGGCCTCCCGCTTCGACGCGAGGCGAGCCGCCCCCGGTTTCCGTTGAAACGGGGATGCCCACCGAAAGGACGGGCACGCCGTTGAAATTGGTATGACATAAATTAGTATCGGAGAGAATCACATGGGGTGGAGTACACCTTTTCAAACCGAAGAACTATAGTATAGCACAATTTCTAACTTAAGTCTTTCTTCTTTTCCTCAAACTCTTTTTTCTCGATTTCTCCGCCGGCGTAACGCTGTTTCAAAATATCCAACGGAGTTTTGCCGTCTTTACTATCCCCGGATCTAATTATGTATCGGATTAAAGCCGCCACTCCGAGAACAAACAAAGCCCAAAACAGAAGCATGGACACCCAGCTTAATCCAAAACCGCCCCAACCTCCATATCCCATCATATAATTTCCACCTCCCTTCGTCGCGACATTAGAACCGCAGCCGCTCAATCTTTTGCCCATTGCGGCGTGCATTTGCTCTTCGCCCTCTTTCCCCATCATTTGTTCCATCATTTTGTTCATGGATTCGTGAGAATCACCGGCCGTCTGCCCCATAAAATACTCACCCAGCAATTCAAAGCTGCTATCGGTCAGATCTTTACATTCAAGTTGTTTGGCCTGAAGTTTTTCCCAAATTGCCTTGCCTTCGATTTCTTCGGAAGCAGCGTATATCCTGCCGGCCCTAGCCGAAAAAACTAATAAAAATAAAATCAAAAGAAATGTCCGGAAAATTGATTTCAACTTGTACCCCTTCTTATTGTTTTTCATTTTAGCACTATTGTTGATTTTTCCCAACTCGTTTGTTAGTCTATACTAGACTGATGATTAGACTAATCGCTGGACTAATTTTAGACTGATTCCTATGACAAATACAACGATTCAAAAACCATTTTTTCATCCGTTTTTATCCGCGTTTGCGCTGGCGCCGGAGACGGTGCCGTTTTCCGACAAAGAAATAGCCGAATTTGACCGGGAGTTATCAGAATACGAACAAATATTTCTGAATCCGGATGTTGAAAAAAGCTTGATCAGCAAGAACGAACTGCTGGCTTCGTTTGCCATTTCTAAGGCCGAAAATTCACAGCTGACGCTGACAGAAGCACGAGATGTTTATGATCTGATGATTTCCGACCCTGATTATGATTTTATTAATGAAAAGCTCAAAACCCGAAAAAAACTGACTCAAAAAGATCACGATAAACTGGAATTTTTTAATATCGCGAAAACGTTTAGGGCTGTCAATCAGAAATCCCTGACGATAGCGGATCTGACTCCGCATTTTTTGCGAAGCATCCACCAACAACTAACTCAAGGGCTTGACGTATTCGCGGATTCTCTCCCCGACTTTACCCCATATAAATCAGGCGAATGGAGAAACAACGATCTGATTCGAGTCGGAAATTATGTTCCGGCGCCGCACGTCCAGATCGAAACGGGAGTAACGGAACTGTTGGGTTGGCTGAAAAAACATTTTACCGTTACCGGCGTTGCAATTTTCCATACCGCTTTATACGCCCTACACCCATTTAATAACGGAAATAAACGGGTCTGCCGAGTCCTGGAACACTTATTGCTACGCAGCCTGGGACTCAACACTAAAAACCTCTACAGCACATCATATTACTACCATAAACAAAAACCTCGGTACTATAAATATCTCCTTTACTCGCTGGAACGAAAGAACCTAGACCACTTTGTATCATTTGCACTGGAGGCCCTGGTCCTTTCAATCGTGTCAGTGGTAAAAACGAGTTTGGAAGTAAAGCGGAGCGAATTCTTAGATCGACAAAACTTAGAAGGGCTGATGAAAACGGCGCTACAACCTCTTGTCAAACATCAAGAGGTGCAATTCAAAAACCTTTTCCGTCACGCCCGAAAGAAAATGGCGCGGCAAACATTAGTGACATACCTTCAGAAAGCCACCGAACAAGACATGCTGGCGAAGCGAGAATCGGGACGGACCACCTTCTACGGCCTAAACATTGACTTTCCCGAGGTAAATACGCTTAAGAAATGGCGCGATGTTATCGCGAAAAAATTGACATTCATTCCCGACGAGATTCGATTATAAGCAGCTATTTTACCGACTAAGGCGTTGCACTTCTAATGCGAACTCATGATTCCTCTATGTTAAAATTAAATTTGATGGACAACACAGAAGCTGTTAGATATTGGCTAAAAATCGGGAAAGGGCTTTATGAAGGATTTGCTAAGAAATTGGAGGAAAATATATGAGCCGGCAAAACGCTTTACAATTAGCTTCGAAATTTATAAACATTGTCAAAAATGAAGGAATCCCGGTAAAGAAAGCTTTTTTATTCTGTTCGTGGGCCAAAGGAACTGCTGACGAAAACAGCGATATCGATGTTTGCGTAATATCGCCGGTATTTGGAGCGGATTACACCGGCGAAATGGCCAAGCTGCTAACTATCGCCCAAAAAGTTGACAGCCGGATTGAATCTATCCCTTTTAATCCGGAAGATATGCTTGACCCCTATAGCTCTCTGGCTTCAGAAATAAAAGCAACGGGCGTAGCGATTCCTATGAGCATTAACTAATGCCTGGTAATTGTAATTTTGGGGTTGTCTTTAATCAAATCCCAATCAATATATTTTAAAAGCTGATTGCTGTTGAATCCGCCGATAACTGTAATTATGGCTTTGACATTTTTATCCCCAAAAGCTTGGTGTAAATCTTCAATTCTGGATTGAATGCTGGTCGAGGCAAAATCGTCAATTTCCTCAACATGTTTTCCGAAGCTCAACTTTAATCCCAAATCCGCAAATCTTTTATCGGCAATCTCCCGGCTTCTTTTAGTGATAATCGAGAGCGATCTGGACGGAGCGATAATCCTAACTTCATCCCCGGCTTTTAGTTTTCGCGGATAAATCTTTTGCATGAAAAATTTTTTTACATTAAATACACTTCCTCTTCTGAAATTAAATAAAACTTTTTTTTAAGATGCAGCGCCGATTCCTGGTATTTCTTCTCATCTGTATTCACCCCGGACTTTATTTCAAAAGCCGCTTTTTCTACCACAAAGTCCAATTCCCTATTGTTAATTCTATAATAATCCACTTTCCCATATTGTTCTAAAAGCCTCATAAAAACATAGTTTTCAAAATATCGGCCAAAAACCCTAGTATCGTTCAAATAAGAAGTATCAAATCCATTAAGGCAAAGCGCTAAATTTAAATTTAACCCGTAAATTTTTTTGGTACCAGATAGTTTTCTTCTCATGCTTTTAAAACCAGCGTTATAACAAACATTAAATAAGGCAATTTCTTCCAGAATTTTCACGTATTCCGCTATTTCCCGCCTATCAGCATCCAATGTTTTTGCCAAGTTATTCGCGCTGTATTCTTGCGCCAGATCAAAAAATAAAGTCTTAACTACGCTTAAAAACAACTGTCTGTTAATTTTTGCTGAAAAATATGGAATGTCAAAATTAATAATTTGATCGCTCAAGTCCAGAATATATTTACTAGGATTTAATTCCGGATTGGTAATTAATTCCGGGTATTGTCCATAAACCAAATATTTTTTAAACTCTGTCTTGTAAATAGGTAAATTAGATATGAATTTCGCTCGATCCTCTGATGGCTCTTCAATATTTTTGAATCTCAAATACTCATGAAAATTTAAGGCCCCAAGCTTATATTTCGCTATCCTTCCTCCCAAACTTTCTTTTGACCTCTGACGATAAAATAAAGAGGTTGAACCGCTGACAACAAATTTAACGTCGTCCAAAAGATCGTAAGAATATTTAATTTGATCCTGCCAAAAATCAATGTATTGGATTTCGTCAAAGAAGACATATTTTTTTCCCTGACCCGCGTATTTTTTCAAAAACAAACCTAAAATCGCGTTAATTATATCTTTTTCGTTTAAACTTCCTGAAAACTGAAAATAACAGATGTTTTTTGATGGGACGCGCTTATTTCTGATGAGCCACGCCATCACTTGTTTCATCAGGAATGTTTTTCCGTTTCTTCTGGGACCCGATAGAGTCACAATCAGTCTTTTTTTTCTTGTCTCTTGGCAAAAATTATCAAAAATATCCCGCCTAAAACCAATTGTTTCAATTTTACTTGAAATCCATTGCGGGTTTTGTTTAATCAATAATTCTTCAAGGTTGTACAAATTCATGACAGTTTTATGCTAATAGTTGTACATTAGTTTGTCAAGTATCTATTAACACTCGTATTAAATCGCGCAGAAAATCGCGTAAACAAATCATTCTAAGCCTCCTTTTTTGCTCTAATAATCTCCAGCACCGGCGTCAGGTGAAATTTAACCTGAATGTCCTTGTCCAGCCTTAACTTAATCATCGGAAAATCCGGTTGGCCGATGGCGCTGATGTCCCAAGAAATATTGAGGTATTTTTTCATAAACGATTCAAAATCGCCAATCACAAATTCAACATGTTCCAATGCTGATGGACAAACTTGGCCTTCTTTCGGGGCCACCAATTCAATTGCCATATTTGTGTACTGATGATAGTGGAACGGATTGTTAAGTTTGTAAATTCCAACTCTGCGTCCGCCGACAATTTTTTCTGAAACGAATTGGCCGAGTTTATCAAACTCTGCTTTTAGATTGTCATAATCTTCGTTGGATGAGGCCTGATAGCCGATATGATCCATGTTCAGGCCGGATACGTCAATCTTCAATTCGCCAAGCTTGTCCAAAACTCCTTTAATAAAAGTTTCGTAATTCTCTAAAATCATATTTTTTATTGTTGAAATATCCTTCTATTGTTGTTTATTGCTTAATTTTACCTTAAACTTTGACAGCATGTTTAATTATTCCATTGCCGACGAAGAACACTGGAATTATATAAAATGTTATATAACATTTTATATTTATCATCATAATAAAAAGGGGTTAATTTTTTCTTTTGACATGACATCAATTATTTAGATGCCTTCATCTTAGCGTATGCCTCTGCCGGAGATAAACCGTTTAAACATTTATGGGGAAAATAATTCCATATATCCTGCATTATTTCCGGCTTCTCGTACAAAAACTTCTCGGATAACCCTTTCTTAGTTAAGCTCTTCCAGAAGTCTAATATATTTACCCTGTTCTCTTGATAAATTTCACTTATCAAAGCGTCAAAAGTAAGGCTGAAACGATACTTCTCCGCGTTTTCTTCAAAAACCTGTTTGAGCTGTTTCCTTCTGTTTTTGATTTGTTTTTTAGTTACCGCTTCCGGAGGCGCCTGATTATTGTTATGCGCCATCAGCAACTCAACCGTATCTCTCGGTGAATAATTTGTAATCTTAAACCTCCTCATGTGTTTTTTAGATCTTTCGGTATACGTTATAGGAAAATAAACGGAATTTGCCCCAACCAAATACCAATTACCGTTAACTTTAGCGATTCTACCGGGAATTGACCCCTTATCTTTTAAGGTTATAGTGCCTGTTTTTTCCAATACTTTATAGATTTTTCCGGTATGAAGGTCTTCCAGAATAAACCATTTCCCTTTATTGATCTCTTGGATTTCAAACATGCTGTAAAATTGAGATCGGGAGATTTGCTCAAATTGGCCAATCTTTTCAGCGTCAAAATTGTCAGGGTTCCGGAGAATATACTCAACCAAAAATGTGGTCCCGCCTTTTTGTTTATACTCAAAAGTCAACCATTCTAAAAATAGCTCTTCCCACTCTGTTCGCAATTGGTCTACAGGCAAATGCCCAAAAAACTCCCTATACGCTTTGTCGACCTCACCGGGCTTGGTCATCGAAAAATCTATCACTTTCCGTAACGGAAACCTCATATTTGCTAGTCTAACATGCCAGCCCGTAGCTGTAAAAACAGATCAGAAGCCTAAATTTTCTTCAACCAAAATCATGCGGACTTTCCGGCCCAATTTCGGATTCTCGCCTTTAAAAACAACAATTTTATTCACGGCTGTCCCAACCCCGTACTTTTCCATCATATGTTTATCTTCCAGCGGGACAACGTAATCTTCCAAACGCTTCATGGCTTCAGCAAACGAGGAAACAATTTTTTTGGTGCTGACGACAAAGATTAAATTCGGCGAGGTAAAAACAATGTGCGGCAGCTGGCTGCCGGTATTTGAAGCAATGATAAATTCGCCATTTTCCGTCAAGGCATGAACGCTGCCTAAATAATAATCCGACAGAACCGCCTGTTTCCGCAAGGCGGATTGTTTAACCTGATCTTTTTCCGCCACGATCCCCTCGTGTAAATTATTCCATCCATGCGTTCCGGATTTAAGATAATCCACAAACCCGATTTGCTCCAGAGTCACCGAGGCTCCATTCATAACCGAGGCCCCCTGAGGAATTAATGATTTGATTTTTTCTAAGGCTTCCGCCCCGTTTTTTACCACCGCCGCTTCAACATGCTTTTCCGCCAAAGCCATAACCGTCCGGTCAACAATTTCTTTTGATGCCAATAAAGTGTAATCCATTTAATTTTAGTATGACTATAAAGCGGTCTGAAGTCAAATATTCCGGGGACTTTCACAAGGTGGCATAACGCCAGTATACCCTCTTGAAATTAAATAGTAGACAGATAGTTTCTAAGTTTTTCCAAGGCAATTTTTCTTGATGAAATCGCATTTTTTTCTGACATTTCCAACTCCCCAAAAGTTTTATCGTTTCCATTTGGCACGAAAACAGAATCCCAGCCAAACCCTTTATCACCTCTTGGCTCATCAGGGATAGATCCGTCTATTTTCCCGGAAACAATCTTCAGGTTTTTCCCGTCATAGTAGGCGATAGCCGACTCTGAATAAGCCGTCCTGTTAGTTTCAGCACGCATCATCTTACAGATTCCCTCGCACCCTACCGTATCTAGAAACCAACGCACCAAGGCTCCGAGCAATCCTTTCCATGCATTAAAATACAACGATGTATCTTCTACTAAAATGGCATAACCCAGCGATTTATATGCTTCTTCGGCTTTGTTCTTAATTACTTCTTTCCCGTCAACTGTTTGTATTTCATCAAGATCGAGTTTTTTAAGTTCAACTTGGAATCCGTCTCCCAAGATGTCCTGGGCCTCTCTTACTTTTCCCTCGGTATTAGTAACAAAAATTATCTTTTTCATCCCTTTATGGTTTTTCTGCCGCAATGACCACCCTATGTCTTGGGAATCTAATTCCCTTTTCCGTTTGGAAATTTACCACATATTCTCTTAGAGATTGTTTGTCTTTTTCAGAGTCAAAGTCTTCAAATATCGGCACGCCTTGTAAAAATAGATCCAGGTCATCGTGCGATGCGTAATATTCGTCATAGATATAGTCTTGGGAAAAGACAATTTCAAAACCCACCCTTTTCAGTTCTTGTTTATCCTTTACTAATCTTGAGGTATTCCATTGGCCAAAATCCTGACCCCGGCCAAATATTTCTTTGATTCCCTGACAATCTTTTTCGCCAATATCTATCCCGATAAAGTAACCGCCTGATTTTAATAATCTGTGAAACTCGGCAAAAGGCGTCGGACCGCGGCGGCTATAAATTACATCAAAAGATTTAGCCGGAAACGATGTTTTAGCGGCATTTTGAAGTTTAAAAATAACATTTTTGACGCGTAAGACACTTCTTTTATGCCCGGCAATTTTTAATAATTCTTTAGATGTGTCAATTCCGGTGATGCTTAAAAAGTATTTGGCTATTTGGAAAGCAAACTTTCCGTCGCCGCAGCCGGCGTCGAGGGCAATTTTGTTTTTATTTGCCAATCCAAGCAGTTTTTTCTTAAAAATTTTCTCGGGGTCTCCGTCCGGATATTCGGTAAGATGCTTTACATGGCCTTTGCCGAAGGCATATCCGCCGAATTTTTTAGCGACTTTATCGTAGAAATTAGATGTCATAACAGTTTACGGACAGGCTTTGGCTTTGGCAAAGCCGGCTGTTTGGGCTTGTTTTTCGGAACAAAACCATTGATCGCCGCGAAAAAGATCGACGGAAATATTATCGTATCTGACTCCGCAGCTAGGAAGATAATATATTTTGTCGCCGGTAGCATCATTTATATTTGCCTTAACCCGGCATTTTCCGTCCGGAGGGATAGTTTGAGAGCATTTTTGGCTGTAAATTCCGATTTTATTTTTCCTGGCATTCTCTCCGCTTTCCCTCATGGCCTTCGCGTCCAAAGAGTCGGAACTATCGTAGGCTGCCCAACCGGAAGCGATCATCAGGTTATTGACCGAAGCTCCGTCAAGATAAACATCCGAAACCAGCCTTTTGAAAGTGTCGTTGGCCGTAGAAGAAATTTTAACTTTTTTATTTAATATTAATTTTTCCAATTCATCTTTGGCTTCCTGCGATCCGCAGAGTCCCATTTCCGGAGCGTCTATTCCCAGAATTCTGACTTTTGCTCCAGTATTAGTTACAAAAGTATCTCCGTCGGTCACTTCGGTTACCGTATAAAAATCTTTGTTTCTGGTTTTTATTTTGTCCGCGGTAAGGTAAATGTTGAAGAAGACAGAGAGAACAATAAAAAGAATTCCAAAAATCTTTTTCACAAGTTAAATGTAGCATAAAAGGAAACTAGATTTAAACCTCTAACCAACCGCGGAAACCGCGGCCGGCATAATAAGAGTCTGCACCGTTGTGATAGATAAAAACATGATCGTAACGGCGGTCGGCAAAGACGGCTCCCCCGAGTTTTCTGATTTCAGCCGGCGTTTTTATCCAACTTGAAGTTTTCGTATCAAAAGCGCCAAGTATCTGCAACTCCTGATATTGTTCTTCCGTTAAAAGTTCGATTCCCATGGCGTTTGCCATTTCAACGGCGCTACTTTTCGGCTTATATTCTTTCCTTGACTCCAGCGCTTCGCGGTCATAACAAACGCTTCTCCGGCCTTTGGGGCTTTCCGCGCTGCAATCATAAAAAATGTATTCACCCGTATTTTTATTCAACCCAACAACATCCGGCTCACCGTCGGTTCTTTCCATTTCCGAAAGCGACCATAATTTTTGGGGATTTTCTTCCAGCCGTTTTTGGACCTTAATCCATTCAAGGCCTTTATGGCGGTTCATGTTTTTCTCAAACCGGGGTTTCAATACCTTAAACAATTTTTCCTTATCGTTCATGCTTTTATTTTAACAGTCTCCTTTTTTGTCTTTTGGAAAAAATTAAAAACTTCTCTACCGCGCCGCTATCCGCGCCAAATACCAATTATGCCGTGGTCTTGGTAAAAAAATATAGCCAGGCGGGAATTACAGTTACCTGAATACCTTCCTGCTCTAATTGCTCCTCATGATCAAAAGTGAGAATGATTCCGCTCGATAAACCGAATTTTAGACAAGCCTGCACCAACCCTTTCATTTCTCGCTCTTTTGTTTTAGGATCCACAAAATCAGCAGCCACCTGAATCGCCGCAGCAACTTTTCCTTTTTCAATTACTACAAAATCGCATTCGCTGCCATTTTGCTGATAAGCTATTTGCTTGCCTTGTTTTAAAAGTTCCAAGGCCACAGTAGTTTCCAGCAATCTACCTTTGTCCTGACTCAACTTATAATCCAAAGCCGCTCCCATCCCTTGGTCAATTACATAGCATTTTTTCAAGGAACCTTCAGCTTTAACCACTGAATGTGAATATTTATTAATAAGTCGATTTAGGTAGATTGCCTCCGCATACTCTTGATATAAATATAATGTATCTTTGCCTACCTGATATCCTTGGGACTTTAGCTCGTTATAAATTTTGTTGACGCTAAATTCTCCCGCCGACGCGCCGACTATCCGCTTACAAAAATACTTAAGCGTCGAACTATTAGTAATTTTATAACGTTCAATTAAATCCCTCAGGACCATGACATTAAAGTATTCCTGTAATATCTTGTCTTTCAATTCACCTTCTTGCTTAACCAACTCGGGGAACCCACCCTGATGCATGAAGTGTTCAAAAAGGCTAACGAGAGTGGCCCTATCAGCGCTGCTGTGAAAATTTAACTTTGGAGACAAAACGCCAACATATTCGGCAAACGATAAGGGGTAAATTTCAAAAGTAATCGTTCTCCCCCGTAAAGCAGTAGCAATTTCCTTTGACAACAATTTGGCATTAGAACCGGTAATAAAAACATGCCGGCTAATCGAAGCATAAATCCTGCTAACGAACTTCTCCCAGCCGTAAACTTCCTGAACTTCATCAAAAAAGAAATAACAATCTGACAATTTCTGATTCGGATACAATTCTTGATATGCCTGAAGAATTAAATCTAATTCTTTGCTTGATAGATGCAGCCGCTCGTCTTCAAAATTAAAATAGAGAATCTTCTCGCCTGATACGCCCCTTGCCTTCAGCTGATTGATCAAATGGAATAAATGATAGGTCTTGCCGCTTCGCCTCACTCCGGCCAAAGTTATAATCTTGCCGCTATCTGCCGGTATTTTAAGCGCCCTCTCCCATACCTCCGGAATTACTCTCCTTTGACCGTCAATGATGATTGTTTTTATTAAGTCTTTCCCTGTCATAAGGAAAGAATACATCAAATATTTCCTTCTGTCAAGGAAATATTTGAAACCGTCAGGCACAGCACTGGCAATTTCAGGCCATGAGCTCAATTCCAGGCACAAATCCGGCTTATTCCAGACAGGGTCGAGGAATAACACTGATTCTGAGGAAAATTGAAAATGTCTCTACCGCGCCATATTCGCGCCACTATCCGCGCCAGGTTTGATTAGATTAAGAAATAACTGGCTCCCTAAATCTTGTTCTAATATAAAAGGCATAAATATACAAGCAATACTCGCTTCTTTTCAAAATGTTGCCTATATAGGTGTTCTTAAGCAGCGATGGGAAGAAATCAAAAAACTACAAAACCCAATTCAATTAGCTGTTGTTCCTAACCTGAAGTAAGCCCGCTTTCTTTAATCCTTGTATAATCTTCTTAATCTTGTTATGACTGCCCGTAATTAAGTTCGGATGTGAGAATTATGAAAAATATGAATCTACCAGCCTATCCTAAAAGAAAGATGAAGGGCAATATTGGGGAAGCTTTGGCTCAATATGTTTTATCAAAGTTTTGTCTTGTCCATAAAATCGACGGAAGCAACGATATCGGTAACGATTTAATATGCGAGCTTATCAGAGATGAATCGCCTACTAATTTGCTTTTTTATGTCCAAGTAAAATACTCAAACAAGAACCCGCAGATAAGAAAAGAAACGCTCGAATACTGGAAAGATTCTCCAGTTCCCGTATATCTGTTTTGGATTAAAGATAAAAACCCCACCCCTATTTACTCTTCTGATAATTTTTCCGAACTTGAAAAATATTATAAAAGATATACTCCCATATTGCACAATCCACAGAAGCACTCTAGCGAAAAATTCAAATTATACGAAGAGCTCCAATTCAAAAGAGATCTTATCATTGACTATTCAAGAACACAATTTTTCAAGGGTTATGCACCTATTATCGAGCCAAGAGATTTTCTGAACATGAACGAAAAGATGAAGCTAGAATTCAGACAATATGTCTTTTATATTAAAGATGTCATTCCAGAATACTCAAAACAAATACTTTCACAAAGCTGGCTTCATATTTTCACCTCTGCTGTTTTGTTGTTCCTAAGGGGCGATATTCAAAGTCTTCAGCAAGCGAAGGGATCTATCGCAATGGCTAAGAAATACCTAAAATATGCTGATGAGAAAAAAGTGTTTATATTTGAAGAAACTTTAAATGTTTATGAAAGCAAAATAAACGAGGCAATTCAAGTATTGAACGCAAATAAAAAGTAGTTCATTAGTTTTTGTTACAAATCCATCATCTAAAGAATTCAGGAATTTCAACCTTTAATGCCTTTGCAATCTTGTATAGCACGTAAACACTAGGAGAATAGCGGGCATTCTCCAAATGCCCCACATACGTCCTGTAAAGCCCTGCACGGTCTGCTAGCTCTTCTTGGGAGACATTCCTCTTCTTCCTCCACTTTTTGATTCTTTTACCGACTTCAACTGTAAGCTCTCTTTTGGATAACATCCTATCTAAATTCTCTCTGATTATCAGAAAACGACAACGCGGTAAACATAGACTTTATAAGGAAAATCGTTTATAATGAGGCTAATCAAGTTATGGATAAAATCGATGAAAAACAAACTTCCTCAGGTAAAATTTATGCCTGCCTTCCTTGTTTTTTTAGTAATCGTTACTCTTATCTGTGCAAACGAAATAATCAAATTCAATCAATTCAATAATTATCTTAAACAAGCCGTGGTTTTATCCGCTTATGGAAAATCCCAAGAAGCCCAAGAGAGCTTACGGTTAGCAAAAGAGAGGATAAATACCACTATTCTTGTTAAGATCATCAAAAATTGGGAAATTGACCGGACAGAAAAGCAAATCAATGAAATTGGACAATTAGTAGACGAAAAAGTGAGAAGGGTGATTAATGAGGAAATGACAACTTCCTCGTCAACATCTACTCCAACTCCCGCGCCCATACAACAAAAACTTTCAACTTTAATTCCGGATCCAACGCGTCCACCAGAAGATAAATCCTCTTACGGATATGATTCCTATTACCCGATAATACTGTCTTTTTCCGATAATAAGGGCGGGCTAATCAAATACTCGCAATACAATCAGTATCCATATGGCTCGCAAAATACAGGCATCACTCTAAAGACTGGCGATTCCATAACTTGGAAGGCTGAAGCAAGCGACCCAAAAGGCAGACAAATTTCATACAATCTAAACTCAAATTCACAACGGTTTAACGATATTTATGGACGAGGAGAATATAAAACTACGAGTCAGTTTGACTATGCGATTACAGAAGAAGATATAAAAAGTGCAGGAGATACCTTGCGGATGGTTTTATACATTAGGTCTGAAAAGGATAACTACAGAACGGGTGGCGGCGGAAATGATGATTCAACTTATCTTGACTATAAACTCCAACCTAATTAAAAAATATGGAAAACAAAACAAATTGGTCTTTAATTAAGCAAATACCTTTGTGGGGATGGGGGTTAATTCTGATTCTGTCTATTGGTTTTTTATCATCTCTTTCAATCCCCAACAGAGAAACAAAAAACAATAGTAACTCCAATGTAGTCAAGGAGGTCAACAAGCAAACTCAGGCCAAAGTTAACTTCACTGGCACTCAATTTGTGATAACCAATGCTAATGATTTTGACTGGGAAGAAGTCGAAATCATCATTAATGAAAAATATCGGTACAAAACTGGTCTAATGAAATCTGGCTCAACCTACGAAATCGGAGCGAGACAATTTACCGATGGCAAAAATGTTCGATTTAATCCTTTCGAGATAAAGCCAGCAGAGATAAGGATTTGGGTTAAAGAGCCATGGAGTGATGATTGGTACGGAGAACTGAAGTAAGTTGCAACTATTTTTTCTTGTTCAATGCTTCCAACCGAATACCAATCTGTTTAGTCACATTTTCTTTAACTTTGGCAAAGACTGGTTTAGATAAGATTTGAGGCAATCTCCTCTCTAGTTTTATCAATTCTTCTTTTGTTGCTGATTTAATGGCAATAGACCATAAAGCACCGAAGTCGGTAGCCGTTTCTAATATTGGCTGAACTGGTGTTTTTGCTGCAATCGCTCTCGAAACTAAATCTGCAAAAATATTGCTGATATAGTCTATCCAGTAAATTTTATCTTCAGTTATAAGACCAGGTCTCCACATCTTTGAGATGAACTGGAGAAACACGGCACTAAAACTCCTCAGGTCGGAACCAGGCAGAAAGATTTGATTTATCAAATGATAGCTTCTTGCACGAAACTTAAAATCATCCTCTGCGACTATTACATAGAGGTCATCACCACTGAAACTTACAAAGGTGTAAAAACATTCCGCGAGTTTACCAATTGCTTTTGAATACATTGTTGGGTCTAACAATCCCTGCTCTCGAATTTTTTGGATAATTAACCAAGTATTCAATGGGGTTATAGCCTCTGATTTAAGAAGCCTATATAACCTAAAATCATCTGTGACCATGATCGTCCCCCTCTTTTTAGCGAGGTTCATCGAATCAATGAGCCAGCTTTCAAAAAGGTCATTTGTCTTTTGCCCTTTCAATTTACCTTTTGGAACGTGCTTTATGATTTTTATAGCAGTGCTACTTCTAAGAAAGTTCCACAACCTCCTAAGACTTTCATTTTCTTCTTGCAAAAGCTCATCTTGAATTTTTTGAAAAAGCGAAAAGGAAATCTCCATCTGTGGGCATATTTTCTCGGTATCATTAAGAAGATTTAACTTTGACAGTGTGAGTAAGGATAGGTAATCAAATACAAAGACCTTATCTTTTGAATAGTTATCTTCTAGTTCTTTTCTAAACTCAACCGATGGCAGGGTGTACTCAAACGGCATTTCTGGATCTCTGCCAGACCATACGGTTATATACGGCTTCTTAAAAGTATTCTGCAGGAAGTAGGAGGGAATAGGCTGTTGTACGTATATTTGCTTAATTCTATTCGTCCACTCTCTCCTATCTTGAATCATTTTGATAATTTTTCCCTTATCCTTTCTATAGTCTATCTTTTGGATAGATTTTAGTTCTGGAAATTTTTCATCGAAAGCTAGCGCTCCCTCTAACAATCTGTCTCCACCTTCCTCGGAGGCATACCTTAACATAACTGCCCCATAATGAGATAAAACCATTTGTACAGCAGGACCTTTTGGCAGTTGCTCAGCAAACCCCCTTGCTTTTGAGGCGGCTAATATTGCCTTGTTTTTATCTCCTAGTAATACTTCGACAAGGCTTACGTCCAACCAGTACTGAAAATCATGTTTGTTTGTGGCTTCCTCCTCAATTTTTTGAAATAGACCCCGAGCTATTTCTGGACAGCCATTATAAAGAAATGCTCGAGCGATTCTTATGGTTTCTTTATAGGAAATTTTGTCAAAATCAGGTAAAGATTGTAGTAGTGATAACGAAACTTCAAAGTCCCTCTTTCTAAATGCCTCAACTGCTTTCAGGAATTTGTCTCCTAGAGTGGATTCATTGGGTATATCACTAATCGGTAAAGCCATTCTCTTAAGCTTTTGCTCTCCCAACCATGTCCTAACTACATTTTGAAAGTAAAAAACTTCGTCATAGAACAGTGTTAGCTCCTTCTCTCTAGCCACAGACATCGCTTCATCAAAGTCTGCCTTCGCTTGGTTTAAATGCGTCTTTTTTTGAAACTCTGGGGCAATGTCTGAATAGCCAACGGAGTACGGTACGGCATCTTTCTCAAGAGCTATAGCAAGCATGACGCGTCCTCTTAACAATAGACTTTCAACATCGTGCTTAAGCTTACAAGAAATATCTGCAAACTTAAAAGCATTATCTAACTGCCCAGCTTCTAGGTAAAAATGCCCTACAGTAAGCGATAAGACGTCATCGGAAGTAAACAGCTGCGAATATTGAACGCCTTTTTCTATGAAACCAATTACACCAGACACTCCTTCTTTAACTCTGACTAGTTTCAAATACACTTGTAATATCGCGGGGTCCTGATCCCTTCTTGTTTCTACCATCAGTGGTTGAAGTATCTGTTGTGCTTTATCTAGTTCACTTTTAGCTTCTTGTTCTTGTAGCTTTTGGCTTTTGTTTATGTGAACCGTAGCCAAGTTTTTGACAGCAATTATGAAATCTGTATTTGCCTTAACTGCTTTCCTGAAGTACTCAATAGCTTCATCTAATTCATCTTCAATGCTGCAAGCAACTCCTATGTTGTTGTAGACTTTCGCTAATTCATTCCCAAAGTCAGGTTTATCTTCAATCTTCCCAAGAATTTTGAACAATAGTGTTTTGGCTTCTCCAATACTGCCCCTATCGAGCAAGTCTTTTGCTATTTTAATCTCTTCGTCTATAACTGATCTCTCTATGCCTTTGCCACTTAGGGCAATTGAGGTGGGTTTTTGTTCGTTTTGAGGAGTGTAAATCGACAACACATCTTTTTTCTGTTCTAACTGCTTTGCTTTCTTTACATCCTTATCTGTTGGTATTCTTTTTTGTCTTCTCGGTGTCGTTTTCACAGAGAAAATCTTTTGTTCCTCTTTTCCTTCAAGACCCTTCTTTATCACTTGCTCTTTCCAAACCCCTAATATTCTTTTTCTCTCTGTAAGAGAAAGTTTGATAGTCTCCCCATAAATATCTTTATAAATCTTAGGAAAACAGCCTATGAGGTCTTTAATCTGTTGTCTTACGGTCCAAAGGACAATTCTAAACGGATAACTATGCTTCTGGAGGGAACCATCTACTACTTCTCTAAATTCGTTGTCAACAAAGCCGAATGGAGCAAATATACACCAACAATCACTGGGGGTACTGGAAGAGTAAAACTGACTAAGTTTGGTGTGTGTTTCGGTTTTTGGGATTAGTGTTTCCTTGCGACTCTCACAACCGTGACTTTTTGACTCTATTGCCCAGGCAAACTCAATCTCTTTATCGTCAATTTTTGCAGACCACTTAGATATGTGATCCTTGCCAAATTGCAATCCACCACTTTGTGGATTTAATTCTAAAGGTAGGAATTTCCATTCTTTCAGAAGACAAGTTAAAAATTCGTGCAGTATTTTTTCATACTTGTCGCCCTTAGGCTTAGAGCCCTGTATTTTCATAGTTATATTGTATCGAAGCAGCTCATCCGTTTATGAGTTTTTGAATATCTTCCAAACGGTAGCGTCTGTCTCCTGTAACATTGGGATTACTCCTTTTAGGGTGTGCCCTCGAACCAATCCTTATAGCCACCAATCGACTTTCTTTATCCCACCTTCTCAGCGTGGCGGGGTGGACGCTCAAAAGTTTGGCGGCTTCTTTAATTTTTAACAATCTTGAAATTTTTGTTTTTGTTTCGTCCATAGTCGACTCGTTTCTTTAGCTTAATTATGTTAAATTATACATTAGCACTGGTTAATTATAAAGACAATCAAGATAAATATGAGTTTTGAACCCATAAGCATAAAGATTGATGACTTAAAACTATTTGCAGACGTAGCTTTTGCAATTGATAGTCCATTTTTCATCAACGAAGCTGTCAAACTCAGAAAACAATACGGTATCACTGAACCCCTTGGGGGGAGTTCTTATCAAACTTGGGCTGTCGAACACTTAAGCGAGAAGGGTATTAAAATTCTCTTTAAACAAGTATCTGAAATTCGAGCCCGCATGATACTGACCGCTAATTATCAAGAAGTTTTCGAAAAAGCTGTTTTTGGTTGTGATATTGAAAATGGAGATTACGAAACAACTATGCTTATCAACTTTCAAAAACTACCCAACTATTTGAGCTATAAGCTACCAATATCTGAAATGTATGCAATTCTTCTTTCACCCCAAACAAGATATGACGATGTTAAAAACACATTTGCCAGATATGAAAAGCTCATGGCTTCGTTTAGAGAAAAAATAGATACCGTTAACTTGTTTGATAATTATAATCAAAGTAAAAGCAACATCAAAACTGTTAGGAAATGGTACTGGATTAGGTACGGGGATGTAGTTTCGAATCGGTCGGAAAAACCAAAAACCTACCCTGAAATATTAAAGGAGTGGGGGCGTAAATGTCCAAAATGTGAAGAGGGTCATGCGACTGCTGGAGAAAATGCAAGATGCCCCTATTGTCGTATTACAGACCAAAATATCCTAGAAAAACTTGTTCCCGAGTATAGAAAAAGGTTAAGACAGCCCTGACGGTTTTCCTCATCAAATCTTCCGTGACTCTCTTTCTTTAATTTGTAACCATATGGTTAGACAGATAATTTTGTCTGACTGATATGGGTAATCAAAAAATTAATCAATCTAAAAAGGAAGGCGAGCCTACGCTTGAGGGCATCGTGGAAGCGTGGGTTAAGTTGTGCCTTTTCCATATCAAAAAAACCAAAGAATTGGTTAATCAATATAAAGATAAAAAATATGAAAGCAAAACAATATAACAAACCAGTATTTTCGACAGACAACTTTGCTTTGGCGGTTTTCCTTAAAACCAAATCGTGCAGGTACCTGCACATTTCAAAAGACAATCCTCGACACGCAACATTCCATTTTGAAGATAGCTCCGAAAGAGAAAGGCTAACCGCTGGGTTTTGGCAAGGTACAGCGTTAGTCGAACCCCGTGCTTTTTATAACAACCAGAGAGAGTTTAAGACATTACTTTACGACAGCAGCTATCCAACCAAAATGACAACCTAACTTACTTTGAAAATTTATCAAAATAAATATGACTGAATTACTAGAGTTAGCAACCATAAAAATAGATTTAAAAATGCAGGGTAATTTTTTAGCTAAAGTAACACTAAATTGGCGAGATGAGTTTGAAGTACGTTTTTTTCGAATTCTTCGCTCAAGCACGGGTAAGGCGTGGCTTCAGCCACCCTGCCTGGAAAAATTTGGGTGGGCGAAATGTTTTGGCGTACTTGATCGTGATAACTGGAAAGAGTTTATGAGCAGGGTAATCGTTCAATTCAAAGAAGAATTAAAGGAAAAGGTTAAAGAAGGCACCTATTCGCCAGCGGTTTTAAGGAAGATAGAAGAAGCAGAAGACGAAAGCATCGATCTCAATGATATTCCCGATGATCTGGGAGGGGTAAATATTAAACCTATACGCACTTATGAGAACAAATAGTAACTATATAGTTACAAGTGACTATATGTAACTATAAAAGAGGATGGATAACGAAAGGATTGTGCATTGATTGTGCATTGATTGTGCATCAAAAACTGAATAGAAACACAATTTGCTTAATTAAATATAATTAGTTATAATTAAGTTTAATTAACTAATTTTAAGAAACAAAATGAAAAATTGTTTCATCTATATAAGGGTTTCGACCGATACGCAGGCAACTGAGGGTTACTCTTTGGACAACCAAAAAAGAGCTTGCAAAGAGTACGCAGTAAACAAGGAGTATCACCCAAAAGAGGTATTTGTTGACGATGGAAAATCTGGGAGAACCGCCAATAGGCCTGAATTTCAGGAAATGTTGAAGAAATTGAAGGATAAACAGGCAGAGTGTGTCATCATCTACAAAATTGACCGTTTTGCCCGTAATGTAACTGATTTTTCAAGGGTGAGAAAAGAATTCATTGAGGCGGGCATTGATTTTCTTTCAGTTATGGAGGGCGACCTAACCAATGGATCAAGCCTTATCTCGAACATCTTCGCCTCGGTCGCAGAATGGGAATCGGAAGTTAATAGTACCAGAACAATAGATGCTCTGGAACAAAAATTTCGAGGCGGTTGGCAGCCCACCCCACCGCCGATAGGTTATATGACAGTCGGAGAAAAGAATGAGAGAAAATCGTGCGAGCCAGACCCCTATACCGCTCCCATAATCAAAGAATTGTTTGAGCTCTACGCAACTGGCAACTACTCCCTATTGGAACTACAAGACTGGTTAAGTCAAAAAGATATTGTTTCAAAAAGCGGGACCATCATTGGTCACTCAGTAATCAACAACATCTTGAGGAACCCTTTCTACTACGGTCTTATCCGTTGGCACGGAGTGTCAAAAATAGGTAAGCAGAAACCTATCCTCAAAAAGGATCTCTTTGACACCTGCCAATATGTTCTAGCTAAGCATCGAAGTTTTTTAATCAGGAAAAGGAAACACGATTTTCTGTTGCGGGGTTTTATATTCTGTGACAATTGCGAACAACGATATACCGCCGAGTGGCATTATGATGCCCACAAGCTAAAAAACAGAGGTGGCAAAATTGGCTATTACCACTGTCAGAAAAGGGATAGGAATGGTTGTTCCGCTCCATATGTGGAAATTGAAGATTTACAGAAGCAAGTTGAAGATCAATTTAAGAAAATGCAGTTCTCGCAAAAGTTTATCGAGATGGTAGTCGTTAAGACTAAAGAGGCAATGACTGAAGGACGAAGTTATCTTAATAATCAACGAATGCAATTAGTGAACCGTAAGACATCGCTTGAAACAAAGCGAAACAAGCTTGAAGATTCGCTTCTTAACGAAGCTGTTGATAAAGATACCTACAAGAGGCTCCACGTCAAGATCCAAGACAAAATATACGCAATTAATGACAGGATTGAAGAACTTGAAGATAAGGCTAATATCGATACCAATCTAATTGAGGAAGTGCTGTCCTTTACAAGGGATATTTACAATACATACAAGCAGTCACCCGCATTTCTTAAACGCCACTATTTACGGTTCTTCTTTGAGAAGCTGTATGTCAATAATTGTAAGATTTCTAAAATTGAACCGACCCCGATTTTCGCGATACTACGGGAAAATCAAGAGGTTATAATAACGGATAATCAGCTCAAGAAATGGAATGAGTTTAGGACTCTAAGCCTTCTGGGTGAAGAAATAGAATATTCAGAAATCATCATGGAACAAACAAGGGAGTTGCTTTCCTGATGATTATTTAGAAACTTCTATAAAGCAATTTGTATCTAACTTACATCTATATCGGATTTCCATTTTTAGTATCTGATTGGGCAATTTGGTTGTAGAAACGAATCCTCCAATAAAATATTGACGTTTTTTATTTGTCTTATAAGAAAGGTCTTTGTCTAGAAATTCTTCAGTAATATTTACTTCTTTTTTCTTTGGTTCTAATGGAAATGGCAACTGTCCTAATGGTAATTTGGTCATGTCATATAAAAATTCTGAAGCAGAGCTAGAAACTAGACTTTCAGAATTTACTAGGTGTCCCTGTTTGCTATGGCCATTAACAATGAAAAAATAAACAGACTCATTTTTGACATCTATGGCACCCGTCTTTATATAAAGATATGCTTCAGACAGATCCCCTTGGATATTGATTTCTACGCTATTTCGCTCTAAATAATCTCTTAATCAGTCGGGGTTTGTAATAAAAGCTGGAGTCATCAACGGTTTGTCTTCGCTAGAGATTGTTGCGACCTTAAATCGTGATGTCTGGATTAAGAGGTCTACTTGTTCTCCCTTTTTCTTCTCTATACCTTCTGTCGTAACATCGGGGACCACCACCCCTTCTTCTTTTTCTTTAGGAGTAATCCTGGAGATCGCAACAGGAAAAATCGTTGTAAATACCGATGCCAAAAATACGAGAAGAATACCCGTTAGAATTAGATCCCATTGGATTTTGCCATTTCCGCTAACTTGATTTACTGTCATTTTCAACAATTGATTTTATCTTAGCAGGACTTAATATTAGCAGAAATAATGAAATGTATCCATAAGTTAATGTCCATGCGGATAATGATTCCTTATTGAGGTATGGGAATAGTCTCCTATAAAATAAGACGCCGATAACCCCAAAAGCTACTTCCGGCATTCCCTGTCTGTATATATTGCCAACAGTGTTTCAATAATTAACTTCAATGAAGTCCGTAAACCTAGCTCCGATAAGAAACAATATAAATCCTGAAAAGATTACTATATAGAGCTGAGAGTAAGACACAAAAGCTTTTGGGTTTCCCCAAAGTGAAGCTTTTCCGATAGCTCTTATAAAATTAGTCTTCATCAAGTTTAATTATTCTTCCTTTATTTCGTCTAATTTTTCTCCAATTTCGTAGATAAAATATAATAGTGCTTCAATGAATTTTAGAATTCCTGTCGCCTCTTCTTGTTCTCCAATTTTAATTTCATGGTTTTTCTCGTTCCCTATATTTTTCAAGTATTCTAACAATCTCCCTGCATTAGGTGGAATGTAGTTGGACGAGGCAAGATGTTTTATGTAATCTTTGAATGACTCTCCTTCTTTTGCTTGAGCAACATCAACAGCAATATGCATGATTAGTTTACGACCGAGCAATATAGCTGCTGTGTAACAATCGTTTTTCATTGACTCTCTTATTTCGTAATAAATCCTTTCTATGCCTATTGGTAAATTTAGAATCGTTTTTCCCAGCATCGGACCAGGATACTGCATCTGGCTATAGAAGAAAGTAGGCCTTCCACAGTTGGTACAAATATAAATCCTGGCGCTGAAATTTTTATGAAAATATCCTTTATCTGATCCAACTTTATCCCCACAGAATCCGCAGACATAACTTTGAGGATTTAACTGCAAAAGCCCCTGCCAATCTGGCCAGCCGATATTGAACTCCATAACTTGGCTATTATCTCACAAATTCTGATAATCTCATCACTGTAATTTTCAATTTTTGTGGTCTAAACTAAGGTTACAGAAAATCTCGTAGTTTTACTTTCAATACTTTTGCTATTTTATAGAGGCCGCGTAACGAAATATTGCTTTCACCCCTCTCAATCCGTCCGTAGGTGGTCCAGTGGATACCAAGTCTATCAGCAATTTCCTCTTGGGTTAGGCCTTTTACTTTTCTAACCCTTTTCATCCTTCTGCCAACTAGATTGGAAATTTTATAGCGCTTCATGCTATCTTTGAACATAGACAGCATTTTGCAATTACTCCATAGCGTCTGACGCTTTATTTGGCTTGACTTTAGATTGAAAATTTGTTAGTCTCCTCTCCGAGATGATATGGAACTAAAAAAATATATGAAAATCTTAAAAATTGGCTGTATTTCTTTCTTTGTAATCGCATTGATAACAGTTATTCTTTCGTTTAACTATGGGAAGTATGAAAACGAACCAAAGAGAGAAACCAAACAGACTCAAGCTGTTGACGCTCAAGTCGTAATCCCCACGACCGCCTTTCCGATTTATGAAAAACTAAGCCATGAGAAATCAGAAACTACCGAAAACTTTTCTTTTCTAGTTAAAGTTGAAGATAAATCAGCCAAGAATTTAAAGCGATTGGCACTAGAAATCAAGAGTAAAGAATGTAAAATGTCCTGTAATATCAGCTTGTTTGATGATAGACGAGCGGCGGAACTTGACGGTGAGTACAAGAGACTGAATACCATAGAAGAACAAAACGGTTGGAAGGAGAGAAACTATATTTATGTGGCCGATCACTTAGCAGGATTTCTGGAATTTAGTAGCGAAACATTTTCTTACTATCCGTATAGAGACTGGTATTACGAAGAGTTGAAAGCAAAACAACAATGAAAAAAAACATTATTGTAGGTATTCTGATTGCCGCTATTAGCGGAGTTATTGCTTCGCTAACCACACTGAAGATTAGCGGTGTCAAATGGCAGAAAGAACAGCAGGCAAATCTTGATTCCTCGGCGTTGCCTATTATTGCGTCGGAAGGCGGTATTGATGATAGCCAGGAAATCTCTACTAATCTAGTTCAGACTCGGTACGTTACTGGACCAGGAAGCGACGGTTACTGGGCGTTGTATTGCCTCTATCCCAAAGACGAATTTGGATTTTCTACCCGGTGGGCGGTACTTAAGGCAAAAGGCGAAGGGTGTCCGGCAGATTACACCTCTGTTCAACTTTGGGGAAAGAAGAATTAAACGCTTGTCTAAATGTTTGTTTGGCAACTTTGTATTTTTTGGTGAATAGTCCGAACTATATTCTTGAAGGAAAGCGAGTTGTCAGTAGTCGGTGTGTTATTCAGCAACAATCCATTGGCTATCTTTCGGTCAAAGCAGTTGAGCTGTGAGGCGAAAACTACTTGTAGGGCCATTAGACGATGTCTGGGGTTCAATCTTTCATTATTAGCAATTTCTGCTCCGATTCGGCTGACCCAGTTCGCTACATCTTCAAGTACTGCCATTTCTTCTGTAATAAAACGGTCTTTAAATCTGTTTAATCGCTCGCCCCTTACCTTCCTTAGGCGTTTAGCGATGAAATTCTTGTCATGATTTAAAAGTTGAGCCAGCGATCTGACTGACGCCTTAGGATTCTGCATGAGGCATTGTTGAATTTGGGAATCTATCTCGCGGATGTAAACAGAACTTAACTTCATGTATGTTATTGTACGTTAATAATCAAAATATCTAAATCAATATGGCGTTTGATCAAATAAAAATCAAAATCTCTAATAAGCGAAGATTTGAGTCAGTATCAACTCTGGTTGATAGAACAGACTTTGAAGAATTGGTTGTTTTTTTACGGAACAAGATTGGCCTTACTAACAAACTTATTCCATATGAACACTTTGATCAATTCTATAAATCACTTGATTACCACCTTAATTCAGAAGAACTTTCAGAATATAACCAAATGATTGATGAAATGGAACTCCTAGAAAATAGGAATCAAAAAACACCTGAGGAAGCAAAAACCTACTCCATTTTACGGCAAGAAATTAGGAGATGGCAAAATCCCAAGCATAACTTTCTTACCCGCTTAGACAAATACCTATCTGATCACAAAATTGCTTCTGGATATAAAACAGTAGTAATAAAAGCGATTGTCTGTGGGGAAATTAAAGAAAACGACTTCACACTGAGTGTGGTTTCTAAAGGACTTAGAAATATAGACCGAGATAGAAGATGGTACTGGGTAAACCGCCGATTGTCTGGGGCAAAGAGGATGGGGTACATGAAAATTGCAAAAAGGCATAAAGAATATCTAAGAACAGTTGAAAACGCCATAAAGACCTACGCATCAAGATTAACTTAACCTCTAGGGGTATCTAAAGTAAGGTTGGGAAATTTTAAAATTGTTTTTCATCGGGGAAAATAACCCCAAATGGAAAATAAGAATCATCTATATAAATCAGATTCGCTTCATTTAGCAGCATTTCTCATAGCTAAAGGGTGTGAGTTGGCAGAGGTTGAAAGACTCTCTGATGACAGTAGAAAGCTGTTATTTTGTTTTCCCGATACTAACAAGCTTCAGAATTTATTAAGTGAATTTTTCGCCCTCCGAGCTAAAGTTAGGCCTCAAGACTTTGCTAATGCCCAAAGGACATTGAAGACAATTATTTTTGCTCAAAAATAATTGGGGCGAAATGATAAATAAACAGCTAATTAAGGAACTAAAAACGATATTGAATGACGAGTTCGGGATCAATGAAAAGGATGGTGTTGTTGCTGAAGTAGCTAACTATCTCATCAATATGTTTGAAGTTCTAATTGAAGTAAAAACTGAGATAAAAACCAAGAATAACCCCGCTTTCTGTTCCGGCGCGATACTTAATGTGTGTATTGCTCAAACACTGTAGGCAAGATGAATATTGCTATCCTGGCCAAAGAACCATTGCCGATACTCTTGGTTATAGTCCTAGATACATCAGGAATCTTGTTTCAGAGCTGGAAAGCCAACATCTGGTTTCTAAAAAACGGAGAGGCTTTAATAAAACAAATACCTATAGAGTAATCAAAGACTTGACACTTGATGGGAACTCTACTTCCCCTCACTTAAGAACTAAGTATCCGCTCAATCAAGGAAACCAGTTTCCGACTAATATAAATTATAGAATAGGAAAAAGTAATATAAAAGGAATGAAATCTTTAAGAGAAGCATTAATCAAAATCGGGGTTAAACAAAAAATTGACTAGCCGTGTTTAGCGAAAAACCAATATTTGTTACTATGCGAGCCTAAGGATAAACAATATATGAAGGCTGTACTACTTTGCAGGGTATCAAGTAAGGAACAAGGAGAGTCTGGTTACTCACTTCCGGCACAGGAAAAACTCCTCAGTAGTTATACGACCGGAAAAGGCTTCAAAATAGCCAGGGTGTTTTCTATATCAGAATCAGCAAGCGGCAAGAAACAAAGGGAAGTATTTAACTCAATGATAGCCTACGTAAAAGAAAACGACATTAAGGTTATTATCATTGAGAAGGCAGATAGGTTTACCAGAAATTTCAAGGACTCAGTTGCTTTGTATGAGTGGTTAAATGAAGATGAAGAAAGACAACTCCACTCAGTAAAAGATTCTCTTATCCTTCATAAAAATTCACGGTCTCAGGAAAAACTAAACTGGGACATCAGAATCGTTTTTGCTAAGAACTACATAGATAACCTATCCGAAGAGGTTAAGAAGGGCCAAAAAGAGAAATTATCTCAAGGGTGGCTACCAACGAAACCACCACTGGGATATAAGACGGTCGGGGTTCAAGGCCATAAGATTCACATTATTGACGAAGAAATTGCTCCCTTGGTCAAGAAAATGTTTGAGCTATATGCTACCGGCGACTACTCTATTAAACGGTTGGTTAAAGTGATGAATGCCAATGGCCTAAGAAACAAGCTAGGAAGGAAATTAGTCGGCAGCAGAATTCATCAACTCCTGACCGATCCTTTCTATGTTGGGAAAAACCGTTGGCTAGGGAATTTATATGATGGGAAGCAGGATACTTTTATCAGCAGAGAAATATTTGATAGGGTCCAACAGCTTCTAAAAAGCAAATCGGCACCAAGAGTTCGTATCCATGATTTCTTATTCCGAGGCCTTTGCCGATGCGCTCGCTGTGAAGGAATGATTACATGGGAGACCCACAAAGGCATCATCTACGGCCATTGCAATATTTACTATCACCAATGTACGGCTCGCAAATGGGCAACAGAGGCAATTGTTGAATCACAATTAACTGATGTATTTGAGAAACTACAGATCCGCAACCAGCGGCTTTTGGAATGGGTTAGAAAAGCACTTAAGGAGAGCCATCAGGATGAAGTCGTCTATAGAACATCATCTTTGAATGAGCTTAACGAGTATCAAAAACAGATTAGGCGGCGGCTGGATCGCTTGTATGACGATAAGATTGACGGCAAGATCACGGAAGAATTTTATCAGCGAAAATATCGCCAATATTCAGATGAGCTGGATGATGCAAGCCGAAAAATCAAAGGCCATGATGTGGCTAACCTCAAATACATGGAGTTAGGAATCAATCTTTTTGAATTATCGCAACAAGCCAAGGATATTTATCTTAATGCGGGTATTGAGCGAAAGCGAAAGCTGCTCCGCCTTTTCTTCAGCCGATTAATGCTTGATGAGAAAAAGCTAACCTATAACTTCACCAAGCCCTATGAAATTCTTTCCCAAGCCGTAGATGTTACCAATAGTTCTAAACTGGTAAAAGTTGAAGAAAAGTCGGACAGAATTATAGAACATAAAATAATGATTGATGATTCAGAACAAATAGGTGATTTACAACATCTTCGTTCTATCGTGCTCCCCCGGCTGGACTCGAACCAGCGACATCCTCGTTACAGGTAATCCACTACTTTCGTAGAAGCTTGGACTATATCTTTGCCATGCTCAAATGAGTTTAGGCACTTTGGTATTTAGTCTCTACGGCGTCCCGCAAAAAATGTGGGTTCCCACGGTGTTACCGCTTAAATCGTAAAAGGCTTCACCGTTATCCCAAAGAGTTCATCCCTAAGTTTCCTTAGGAAGCTGCGTTTTGCCTGCGTGTATCTCTCTATGGCAATTTGCGCATACCAAAACGCACTTGTCTATTTCTTTCTTAATCTTTTCCCATGATCGCGTAAGGCCGCGAACCGAAAGCCCAAAATCTTTTTGTTTCGGATCTCTATGGTGAAAATCAAGGGCATCTTGACAGCGCTGATATCCACAAATGACGCATTTCCCGCCTTTGTATTCACGAGCCATTTCTCGAAGGCGTTTTCGCCTTTCTGAAACAGCTCTCTTTAAATACTCGGAACGGTCGGCATAAGTCCTTGTATCTGGCATATACATCTGAGTATACCAAACTTATGACTTAATTCCACAGCGAGGCGCTCTACCAACTGAGCTACAGGGGAATGTCAATGTACAAGTCAGATTATATCAGGCAATAAATCCTGTCCGCCTGAATTTTTAATCAGAATGTTACAATTTTACGATGTCGCAAACATTGCTTTTGACTTCAGCCGGAATGCGGATACAGGATGAAATTTTAAAACTTCTGCCAAAACCTCCGGCAGAAATTAAACTTGCCCACATAATTACGGCTTCAAATGAAGTTAACCCGCACCCTTGGAGAGATAACGACAAAAAAGCCATGCTTAAATTAGGAATTCAGGTTGAAGATATTGACGTTAAGGGAAAAACCGAAAATGAGTTAAGACGAATCTTGAAAAATAAAAATGTAATTTATGTTCAAGGTGGAAGCCCATATTATCTTTTAAGATATGTTATTGAAAGCGGATTTGACAAAGTGGCAAAAGATTTAATAGACAAAGGAGCAATATATATCGGGGCCAGCGCCGGCTCGTATATAACCTGTCCGACAATTGAACAGGCCTTATGGAAAAAACCGAACAGAAATACGTACGGTCTGGCAGACAACGGACCAGCGATGGATCTCGTCCCATTTTTAATCGTCGCCCACTATGAACCAAAATTCGCAGAAAGTGTGATCGCCGGAATCAACAAAACCAAATATCCGGTTAAAGTGCTGACAGATGATCAGGCGATTTTAGTGAAAGATGGGATAATGAAGCTTATGGAGATAAAACATGTCCGAAGAAAGTAAAATAGGAAAGCTAGCAGATCAATTGTCAGAATCAAGAGGCATTGACCAAAATAAAATTCTGTCAATTTTATACACCAGAATTGCCACCGGCATTGAGCTAAAAGATAAACTAACTGCCGACGAAAAATTGCGTTTTGACCCAAACGAAACTTGGAATGTAGCAAACAAACATTTGCTTGAAATTGCAAAGGCTGATCCCCAAAAAGCACTTAAACTAGCATTGTCATTTATCAATCTTCCAGAAAGCCGGGACCCAAAACAAGAAGCAGTAAATGAATGGGTGCGGACAAGCGGATTATCAATGCTTGGATTTGATCAATTGAAAGAAACACTTTCTGGCTTTTTGATCAACGACTCTCCAGAATCGGAATTACTAATAAATAAATTAAAATCTCTCATGGAAATAGATTTATCCGACATTACTAGTTCCAGTCGTTTTGGCGAGAACCCGAAAGGGTTTTCTGCCATTCAATCAGCTTATATCTGCCTAGGACTGAAAAATGAAACCGGGGATTCAGCGGATAAATTATATCTCCAAGCAAAAGAAAGAACGTCAAAACCGGATTTTGAAACTGCCTATCGACTGCTAATAGTTTCCTCTCCAGATTGCGCTTATTTAATGTCCAGAATCGATAGGTCATAAAGATTTATTAAATTCCCAAAAGTCACATAAAACCTTGTATAATTATTAAGCTAGAATAAAAATATGTCAGAAAATGGAGGAGAAACACCAAGAGGTTGGCGAGCTTATTTCCCAAGCTTATTCAGACATGGCAGACAAAAAGTAGATCTGACTAATGTTACTATAGGGAAACTACAGGATGCACGTGATAAAAGAGGAATTGTAATTGACGATATAACGTCCACGGGAATCAATGCGACCGCCACAGTTAACAAAGAAGTTGTCCAAGGCGACGGACCGCTTGTTCCTCCCTCTTGACGCGGACTGGAAAAAACTTCATGATTATTGCTAATGTGTTAATTAAAAATTTTCCTGCGAAGCAGGATCTGGCTCTGCCAGAAAAATTACAATTTATTCTTAAGGGGGGTGAGATCATTGAAAAAATCAAAATCAGTCAAATCGGTTAAATCCGCTGCCAAAGAGCCATTTTACTCTTGCTGTACCAGCACCGTCGGAGTCGTCCACCTTATTGCCGGCATCGGCCTTGGAATGTTATTGGCCGGATATTTGGATATTGCCAACTTAACATTATGGGGATGGGCTTTCACAGCCGCGGGCGCGATAATGCATTTTATGAAATGAAAGAAGCCTTACGCCAATATTTTATCGCCGGATCGATTTCTGTAACCATAACGGGGGGGTTAATTCTATACCTGACTGCCAGGCGCGGTTATTTTGATTTGTCGATTATTAACAAAAGTTTGGCCAGCGGTTCGCTGGTACTATTGGGGATAGTGCTTTTACTGGGCCCATTGTCACGGTTTTACAGCCGGTTTGACAACTGGATAAATTACCGCAAGGAACTGGGGATTTTGGCTTTTTTAACCGGAGCGGTCCACGTTTATTTATCAATGTTTCCTCTGGCCCGCCGCGGCCCGTTCGGACTGTACCAATCAAGGCCATTAGTCGCCTATTCCGGCCTGCTGGGACTTGTAATCATGGCATATCTATTTATTATTTCATTTGAAAAACTCAAGGAAAAAATCGGCATGGCTAAATGGTGGAAAATGCAATATTGGGGGGCTAGAATTACCGTCTTGGCAATTTTTATCCATATGGCGGTATTTAAATATCCGGAATGGAACGCGTGGCTTGGCGGCGAAGCCGGGAAGCTGGCGCGGCCGGGATGGCCGCCGGCAAGTTTATTGGTAGCTATATTTATATCCTTCGTCCTTTTGACCAGATTAAGCGAATTGTTTGGCGCCAAAGCTGCCAGATTCTTAACTCCGGTTTGGCTGGGGACCGCCATTGTTACTTCTTTCCTATTGTTTAACTTGTAGTATCATCGGCTAATGAATTGGCCAAAAATTGCCGGTGTCAGCTTCCTGATTTTATTTTCAGAGCTTTTGGTTATCAGGCTTTTGGGGACAGAAATCAGAATCTTTGCTTACCTAGGAAATCTAACGCTTCTTATGATTTTCCTGGGATCCGGGATCGGAATGTACATTAAAAAAACCCTTCCCTTGTCATGGACCGCTACCGCTTTTTTCTTGCTGGCGGCTTTAGTTTCAACTTCATATATTTTGCGGACCCCCAGATTTGACGTTAAATTATTTTCCGGAATTTCGGAGTTATTGGCCCCATTGTCCGAATCGTATGTTTGGCAGTCCTTAAATACATTCAGTAAAACCGGAGCGGTTTTAGGATTAGGGCTGACTTTGGGAATATTGGGATTAACCGCTTTTGGATTCATGCCGTTGGGAAACTTATTGGGGAAATTATTGGCAAAAGATCCGCATCCGCTGCGGGCGTATTCAATTAATATCGCCGCCTCGCTATCGGGAATGTGGGCTTTGCAAATATTTTCACTGGGGCAGCTACCGCTGCTATTGGGGCTGACCCTAGTAATTTGGACGCTATTATTTTTGGAAGATAATCCGACTGCCAGAGCCGTTATTATGGCCGTGGCCGTTGCCACTATTGCCTTAACAATTCCTAAAACAGCCAATCAGCCATACGAAGGCCCGACGACTTTTTGGTCACCGTACCAAAAATTGACTTTGTCCCTAATCAATAAAACTAAAATCCAACAACCGCCGGGATATTATCTGGAAGTAAATAACGTCGGCTACATGGGCCTTCTTAATTTAGGCCCCGATCATCAGGCCACTGTTTCGGCCTGGGCCAAAAACAACGATGTTCTATTCCAAGACCAATACTTAATTCCCTACCGGTTTAAGCCTGATCCGGAGAACGTTCTGATTATCGGGGCCGGCGGCGGCAATGACGCTTACGGGGCGATCAGGGGCGGAGCCAAAAATGTGGACGCTGTGGAAATCGATCCGGTAATAGTTAAAATCGGCAAAAAATATCATCCCAATCTTCCGTACCAAAATTCAAGAATTAATTTAGTTACCGCTGACGGCCGGGCGTTTATGGAAAAAACCAAGAAGCGCTACGATTTAATCGTCATGGGTCTGGCTGATTCTCATACTTTAAGTTCATCCCTGACCAATCTCCGGCTGGACCACTATTTATATACCAAGGAAAGTTTGGAGAAGGCCAAGCAACTGCTTAAACCCGACGGGATTTTAGTCTTAAGTTTTGAAGTTCCCCGCCGGTGGATCGGGCAAAGACTGTCCAAAACTGTTGCCGAAGTTTTTGGGGTTACTCCGCTGACTTTTGAAGTCAGAAGCGATGGGGCTTTCGGCTGGGGCGGATATTTCTTCGTGGCTTCCAAAGACCCCGACCTGCTCCCGCGCATTCTTAACCAGAATCCTGATTTTGCCAACTTCATCAAAGAACACGAAAGAACTTTCCCCCCATTAACCATTAACTCATCAACTATTAACTCATTGTCTGACGATTGGCCGTATTTATATCTAGACTCTCCCCGTTTACCGGTCCTTCATCTGATTATCGCCGGAATTGCCGCGATCGGACTTTTTTTAGGGAGGAAGATTATCTTTAAGGACACGAAATTTAACTGGCCGATGTTTTGGTGGGGAGCCGGATTTATGTTATTTGAATTTCAGAACATTACTAAATTCAGCCTGTTGTTCGGGTTGACATGGCAAACTAATATTATCGTGATTTCCGCGGCATTGATTATGATTCTAGGAGCAAATTGGTTGGTGGAAAGAAAAATGATTTCTTCAGGGCTTATGTTTGTCGGACTGATGGCAACGCTGCTCATTCAGGCCGTTATCCCGATTAAATTATTTAATACCCTGCCGGATCTTCATAAGATATTGATTGCCGGGACAATTCTCAATCTCCCCTTTTTCTTCGGCGGAGCGGTTTTTTCCGGGTGGTTCAAAAACGCCAAAGACAAAAAGGCGGCTTTTGCCGGAAATTTATTGGGCAGCGCCGCCGGTGGTTTAATGGAAATGTTTTCATTTCTTTTAGGAATAAAGGCGATTATTTTTATGGCCGCGGCAATTTATGGATTGGGATGGATAGCGGCTTCCGGGAAATTTGCTAAGATAATTAAACGATGAGTATTAGAAATCAAATTCAATCGCAAATTATAACCAGCATGAAAAGCCATGATCAAAAAAGGCTGGATGCTTTCCGGTTTTTATTTTCACAAATCAGATATAGGGAAATTGACGCCAAAAGAGAACTAACCGACGAAGAAACAGTTAAACTTTTGCAGGGGGAAGCCAAAAAACGCCGGGAGGTAATCACGGCCTACAAACAAGGCGGACGGCAGGATTTGGCAGATAAAGAACAATATGAGTTATCCGTAATTGAAGAATTTTTGCCAAAACAATTAACCGACGAAGAAATCAAAGCAATCATTACTGAAGTAAAAGCCGCTAACTCCAACGGAGATTTTGGAGCTTTGATGAAAACCGTGATGGTGAAAGTTGCGGGAAGGGCGGAAGGGGCAAAAGTGGCGGGGATGATAAAACAAAAAGGTTAAAATGGTTTAAATGGTTAGAAAGTTAAAATGACTCAAAGGGTCAATACATTAATGTTAAATTCGAAACTTACTTATAAGTTTGTGTGGTAAAAGTTGGCAAACCTGGTTCATTGCTTACATAAGGACTCTTTGGAACCCTATTGAACAAACGCTCTAATGTTGTAGGCGGGCGATGTTGCTGCCAAAAGGCGCGAAGAAAACTGATGTCATCCCACGATTTTTGAAGATCCGCAGGAAAAGAAGCTTCTTTTCGCAGAATAACACAAAGGCAATGTCCTATAAAATCAGATCCTATATAATCCCTATTCGCCATCATAGAGAAACCCTGCTCCATAATCCAAGAATAGCCATTTATATCTCTAGCCTTCGTCCATTCTTCGTTCCATGTCTCCCTCCCCCATTGATCAACAGCTTGTCTAACTTCTATTGGGATCTCAAAAGATGGCAATTTAGAAAATTGTGTTTGTTGCGAATCGGTACACATTTCAATTAAAGAAGTGGCGGCGCGGAGCAACCCGAGCCGCTCTTGAGAAACAACTGTTAAATCATTTTTTGTCTTCTTCGTTAAAGTTATAAGTTGTTGTAGAGAGTCTAAGATAATTCTGCCTTTTTGTTCTTGTGTCAATCTATTTCTAGAATCGTCTAACCCGTTAATAAGGGCATATAAACCGTTTCCGCAATAGGCAGCACCTAAAATAAAATTGCTCAATTCTGTTTGAGGGGCTATTCTTGCAAACCGTTCCTTCGCCAAAGGAATTTCATAAAGATTAATTTGTTGAGATTGTTCAAGTTCTTTCAATTCCATTTATCTTTTTCCTTTGAGCGCTTCATGGCGGACCAAGAGGAAAGCACCGATTCCTGACAGAATTGATAAAACCGCCATAATCCATAATGTTGGCATAGTTATCCACCTCTTTTCATAAACAGATAAATGATAAATATTAACAAGGCGCTGGCAAAACCGCCGACAATAAAACCAATCATTAACTGTTCAAATGTAATCATCTCGCGCCTTTCAAAATAAATGTTCCAGTTCCCAAAAATACCAGACTCCAACCTATCCCCCATAAAAACGAAAACATCGTTTGGGCGACTGTCTTAATATTGCCGAAAAATATTCCAATTACTCCGGCAACGAACCAAGCGGCGCCAATTTGAGAAAAATAATCGGCAATCAATTTTCGCTGCTCGGCAGAAAACCTCTTCATCAAAACAATATATCACAACTACCCCAAATAATCCTGTAATTTTTTTCTCTTGCTCGGGTGTTTTAATTTTCGCAATGCCTTAGCCTCTATTTGCCTGATTCTTTCTCTGGTTACCCCGAATTCCCGGCCGACTTCTTCCAGGGTCAACGGCCGTTGGCCGTCGAGGCCAAAACGCAGCCTTAAGACTTTGTTTTCCCTTTCCGACAACATTCCCAACACTTCTTCCACGTTTTCTTTTAACAATTGCTTGCTGGTAGCGTCATACGGAGAAAGTTGCGATTCGTCCGGAATAAAATCTCCCAAAAAGCTGTCTTCTTCATCGCCAATCGGAGTTTCCAGAGAGGTGGTTTTTTGGGCGATTTTCAAAACCTCGCGGACTTTGATCGCGGTCATTTCTTCCATTTCTGCCGCGACTTCTTCCGGCTCGGGCTCCCGGCCTAATTTTTGTAAAAGCTGGCGGCTGGTGCGGATGACTTTATTAATCGTTTCCACCATATGGACTGGAATCCTGATGGTCCGGGCCTGATCGGCAATCGCCCGGGTAATTGCCTGCCTGATCCACCAAGTGGCATAGGTGGAAAACTTATAGCCCTTTTTCCAATCGTATTTCTCCACCGCCCGGATCAAACCCTTATTGCCTTCCTGAATCAAATCCAAAAATGACAAGCCGCGGCCGATGTATTTTTTGGCAATGGAGACCACCAGCCGCAAATTGGCTTTAGTCAGCATGGCTTTGGCCTTCAGATCGCCCTTTTCATATCTCTGGGCCAGATCAATTTCCTGCTCTCTGATCAAAAGCGGAATCCGGCCGATTTCCTTTAAATACATCCTAACCGGATCGGAACTACCTAATTTGCTGATCTCTTCAAACGATTCCAATTCTTTGGTCAAATCGGTGGAAGCGCTTTTCTCCAGAGCCCTTTGATCTTCGGCGAAGGTATCAAAGACGTCAATTTTCTCTTGAAATAGCTTGCCGAAAAAAGCGTCCAGATCGTCCAAATGCTTCTCCGCTTCCGGCAAAATTTCCATGATCTGATCAACGGTAACGAAGCCATCACTTTTACCCTGTTTCCTTAACCGCAGCATGGCTCTTTTCTGTTCCGGAGCCAGAGGCAGATTCTTTTTAGTCTTCGCCATGATACTGATTATAACAAGAAAGCGAAACCCATGACCATAAGGTCATGGATGAAGCGCTTAAAATCCCGCCGTAGGCGCACAAGGCGTTTAAAAATCAGACAAACATATGAATGTCTGATTTTTATATCAGTCTTTTCGCACCAATTGTTTTAAACGGGCTGCCAGGTGGGACAAGGCCTGTGGCGGAAGCTTCCCGTCTTTGAGCTGGTTCCTGACCAATTCAGCCTCCAGATCGCGTAAAATCAAGCCTAATTCGCTTTTGGCTTCTTCCGAATCTTCGCCTTTTAACGGCTGAATTGCGGCCTCATCAAACAGCCCGATTAGTTCTGGCGGCAGCGATTGCCGGAAAATTTTAAAATCTCCGTTTTGAAGTTTAATAAACTCTTTCAACAGCTCCATCAGTTTCCTCCGGCCAACCGGCTTCACCCAGTTTAAATCAAAATTCTCCGGCAATGGAAGCTTAAACTGAATTAATAGCCCCAATAAATAATGGCTCAAAATTTCCGCTCTGCTCATGGCGCTTTCATTACCAGCAGGAGCAACTAAGGATGGAGAAACGTGATTTTGTTTCCAGGCTGACATTTGGCGCCTGACGGCTTCATCCCTGACTCCCAATCTTTTCGCCAGAATACTCACCCAATGATCCTGTTCAATCGCGTTGCTTATTTCGGACAGCAACGGCACCAAAACATCTCCTGCCTGACGTTTGGCCTCGGCTGTATCTTTTCCGAATTTTTCCAAAGTACTTTCGATAATCACCCCATAGGCATTTTTAGACTTTTCAACCGATTCTCTCCATTTAGAAGGAGATGATTTGGCCAGTTCATCAGGGTCTTTTTCACTTTCCGGCAAAACTACCGCCCGCGAAGACAAGCTATGATGCTCTAAAATCGGCAAGCTGCGGATTAGAGCTTCCTGGCCGGCTGAATCGGAGTCCAGGCAAACAACAACTTTTCTGCCGTAACGGCGGACCAATTTCACCTGGCCCGAAGTCAATGCCGTCCCTTTCACCGCAACTACATTTTTGATTCCGGCCTGCCAGGAGCTGATACAGTCAAATTCCCCTTCCACTAAAACAGCCTCGCCTTTTTTGCGGATATCCTCATGATTTTCAAAAATTCCGAACAGATTTTTTGATTTGCGATAAACCGCGGTTTCCGGTGAATTAATATATTTGGCTTCTTTAATTTCCGGATCGAGCAAACGGCCGGCAAATCCTAAGATTTGCCCGCGGACGTCCCGCAAAGGAAACATCACCCGGCCGCGGAAACGGTCATAGTAAGAATTCTGAATTCTGAATTCTGAATTCTGAATGGCGGAAGATCTGGCTTGTTTGTTTTTATTCAGTATTCGGTATTCAGTATTCGGTATTCTTTTTATTGCCAAGCCAGATTGCTCAATGTGTTCCGGCAGATAACCCTTTTTGGTTAAAAACTTAAACAGATTATCCCATTGGTTTGGAGAATAACCAATACAAAACGTCTCAATCGCAGATTTGGTGATATAGCGTGATTTTAAATATTCCCGGGCTTTTCCCCCGGCTTTATGTTTAGTTAAAATATAATGATAGAACTCCGCCGCCAAATGATTAATTTCAAAAATCTGTTTTTCAATTTGCTGCAACCGGTCGTCAACCGCCCGCCTTTCCAATTTAACTCCGGTTTTTTCGGCTAAAAATTCCAGCGCTTCGACGAAGGTCATGCCGTCGTGCTTTTCCAAAAAAGTAAACACGTCGCCAGCCGCGCCGCAGCCGAAGCACTTAAAAATTCCCATTTCCGGGGAAACGGTAAAGCTGGGGGTTTTTTCAGAATGGAACGGACATAGGCCTAAAAATCGCCGGCCGCGCTGTTTCAAGGCAACTTTTTCGCCGATTATTTGCGCAATATCTACCCGGGATTTTATCTCCGCTACCTGATCGGACATCTTGACAGAATAATAACACTATCGTAAAATAATGACAAGGAGATAAAATAATGAATTACATCGCTTCCATTACCAGCCAGGGTCAAATTACAATCCCGAAACCGCTAAGGGATCAATTTGGTATTCTGGGCCAAGCCAAAGCGCATCTGGTTAAAAAGGGCGACAAAATTGAGCTAAAGCTCTATACGCCACATGATCTTGAATTTTGGTATGGAGCGCTAAAAAACAATCCTATAGTGAAAGCAAATAAAGGTAAACCGCTACAGCAAATTATTGAAGAAGAAAGCGCGGCTTTTGAAAAAGCTATCGCTGATAATGTGGCCGAAGAAATGGGATTGCCGCCGCTAAAAGAATAACATGGAGAATTATCAGCTTGATACTAATGCTTTACTCCGATATCTAGCTCATGATATCCCCAGTAAATATCAAAAGGTCCGCTACCTATTCAACAAAGCGAAGAACGGGCAGGTAACGTTGAATATCTGCGAGCCTGTTTTTATTGAAACTGCGGTAATGTTAAAACAATATTTCAAGTTCCCAAAAGATAAGGTTGTTGACTTCCTGCATGATTTGCTTAACGCTTCTTATTTAAATATAGAAAATTCTTCCCGGCTGGCTCCGGCAATTGATATTTACTCGCAGAATTCCATCGATTTAGTTGATGCGATTGTCCTAGTCCGCGCTTACATTAATAATCAACAAATTTTTACTTTTGACTCCAAATTATCATTATTGGCTTCGTCACGGGAAAAAGCAAATTAAGGGTATAATTTTACTTTATTAGGAGGAGTGTGCCGAATGGTAAGGCACCGCTCTCGAAAAGCGGCGGGCGCAAGCCCTTGCAGGTTCGATTCCTGTCTCCTCCGCCAATTGGAAAATGTCTTTGTTGGCTCGCCCGCTAAGAGGCGTTCCGATGAAAGATTTAGTAAAATAATTTTATGAAACTCGGTATCATCTTACAATCCAACAAACCGGAGCACGCGTGGAATACATTCCGCCTGGGAATTACTGCGCTTAAAGCGGGTTATCAAGTAGAAATCTTTTTAATGAACGAAGGTTCGGAACTTGATGCCATTTCCGACAGCAAAGATTTTGATATCTCTGTAAGAGTGGCGGAATTCAAAGAATTGAGGGGTGAAATTTACGCTTGCGGAACCTGTCTTAAAGTGCGCGGTAAAGAAGAAAGTAAAATTTGCCCCATTGCCACCATGTCCGATTTATTAAAAATGGTAGAAGAGTCGGATAAAGTTTTAGTCTTTGGCTAATATGAAACTAAAAAGAGTAGTATTAACAATTGTTAGTATTATTACAGTACTTCTTGGTTTATTGTGGTTTTTGCAAGGCTCTGACATTGTTCATCTACAACCCATATTGTGCTTTGCAGACTGCGAGCCCATAACTGGAAAGTCGCCATTATGGCAAGTAATAGGAGCGAGTGTCTTTATAGTAGGACTTGTCATTTTTATTAAAAGTGTAAGAGGAAGAAATAAACCTTAAAAAATAATTTGTCGCCAAAGCATTGGTGTTTAGATAGAAAAATTGGTAAAATAAAACTATTAACAAGGCAATAAATAATCTCTATGAAAAAAACAAAGTATATCGTTGATTTTCAAAATGTATCTACTGTTGGTTTAGAGTCTTCACCTGTAGCAGAAGCACTTGCTGGTTTACGTGCAAATGAAGCCCGTTACTTTATGAATAAATACAAGCATGAGTTTACGGTTGTACCAGCTAGCGAAAGCCAGGAGACCCTTGATTATGTGAACCGAATTTTGAAAGAAGACCGTGATATCGAGTTTGCGGCCAAACCTTTAGAAACGTCGCGTTTTCAAGTGGAAAATATTAAATTTGCCTACGTGTTTTATGAGGATGGGCTTGCGGTTAACGTAATGTATACGGTTGATGACCCTAAGAAGCGAGCCGTTGGTTTTAAGCTTTCTGAAGGGATGGAGGTACCAAAGGAGTTAGAAGAGAAGTTTAAGTTTGCTAGGCAGAAGTCTAAACTAGCTGGGACAATCCGGGGCTCGTTTTTTGTAATTAAAGGGAAATATTAAAGGGCCTCGACTAAATTTGTGTATTGTCGCAAAGCAACAAGAGAACGTTGGAAATTTGCCGCCAAAGAAAAATTTGTGGTTCGACAGACTCACCATTCTGAGCCCAGCCAGTTCCGTTCGGATCCATTCGGCAAGCTCAGGACAAGTATTTTCAAACAGACACCGCCAGCGCCTTATGACGCCTACATTTGAAGATTTGTTGAAATAAATTATGAACATCATAAAAAAGAAAATACCATCTACCAAGGGCAATCTTGCGGCTGCGATCCATCGTTCCGAAAAGAAAACGGATAAGCTCGCCATTCTTTGCCCCGGCTATCTTGACTCGAAAGACTACGAACATTTAGTCGGCTTGGCAGAAGCATTGAGTGAACGAGGGTACACTGTCGTCAGGTTTGAGCCGACGGGAACATGGGAAAGCGAGGGCGATATTTCCGATTACACCACCTCGCAATATCTTGAGGACATCAAAAGTGTTCTTAAATATATGATAAATCAAGGGGGCTACAAACAAATTCTACTTGGCGGACATAGCCGAGGCGGACAAGTTTCAATTCTATACGCCGCGCGAGATTCCAGAGTTTCTGTTGTTTTGGGAATTATGCCGTCGTCCGGACCCATAACAGGCCAACGGCGCGAAGAGTGGGAAAAAGCCGGCGTAAGCGTTTCTCAAAGAGATTTACCAAACGATAAAGAAAAAAAGAAAGAATTCCGCGTCCCGTTTCAGCATGTTTTAGATAGAGACCAATATGATGTCGTCGGAGATGCAAAGAAAATTAAAGCTCCTATAATTTTAATTGCAGGAGAAATAGATGTCCTTGTCCCGCCAAATGAAGTAAAGGAAATCTTCGATAACGCCAATAAGCCGAAAAAATTTATTATTATCCCGGACATCGGGCATGATTATCGAAATAAAGATAACGAAATTTCCCTAGTAAACAAAATAATATTAAAAGAACTAAATTCAATTTGATTAATCTAAAATATGATTCACAACAATATCGAAATTAAGATTCAGGTCAAAAAGGCACTGCTCGTTTATATCTTAAGAAAACTATAATTAAATCATGAAATGGAAGGTGGTCGAATATGAAACTGGAAGAGGAGAAAGGCCAATCAAGGGTATTTATCTTTGACATAATATAACGTCTATGTTATATTCTACTTGTTAGGCCTAAAGATAATGCCAAATGCTTATGAAAAACTGGAAACAATTAAAATCAGAGCTTTTGCAAAACAAATCCGTCAAAAAAGAATATGATCGGTTAACTCCCCGGTATAAGGCGATTTCCGCGCTTATTTCCGCTCGGATTAAACAGGGAATTACTCAAAAAGAATTGGCCCGGAAAACCGAAACAAAACAATCAGCGATTGCCCGCTTTGAAGCCGGAAATGTTAATCCCTCGCTTGGATTCTTGGAAAAAATAGCTGGCGTGATGGGATACGGGATAAATATCAGCCTATCAAAATAAGCATGATTACGCCTTCAAAAGATTGGATAAGTCCTAAAATTGAAATCAGGAAAACTTCCGGCAAAGGAAAAGGGATGTTTGCCCTCGAAAAAATCACCTCTGGCGAGCCATTGATTACTTTTGGCGGAGAATATACCGATGCGAAAGGAGCGGAAAAAGCCAGGGCCGGCGGCAAACTCATAATGCAATGGGACGATAACTGACCCGAATGCCTGGATGAAAGACGCATTTACCATAACCGCCATGAGAGATATTAAAATCGGCGAAGAGATAACTGCCGATTACGCGATCTGGGAAGCGGACGAAAATTATATTTCAAAATGGGAATGTAATTGCGGATCAGCTTTCTGTCGTCAGAGAGTAACGGGGAAAGATTGGCGACTGCCGGAACTGCAAGCGCGATATAAAAATCATTTCAGTCCATTGATAAATAAAAGGATTAATAAGTTAAATTATTGACATATGCTGATTTGGGAGAGACTGGAAAGTACTTCTTCTTTAGATGTTTCAAATCCCGGCATCCAATCTACAGGTTCTATATAATTTATATCTTGGTGAAAATCCAGTTGTCCGCGAAAAAGTTTGTCGCTAAATTCCCCCTCGCCATAAAATTCATGGGCGCGATCTATCACCGCTTGCATCGAATGGTGTTTGAAAATAAAATATAGATCAACATAATCTTTCCATTTGGCTCGACGCCCGAGGGCAAAAGCTTTCATGGCGGCAATAGATAAATCATCGGGCATGGTGACAATGGCTTCGAATTTTTCGTTGTGGGTGACCGGATATTCATATTGATAGAAAGTCATTTTAATATGATCGGCAACAAGCGTGAGCTGATTTAGTCCGTCAATGTGAATTTGATTAATACTGTGATTTTTGCGAATTGTCCGAATAATCGGTTGTGTTTCAAATGATTTGGGGGTAAATAGATCAAAGTCCAGTGATCGACGATGACCATATTGCAGGGCAAGAGCCGTACCTCCAACAAGGTAATAATCGGTAGAAAATTGTTTTATAAGCGGAAGCATCGCAGTTTGTTCCGCGCTAAGGATATTTTTATGCATAATGATAGAAGTAATGGCGGAAATAATTTCGATATATTGGCAAAAGATTGTTTCTAGGCATATTATCCAGTTTTACAAAAATCCGGGCAAGATTTCGCACACCTAGGATTTCTTTTAATTGTAAAAACTCTTGCCATGTGCCATAGTTAATAATAGCCTCGGCAATGGACTCTATTGACAATTGGTCGTATGATTTGGTGTACCAGATAAGGGATGGATTTTGGCGGATAAGGTTTTGAGCGGAAGCAAGTTGCCGGTTTCCCATGAACAAATTATAACAAAACAATGTCCCATAAACACACTTTAACCAAAGGCAGAGCGGTATTTTTAGAATATTACTCAAAGCTCTTGCCTCAATTTTCCGTTCCGGAATTAACCGCCCATCTTAATACCAGAAACACGCCGATACTATTGATTTCTAAAGTTTTCGAGGCAAAATTAATGAAGCTCTGGCAGGAAAACAGCCTGACATGGGCTCCTTTACGATGGTTTCCGTTTGCGCTGCAATGGCCGCCGGAAATTCCGGTCGGGGAAACTTTGCCGGGATTTACCGAAGGCTGGATTTATCCAATGAATAAATCCTCCCTTCTGCCTGTTCTATTGGTAAATCCGCGGATAGGCGAGAATATTTTAGACGCGGCGGCGGCTCCGGGCGGAAAAACTTTGGCAATCGCCAATCAAATAGATCTAAATAAAACTCTGTTGATCGCCAATGATTCGTCATTTCCCAGATTTAAGCGGCTAAGAACAGCTCTTAAATTTTTTGGGTACCCGGATATCCCGACTTGGAGATTTCCGGCCCAGACAATCGTTCGTAATTCCGAATATACTTTTGACAAAATTTTATTGGACGCTCCCTGCAGCAGCGAAAAACACGTTTTTAATTCCAAGAAACATCTTAAGATTTGGTCTCCCAACAGAATTAAAAAATTGTCCGAATTGCAATTATCATTAATAGAGTCTCTTTTGCCGTTGCTTAGATCGGGCGGAACTTTGATTTACAGCACCTGCGCTTTAACCCCGGAAGAAAATGAAGGAATTGTCGCAAAAGTATTGGAAAAGCATCCATTGGAAATTGCCTTGAAAAATCCGCCTGACGGGCTGCCGGTTTCCGGATCCGGCCTATCCGGTTTTGGCCTGACCGATTCCCAATCCGGCCAAGTTCTTAGGATCAATAATAATGATTTTGGTTTTGACCCGATGTTTGTAGCCGGATTGAGAAAAGTTTAGAGTTGATGCAAATTTATGAACGATAACAAGAAATAAAATACTGAAAGTAGTATATTAACAACAATGAATCCTTTCGCTGAAACCCAACCAGCATCGCCTCTCCAAAAAGTTGATTGGGCGGATCGGCTTGCTCACCTTGTCTTTACTGGAATTTGGATTAAGGATCCAAAAATTCTTTTATCGTCAATGAGATTGGCCGGATTAAGCGGAAGAGGAACAAATCTTATGGTTAATGCTTATTTTTCTCCAGAGATTTTTGACATTCAACCAGACGACCTTGCTAAATAATTTTTACTTCTGTTAGAATGGAATTGTGAGTGATAATCCTGCGCCAAAACAACCGGAAATTGACTTCGGAAATCCGATGGAAGAAGAAAAAGTTCTGATCGGATGGAAAGCCCCGGAAAGACTGCATAAAACCCACGGCAAAGAATTCTTTACTACGATCGGGGCTTTCGTATTTTTACTTTCCATAATTGCCCTATTTTTTAAAGAAGTATTATTGATGATTACAATTTGGGCATTTGCGTTTGTAGCAATCGCCATGTCTAAAACCCAGCCTGAAATTATCGATTACGCCATCACTACACGCGGACTGAAGGTTGACAAAAACAAATACCGGTTTAGCGAACTGGCCAGATTTTGGCTGGAAGAAAAATTCGGAGAAACCGTTATGCGCGTTGATACCTTTAGACCATTTCCGGGAAGGCTGGCTGTAATTTTAGACAATCTTAATATAGATAAAATTAAAGCTATTCTGGTAAAAAAAATCCCTTATGATAAGCCAGAAGACACTTTTGTCGATAAAGCCGGAAAATGGCTAAGCGAGAAAGTGCCGCTTGAAGAACCTGCTAAGGCTTAAGTGCTCCTGGCCAGAATTGAACTGGCATCTTATCCTTCGGAGGGATACATTCTATCCGTTGAACTACAGGAGCCCTTCCGACAAGTTAATGGCGGAGGGCACAGGAGTCGGACCTGTACAGGCTTTCGCCCGCCGCTTTTCAAGAGCGGTGCATTGCCATTCTGCCAGCCCTCCAGATTATTTTTGTGCTCCCAGACCGAATCGAACGGTCATCATCGGTTCCGCAAACCGACGTTCTATCCGTTGAACTATGGGAGCCATACTTATATTTTACCAGTAGAGTTATCATCACGAGTTCTAAATGGAAGTGCACCACCCCTGATGTAAAATAGCTGTTTCTCTCCTCTTTAAAGGAAAGGAGGTGAACAGCATGTATCAACACATTAATGGTAATGAACGGGAACTGATCGCCATCTGGGTTAATCAAGGC
>JACRNH010000018.1 GCA_016219325.1 Candidatus Collierbacteria bacterium
GGACGTAATGGGGAAGATAAGATTCCCTCATTTGGGATATATCTATCTGATCGCTTCGATTGACGATCATTCTCGATTTGTTCTCTCGTCCAACTGGTACGAAAGACAGACTAAACAGAATGTGTTTTTCATCTGGTACGCAGCTATAAGGCGTTGGGGAATCCCCAAAGCTATGCTACAAGACAGAGGCAGCCAGTACAAAGCCAATACTCAGTTTGGTCAAGCTGACTACCAATATTATGCCGGATTATTAAAGATTGAACTAATTTGGGCCAGGAAAGCTCAAACCAAAGGCAAAATCGAAAGATTCTGGCGGTTTGTCCAACAAGACTTTGTCAGGGAAAACTTAAACGTCAATACTCTGGAAGAATTAAATCAACGCTGGAATCGATGGGTAGCTTGGTATAACTTTAGCTGGAAAGGAGCAGCCCAAGGTTTAGACGGAAAAACTCCGGCTCAGGCATACCGCCCCTCTGACAGGAAAACCACCAGAGAAGAGAAAGTCAGCAGAGAAAACACAATCTCTCTATACGGCCGGACTTACCCTATTCCTAAAGGATATATCGGAGCCAGAATCTGGGTAAAGCTTAAAGGCAACAAACTTCTGTTCGAGGCAAAAGGCAGGATCTTTTGGAAACAGCGGCTGAAACCATGACGGCCGCTGTTTCCCTGCCAGCCTTTCCAGTATTGCTTGTTTCGTATTTTAGTGGTGACAATTCAAACATTAAGAAATGGGGACAATTGAAATGTTAAGTTACAAATGATAAAATATTGACATGTCTTTTTCATTGGTTGGCAAAAAGGCATTGGTTACTGGGTCTACTGATGGATTGGGTCGTAAAATAGCGCTAGAGTTGGCAAAACAGAAAGCAGATGTAATTGTTCACGGTCGTGACGTGAAGAAGGCGGATAGCGTTGTCAAAGAGTTAATTGGAATTTATCCAGACGGGAAATTTGAAAGTATAGTTTGTGACTTGAATAAATCCGGTTCGATAGAGCCAGTGTTTTCTGGGGTAAAAAATTTGGATATTTTGATAAATAATGCCGGTATTTGGCAAGAGGGAAAGACTCTTGATGTGAAGGCGGAAAGAATTATCGAAATTGTGAACGTTAATTTAAGTGCTCCTCTATTAATCGCTAGAACACTTTTGCCCGTACTGCAAAAATCTCAATTTGGGCAAATATTGAATGTTGTCAGCGTGGCAGGGATTGAAATTCCTTCAGGGTATTTTCATACGATTTATTCGGCGACTAAATTTGGGCTGCAAGCGTTTAGCGAGGCTTTGGAAAAAGAATATGACAATAAACAGCTTCGGATTATGGGATATTATCCCGGAGGGATGGAAACAAATTTGTTTAAGAAAGCAGGGAATGATTATAAGGCTCATGAACCGTGGATGTTTGACCCGCAGGAGTCAGTCGAGGCAATTATATTTATGTTAACCCGTGACCCCAAGCTGAATGTTAAACGAATGGATCTAATTAATCACCTGCAAAAATAAATGTTATCACGAGAATTAAGATGATTTTTTAATCAAATATAAATAGTAATTGTGAATAAATTTAAAAAGATTGCTGTCATAAATATTTTGAATCTGCCAAAGTTTGCCGAAGAGACCCTTCGGGGATATTCTGATAGTGAGATTATTTTCCCAACTGTAGATAGCAAATCAGAAGAGGAAACTATTAAAATAATCGGTGACGCTGGCGCCGTTTTGGGTTCTTGGAATTCTACGATTACCCCCAGAGTATTGGAAGTTTGTTCTGACATAAAATATATCGGTATTTGCGGGACCAGCTTAACTAAGATCGATGTTGAAGCTGTCCAAAAAAAGGGCATAACGCTTAAAAATGTCGTAGATTACGGGGACGAGGCGACGGCAGAGTTCATTTTTTCGCAACTTCTCAATTTATTCCGTGGTTTTGGGAAATATCAATGGGACGATCAACAGTCAGAATTAAATGGAAAAAAAATTGGGATAGTTGGTCTTGGAGCAGTTGGCCAACAAGTGGCAAGGTTAGCGCTAGGATTTAACATGAACGTCTTTTATTTTTCCAGAACTCGTAATTCATAATGGGAATCCAAAGGATTAGTCTATAAAAAACTAGAAGATTTATTGTCCAGCTGTGACGTTGTCTCTCTCAATGTTCCTCGCAATTTAACTATATTAACTAAAAAAGAATTTGACTTAATTAAACCAAAGACTGTTCTTGTAAATACTGCGATTGGATCCGTTTTTGATTTTTCTAGTTTTGTCGATTGGATTAAAAAGGGTAAAAATTTTGCAATTTTTGATAATCAAGAGTATTTAGATCGGGTTAAAGATTTGCCAAACGTGATCGCTCCGTCAATTACAGCGGGAAGAACTAAAGAATCTATTGACCGTTTAGGACAAAAAGTTTTGGATAATATAAAATCATATTTGGAGAAATAACTCTTCCGCATTGTCTTGGTTTTATTCTTCTTCCCCTGGCTGTCTTAAGCGCAGGGGCGAACGACAGGTTGGGAATTAATTCAGCAGGGCAATCGCCTGTTGTTTTGGATTTTGGTTCAATTGCCGCTATAATTGCTAGCCTTCTTCTTTTATCCTAAATCATATCTTCCAATTTCTTCTAATATATTCTAAAATCATCTAATGCTCGGATATAAGTATCGGGAAAATCAGAAGATAAAGTCTTATCTTGCCAGGCTTAACATTTTGCGTCAGGTTTTCAGCTCTCTTCCTTCTTTCCCGGATCTTGAAGATAGTCTCCGCCGCGAATCTCTTCTTCACAGCTCTATTTTTTCGGCCCGGATTGAAGGAAATCCGCTAACTCCGGCGCATATCCATAACCAAATTAGGGCGCCGAAAAAAGATTTGAATAAAATTGAAATTTTTAATTTACTTAGAGCTTATAGATATATTGATTCCAGCAGGGCCAATAAAGTATTTTCCACAGCTTTTATTTTGAGGCTTCATTTACTGACAATGCGCGGTTTATCTTTCGATTGCGGTCATTTCCGCCATGAACCATGGGCTGTATTTAACCAAGCCGGCGTTGCCGTGTACATTGCGCCGTCTCCGGCAGGGTTAAAAAATCTTATGAATGAATACATTAATATTGTCAATACTTCGCGATTTTCTGTGCCGGTGACGGCTGCGGTTGCCCAGTTTTTGTTTGAAAAAATCCATCCGTTTGCTGATGGAAATGGGCGGGTTGGGCGGCTTGTATCGGCATATCTTTTAAAGGTTGGAAAATATGGCATGAGAGGATTAGTTCCGCTTGAAGTGCTTATTGACGAACATCGCGAACAATATTATGAAGTATTGGAGCCAACCCGAAATGTGACGCCGTTTGTCGAATTTTTCCTTAAAGGCTTGATTTTTCAGATAGAAATCGCGTTAAAGAAATTCAAGCAGTCAAAAATTGCGCCGGAAGATGCTCTTTTGCCGCGCCGCCGGGAGATTCTTGAAATATTGAAAGATCATCCTTTATGTTCTTTCGACTTTATTTCCCGTCGTTTTCCGGCCGTCAACCCAAAAACACTTCACTATGATTTATTGAAACTGCAAGAAGGCGAATATGTCAAAAAAATCGGCAAAACCAGAGGCAGCGTATATAGAGCGTCGTAAAACAGGTGAACGGCCGAAATTCCGGTCGGAAGGCAAAGAAAAGAATTTTTAGAATGGTTAAGCAAAGAAACTAAATAGGCCTTCTTTGAGTGATATAATTTAGTCATGATTTTACGAAAAGTTTTAAGAAAAAGCTATAAAAAATATCAGAAGGCGGGGAAAGGGCCAAAAAGAGCACTAAGTTTTTTGCGGGCCTTCATGCCAGAAATTATATTCAGGACGACTAAACTTGAAGGTGAGCCGGTAACCAGAAAAATGGTAAAGTCGATATTTGAGTGATAAAAAATTCATCTTCCAAACCCAAGGGCGCAACTTCGTATAAAGAAACTGCGTTTGGGATTATCCCCAGATCAAAGCTTCTTAATCTTGAACTTGAAGGAACAAAAAGAGGGTTAGAATTTATTTATCGGCTGGTTGAGAGATATCCTGCGACAGAAATTACTTCTAAAATAATCCTTAAAATTCACCAAGAATCGTTTGGCTGGATATTTCCAAGCTGGGCAGGGAAATATCGAACCATTAGGGTTGAATTTTCAGGAAAAGAAGCAATTTCGTCTTATCAAATTTCAGAATTGATTATTAATTTATGCGCTGGTTTAAAAGAACGGTTGAAAGGTTTAAATTCTACAAGCGATAAATATCCGGAAGAAATAATTGAGCTATTGGCCTGGTTTCAGCATCGATTCGTTTGGATTCATCCATTTCAGGATTATAATGGTCGAGTTGCCAGAATGCTTACGATTTTAATCCTCTTAATCTTGGGCTTACCGCCTGTTGAAATTATGGCCGGGACCGGAAGTGATAGAGAGAAATATCTGAACGCTATGTATTCGGCCGACGAAGGCGACTATTCAAAGTTGGAAGATCTTTTAGGGAAAGCATTGAGGGAATCTTTGGCCAAAGCAGTGCTAAAATAATATTATTGTTACTCGGTATCTTATTCGGAATATTCATAAAAAAATTATGGAATCAAAACCAAGCATTCTTCAAGTAAATAAGATCTTAGAAATTATTCTTGATTATGCGGCACATTGCCTGCGCGAAGCCCAAAAGTCCATCCCAGTAATTGAAGTGCTGCCGACACCTAGTATTAAAGTTGGACCAGAAATGGTAGTCAGAACCTTGTCTGATTCTAAAGTTAATAAAATTGAGGCTTGTGCCATTCATATAACAGGGAATGGCAGTTCAGGGAGCAATATTTGGGAAACGAAAACAGGCAAATTCATCCGTAATCCAAAAACAAAAGATAAAGATAAAGAACAGCTATTTCAAGACAGCATGTATGGCGTATCGGCAGCTGCATTGATGGAGCTTCAGGCTGCAACGCCCAGCGGAGAAACCCCTGGGTTTGTAAAGGTAATTGGGGTTGGTCAAATAAATGAGACGGAAATTCAACCATGTGCTGACGCAGCGCAGCTAAAAACAAGCGAGGCGGGCATACTCGTCGAAAAAGAAGACATGAGTAATCAGGCAAACATCGATTCGCGTCAAAAACTATATGGTTTAGTTACATATTTGCAAGGTCAAAAACTTTTAAAAGATAAAGCTGGTTTAATGGCAACAGATATCAAGGGTTCCATTAAATGGGGAGGGGTTGACGCTAGCGGAAAATTGCAAAGCTCTAAAGTGTTGGATATTGATTTTGTTGAACCCATTACTCCCGGATCGAAAGCCCGACACTATGCGCTCCAGCTAAATTGGGTAAATATTGGCGTGCAATTCATGAAATATGCCGCTCAAAATGCACATACGGAAGAATACAAGGCTTTTCGAGATAACCCCTTTGCCGAAATGTTATACGCGCTAGCGATTGGGATTGACTATGAATTCTTGCCAGAAACAGAAAAAGTTAGATTTAAGGAACTAGTGGGATTCAGTCCGTCATCTTTAGAAAATATGTGTGATTTACTAATTGATGCCAAAGTTGAAGATTTTACTCAAGGCAAAGATTTTAAGATTTCCAGAGAACAGTTCTTGGAAGCAGACAGGGCTATGTTAATGATTAGAGAAAATCCTTTGCCATTAAATTGTATTAACGGAGAGACGGTTTTAAATTTTAAATCAAAGTTTTTGTCTGATTTTGGCGTAAGAAACGAATTCGGCTTTCTGCTAGATTATCAAGATGCCTTTAATGGAAAATTAACTTCTTCTTTTGCCTTGGATATGAATGATGCGGAAAAGAAATGGTTAGAAGATAATATCCCAGATGCGGTCGCAATAGTCCATGCGGAATATTCAGATCGCGACGAACATGCTGGCACTCAAGAGCTCTATAAATAAAAAGCAAGAGAACTTACGAATGTAATTATGAAAAAATATGGACTTGGATAAACGACTGTTGTCAAAAGATCTTTTTAATAGTATTTTCGCCAAACATGGGGTAAAATCGGGGAAATGGAACAGCCGGCCAGGGTGATAAACATCGTAACTCCAAAGAAATTTATTCTGAACGGTTTATGGTTTGGATCAGAATCCCCTTCTAAAATTATTATTTTTATTCACGGGTTAGGCGGAAATGCTTTTTCCAGTCATAAACTAATTACTCCTTTAGCGAACAATCAAACGGCGGTGATAACTTTCAGCAACCGCGGTCATGATCAGATTTCATCAACAAAAAAAGTTGATAACAGGAAAAAGAAAGGCTATTCGCGGATAACCGCCGGAGAGTCAATGGAAATTTTTACTGATTGCGTTGACGATATTCAGGGAGCGGTTAATTACGCTTTATCGGTTAACCAAAAGGCTTTAATTTATTTATCCGGCCATTCCACCGGCTGCCAAAAATCGGTTTATTATTTAAGCCGTTTTGGAAAACAAAAATTTATCAAAGGGGTAATTTTATTGGCGCCGATGAGCGATTATGCCTCGATTTTAAAGTCCGATAAAAACGGCAACTTAAAAACCGCAGAAAATTTTGCCGGAAATTTAGTCAAAAAGAACCAGCCGCAAAGCTTGCTCCCTCCGGAAATCTGGCCGGACATGGTCAGCGCCCAAAGATTATTAAGTTTGGCAACGCCGGAAAGCCGGGAAGAAATTTTTTGTTACGCTGTTTCCGGTAAGATTCCTGACATATTCAGGAAAATCAAAATACCGGCGCTGATTGTTTTAGCTCAAAAAGACGAATACCGCGACCGGCCCATCAATAAAATCGCAGCTTGGTTTGAGGGAAATTCTAAATTGGAAAAACTATCCATTAATATTATTCCCTTTGCCCCGCATAATTTTTATCGATTTGAAGACCAAGTATTAAATTTAATAAAAAAATTCATTTAATCTTCATTAAATTTAAAAGCGCGACCCAAGTTTCACATTTTGTACGATTTGACAGTTTGTAAGATTAGGGTTAGAATGTAGTTATGCTGCAAACGATCAGTGCTACTACCGCCAGGGACAATTTTGCCGATATTATTAATAAGGCCATGTATGCAGGGCAAGAATATATTGTGGTTAAGCAGGGAAAACCGGCAGTTCTTATAACTCCAGCCCAAAAGATTAGTGCTCCCAAAGCCAGAGGAACTCAATTTCTTCTAAAACTAGCGAAGTATAACTTAAGGGGCGCTCCTAAAGATTTGGCCAAAAACCATGACAAGTACATTTGGGAATAAAAAGGTCATTGTCGATTCCGATGCCCTGATTGGCTTGATCCATAAAGACGATTCATTGCACAAAAGATGTTTTAAGGTTTCCGAATTTCTCTCGGTTAATGGTTTTACAGTGGCAGTGCCGTACCCAATAGTATTAGAAGCGGCAACAGCCCTAGCGAAAGATAAAAACATCAGGCGGCCGGATTTAGCGGCAAGACTATTGAAAGATCATTCTTTGCTCAAGGGTGACGAAATTGAGTGGAAAGATGTGAATAAGCTGGTGTCAAGACTATATAATCCGAGGACTTCAAAACAGAATTCTCCTTTTGATTATTATTTGCTGGCCGTAGCAAAGCTAAATAATATCGATCTGGTTTTTTCCTTCGATTCATTTTATAGAAAACAGGGATTGACGTTAGTTGAAGATATAGTCGCAATGGATTAAGGAGTGATGGAATTTTATGCAAATTATTGCCGATTTACAATTGCATTCTAAATATTCCCGGGCAGTTTCGCCGCAAATGACGATTCCGAATATTGGATTGTGGTCGGCCAGAAAAGGGATAGGCTTGGTAGCGACAGGCGACTGGACTCACCCTTTGTGGATCCGGGAAATTCAGGCTAATCTGGAGGAAACCGGAAATGGGCTATTAAAACTTAAAAATAGTTCTATTTTATTAAGCTACGAAAAATTGGTTGAGCCGTTATTTCTGCTGGCGACGGAAGTGTCGTGTATTTACAGTCAAGGCGGAAAATTGCGCCGGGTCCACGTTTTAATTTGGGTTCCTTCAATATCATCGGCCGAAAAGATTATAGAAGCGATGAATAGGCGGGGCTGTAAATTAGGCAGCGATGGCCGGCCGATTATCGGGATGACCTTGATCCAAATTTCAGAATTAGTTCTGTCAATCGAACCAAAAGCTTTATTGATCCCGGCTCACGCCTGGACGCCGTGGTTTAGCGTATATGGTTCCTTGGGCGGATTTGATACCATAGAAGAGGCCTTCGGGCCGTTCTCTAAAAATATTTACGCGGTGGAAACAGGACTGTCCAGCAATCCCTCAATGAACTGGCGGATAAAAGAGCTGGATAACCGCGCGATACTATCTTTCTCCGATGCCCATTCCGGCCCCAAAATTGGCAGGGAAGCAACTGTGTTTCAAACAAGAAACAATGAGCAGAAAACAGAAAACAATGAAATTACATACGATGATGTTTATGGAGCGATTGCCGAAGCGTCATTAGGTAAGAATGATGGAAATCTTGAAATTGGATATACGCTGGAATTTTATCCCGAAGAAGGCAAGTACCACTATACCGGCCACCGAGCCTGCGGAGTTAAATATAATCCACAGGAAACTATTCAAAAGGGAATTGTTTGCCCGGTTTGCCACCGGAATTTAACTCAAGGGGTGATGCAGAGAGTGGAAGAGTTGGCGGGTCGGACAGAAGACTCTCTCCGATTATCAGTTAACAATCAAATGATAAGCAGTAAAACTTTTCCCAATAAGCCTCCTTTTGCAATGTTGGTCCCCCTACAGGAAATTATCGCCGAGGCCATCGGTTCGCCGGTGCAAAGCACTAAAACTCAATCGCTATATTTGAGTTTGGTTGAAAAATTGGGAGGAGAATTTGAAGTTTTGTTGCGTACTAAATATTCTGAAATTGCCGGACTCTCCAACGGTAAAATTGCGGAAGGAATTATGAAAGTAAGGTCGGGGGATATCGTGATTGACCCGGGGTTTGATGGAGTGTTTGGAGTAGTAAAGATTTGGAAAGAAGAAGGTAAAGATCCTATGGCTGAGGCCTCCAAAGAACAACTGTCTTTGTTTCAATAACCAAATGAAGAATTCGAGAGAGTTATTTCAGAAAGCGATAAAACATTTGTTAAGAGTTGATCCGGTAATGAAGGGGCTGATTAAGCGAATCGGGAAACTTGAATTTCGGGTTCACCAGGAAGATATATTTGCCGAGACTGTTGATTCCATCATCTCCCAACAGCTTTCCGGAAAAGTCGCCAAGGTTATTTATTCCCGATTTGAAGCTCTGTTTCCAGACAAAAAAGTTGATCCCAAAATTATTTTAACTACTGATGACAGCAGGCTGCGGGCAATCGGGACATCTTGGGCTAAAGTAAAATACATAAAAGACCTGGCCCAAAAAACTCTTGACGGAACGATTAAATTACATTTGTTGGACAACATGAAAGACGAAGAAGTTGTCGATCATCTGATTCAAGTGAAAGGAATCGGCCCATGGACTGCTCAAATGATTCTGATGTTTTCTCTGGGGCGGCCGGATATTTTGCCCCTCAATGACTTGGGGATTCAAAAGGCTTTTGAGAAACTGTATTCGGTAAAAAAAAGCAACCAAAAGAAGATGATCGAAATTGCGGCAATATGGCGTCCATATCGGACAATTGCCTGCAGATATTTGTGGAAAAGCCTGGATAATGAGTAGTTAATTTCCCGGAACTATTCTGCTAATGATTCTGCCGTTTATTTCTCCGATTTTAACTCTGTGATAGCCCCAAATATCAATTGACCATTCGGTCCCCGGCCGGTGAATGGTAACGATTTTTTGGCCCCGGCGCAGAACTGTGGCAATATCAGCGCTATCCCACACCCACCAATATTTCCCTTCGTAATCCTGTTGCGGAGTGGAAGTTCTGACTTCGCGCTGGCTGTAATAACGCAAAGTGGGAAATTCATATTCAGCCGTCAGGAGTATTTCGTCCGGCCGCGTTAAACTTTTTACCGTCATCGCAACCTGTTTTTCCGGTAAATGTTTGTCAGGCGGGAAGGCTTGGTTCCAATGACGAATGAGGTTGGCGGCAGAGAAAAAAATAACGGCAGCAAAAATTACAGATGCTATTACCGGCCGGATGTTGTGAAAGTTTACGAAACCTATTTTCGTTAACAGAAGTTTCGTAAACTTCTTGACAACATCAGCGATCATTAGAGCAACAAACGGATAGACAGGCATGATATACCAATCATTTTTTTCTTTAGCGGCAGACAAGGCTAAAAATATTACCAGAAAAGTTATTATCGGCATTGAATCAGAAACGAAAGACCTGGTTCTGGCAGGCTTATTTGATAATAAGTTTTTATTTAAACTTAATAATTGTGATAATCCGGCAATAATCATTATCGGAAACCACCACCGCAAAAAAGTATTTAGGAAAACTAAATACCGTAAATCAAACCGCCAGACTATGCTGCCCCAGCTTTTATCGCCGAACTCTCCCTGATCAAAAGTGGAAAAATACGATTTTTGGATTAATTCTTCAAACCGGTTTGATTCAACCAAATGCCACGGGGCGTAAATAATTAAAGCTCCGGCGATCATCAGGATAGAAAACTTTAAGAAACGAAAACTTTTATGTTTAAATAAATCATAAATTCCGTATATCCCGGCGACAACTACCGGGAAAAAGCCGGAAAAAACTCCTTTTGTCAGCCATGAAAATCCTAAAAATATTCCGGATCTAAAATATTTTCCTTTGTTATAAAAATAGAGAGAAAGAGTGGTTAGTAAAATGAACAGAGCGTCGAAGTTGCCGGATTTTCCTCTGTCTAGAAAATGCGGAAATGACAAAAGAATCGCGGCGGCGGCCAGTCCGGAGTAAATATTTGAAGTTTGCGAAACCTGTGTCCACTGCGTGAAGTTTCGCAAACTTCCCGCGCCCCAAAGATAAGTGACAAGGATAAGGCCGATGGCAGACAGCGCGGATGGCAGCCTGTAGGCGATTTCGTTTTCTCCGAATATGTATAAAAATGGTTGGGTTAGCCAATATTGCAATGGCGGTTTGTCAAAAAAATAATAATTATTCCAGACAGGAGTTAAATAATGCTGATTGTTAAACATATATCTGGAGGCATCGGCGTACCAGGCTTCGTCCCAATCAGCCAAAGTGTTTTTCCCCAGATTAGTTAAAAAAAACAGTGACGATACTGCCAAAACTATTAGAAATGGCAGTGAAGACTTAATCTTTGTTAAAATATTGTTAGTCATTGTTTTCTGTTTCTTGTTTCCTGTTCATTTCCCATGACCATCTCTATTTTAACAATTTTTCCACAGATGATTCACGAAATCTTAAGTTATGGGCCGGTAGGCCGGGGAGTAAAAGCCGGTTTTTTGGAAATAAATCCGGTAGATCTTCGGGATTTTACTTTAGACAAACACCGGTCGGTTGACGATAAGCCGTTTGGCGGTGGACCGGGAATGGTGATGCGCGTCGATATAATCGACGCGGCAATCTCAAATCTCAAATCTCAAAATTCAAAATTACGATCAATAGCGTCAAAAGCTGTCCTGCTATCGCCGCAAGGCAAGATGTTTAATCAGCAGGTGGCGCAAGAGTATTCGAAACTTGACCATTTGATATTGATTAGCGGTAGGTATGAGGGGGTGGACGAAAGGGTTAGAGAACATTTGGTTGATGAAGAATTGTCAATTGGAAGTTATGTTTTGTCCGGTGGGGAAATTCCGGCGATGGCTGTAGCTGACGCCGTTGCCCGTTTAATTCCCGGAGTTTTAGGGAATGAAGAATCCTTGATTAGTGAGTCGTTCTCTGCGGGAGGGAACAAGAAACAGGAAACAAGAAATAATGACAATGAAATTAAGCCTCAATTTGATTATCCGAACTATACTCAACCGGCAGAGTATCGTGGATGGAAAGTTCCGGAAGTTTTGCGTTCAGGCAATCACGCCGAAATTCAAAAATGGCGAGAAGAGCAGGCTAGAAAGAAAATTACTTCAATTATTTAAATAATTGAAGTAATCTAACAAATTAAATTATGTCAACAGTGGATATTACTTCAATTAATCAATTCATATCTTTAGTAGAAAAGAAAACATGATATCGATATTTTAAAATATTGATATGAATCAAGCGAAATTGTTGACTATTTATTATAAAAGTTATAAAAGACTAAGCCCCATTTCATTAACAGTTGCCGATCGGCAGTCTGGAATGAAAATTTTCTCATAAGTATTAATTAATTTTTTTACTTCTTATCAATGTCGGAATAATGGATGACTACGCCCGCGGCTATAGCCAGAAGTCCTCCGAATATTTGAGGAAAAGAGATTTGTTCTTTTAAGAATAAGACTGCGAGCGCAGCTACAAATACCGAAGCCATCATTGACATCATAGTCATGTATGAAGCAGTTGCCACTTTTAAAGTTCGGTTAAGAAATATCCACAACAAAGCAGTAAAGATGCCGCTCCCCAAAACATATGGTAGAAATGAAAGATCGAAATAGTCGGCCGTGAATACGCTTCTTATTTGTGTAGGATACAGAGGAGAAAGAAAAACAAAGAACAATAAAACCGGGATACCGGCGACGGGGCGAAGGAAAGAAACTATATCGCCGCTTATATTGCTATCTTTTATTGTTTTTCTGACTAAAATATTTCCGATTGACCAGGCAAGGCAAGCTAAAACTATTAATACGTCACCGATTTGCGGTATAAGCGATTGGCCCTTTGTTGACAATAGATACCCTCCAAATATCATAATAGAAACGGAAATTGCTTTTGTCGCAGTCATTTTTTCTTTAAGAAATATCCAAGCCAGGAGTATTGTCGTTACCAACGCAAATTTAACCAGAAATCCGGCATTAACTGCTGAAGTTAGGGCAACCCCTGAATTACTGAAAAATCCTCCTAACCCAAAGTGAATAGAGTTGGCAAGCAAAAGCCCGAGCATAACCTTCCGTGGAAGGTTTATTATTTGTTTTAGATGTTTTGGCAAGACGATAACTGCTAAAACAATTAAGGCCACAAAAGCCGATTACAGGGTAAACGGAACCGCTTTTGCCCCAGCATTAAACTCTAGTTTACTGACAAAAATCTGGAGCGCCCAAAATAAAGAGAATAGCGTGACATTAATTAGAGCGAGCGGAGATGTCTTCATATTAATTTTTCGACTTCCTTCATTTGGATTTTTATTGCCGCCAGGGCTTCGGGGAAAGAAGAAAAGGTGTTTCCGAATTGGGATTTGAATTTTTGATTGGACATGGCCATTTGCTGTTGATATGGCCGGGGGGCTGACTTATTAAATTCAGCTAACGAACTTTTAGTGATTTCGGTTTCGTCGAATCCAAATTGTTTGGCGATTTCGGTCGTTATATCAAAGTCCGATAAGGACGTGTCGCCGACTAGATGATAAATGCCAAGAGCTTTGGCCCTGATTAATTTAAATAGGCCAATTGACAGTTGGTCGGCGGAAGTCGGAGTAATAATATGATCGGTAAACTGCGGCGGTAAATTCCCGTCTTTCATTTGCTTAATCCGGCTGCGGACCAAGTCAAATTTTCCCGGGAATTCAGCTAAAAACGGATAGGCAGTTCTAACGATACACCATTTTATATCCGAACCCAAAACTATTTTTTCGGCTTCGTATTTGGTTTTTCCGTACCACTCGATCGGATTAGGTTTATCAGTTTCCAGATATTCGCCGGTTTTTGTGCCGTCAAAAACATAGTCGGTGGAGATATGAATTAATTGGCAGTTAAGCTGTTTGGCAAGTTTAACGATATTTCTGGTTCCGGTAACATTGATCTGAAAACATAATCCTTCGGATTTGCCTTCCTGCCGAGCTGCGGCGTTTACATCGGTAAACGCGGCCATATGGACAATAACGTCTGCCCTGGCTGACGACAGCGTCGTTAAAAGTCCGGGATAATTCAGAATATCCAGGCCTTCTGTCCGGTCGATGTTTTTAACCAGTCTAAAATCATTTGGCAGCAGCCGGAGAAGCTTGGATCCGATCATTCCGGAAGCGCCGGTGACAATAATATTTATCATGAAGCTATCCCTTTGTCAGTTCCCAGAAATTTTCGCCGAACAGATCGTAAGGCAGGCGGCGTTCATCCGGATTTACCGGAGAAAATTGTTGATCGGTGAAATACACCATTGAAGTCGGTTTGTCCCAAGGATTGGCGGCGCCGTGGGCGACCCCCGGCGGAATTATTAATAGCTGGGCAACGCCAGCTCCCAAAATCAAACGCATGGTTTTGTCAACGGTTTTTGAATCTTTACGCGTATCCAAGAGCCCGACCAATAGGCGGTCGTAAGGAGAAACATGCCAGGCGTCAGTTTGGTTGAAGTGTAGATGAAACGCTTTAACGGCTTTCGACAACAGCAGGGAATAGCTTATTTGGGCAATTTTGAAACCGGCGACGCTTTGCAAGATTCCATCATTGATTCTACCCAGTTCGGAAAATTCTCCAGTGTCGTCCTTATGATACGGAAGAGGAACAAATTTCACTCCGTCAATCGGCGGGTTTTTCCCATATTCCTGCGTCGTCATTATTTTGGCGTATTTATCGGATATATTTTGTTGAGTCATAAATTAATAATTAGTAATGAGTAGAAAATAGAAAGTAGAAAATAATGATTGCTTGTTATCACTCATTACTCATTGCCCCTTACTCCTTACTTCTTACTTCTCACTCATTACTCATTACTTTCTATCCGCGTACTGTTTTTGATAGTATTCCTGATATTCGCCGGACTTGACGCGGCGCCACCAAGTTTGGTTGTTTGTATACCATTCTATCGTTTTTTGCAACCATTGTTTAAAATCGTGAGCCGGTTGCCAGCCGAGATCCTTTTTGATTTTTGACCAGTCAACGCTGTAGCGGCGGTCATGTCCGGGGCGGTCTTTGACAGATTCTATTGACCGGTCAAAATCTTTACTCATTATTCCACAGATTAATTCAATAATGGATAGATTTGAAATTCCATCAGTCATGCCGCCGATCAAATATGTTTCTCCTATAACTCCTTTGTTTAAAATTAAGTCAATCGCCCGGCAATGATCATCAACATACAGCCAATCTCTGACATATTTTCCATCGCCGTAAACAGGAATTTTCTTGCCTTCCAATAAATTGGTGATTGCCAAAGGGATTAATTTTTCCGGAAAATGATAAGGGCCGAAATTATTGGAGCAATTGCTGATGGTGATTGGCAAGCCGTAAGTATGGAAATAGGCTCTGACTAAATGGTCGGAGCCGGCCTTGCTGGCGGAATACGGGCTATGCGGATCATATGGAGTATTTTCGTCAAATTTGCTTTTGCTGTCTAAATTAAGAGATCCGAAAACCTCGTCGGTAGAGATGTGATGAAACCGCTTGATTTTATTTTCGATCGCGGCATCAAGCAAAACTTGTGTTCCCAACACGTTGGATTTGATAAATGCGGCCGGGGACAAAATCGATCTGTCAACGTGTGATTCGGCTGCGAAGTGGACAATAGTGTCTACCTCCTGGATTGCAATCCTGACGTCATCCGGATCGACTACGTCACCCTTTATAAACTTATAATGGGGATTGTCTTCAACATCTTTCAGGTTCTCTAAATTCCCGGCGTAAGTTAACTTATCAAAATTAACAATATCGTCAGCCGGATATTTTTCCAGCCAGTATTTAATAAAGTTGGTTCCGATAAAACCGGCGCCGCCGGTGACTAAAAGTTTCATATAGTTTGAAGTTTACGAAACAGTATCAGTTGACAGAAGTTTCGTAAACTTATATTAATTATTGTATCAGGGTGGCAATTATCAGTTTCGTGTAAAATTGAATAAATAATGGGAAAACGGTTGACTTCCAAATTAACGGTGCTGATTATTATTCTGCTTTCGATTGCGGTTTTGCATTTGCCCAGTTTGTTTGAGCCATATTGGTACGGCGATGAAGGGATATACCTAACTTTGGGAATGGCTGTCAGGAAAGGACTGGTTCTTTACCGCGATATTCATGATAACAAGCCTCCTCTTCTTTACTGGACAGCAGCTTTGGCAGGTTCTCAATTCTGGCTTAAATTTATTTTGATGGTTTGGCATTTGGCGACAATTGCGGTTTTCTACCGTTTGGCAAAACTTTGGTCGGGAAAGGACAACTGGATTCCGGTGATTGCCGCCGGACTTTTGGCAGCGCTGACAATGCTGCCGGAGGGGAATATCGCCAATGGCGAAATTTTTATGATTCTGCCGGTAATTGGGGGAATGCTGATTCTAACTCAAATCTCAAAACTCAAAACTCAAAACTCAGAGCACCAAGAATTTAATTATTTATTAACGGGGTTTTTATTTTCAATCGGATTTTTATTTAAGGTCCCGGCTGTTTTTGATTTCGCGGCCGCGGCCATTTTTTATGTCTTCTTCCTATCAAAAAACATCAGGGAGGCCATTTCCAGAATATTCAATAAAAATATTTGGCTGATGGTAATTGGTTTTTTTGGGCCGATTATTTTAAGTTTGATTTATTACGCCACCAGAGGCGGTTTTGAGCCATATTTGCGGTCGGCTTTATTGCAGAATGTCGGGTATTTAAGCTCATGGAAAACCGGCGATAATCCAGCGGTCGGTCCGTTTGTAGTTTCCGGTCTGACATTCAGGGCGATTGTTTTATTGATCGGAACAATCAGCCTATGGATGGCAAGATTAAAATTTAAATTGTCTTTAAAAACCAGTTTTGCATCTCTGTGGTTTTTATATGCTCTTTTCGGAGCGCTGTTGTCTGCGAGGCCTTACCCTCATTATTTAATTCAGCCGGCGGTCCCGGCCGCCTTGCTGCTGGTAATACTATTTATAGATAAGACTAAAATCGCCAAAGTCGTAGTCGGAGCTCAAATTATTACCGCAATTGCCGCCTATTTGTTTGTAGGCTTCTGGAATTATTCAATCTGGTCGTATTATCGAAATTTCTTTTCTTGGGCAACCGGCAATAAAACTCAAACTGAATATTTTGCATTCTTCGGAGAACAAGTTAACCGGGCCTATAAGATTGCTGAATATGTCAGAAGAACTACTTCTCCCGAAGACAGAATATTTATTTGGGGGGATGATCCTTATATTTATCCTTTGAGCGAGCGCTTGCCGTCCGGTCGGTATACGGTGGCCTATCATGTAGTTGACTTTAACGCTTACGATGAAACCGTGGCGGCAGTTAAGTTTAAGATGCCGAAAATAATAATTTGGCTAGATTATGGCCGTCAGTTCTCCCAACTTTCAGCGATTATTTCCAGTGATTATGTCCGGGCCGAAGATATTGGAGGCGCTGCGATTTATCGTTTGGTCCGACAATAGAAAGTTATAAACATATGCAGTTAAGCAGGATAAATAATACTGCCAAGCAGTTCTTTTTTGACTCGGGACTTTCTCCGGAAAAAGATCAGTCTCTTTTCCGGATTGAATTGATGATGGTGTTATTCAGTTTATTGATGCTGCCTGTGGCTTGGTGGGTATATCGGAATGTTCCTTCCGAAATTCCTATTTTTTATTCACGTCCGTGGGGCATACCACAATTGGCCCCGGCTTTTGCAGTATATTGGTTGGCCGGAAGCGGGATAGCTATAACCGTGATCCATACCTTACTGGCAATTAAACTACACAAGGACAACAGGCTTTTATCTCAAGTATCTCTTTGGAGCGGAATATATTTACTTATATTAATCGCAATTTCACTGTTGACGGTATATTATCGTGTCGGAAGCACGGGTCTATGATTTTAGCCAGTCCGCTGTGGTTGATTTTTTTAAGCGTTGCGGCAGCGTCTTTTTTGGCAACCCTAATAGTCATTAAAACCTATCGCAAAATCGGCGCGGTTGATATTCCCGACCCTCAAAAGCCGATGACAACTCATAATTATCCGGTGCCGAGAGGCGGGGGATTGGCTGTTTTTGTCGGCATATTGTTTGGTATATGGCTGTTTTTGCCGATTGACAAGCATTTGTCCGGAATAATCGTAGGAGCGGCGATTGCGGCCGGAGTCGGATTTCTTGACGACCTGTTTAATCTTAACCCTTATTTAAGACTGCTTCTGCTACTGATGATAGCAGCCGCTGTTATTGCTTCGGGGATAGGCATTCCGTTTATAAATCTGCCGTTTTTGGGGATAGTTAATTTAGACCAGCCGAAACTGACGTTTTTTATGTTCGGAGAAAGCCGCAGTCTTTGGTTATTGGCAGACGCGTTTGCGGTTATTTGGATAATCGGATTGATGAATTTTGTGAACTGGTCAAAAGGGCTGGACGGACAATTGCCGGGGATTGTAGTAATCGCTTCTTTGGTAGTCGGAACTTTGTCCTTAAAATTTTCCGCCGATATCAGCCAATGGCCGGTGATAATTCTGGCGATGATCACCGCCGGCGCTTATTTTGGTTTTTTACCGTGGAATTTTTATCCGCAGAAAATTATGCCAGGGTATGGAGGAGGGATATTGGGAGGATTCTTATTGGCGGTGATGTCAATACTTTCCAACACTAAAGTCGGAACTCTGCTGGTGGTATTGGGAGTCCCGATTATTGACGCCATATTTATTATTATTAGAAGAATCGCAGGGAGAAAATCTCCGGTCTGGGGCGACAGAGGGCATTTGCACCACCGGCTGTTAGATGATTTCAATATGTCAAAAAGATCGATTGCCATTACATATTGGGCGGTTACCGCTGTTTTAGGGCTGATCGCATTGCGTTTGAATAGCCGGCAAAAGTTCTATACAATGTTGGCAGTATCTTTGATTATCGGAGGAATTTTATTATGGATAAAGTATTTTGGGCGGTTGTCAAGACAGCCAGGCCGCAAAGATGGGTAAGGAATTTATCTCTGTTCGCGGCCCTGATATTTTCAGGCCAGTTATTTGAGCCGGTTCTCTTTTGGCGGGTGGCGGCCGCGGCCGCGATTTTCTCTTTGGTTAGTTCAACAGTATATTTTTTTAATGATTTAATTGATGCGCCGCTAGACAGAAGACATCCTTTCAAAATGAAACGGCCAATAGCCTCAGGAGCTTTGTCCGCTCCGGCGGCTGTTTTTCTGGCGACAGTTGGATTTTTTATCTCTCTGATTTTAGCCCTGAAATTATCCTATTTCTTTTTTGTAGCCTGTTTGGCATATTTTATTTTGCAGGCGGCATATTCTTTGAAACTAAAACATATTGAGATCATTGATTTATTGGTGATTGCCACAGGTTTTATTTTAAGGGCTTATTCCGGGGCATTGGTAATAGACGGCCATATTTCAGTTTGGTTTTTGCTGTGCGTAATTGCGGTTAGCATGTTGTTGGCGGTAGGAAAAAGACGGGCAGAGTTATCTTTGCTGGCGGAAAAAGCCAGCGAGGTCAGGGCGACTCTGGGAGGATACCCGGAACATCTAATGGATGTTTGGGTGGGAATGTTCGGAACTATGACGATTTTGTCTTATATCCTTTTTACTTTTCAACAGCAGTTTGACGAGCCCAGCCGGAGGTTGATTCCGTTATTATTATTTCTCCCCAGAGCGTTAACGGTCCAAAAATGGCTGATGATAACAATTCCGGTGGTAATTTATGGGGTGATGAGGTATTTGCAGTTAATTTACAAAAAAAATCAGGGAGAAGCACCGGAGAGAGTGCTTTTGACTGACGCGCCACTATTAACCAGCGTGATTGTCTGGGGTTTTCTGGCGGTTGCGGTTCTCTACGTGATTGGATAGATTTATCTTCACAAATGGTAAAATAAGCTTGGTTTGGGGTAGCGAAACGAGGCTCTGCCTAAATGTAAAACTTTTGGCGGAGAGGAAAGTCCAGACAGCAGGAAAACAGGGTGTCCCGCGCAAGCGGGATACATTCCGCGAGAAGCGGGATGGCAAGATAGGGCCACAGTGACGATGTTCCGTCTTCGGATGGAGAGTGAAACGAGGCAACCCTCCCCGCTGCAACTCAATAGCTGTTCGTTATACCAGTTTTCCGGAAGAACGGCGGTAGAGGCATTAGATAAATCTCGTTATAAAACAGAATCTGGCTTACAGTCCCAAGCTTATTAAAAAGATGAGCGAATTATCTGGCGGCAAAAAGTTTTCCAGAAGAGATTTCTTACAGACGATTGGAGTTGCAGGGGCAGGAGCTATAATGGCTACTTCAGGAGCGACATTTTTACTGCATAAGCAAGAAGTTGGCATAGAAGAAGGGGCTGGTAAATTAGAAAAACTAGGGCTATCAGAGTTATTCCCAATTTGGGAGTCAGAAGCATCTCTTGAGAATCGTTGGGGGATACTGGTCGAATTGAGACCCTCTGAACCTTATGCCAAATCCAGATCCCCTTTTGGGCTGGCGGATTCAATAATAAAGGGAATGGCTGATCCCAAAGAAGGAAGACTATTTCTTGAGAGATATAATTTTAATCCTCCTGGCAACAATTTTTTTAGAGAATTAATAAATCGACTGGTTTACGATAAAGGGCAAAGGTTATTTTTGGAATCTATGGTTGAAATTGCCCCCGGATCAATCGGCCCGCTTCTGGAAAGAGTCAGGGATTCTAAGGCGAATTTGATTTTTGATCCTGGTAATGGAGGAGGATATTTTTTACCGTCCTACGATTCTAAAAAACCGGATAAGGTTGTGATCGGATGGAAAGACAACTTGTCAGACAGAGCAATAGATAGACAGTATATTGTGATAACCGGCTTACACGAGAATCAGCATTTTTTGGATCAAGGATTTAGGTATGACAATATGGGAAAATATTATGGTCTCCAGGAGTATTTGGATTTTAGATCTTTGGAACAGCAAAAGTTGGACGAAATTCTAACTTCTTATTTCTCTGCGGATTGGGAAAAAGTTAAGAGATACAAGCTTGGGGAGTATATGTTTGGCGATCCAAATGACAAATTCGATCCGGGAAGATTAGGCAGGATATCCGGAGTTTTTTCCTACGATGAACTTCAATTTTATGAATCGCTTGGAGGACCGGAAAGACAGAATTATTTTATCCATGCTTTGGGCAAAAAAAGATTGAATTGGATAAAAAGCGGTATCAAAAGAGCTAATCCTTTTACCGGCGGAGAATATTTTTTTGGAGAGGCCCGCGATGGTACCTATGATATTGCCTTGAGGGATTATTTCATTAAGCAAATTCATGTCTTAGTGCATTTTGCAGTTGGTCCTTTGCAAAAGAAGGGCGGCGGAATTCCTGGTGACCTCAAAGAAATACATCCCAAAGATGATTCGGAGTTTTTTGAAATTTACAATCCTATTGAAGCGGCCAGAATCGGCCTGTGGAATCCGTTTTATAAAAGTAATCAACAGGGGTTTTACAATGCCATGAGCTCAGTTGCTGACCGAATGGTTTGGCCCATAACCAAATCCACAAAATCCAGCCCTAGATATTGATTATTAAGGTGAGGATTTTGTGGGGTAAACCAAACAAATATTTTTTTGAAAAAGCAATTTAAGCTTTTCCCATTATTTTATACATGCCGGTTCCGCATTTCGGGCAAACTGACTTAGCAGCTTTGCGGCCGTTTTTAGTAACGACTTCTTTGAAATCAGAAACTGTTTGTTTGGCTCGGCACTTTACGCAATACATTTCCATTTTATCTCACCCCCCTTCCTAATTTAAATACGCTTGGACTATAGCATAGCCACAAACAGGTTTGCAACAACTGCTAACAAAAGATACAATAAATAATTATGTGGCCAGTTTCAATCGGAAATATTCTGAGTACCATTTCGCTTATTTTGTCCATAACATCAGCATTTATTTTTTATAAAGCCTATTCGGTTCTGAAAATGCTGAAAAACGTCGAAACTCAAAGGTCGATAAATGACATTCTCTCTGGCATGGATAACCATCTAAAAGAATCTAAATTGTCTCTTAATGAATTGCAGAAAACGGTTGAAGATCACCAGCGTTTGTCTCTCAATCATTTTCAAAAAGCTGGATTTATCAGATTTAATCCTTTTACCAATACCGGCGGCGATCAAAGTTTTACCCTGGCTATTTTGAATGGACATAATGATGGTTTTGTGATAAGCTCGCTTCACAGCCGCGATCAAACCCGGACATTCGCAAAACCTATCAAAGCCGGCCAAGGCGAAAAATTTGAGCTGTCTAAAGAAGAAAAATTAGCAATTGATAGGGCAATAAAGGGCTTATAAAATAATTATGACTTCAAGAAAAACTTTAATTTCAATAATTGTTTATACCGGAATTTACTTATTGTCAACAGGGGCTTCGGCCTGGGGTTTTGGAGCCTTTAATAAACCCGCGGTTGTTCCATCTTCAGGCCTGCCTTCAACTTCCGGCGGTAAATTGGCCATAAGCCCCGGGGAGCCAAAAGATCGTCCCTGTCCCGTTAATGGTAAACTTTTCACTAAAACTGAAGAAGCGGTTTGGAAAACCCGCCGGCCGGTTTTGGCAATGGTAGAAAATCATACCGAAGCCCGGCCGCAATCCGGCCTATCTTCGGCAGACGTAATTTACGAAGCCTTGGCCGAAGGCGGGATCACCAGATTTATGGGAGTTTTCTATTGTAAGGCCGTCGCTGACGGCAATAAAATCGCTCCAATCAGAAGCGCCAGAATTTATTTTGTAAATATCGCCGCGGAATTCAATACACCGGTTTATGTTCACGTTGGCGGCGGCAACTGCAGCCGCGATCAGGCCAGCGGTCAATGCACTTCCAATAAAAAGGCCTGGGCTTTGGAAGAAATGATAGATATGGGATGGCGTAAGCGGGGGGGCAATGATTTTGACACCACTTTAGACATCGGTTATCCGGCTTTGGGCCGTGATTACAATCGTTTAGGAGCAGATAAAGTTTTAGCAACAGAGCATACTATGGTTGGGTTCCTGCCAAAGATTTGGGATCTTTCTGAAAAACGCGGATACGGAGGGGTCGATGAAGATGGCTCAACTTGGGAATCGGGATTCCGTCAGTGGAAATTCCGCGAAGACGCTAAAGAGTCTGAACGCGGAACAACGGCCGCAATAAGTTTTGATTTTTGGGAAGGCTATAAGGATTTTACCGTTAAATGGGACTATGACAAGCAGTCGAATTCTTATTTAAGGTCGACTGGCGGGGAACCTCATTTAGACCTGGAGACCAACAAACAATTATCCGCTAAAAATATAGTCATACAATTCGCTAAAGAGCAGGGTCCGCTGGATGAACATAAACATATGTTTTATGAAGTGATAGGCAAAAACAGCGGATTGATTTTTCAAAACGGCAATGCGATTGAAGTTGCCTGGGAAAAGTCAAGTCAACTTTCCCGAACTTTATTTAAAGATAAAAAAACTGGCCAAGAAATTACTTTTGTTAATGGTCCTACCTGGATCGAGGTTGTGCCTGCCGGCAACGAGATCGTTTATTGATGAGTGATTTATCAGATTTTATAGTTTCGCGAGTAAGAATAAAACTGCTAAAGACGCTTTTGTCTGCTCCTGAAGAATTGTCTTATGTCCGCCAATTGAGCCGGAAGATCGACGAAGAAATTAATGCCGTTAGAAGAGAGTTGCTTCATTTGGTAAAAGTTGGAATTTTAAAATCGCAACCCCGCGGCAATAGGGTATATTTTTGGCCAAACAAGGACTATTTATTTTATTCTGAATTATTGGCTTTGACAGCCAAAACTTCAGGATTGGGACAGGCGGTTATTAAAAATAAGGGCAAATTGGGACGGATAACATTTGCTTTTATGTCAATGACATTGGCAAAAAGACTGGTTGCCAGAACAGGACAGGTGGACTTGTTAATTGTTGGTGAAGTAGTCCTGCCTCAGCTGTCCGCCATAGTAAAAACTGCCGAGGCAGAAACCGGGCGGGAAATTAATTATTCGGTTATGTCCCTGGAAGAATTTAGTTTCAGGAAACGCCGCCGAGATCCATTTTTGATTGATGTCCTCAAAGATTCCAGAATTATGCTGATAGGCGATGATCAAGACCTTGTAGCTTAAACTCCTGTTCTGCGGTTATAATCAATTATATTATGCGGAAACAAAAGTTATTCGGCAGAAGCTTGTTGATTGCGGTAATTTCGATCCTATCTTTATATATAAGTTTACCTAGAAAAATTCCGGTAAATTTAGAAATCGGTAAATGGAGGATTGAAAAAACATTTTCTCTGCCGGGAATAGAATGGCAATTGGGGCCGTTGTCATTTAGGCGTGATTTGGAAATAAAACAGGGCTTGGATTTAAAAGGCGGAACTCAAATCGTTTTGGAGGCTCAAGTTCAGGATTTGCCAGAGGTAGAGAAAACGGTTGCTTTGGAGAGCGCCAAAACTGTGATTGCCAGAAGGATTGATTTATACGGTATTTCTGAGTCTGTAGTTCAGACTGCCAAAAATAATCAGTCCTATAGACTGATTGTAGAACTGCCGGGAGTAACCGACGCCGATGAAGCAAAATCGCTAATTGGCCAAACTGCCAAACTGGAATTTTGGGAGATGCCGCAGACTGCCGGTCCGGAATCTTCTCCATCCCAAGCTCAACTTCAACCTCAACCTCAACCCACCAATTTAACAGGCAAAGACCTGCAGAAAGCTTCGGTAGAATTTGATCGGCAAACCGGCCAGCCGGTAGTGTCTTTGGTGTTTACCGACGAGGGGCGGGAAAAATTTGCCGAAATTACCAAAAGGAATGTTGGTCAGAGGGTAGGAATTTATTTAGATGGGGCGCCCCTGACGGTTCCGGTAGTCCAGGTCCCGATTACCGACGGCCGGGCCATAATTTCCGGCAACATGGGGATTAAAGAAGCCAAACAGCTGGCAATCAGCCTAAATGCCGGAGCTTTGCCGGTCGGAATGACCGTAGTCAAAGAAACCAATATCGGCGCCACTTTGGGTAAGGAAAGCATCGCGGCCTCGGTCCGGGCCGGATTGGCGGGGCTATTGGCCGTGGCCGCGTTTATGATAATCGTCTACCGGAAATTGGGAATTCTAGCCGATGTGGCATTGATTATTTATGGACTGATAACTTTAACGATTTATAAACTTTTTCCGATCACTCTGACTTTGCCGGGTATCGCCGGATTTTTATTGTCAATCGGAATGGCCACCGACGCCAATATTTTAATTTTTGAGCGATTAAAAGAGGAATCGGCTCGCGGTTTACCATTAAGGGCCGCAGTGGAATTAGGCTTCGGCCGGGCCTGGGATTCAATCAAAGACGCCAACGTTACCACTCTTTTAGTGGCTTTTATTTTATACAATCCGTTTGAGTGGCAATTTTTAAATACTTCCGGAATGGTCAGGGGTTTTGCCCTAACCTTGACTATAGGGATTTTAATCAGTTTGTTTACCGGGATTGTGGTATCGAGAACTTTGATTAGAACGTTCTATATTAACAATAAGAAATAATGAGTAGAAAGTAGAAAATAATGAGCAAGCCGCAGATTTTTGTCAGGCATTACTCATTACTTCTTACTCATTACTCTCTAATTTATGAAACAAATTAATTTTATAAAATACATACCGTTATATTTTTCTATTTCCGGGGCGGCCATGGCAATCGGAATTTTTTCTCTGGTTGTCTGGAAAGTCCGGCCGGCAATTGATTTCACCGGCGGATCGTTGGTCGAGGTGGAATTGCGGGCCCAAGAGGGAAATGCCGTTAATGAAGGCACGGTCAGATCGGCCCTGGCGGAAAAAGAAATTGAAGTTAATTCTATCCAGCCGGCCGGCGAAAACCGGTGGTTGATCAGATCAAAAACGTCCGAAAGCATAGATAAAAATGTCCAATCGGCTTTGGCGGAAAAATTTTCCAAAGCCGAAGTTACCCGATTTGAGTCAATCGGCCCGTCTTTGGGAAAAGAACTTTTAATCAAAACATTTTTCGGGATCACCCTATCGTCATTGGGAATTTTACTGTATGTTGCCCATAGATTTGGCGGCGGCAAGTACGGAACATGCGCGGTTTTGGCCATGATTCATGACAGCCTGGTGGTTTTGGGAGCATTCAGTTTGTTGGGCCGTTTTCAGGGAGCCGAAATTGACGCCTTATTTGTAACGGCTCTGCTGACGGTTTTAAGTTTTTCAGTCCACGATACGATTGTGGTTTACGACCGGATCCGGGAAAATTTAAGGAAATTTCCTCAGGAAAAATTTGAGCCCTTAGCCAACCGTTCGGTTAATGAAACCATGAAACGATCAATTAATAATTCTTTGACTATTATTATCATGCTGGTAATTTTGACCTGGCTGGGCGGAACCACCGTCAGATACTTTTCTTTGGCTCTTTTAATCGGGACAATTACCGGCACGTATTCGTCTCCGTTTGTGGCAGTACCGCTGTTGGTAGTGTGGAATAAGTGGGCCGGGAAAAAATTTGCCCATTGACAAACCGTCTTTTTAGTTGTAAAAACTAACACTAATATCAAGCAGCGCTGTCCATGCTGAATTATTCAGATGGGAAGGCGTTGTTTTTTTTGGTTTAACAATATGGGGACGATGAAAATATCCAGAATTTTCAGAAGTTTGGCAGTAATCAGCGTCGTCGGCCTGATAACAATCAGCGCCACCCGGGCGGTATGGAGCGACTCGGCCCAGAGCGCGGGCAATGTGTTTCAGGCCGGAACATTGGATTTAAAATTAACCGACGGCAACGAAACTCAACTGGATAATGTGACCCTCACCTGGAACGGAACGGCGATGACTCCCGGCGGATCGGCTGTTACCGCCAGCCTTTTAGTCCGCAACACCGGCAATCCGGCGGCCGACCACGTCCATTTCGACGTGACTTCCAATACAATTTCCGAAGGCGCGGGGGCCGGTTCCGGTTCAGCCAATCCGATGGATGCCAATCTGGAGATTACGGCCTTAACTTATGACGGGGTTAACATTTTAGGCTTTTTAAGCGACGGCAACGGCAACGGCCGTAAAGATTTGGATGATTGGGAGACCTTGGCGGCTCCCGGCATCGGCGATCACGACGGTTCTTCATTACCGGCCGACGGAACTCTGCCGTTGTCCGATCTGAATACCGATCACACTTTATTAATGACGATTCAATTGGTATCGTCGGCTCCCAATGAAAATCAGGGAGATTCGGTCACCACCGTTTTAACCGCCAGCCTGCATCAGATTGACGGGCAATGAAGCTTCGCGGAATCGGCCCCGTAATTCCGGCGGTAATCCTGCTGTTTTTTTGGCAGCACCGCGATTTTTCCGGATTTAAAATTTTGGCCGTCACTTCCGGTTCGATGGAGCCGGCCGTCACCGTCGGCAGTTTGGTGGTGGAAACGGTTCCCCGTAAATTTCAAGTCGGCGATATTATCACCTACAAATTATCCCAAAATCCCCGGAATTTAGTCACTCACAGAATCGTGGAGATCGAAAAGATTAACGGATCAATTTTTTTTAAAGTCAAAGGCGACGCGGTCAATCAGCCGGATACGGGATTGGTTCCCGAGGATCAAATTACCGGAAAAATAATTTTGTCAATTCCGTTTGCCGGCCGGATCACGGCTTTCGGCCGGACTCAAACAGGAGTTATGTTTTTGGTGGTAATTCCGGCGGCGATTATCGTCTACGAAGAATTAAAAGCGATTGTGAGAGAGGCGAGGAAATTACGGAAATGATGAAAGCAATTTTGTTGTCAGGATTAATTATAGTCTTATTCTCCGGTCAAGTCGGATATACCAAGGCTTATTTTAACGATTCCGGCCAAACCACCGCAACTTTGACGGCAGTTCCGGATTGGCATAAGCCGGCGACCTCGGTTGGGGCCTTGAGTTCATATAAAACTTCCGTTTCTTTTCCAATTAATTACACCGCCGTTGATAACGAGTCAGGTTTGGATTACGTGGTTTTGTATTACCGCAAAGGCGCGGCCGGTTCATTTACGTTATTTGCCACGGATGATTATAGCGGAGAAAATTCTGTTTCCGGAAGTTTCGCGTTTACCGCCTCCGAAGGCGACGGAACCTATCAGTTTTACACCATCGGAGCGGATATTTACGGCAATATTGAAACCGCGCCGGCGGCTTCCGATCAATCCACCATTTTGGATACGGTTAAACCGGTTACTACCTTAACCACCTCCACCGGAATAGTCGTGGATGAAAAAGTCATAAACGGCGAATTTACCCAATCGCTCACCGGCTGGTCGTCAACCGGGGCGGTGTCCAGAATTGTAAGCGACGGGGTGGATACCAACGGCGATTCGGTCAACGAAATTACCATTTTGCCGCCGGCCGGCAGCGGCGCGATGGCCAGGATCGGACACAAAGAAAATAACGCAGGCGAGGTAACCGGAAATTCTATCTGGGATAACAGATTGTCCCAGGTCGTCAACCGCGGCGATAATTATTTAAGTTTTTATTGGCGGCTGATTAGTTTTGACCCGGCCGAAAATCCGGCGGCGATAGTCATGGCCAACGACACTGAAATTTTGCGGATAACAGGGGACGATATTGATTCCGGCGGGTACCCGAACGATTCCGGTTGGCAAAGGGCGTTTTTTAATTTAAGCGGCTTAACCGACACCAAAGCCGAGTTGAAATTTTACGCCGGCAATACGGATGGCTCTAATACCAGCCAGTCTTGGCTGTACGTCGATCAAATCACCACAGGCCGGCCGGCGCTTAAGTCTTCAAATTCGGCGACTTTAACCGGCAGCGATGGCAACGGAGTTGCTTCAATTATCTATAGTTTAAACAACGGTGCCAGCTGGATAACTCAAGCGGGGAGCAGCGCGATTATTCCTGGAACCGATTTAACGGCCGGAGCCAATAACTTAAAGTTTTACGCGACAGACAATGCCGGCAATGTAGAAAATATCCCGTCTGATCCGGTTGAAGTAATAATTGACGACCAGGCGCCCGGCCCGCCCGCCGATTTTACCTCGTCATCAATTTCAGAGCACGAGATCAATCTGAGTTGGACCGCGCCGTCAGACACCGGCTTTTTGGAAAGAGTGGCTTACTATCGGATTAGAATTAATTCTGCGGAATTAACGGCTGCTAATTTCTGGACCAGCGGAATCTCAATCCCCAATTTGCCGGCTCCGGCCGCTCCGGGCCAACAGCAGCAATTCATGGTTTCGGAATTAGAAACTGGGGCGAATTATTGGTTGGGAATTTCGGCCTGCGACCCGGTCGGCAACTGTTCGGCCCCGGCGTTTCCCGGAGTCCAGCCCACCGCTACCGTAGTCGAACACGACCCGGATCCGGGCGACGTGGTCATCAATGAATTGATGTGGACGGGATCGGAGGGAAATGCCGACGATGAATGGCTGGAGTTAAGAAATATGACGGATGGTCCGGTAAATCTGTCCGGATGGCAGCTGACCAAAAAACTAACCACCGACGGGACAGAAGCTTTAATGTTCACTTTTTCCGCCGGGACCACGATTTCCGCTAATGGGTTTTTACTGATATCGGAATTTGATAAAGCCAATTCCGGTCTTAATGTCGATCCGGATTTAACCGCCGGCACCGGCTCTGACAACAACGGCGATTTTGCCCTGGCCAATGATAATTTGCAGATTAAACTTTACGACGGCGATTTTACCACCGGAGTTTTGATTGACACCGCCGATGACGGCAGCGGCGCTCCGATGGCCGGGCTTAATAGTCTTGACGGCGCGGCGGTTTATTATTCAATGGAACGCAACGCCATCCCCGGAAACGGGGCGGACGCCAATTCATGGCATACGATTTTTGCCGATACAGGCGCTTATTTTGATGCCGGATTAATAACCGTCAAAGGAACTCCAAAAGCCGATAATCTTTCTCAGCCGGGATTGAAAATTAAATCCCAAATAGAATTGAAAATCGAAACTTCAACCGCTTCGCCATCGGCAGCGCCGGCGGTAATTCCGGCAGCAATTCCGGCAGAAGTCTTATCTATTGATACTAGTCCAAAATTATAAATATGAAAAATAGTTTTCGAGCCTTTATAACCTTTTTAGCCTTTTTAACCTTTCTAACCATTCCTCTGTTTTCCCTCTCCCCCGCCTTTGCCCTCGTCAAAAAATCCGGCGACATTGAAATAGTGACAGACGAACCATTGTTTCCGTCGTCAATCATCTGGTATCCGGGTCTCAAAATCGAAAAATCAATTCAGGTTAAAAACCGCGGGTCCGGTCCCAAAAAGATCGAAATTGAAGCCATGTCGGAACTGGTCTCAAAAAATCTGGTCGACGTTTTGCAGTTTGAGGTCAAGGAAGGAACTAAAACTCTTTATGGCGGGGCGCCATTAAAAACCTTAAAGAATTTTTTTGAGGCTCAAACTTTGGAATTATCCGAAATTTGGGTCAATGATGACGGCAGGTCATACGTTTTAATTGTGTCTATGCCGTTAACCGCCGGCAATGAATATCAGGGCGGCAAGGTTAGTTTTGATTTAAGAGTGGGGTTTCCCGGAGACGCCAGCTCTTCAGTCATAATTTCTTCCAATACCGCTACTTCAACCAATGTTTCGACAACCTCGACTACTCTGCCGATTTCTGTTCCTTTGATTAAGTCAACCTCTCAGGTATTAGGCGAATCCGTTTCGCCGACACCGGCTATTTCTTCAATTGACGAAACCAGCCGGGGAAATTTCGAAAGCGGCGAAAACCAATTCCCCCGGAATAGATTCATTATAATTATCGGCCTGTTGATTAGCGGGATACTAGTATTGGCATTTGTTTTTCGTCCCCGCCGGCCGAGTTAACCTTGGCCTTTATCCCTCAGCCTTTATCCCTCAGCCTTTATCCTCTATAATCTTAGTTAATGCTTGCCCGTTTGATTCACTCTTTCCTGCATTTATTTACTCCGCGGCTGACCAATAATCACCGCCCGAAAATTCTTCATCCCCGGTCTTTGGCGGTTTTGGCGGCAGTCGTCGTCGGTCTGAATAGCGGTATTAGGCCATTGGCCGGATTTTCCGGCGGAGTTTTGGGTTATGCCAGCGATATTCAAATTAATCAAGTTTTTGAACAGATCAATCAGCAGAGAGCCGAGAACAGCTTGCCGGGATTGAAACTAAACGACAAATTATCCGAAGCCGCCCGGCGCAAGGCCTCCGATATGTTCGCTTCCAATTATTGGGCTCACATCAACCCGACCAACGGCCGGGAGCCGTGGTTTTTCTTTGACGCCGTCGGATACGATTACCGCTATGCCGGCGAAAATTTGGCCCGCGATTTTGGAACAACTCCGCCGATGATCAAGGCCTGGATAAATTCTCCGACTCATAAGGAAAATATCGTGTCCACCAGATATCAGGAGACCGGAATTGCCGTTGTCAACGGAGTTTTAAACGGAGTTGAAACCACTCTGGTAGTTCAATTGTTCGGGACTAAAAAAACAGCCGTAGCCGCGGTCCCGCAGATAACCAATACCGGTTCGCAAGCAGAATCTTTAGCTAAAGCTCCTGCGGTTTTGCCGGCCGAAACAGAAAAAACATCCGTTGCCGTTCGCTCTCCGCTGGTGTCGCCGTTTGACCTATCAAAATCTTTAGCCTTGGCGACTTTAGGGTTGTTGGCAGTGGTATTGATCGTTGACTCAGCGGTGATTTGGCGGCGGCGGATTCCGCGGCTGGTCGGCCATAATTTAGCCCACTTGATGTTTTTAATCGGCCTGATCGGAGTAGTCAGCATTATGTCGCGGGGGGTGATTTAATGATAGTTTATACTTTGATATTTGGAGTTTGCGCCTATCTGGTATGGGGAATAACCCATCATTGGCACAAAAAAGACTTGCACCTGAAGGTCGTGCTAGAATATTTGGGAATCGCGATTTTAGGATTTGCAATTATCATGACCGTTATTAAGAATTTATGAAAGGCGTAATTTTAGCAGGCGGTTTAGGGACAAGGCTATACCCCCTGACCCATGTCACTAACAAACATTTGCTTCCGATATACGACAAGCCAATGGCGTATTATCCGATCCGGACTTTGGTCCAGGCCGGGATTACGGAAATTATGATAGTCACCGGCGGTCCTCATTGCGGCCATTTTATGCGGGTACTGAAAAACGGCGAAGAATGGGGAATTACTCATTTGGAATACGCCTATCAGGAAACCGAAGGCGGAATTTCTCATGCTTTGGGGTTGGCTGAAAGTTTTGCCGATGAAGGGCCGGTAACGGTGATTTTGGGAGACAATACGACTGACGCTGATATCGGCCCTGCGGTTAAAACTTTTGATAAGGGGGCGAGAATATTTTTAAAAGAAGTTCCCGATTCGCAAAGATTCGGGGTTCCGGTTTTTGATGAAAAAGATCCGTCAAGGGTTGCAGGCATAATTGAAAAGCCCAAAAACCCGGACAATAATTTCGCGGTGGTGGGACTGTATATTTTTGACAATACCGTTTTTGACCGGATTAGAAAACTTAAGCCTTCGGCCCGGGGCGAGTTGGAAGTCACCGATTTAAATAATTCATATATTGCCGACGGCCAGCTTAAATCGGCGGAATTAAAGGGTTTTTGGTCTGACGCCGGAACATTTGAATCGCTGTTCCGCTCAAACGAATTCTGGGCTAAAAAAGCTTTAGGAAAATCCGCGTGATACTGTTGGCTGATTCCTCCCGTCCTTTAAGCTTAAACGATTTTGTCGGCCAAAAACATTTGGTCGGGCCCGATGGCCCGATCCGGAAAATGCTGGCGGCCGGCCAAATTTTCCCGATGATTTTTTGGGGTCCGCCGGGATCCGGGAAAACGACTCTGGCGCGGATTATCGCCAAATTCGTCGGGGCAGACTATCACGAACTTTCCGCCGTTTCCGCCGGAAAAGCAGATATTAGAGAAATTATTGCTTCCATTAACCATGAATCCATTAACGCATCAACGCATTCATCCAAAAACATCCTTTTTTTGGATGAGATCCATAGATTCAATAAAGCCCAGCAGGATTTTTTATTGCCATATGTTGAAAACGGGACCATTACTTTAATCGGCGCGACAACCGAAAATCCCAGTTTTGAGGTTATTTCTCCTTTGCTTTCCCGTTGCCGGACGTATGTGTTTTATAGTCTGACGGAAAATGATCTTGGGGAAATTATTGATAACGCTCTTAAGAAATTAACTATTAATCATAAACCCGCCGGGCAGAGCCTCTGGGCGGCGCCATTAACCATTAATCAGGAGGCCAAGGCTCTCCTGGTCAGCTATTCCAACGGCGATGGCCGGACCGCTCTTAACGTAATTGATCTGGCAAGTAGACTGTCATTGCCAGGAGCGAAGCGACGTGGCAATCTCATTATTAATAAACCTCTCCTCATTCAAATCATCCAAGATAAACGTCTGCGTTACGACACTACCGGCGAGGAACACTATAATACGATTTCGGCATTTATTAAAAGTATGCGGGCCAGCAATGTGGACTCGGCTTTATATTATTTGGCACGGATGGTTGAGGCCGGCGAGGATCCTTTGTTTATCGCCCGCAGAATGGTGATTTTTGCCAGTGAAGATATCGGAATGGCCCAACCGACGGCGCTGGTCGTGGCCAATGAAGTTTTTCGGGCCTGCGAAACTATCGGTTATCCCGAGTGCGCCATCAATCTAGCCCACGGAGTGACTTATTTGTCTTCGGCCAAAAAAGACCGTTCGTCATACAACGCTTATTTTTCCGCTCTTGCCGACGTTAAACAATTCGGCAATCTGCCAATCCCGTTAAATCTCCGTAACGCCCCGACTAAATTAATGAAAAAATTGGGTTATGGGAAAAATTATCAAAAATACACTACGGAATCGCTTTTGCCAGACAAGATCAAAGACAAGAAATACTATAATCCCAATTAGGCAAATTCGCCAAATTAGCCCAATATGCCTAATTTACCAAATATGCCAAATTCCAACTCTCCGGATTGGTTCCATCAACCCGGCTACAAAAACCTGCTCGTCTATCGGCTGGCGACTATCATCTTCGACTTAACTCTTGAGTTCTGCGCTCTTTTCATCCAAAAAACATCCCGGACTTTCGACCAAATAGTCCAAGCCGTCCGCTCCGGCAAACAAAACATCGTTGAGGGATCGCTTGAGAAAAGCCTGAAGTCTTATATTAAATTAGTCGGCGTCGCCAGAGCTTCATTTGAAGAGTTGCTCGAAGATCTCAAAGATTTTCTTCGAACCAAACAACTCAAACTGTGGGATAAAAGTGATTCGCGAGTGATGCAAATCCGTGCCATTCGCATAACAAATTCGCCTAATTTGCCCAATTCGCCTAATTTTCCTAATTTGGCAAATTGGAAATCCACCCCGGAATCCTTCGCCAACCTCCTCATCACCCTAATCCACCTGGAAACCTACCTTCTCGACCAACTCCTTCGTTCTCTGGAGAAAAAATTCATCACCCAAGGCGGCTACACCGAAAATTTATTCAAGAAAAGATTGGAATATAGGAATAGATCGAAGCCTCAAATATTTCGGAATGAAAATATATTGTCTACATCAGTGATTTTTTCATCGCATCAACAGCGGTAAGAGTATTAGAATCCGTAATTATTTTTCTGGCTTCGGGGAAAGCCGCCCACTTTATTTGATGAAACTCTTGTTTCAGTTTTGATTCATCCGGCGAAAAACTCGTTTTATCCACCGGCGCGAAATACCAAATATCATAATGCCGCCGGCAAATTTGCCTATCACTTGTAATTTCGGTTATTGTTAACAAAGACGATTCCAAGGCCTTGGCCGCTGAATGAACAAATCCCCATTCTTCCCCCATCTCCCGCGCCAAAGTTTCCCCCAGACTTTCTCCCCGATCAATATGCCCGCCGTTAAATAACCACAGGTCTGACTTTTTATGTAATCCGACAAACACCTCTTTTACCTCCGGGTCAAAACCGGCAAAATATACCCCAAAATGCGTCGCCGGATTTTCATCCCGCGTCAACTTCCCTTCTCCGATCCTTCTTAAAAACTTTTTCGCTAGGAGACTACCCGCAAACTTGGTCTCAACCAAACTTCTGATTTCTCTCGCCAAAGAAATGCGATTCCGAATCTTCACGCATCCAATTGTAAACCATCACCACATAACTAGGTTAAATGATTCAAATCATTTAACCTTCACTTATAAATCTCTTTTCTATGTCCCACCGCCAGGACTACGATATTTTCCCCTTCAACGCCAAAAATAATTCTGTAATCTCCCACCCTAAACCTGTATTCTCCTAACTCCGAATTAGTCAAATTTTCGGAAAACCTAAGCGGATCGCCGCTTTCCACCCAGAAATCAAGTTTTTTCGCTATTCTCACGGCAATCTGTCTATCCAATTTCTTTAAATCGCCGGCAGCGCTTTTTACTATCAGCCATTGCCAAGCCATATTACATTTTTAACATTTTTCTTATTTCCGCGGCCGTAACACGTTTTTCTTTTCTGGCGGCGGCTATCCGCCGCCGGTAGTTCGGCGAAGACATCGCCTCCAAATCTTCTACCAAACTCAACCACATCTTTTTTGGCAAAAGCACCCCCAACTGCTCGTCGTTTCGCAGTACCGTATAAAAAGAATTGGTTTTTTCCGCGACTGTAAACAGCTTGGTCAATCCCGATTGAGCCGTCTGGATATTAGTAAACCGTTGGTCGTTTATAAGTTGCTGAATCATATAATGATTCTATAATCAAATTATAATCTTGTCAAGAGTTCGATTTGCTTCCCCAATAAATAGCAACTTCCCCGTCTCAAAATTTAAGAGTAAGATTAGTTTGTCCCTATAAGTTGTAACTCAAATTTTACCATGACTGCCGGAGCCATAATTTTATTTTTCTTAGCCGAAACTTTTACTTCCTGGGAGATTGGGTTGATTGCCGGATTGGGGGCGGTGGCCGGCGATCTGACAATTTTTAAATTCGTCAAAAACGGTTTGGCCGGAGAAATTAAAGATATTTATAATCATATGGATGGCCGCCATCATCTGCGGAGATTATTTCATTCCAAATATTTCAGCTGGACTTTGCCGGTGGTCGGGGCGCTGATTATCGCCCCGCCTTTGCCGGATGAATTAGGGGTAACCTTAATGGGTATTTCCCGTTTAAACACCATTCAGTTTTTAATAACTTCTTTCCTCTTAAACTCCATCGGAATTTTTCTGATCGTCTCCGGGGCGGCATTGTTTAAGTAGCCGTCCTCCTTCAAAAAAGACCGAAAAAAGAGTAAAATTGGAAAAAGAATCAGATAAAAAATCAACGACCGAGGTCACAAATAATTATTTATAAGACAGAATCAGGCGATACTAAAATTGACGTCCGGTTTGATGGAAACACGGTTTGGTTGAGTCAGGATGAAATGGCCCGGTTGTTTAGCAAAGGACGTTCAACTATTGCAGAGCATATTGCTAAAGTATTTAAGGAAAAAGAACTGGTAGAAAGATCAGTCTGTCGGGAATTCCGACGTACTGGCACTGATGAAAAGGAATATCAGATTAAATATTATAACCTCGATGTTATTATCTCCGTTGATTACAGGGTTAAATCCCTCTGTGGCACTAAATTTCGTATTTGGGCAACGAAGCGACTTCACGAATATATTGTCAAGGGATTTGTATTGGATGATGAACGTTTGAAAAACCCCGATCTGCCGTAAAAATATTTTGAAAGATGTCGGAAAAATTTCTCATGAATTGGTGATAGAAATAGCAGAAAAGAATTTTGATGAATACAAGAAAACGGAAGCAAGAGAAATTGACAATGATTTTGATTTGACAGCTTCGCTCGTACTTGAAATTGCAAAGAAAAAAAAGAAGGGTCCGTCTTGCCTCACCGGAAAATCCTCCCAAAACGGGATTCGTTGAATCAAATTAAATCCTCCTGAAACTCCGGCTACTTTTGCGTCAATTTTATTCCCAATGCCGTTATCTCCAGAATCAGTTTTCGGGGATTAAGTTTCAGAAATCTAGCTGTCAGTTTATCTTTTATTTCTTTAGGAATATCCCTTCTTTCCAAGATCCGTTGATAAGCTGTTTTCGGTTTGCCATACTTCCTAGTTACTTTAGCTCCATCTCTGATTTTAGTTTTAAGTCTCATTACCGGTTGAAAAAAGTTCTGGTAATCAGACAGTTTTAGGTAAAGTCGATTTAAGATCTCTAGCTGTTCCGGAGTATCTAATCTCTGGTAGCCAACATACCTGCGGACTATAGAATAATTTTGTTGCTCGATGTATGCTTGATCGTTTTTAATTGCTTCTCTGGATCTGGTATAGCTGATTTTGTTCTGATCAGCATAACGGATTAGATGGTAATTCACAAATTCGTAACCGGAATCAAAGTCAATTCCTAGAAGGGGAAATGGCAGCCTAGATCTGATTTCTTCCAGGGCTGAAACGGTCCGATATTCCGATCTCCCCAAATGAGCACGGCACTCGTTCCAACCAGTAGATACATCAACAGTGTCCAGAGTAAAAATATATTCTCCGTACAAGCTATTTCCACAGTGATGAACAGAGTCGATTTCCAAGAATCCAGGTTTGGCATTGTCCCAGTCAGCCCAAGTTCTAATCGGAATTTGATGTTTCAACAGAGTCCCTGGTTTAGTCCGAGAACGGCCCCTAAGATTAATTCTTTTTCTGTCATGGATCAGTAACCGATCCGCCGTAGCCGGGCTCATCGCTAAGAGCAATCTCTTTTCTTTTTTGGTTAAGGTTAATTCCTTAAATGCTATCAGTCTATCCAGGTAAACCGGAATTATCGGGATCAATCTTTTCCCGCAGGCGTAATTTGACGTTACCCATATCTCTTTCAGTTTTTTGACTACTGGAAGATAATTTGACAGCCTGGGCCGATAGATAATCCTTTTCTTTTTTGGCGGTTTGGCTAAAATCTCCATCAAATGTTTTCGGGAATATCCAGTTATCTCGGAAACTTGAGATAGCAAATTGCCCTTATCTTTCTTATCGGATCGTCTGTATTTGCCGGAAAAATGCCGGACTATAGTTAGTCTGTCTTTCTTATTCAATTTAATCACCTCCTTCGGGCAGAAGATGCCAGCTATTTTCCACTAAATTTCAGGAGGATTCTTTGGTGAGGCAACGAATCGATTTCAGGAGGAAATTAAGTGAGGCAAATCGCGGTCTTGAGAATATTAGAATGATTAGGTAAACTTGAGTTGTGCTGAAAACTAAAAGATTACAAACAATAGTTAAAGGCTTTGCCAATCACAGAAGGATTCAGATTATTGAGTTATTAAGTCTCTATCCGGAAATTTCCGTTTCTGAAATTTCAAATAGGTTAAAAGTTAATTTTAAAACAATCAGCGAGCATGCCAGGAGGCTAAATCATTCAGGATTGATCCTAAAGCGGTATAAAGGACAAAGCGTTCTTCATGTTCTTTCACCTCTCGGCAAAGACATTCTTAAATTCTTGAGAATATTGGAATAAATATACTTTAGAATATTCAGGTATGTTTGAAAATATATATTTTGAATCCTCGGCCCTGAAATTGTTTGGAGTTCTGGCTTTTAAGAAAGCCTGTAGTCTCGGGGCGATATTTCTTCATGGTGGAAGTCAATCTTCAAGTAAAAGGTTTGAATTTCTACAAAATTTTTTTCTGAATAGGAATATTGCATCTTTAGCAATTGATTTTAGAGGCTGTGGATTAAGTGAAGGAAATTTTAGCAACGGAAGTTTGCTTAACCGGATTAAAGATGCCGAGGAAGCGGTTGGGTTTTTTCAAAAAAAGACGGGGCTTGATTTATCTCAAATATATATTTGGGGATTAAGCATGGGCGGATACGTCGTCTGTAGGATATCTGTCCAATTTCCAAAACTTAAAGGACTAGTTTTGCAATCCCCGGCAGCATACGGTAAAGAAGCGGAAAGCACAGAATTGGGAGAAGAGTTTACTTTGCGAATCCGCAGGCCGGACGACTGGTCCGGTTCGGAGGCTTTTTCCGACTTAGATTTATTTAAGGGCAGAATTTTGGTGGTGTATGGCAAACATGATATTGATATCCCGGAGGGAGTAAAAAACCGGTATAGGGAGATTGCGGGAAACCGGAAAGGGAAATCTGTTATTCTTGAAGACGGAGCGCATAGATTATTGAGTCCGCAAAATGATGTCGAAAAAACGGCTTTGAAGCAATTGGCTGAAATAGCCGTGGAATTTATTGAAAAATGAGCGGAAAACTTATTAAAACTATTTCGCTATTGATAATTTTGGCGGCGGCGGCGGTTTTCGCGTCCCGTCAATCACCGTGGCGAGATCAAACTTTAAAACCGCAACTGATTGAGCCGGCGGATTTTTCTAAATTAGCCAAAGACGAAAATAATTTTCTTTTGGACGTCCATGTTCCGGAACAGACCCATATTCCGGGAACCAAAAAATTTATTCCGTTTGACCAAATCGCCGAAAACATTGACTCTCTTCCAGCTGACAAAAATACCCCGATATTGGTTTATTGCCGGTCGGGGAATATGAGCAAAATTGCGGCACAAAAAATTTCGGAGTTGGGATATACCAATGTCTACGATTTGGAAGGTGGGTTGAACGGATATAAAGAATCCAATGTCGAGGTTAAAATTTCCCCACCAAGTCAGGATTTAGGGGAAGTAATTTATGGTGATGTGTCAACGGCGGCTTTCACCTTAACAAATTTTTCACCTGCCCCAATAAAAATTACCGGAGTATCCACTTCCTGCGGATGTACAAAAGCTGTAATGGAAAAGAAAGAATTAAAGGCTTACGAGGCGGCCGAAATCAAAGTTTCATTTGATCCGGCGGTACATAAAGATGATACCGATTTAGGGGAAATCACCAGAACTATTTATATTGAAACCGACAATCCCAATTTTCCGCGGTTGACATCAACTATTGCAGCTAAGGTGATTAAGAAAAATTAGCCTTCCGGTTCGGGGGGTAAGAATTCTTCGCCGCCTGCATCTTTTTGAGAAGGATAGTCTCCGGGCTTTAACCATTGGATATAAGTGCAGCCGGTAGCTTCGCGTTTGGCGCTGTCCCAACCGCTGGTTGAGCATTTTTTCATTTTTTTGCCTGAAGCTGTGGTATAAAGCACTAATTTTGATCCGCATTGCGGACAGTCTTCATCCAATTCTTCTTTTTTACCGCTGATCCATTCGATATAGTCGCAACCCTCGGCCTTTTTAGTTTCCCTATTCCAGACATTGGTTGAGCATTTTTTCATTTTTTTGCCGAACCGGGTGACCGCCAGAATTAAAGGCGAGCCACATTTAGGGCATTTTTCGTCCAGCGTTTGCGGTTCCGGAGTTATCCATTTGACGTAATCGCAGCCTTCGTTTTTCCGGGTGTCTTTATTCCAACTGCCTTTGGAACAGCGTTGAAGCTGCTTTCCGGTTGAAGTTTCGGTAATCGGCGATAGCGCCGCCCCGCATTTGGGACATTTTTCTTCCATGATTAGAATATATCAGTTTTATGATTGCAATACTATAGACAATTTTAGCAATTAGCAGATATCGATATTTTAAATCATTAAACCTTTATTAATAAGTATATTTAGCTGAATTATAGGACCAAACTGGTTTCGTCGGGGGTATTGTTAAATCCTGATTTGGAAACGATATAAACGTCCTGTTTAAAATCATTAATACCGACTTGCTCGCCTTTGCCGGCTAAAACCGCCAAATACGGCTGGCAGACCCGGCAGCCGCCTTCGCCTTCGGGGCATTTAAACCGGTTTAAAATCCTGGCCAATTTCATTTGTTTGGCAATTTTCAATAATTTTTCTTTTGATTCTTTTTCATCCGGTAATGTCAATTCCTCCGGATTTTTTGAGTGTCCCAAATACCAATAGCTGGCCTTGGAAACAGGCCGGTTCTGGCAGTTTTTTGCCAATAAGTAATAAATCGGCAATTGGAGAGATTCCGCGCTTTCCCTTTTCTTGCCGGTTTTGAAATCAATAATATGGATTTTGTCTTTTGTTTTCAAATATTCCAGCCAGTCGATTTTTCCGCATAAAATAATATTGTCTTCTTCCGACAGCCAATAATTAGGCAGGTCGGACTTAATTTTTACGGCTAAATTCCGTAATGGCCCGGGATTTTCTTCAATCATCTGCAGCATTTTCAGACCCTGCTCTTTGTAATGATTTTCGGTGGCGGTGTTCAAAAATCCGCCTTTTTTACCGCTGACTTTTTTCCAAGCCAATTCAAATTTTTTCCACAGAGGTTCCCGGAATCTTTCTTCAATTCCTAAAGCCGATAACGATTCAACCGCTTCGTGAACCGCCTGTCCCAAGGCCAATGGCGGACTTACCAAGGTTATTTTATGCCGGGTGGTTTTGTCGCGGTAAACATTATGCAGATAGTAAGCCTGCGGGCATTTCAAAAAATCCGAAATTGAAGAATGCGAAACCCAAACCGCGGTGAATTTGTCTTTCATTATTTATATCTTACTACTTAAATGGCCTAAACGCAGAAATAATCTTTGACAAACGGTATCTTAATCGGATACAGTAATTTTGATGATAAGAGTTTTAAAAAATTCCGGCCAGATGGAAACGTTTGACGTTAAAAAAGTCGAGAGGTCTTTGCGGAATTCCGGGGCCGACGACAGGTTGGTTAATTCCATATTGTCGCAGATTAATTTGGAGATTTATGACGGAATTTCCACCCGTAAGCTTTATGACCGGATCTACGGCTTATTGCGCAAGGAGGAACAGTCTGTCGGCGACAGATATAATTTGAAATCAGCCATAGCCGAACTGGGGCCGACCGGATATCCGTTTGAAAAATTTATTTCAAGGCTTTTGGCTCATTCCGGCTATCAGACTCAAACAAATGTTATTGCCCCCGGTAAATGCGTGACTCACGAGATTGACGTGGTAGCGGTTAAAGGGAAGGAAAGATTGATGGTGGAGTGTAAATTTCATGCCCGGTCGGAGGGCCGGTCGGATGTTAAAGTGGCCTTATATATTAAGGCCAGATTTGACGATTTGGTTTTAGGGGCCAATCGCTCTGTCCAGAATTTGAAATTTCATAAAGCTTGGCTGGTGACAAATACTAAATTAACTTTTGACGCCATTACTTACGGCGAATGCGTCGGGCTAAAAATGCTGGCCTGGAGTTATCCCAAAAACGGATCACTGCAGAACTTAATTGAGGCGGCCAATCTTTATCCGGTCACCAGCTTGTCTTTATTGTCCGCCGATCAGAAACAAAAATTATTATCCTTGGACATTGTTTTATGCCGCGATATTTTAAATAAAAAAGATGAGGTGGTTCAGCTTCTTAATTTGTCCCGGCCTTCCGCCAATCTTTTGTTTAAGCAAGTTGCCACGCTTTGCCTTTAGACTATAAGTCGCATTGATATAATTATTTTATGCAGCCCAAAACTATTATCACCAAATCCGGAAAAACATTGACAGTCAGATTGCCGGAACAAGCCGACCTGGATCAGGTTTTAACATATATTAACGATCTGATTGCCGAAGATACTTACATCATTATGTCCGGGGAGCCGGTGACAGAAGTTGAGGAGAAGGCCTACTTAACAAGTTTACTGAATGAGATTAATCAAAAACAGACAGTAGCTTTTTATGTGTTTGACGGCGATCAATTAGTTGCCAATGGCCAGATAAAGAAGCGGGCCAGAAGGTTGTCTCATATTGGCGATTTCGGGATAACCGTGGCTAAGGAATACCGTCAGGACGGGGTTGGTTCGCAATTAATGGAGATGTTGCTTGAGGAAGCCAAGAAAATTGGAGTCAAAATTGTGACGCTGGAAGTATTTAGCAATAACGAAAGGGCTTGTCATGTTTATCAAAAAATGGGTTTTACGGAATTTGGCGTTTTGCCAAAATCTGTTGTTCACCGCGGAGAAACTATTAATTTGATACAGATGTATAAGAAAAATGATTCCTAACTTTTTATTTCACCGCCCTGAAGAATTGCTTAATTTAATCGCTTCTTCCGCGTAAAATTTAACCGCCGGAGAGATTTTAAATTCCTCGTTTTCCAGTTCAGATAAACCAAACCAGCGGATTCCGTTGTGCTCATCGGCAGCTAAAACAAGTTCATCGGTTTTCGAGCTTAATAAATAAATAATCCCGACGTGGCGGTGGGTATCCGTAATTTTATGAATATCCAAAAACGACGGAGTGAATAAAAATTTAGTTCCATCAGAAACAATCTCCGGTTTATTTGACAAAACCGTCAAATCTCTTTTATCAATTCCTGCTTCCTCTTTTATTTCACGGAACAGAGCTTCTTCCGGATCCTCATCTAATTCAATGTGGCCGCCGACAGGCATCCACCTTTTTAATTGAAGGTGATTTACTAAAACCACTTTGCCGTTATTTACAATATACGCAGCTACCGTAAAATTGATCAGATCATGAATATGAGGCATAATAGAAAATAATTCTATCAAATATTGTATGGGTTGGTTAAAATAAAGCCTATGAACGTCGATTCCGAGATTAATTGGTTTAGCAAGAAATTAAGAGAGTTGGGAAATGAGAAGCGAGCGGTGGGGGAGAAGAAATATTTGAAATCGCCGTGGAAGTTTTACGGGGTAACTGTCCCGCAGCGCCATAAAATTGTCAAAGAATGGTTTGAGAAACATAAGAGCCTTCAACTAAATGATGCTTGTGAGTTGGCGGAGAGATTATGGGAGAGCGAATGGCATGAAGAAAAATCGCTGGCGGTTGAGATTTTACAATTGGTTTCTGGTAGTTTAACAATTAAACAAATGGCCTTTGTTGAGAAAATGATAAATGAGGTTACCGGCTGGGATCATTTGGACGAAATTGCCGCCCGCGTTATCGGGGCTATGGTTGATAATGACAAAAAAACGCTGGAGTATTTGCCTAAATGGGCTAAGTCAAAAAACTTCTGGGTCAGAAGAGCGGCAGTTCTGTCGCAAGTTACGCAGTTCAGGCGTAAAGGCGGAAATAAAAAATTATTTTTTGAACTGGTTGTGCCGATGTTTGATGAAGGCATGCATTGGTCAAAAGAAGAAAGATTTTTTGTCCGCAAGGCTATCGGTTGGGCGCTTCGGGAGATTGCCAACGTTGAACCTGAAATTGTTTTTGAATTTATAAAACAGTATAAAGACAAAATGTCTGGATTAACTTTCCGCGAAGCCAGCCGTAACCTGCCGGGAAATTATCAAAAGCTTCTTGCTTGAAAATCATGTAGATTGACTCTGCTATAGCATGTCGATTTTACAATGTTAGACTTATTTTCAAGATTCAGGATTAGGATTTTTTCCGGCGCGAGAAGAACCAAACTACGATTAAAATTGGAATCCAGATTGGGGAATAGACAACTATCCAGATCAGGGCCGAGCCGAGATTCCGAAGATTTGATACCAGCGATCTAACTGCTAACTTGAATACCACATTTGGCCGCCACGGGTTAGTCGGAGAATACGGCAGGGAGAATTCGTCTGTAGATAAATAAACAGTAATTCTGGATAATTTGGCCGACTGCGATAGATATTGCTGCTGGCCTTTTATCGAATCAATCTGCTGCTGCAGATTAATCAATTCCCGCTGGGCATTCAACAAATCCTGCACCTGTGTTGCCCTGTCCAAGATTTCTTCAAATTTTACTTTAGTTTTGTTTAACGTTGCCAGTCTTGCTTCCAGATCCACGTATTGATCGGTAACATCCAATCCGGAAATATATTCGTCAGTTACTCTTAAACCGGCTTTGCGGAATTCTGCCAAAGTTTCGGTTAATTTTGCTTCCGGAACCCTGACGGAAATTGAGCCGCTGCCGGACTCCTGCGGTTTGGAAATATGAGAGTTAATCAAGAATCCCCCAAACTTTTCCGCTGTCCCCTGAATAGTTTTAATTGATTCGGCCACGTCTTTGACCATTAAAGACATGGTGCTTTCTTTGATTACCATTCTGTCGGTGGTATCGGTCGGAGCAATATCATTTACCGGCGGGATAAATCCGCCGCCCGCTTTTGGAAGCGCGCCGCTGACTGCCATTTCTTGATTTATGCCTTGGCGGGAAGACATCAGAAGCGGATAAACCGGACCGGGATAATTTTGTTTCCAGAGCAAATATCCGACGGCAATTATCAATATTACCGTCAGTTTATTTGATTTGAACCAGGATATAAGTTTGGTCATTAAAAATATTATATACCTCTTTTTGTTTTGTGTGGTTGGTTGAAGAATAACGACTAATAATATATATGAGCGAAAGTTGGAGTATTTCGCGGAACTGGAGATTACAGAAAGAGAGATATAGGTTGGTGGGCGAAGAATGCCCGCATTGCGCCGAAAAAATTTTCCCACCGCGTGATATTTGTCCGGAGTGTAAGGGGTTAACTGTCGAGAGAGAAAAAAAGCCAGTGGGGGGAGAAATATTGTTTGCCGGAAATCCTGATAAACAAGGCAAAAGAACTATAATGGTGAGGTTGGACAACGGCGAAGTGGGATTTGGTGATATTGGTGTTGAGATACATAATAAGGAATTGACGGCACGACGGGTGACGTGGCGTCCGGGGCAGATGAAAGAATTCGCGGCGGCCGGAAATCAATTTGAATTGCCGGCAGCCGCCTTAATGGAGATTGGTTCAGATGAAAAATAATGAATTCGGATTTTCCGGCATAGGCGCTATTTACTCTTGGACCAGAGTGGAACGAGATCACGCCCCGGCAGGATTTGTCGATTCGGCTCCATATTATGTAGTTTTGGTAGGCTTAGACGAAGGGCCGCGGGTGACGGCGATGCTGACAGATTTAGACGTTTCTTCACCGGTTGAGGGTAGAATAAAGATCGGCCAAAAAGTGGAAATGGTGACCAAAAAATTACAGCAGGAGGGCGAACGGGGAATGATTGTTTATGGATATAAGTTCCGGCCGGTTCTGGAACAGGCCCCGCCGGAGTTTCTGTTAGGAGAACTTGCGGATTTAGCTCAGCGGTCTGCTGCCAACCCTAAAGACGAAAAGCTCAACACGATGTATGAAGCAATGTTCAAATTTACAACCGATGAGAAAAAAACTTCAATTATTTAAATAATTGAAGTTTTCAGCCAGCTTTTAATGGCTTCCACATTTGAGGGAAACGCCATATCAGGTAAATTATTAGGGTCAAACCAGCCGATCTCGGCGACATCGCTCTTATCTACTGCTACTGGTTCACCGACCGGAATAACTAAATAATAAATATCAATATTGTAGTTATCCTGGCCGCCAAAAGGATAATATGACGGTCCAAATACGCCGATCAGCTTCTCTATCTCTATCTCAACTTTTAATTCTTCCCGCATTTCTCTTCGCATTCCTGCTTCCGCCGACTCGCCTTCCTCCATAAATCCCCCCGGCAAATCCCACTTTCCCGCAAACGGCCCGGCGGCCCGGCGGCATAGCAGAATTTTTTCGTCGCGGGAAATAATGGCAGATACCGTCGGCCGGGGATTATGATAATGTATCCAGCCGCACTTTCCGCACTTTTCCCGCGGAAATTCATCTTCCATAAAAGGCGTCATCGGCGAACCGCAGAGGGGACAAAATTTAAAAGTCATAGTCTGATTGTATCAGGATTTAACAGTTTTTGGCTTTCCGCCAGCCGGCTGAAACGGCCTCTTCTTCGCCGCAAAACCATTTTTCGCCCCGGGATTCGTCGATTTTAGTTTTATCGTATGAACCGCAGCCGGGGAGGTGATAGACTTTTTCGCCGGTTGATGAGATGTTGGCCTTGATGAGGCAACCCGAAGAAGGCGTTAGATTGGGGATATCGGGGAGATTGGGGGGATTAGGGGAATCAGGGGGAAGAGAAGAAACAGGGTCCTGCAGAGCAGGATCCCGCTCCGCGGGACAGGAACTCCATAATCCAAGCTCTGCTTGGCGGGCTTCTCTTTCGGCCTCTATAAATAAATTCTGATATTTTATATCAGGCGGATAAGAGGAAGAATGGGCAAACCCAAGTTTTACCAGTTCTAAATTGACAAACACCGAGGATTCTTGGGCCGGATCGCCTAAATAAACATACCGCAGCAGCCGGCCGTATTTATCTTTGTCGGAGATGTCCTTTACCAACCATACAGGTTTTCCTTCCACCAACTCTTTATTTTTGGCCGCTGCATTTTTGCCGAAGCACTGCACCGGTTTTCGGGGATCCAGAGTTTCCGGAGTATCAATTCCGATGTATCTTACTTTTTCGCCGTTTTCCAGTTCAATCGTATCGCCGTCAATGACCCGGGAGACGCGAGGCTGATTGTCAATAGAATCACTTGGGGGAATTGGGGAGACAGGGGAGATAAGAAAGATTGGGGAGACAAGCAAAATCCCGCCAATAAAAAACAACCATTTAAGACTTTTGTTCATTATTTTCTACTTTCTACTCATTACTCCTTACTTTTTACTCTTTACTTTCTGCTTCTCATCCACCACCACCTCAACTTATCTCCCATACTATATATAGTATATAAGGCCGGATTGAGGACTAAATCCCAAGTCCCCACAAATTCGACCAGCTTCCCGCCGTAGCCTTCTTTGAAACGGTGAAATCCGTACCAGGGATCTTTTGGATCAGGCTCCGGCCCCAAACTTCCCCAGAAATCAAACATTTTACAGCCTGATTTTTTGGCCAATTTCAGCGCTTCCCAGGCCAA
>JACRNH010000016.1 GCA_016219325.1 Candidatus Collierbacteria bacterium
AAAGAGCGAGTTTTGTGACGTCCTATTATTCCTTAAAAAGCTTACCTAAGAACTTCTCTGCTTTCTCTTTCGCTCCTAAGCCAAAGGAAATAGCAAGAGCTAACACTAATCCTGCCAGAATGATATCCTTGGCCTTATCAGTCAAGATAATCCCTGCTCCCAATTCTCTTAGGGCAATCAAACCGCTCACCACAATAATGGCATACTTGGCAATGTTTCCTAATATTGCTGATTGCGCAATCTTGACATTCCCGCCCACTAAAGTGATTATTCCTGAGATTAATATTGCAAGAAGAATCCCCAGAACTAAGATAAACACAGCGGCAATTACCTGAGGAAGGTAGGCAAGAATTTGACCCGTGAATGTACCCGTAGCCACACCATAATATTCTAAGGCAGTAATTAAGGTAGCTACAATGAGCACAAAAAAGATGATCTCAGCAATCAGGTCGCTAAGGGATAATCCAATGCCACCGTTTTTAAGAATCTCGGGGATATTAACTTTTTTTGCACCTTTTTCTAACTGAATGACTTTAAGGATTACCCCCACCAACGCTACAATTGCTAAGGCAATCAAAGACCCCACAACCAAAATCAGCAACAATCCTCCCAATTTAGGCAAATATCCGCTTACCTGAGCCGTAGAAAGCTTAGCTGGCTCCAATATGGACTGAATGCCTGTCTTTAGGGCTGCCGTTGTCTGTTCCGCTGCAAAAACCGGGAAAACCAAGACTCCCATCAGGAGAAGAACGAGAATGCAACTTGTGCAAATTCGCTTCATTAGCGCACCTCCTTTTCTGTTCGGTTAAGGCCTTTTTCACCATCCATTTCAGCGTATCTATATTAAAAGGCTTATCCAAAAAGGTATAAGCCCCAAATTCCTTGGCTTTTGCCTTTACAGATTCATTACCAAAGGCAGAAATCATTACGGTTACGATGGTTGGTTTTATTTGGTGGGTTTTTTCTAAAACAGTTAATCCAGACATACCCGAAAGTTTATAGTCTAAAACCATTACCTCATATTGATGGTGAGTAATCTTACTTAAGGCAGATTTTACATCGTGAGCTATATCTACCCCTAGGCCCTCTTCCTTAAGAATAGAGGCAATCAACCAACACATATCTTCATCATTATCTACCACTAAAACCCTGATTTTACCGTTCAGTATCTTTGCCATTTATGGATTCAGTATTATCGCTTCTCATTGATTTGCACCTACTTATTATATATAAGCAACAACTGTGCCAAAGATACCCAAATTAAGGCAGAATTTTTACCTTCTGAAATTGATTTTTATAACCTCTTGAAATGCTTAAGATTTAGTCCCTAATATATTCTGTTGATTTGAGATAGATTAAAATCTACTTTTTAAAAATTGTTGAAACGGGTAAGGATGGGACAAATCTGGGACAAGGATGGGACGAAATTGACACAGAGATTGAAAGAGATTTGAGCTTAAGGACCTATATCAGAAATTATTATGGTGGGAACCTATTCTTCTTGGGAGATATGGCGCAGCGCTTCTAATTCTTTTCTTAATGGTGCCCAATATTCGATATCCTTTTGACGTTCTCTAATTTCTTCTTCATGGAGCTCGAGATTGAGTTTTTGGGTGTTTGAATTAATAGCGCTAGATAAGAGGGATCTGTCACCAAGGCATTCTTTTGCGATTTTAAGATACTTACCAGCCAGCATAATAAGGGAATCGGGATTTCTGCTTTCGAGTAACCACCATCTAACCTGATCATCCGAAGGATGAGCTTTATTTAGAACGATATCGTCTTCTACCAAACGTTTAAGCATTAACCAATCTTTATCTCGCTGAGTCTTTTTACTTTGGACTAAATCCCTAAGTCCAATAACATCTATAACAATTCCATCTTTTTTAAGTGTTACTCTATTTCTGCGAACCCACAATTTTTCAAACGGCTCGCAACCCCTTAGTTTAGAAATCACGTCTATACGTAAATTCTCCACAAATTTTTCCTTGCACCGAAAATGGCAGGCATGACCACGCTCTAAATAACTTACTTCTAATGCAGGGACATATATAAGTTTGGCCTTTAAAACATTTAATGCTTTTTTTAACTGCTGAAGGTTTTCGTTATTACAAAGTATGATAAAATCGGAATCGCGGCTAAATTCAGCTGCACCATAAATAATGCAGGCCTGTCCGCCTATTAACAAGCACTTAACGTTATGCTTCTTGAAAGTAGAAAGGACTTTGAGGATCGGGTTCGGGGTCAAGACTTCCTCCCAAAGCAAGATATAGCTGCCATAATTTGGTTGTTTCTTCAATCC
>JACRNH010000019.1 GCA_016219325.1 Candidatus Collierbacteria bacterium
CTCTCCTCTTTAAAGGAAAGGAGGTGAACAGCATGTATCAACACATTAATGGTAATGAACGGGAACTGATCGCCATCTGGGTTAATCAAGGCGTCTCGATCAGAGCTATTGCCAAACGCTTAAACCGGTCTCATACCACTATCATCCGAGAAGTTGGCAGAAATCATTCTTTGATTTCCAATAGGTATGTCGCCATTACCGCTCAAAGGAGAGCAGAAGAACGGAGTATCCGTTCCCGAAGACGCCATCCTCTGAAGAATCCTGTTGTCTACAGTTATATCTTGAAAAGATTACGTCATGGCTGGTCTCCGGAACAGATAGCCGGAAGACTTAAAAAGGAATCTGGACAAGCGATTATCTGCCATGAAACTATCTACGGGTATATTTATCAAAAAGGCAACCAGAACAAACGGCTCTGGGAGTTCCTCCCCCGGAAACAGAAGAGGAGGAAGAAGCAAGCCGGTAGAAGTGTACATAAATCACGGATACCGCAAAGAGTTTCTATCCATGACCGGCCGGAAGAAGTTAACAACAGAAGCCAGTTTGGTCATTGGGAAGGAGATACTGTAGAGGGCAGAAAGTCTGAAGGGGACGGAGTCCATACCGAAGTCGAGAGGTTATCCAAATTATTCTTAGCCAGGCTAGTTGATAGAATCGACAGCAGGGAAACTAGTTTTGTCCAAAAGCAGATGTTTCAGGTTTTACCTGATAAAGCTCGATTATCTAATTTAACCCAGGCAGAACTTGACGATATGGTTTGGGAGATCAACAACCGGCCAAGAAAGTGTTTGGGGTACAATACGTCTCAAGAGGTATTTGAAGAACAGCTCAGGCGGTGCGCTTCGAGATAGAATTCAGCTAATCTGTCAAAAAGATTTATGTAGATTGACTCTGCTATAGCATAGTCAATCTACATGATTTATGAACATAGGTGAGTTGCGAAAGATGTTTAACCTTGAGGGAAGAGATTTTTATAGGCTATAAGATTGTCCAGACCAAACATTGGTTTAGTCGAATAAACATAAAAGCTTACTCCTCCGGCGCGGACAAATCCTATCCCATGGATAATCTCATCAACTGCGTATGCAACTGAATTGTTTTGATCTAACTCTCCAAATTCTCCAACTTGAACGTCCGGTCCGTCTGTTATGACACTTTGTGTCTACCAATCAATATTTTCTGGCCTAATATTGCAAGAGACAATCATTTGGGCTTGTGGCAAGCCAAGCTCTTTAGCCTTTTCGTTATAAGCTAAAAGTGTTTTTTGTGATTGATTGTCCATTTCCGTACTCCCAACTATTCCCTTTCTTAATTCCATGACCGAAAATGATGGTGGTTTTTCCGAGATTAATAAGTTTGGGGTTGTCTGGCAGATTCTTAGCAGGATTTTCTTGAAGTTCTCTCTCTGTGTATTTTCCGTCCTGCACAAATAAATCGTCAACAGTAAAAACGTGCGGTCTATCTGGAGGAATTATTCGTTGTGATTGATTGTCAAAAGGAAAGCCAACAACGACAGATCCTACCTCTCCGAGATTAATTTCTCTACTTCGGGCCTGCTGATGAAGCCCTACGATTAAATCGGCGTTTTCAAGATCTTGTAAAGAGATATCGATCGTTTCGGTTGGATTTGAAGATGTCTGTGCTGTGTCTCTGGGAGCTAAATCTTTTTCACTGATTGAGATTTCATCCGGCATATTTATCTAATAGATTACTTGTTTACGTTATTAATTTCAACTGGAGAACTTGTTTTATAGTTTCAGTTAAATTACTTATAAGTTCTTTATATAGATTCCGGATCCCTCCAGAGGCGGGCAGGCAAGTCCGGAATGACAATAGAGAAAAGATCTGTCTGCCTTGAATCGATCAAACTTGTTTGGTAGGATGGGATGAATGGATTTTGCCAAAGTGTTTGAAGCCAGGAAACGGCGGAGATTTTCAAGACTCGGCTCACGGATAAAGTGGTTCAGGTTTTTAGTAATTTCCGGATTGACTGCGGCTTTACTTGGAGTATTGTCAACAGTAATTGTTTTTGCCTGGTTTTCCCGTGATCTGCCATCTCCAGACAAAGTGATTAGGAAAGAAGGATTCTCCACAAAAATTATGTCTCGCGACGGAGATGTCTTGTATGACGTTTATGGCGATGTCCAGCGAGAGTTAGTCAATTTAAGTTTGGTTCCTGATTATTTAAAAAAAGCTACAGTCGCGGTTGAGGATAAAAATTTTTACACCCATCAGGGATTTGACATTACCGGAATCGGCCGGGCGGCAATTAATATCGTTCTTCGCCGACAGCTTCAAGGCGGGTCAACTTTGACTCAACAGTTGGTGAAAAATGTTCTATTAACGCAGGAAAGATCTTTGCCGCGGAAATTAAAAGAATTTGTCCTATCGGTCCAGCTGGAAAAAAGATTTACTAAAGACCAAATTTTGCAAATGTATCTTCAGGAATCGCCTTATGGCGGACAAGCAGTCGGCGTCGGAACCGCGGCCTCGGTTTATTTTGGCAAGCAGATTGAAGAATTGGATTTGGCGGAATCGGCTTTTTTGGCCGGACTTCCACAAGCTCCAACCAGATATTCCCCGTATGGAAAAGATCCGAAGGCGTATATTGCCAGATCTGAACACGTATTGCGCAGAATGAAAGACGACGGATATATTACGCCAGATCTGGAAAAATCAGCCAAAGAAGAATTAAAAGACATGAAGTTTAAGCCAGCCGGAGCGACAATCAAAGCCCCGCATTTCGTGATGTACGTTAAAGACATTTTGGCTCAACAATTTGGTGAAGATATGGTGGAAGGCGGCGGACTAAAGGTGACTACGACTTTAGATCTTAAATTGCAGGAGAAAGCCGAGGCCATTGTCTCCGAAGAGATTGAAAAGGTAAAGGGATTAAATATTTCCAATGGCGCGGTAATGGCGATGAATCCCAATAACGGAGAAATTTTATCAATGGTCGGGAGCAGGGATTTCCACTCAACAGAAATTGACGGCCAAGTCAATGTTATTCTTAGACCGAGACAGCCGGGATCGGCAATTAAGCCGGTTACATATCTGACCGCTTTGCGGAAAGGATTTCCGCCGTCATACATGATCGCGGACACTAAAACCAGTTTTGATTCCGGCGATCCGGACAAGCCGTATGAACCGGAAAATTATGACGGAAAATTCCGCGGTCCGGTCCAACTGAGATACGCGTTGGGGTCCAGCTTAAATATTCCTTCGGTTAAGCTAGTCCAGTTGGAAGGATTAAAAAATATGTTATCCGGAGCATATGATTTAGGATTAACGACGCTTGAACCAACGACAGCCAATTTAAGAAGAATGGGTTTATCGGTAACTTTAGGCGGCGGAGAAATTAAACTGTTAGACTTGGTTTCCGCTTATAGCGCTTTCGCCAATGGCGGGAACAAAATAAAGCCGGTGGCGATTCTTAAAGTTGCCGATTCTAACGGAAAAATACTATTTCAACATCATCAAATTCAAGGCCAACAAGTGGTGAGCCCCCAGGAAGCGTTTTTAATCAATAATATTTTGTCAGACAATACGGCCCGGCTTTTAACTTTTGGTGTCAATTCATTGCTGAATATGGGGATCAGGCCGGTGGCGGTAAAAACCGGGACCACCAATGACCGCCGGGATAATTGGGCAATCGGCTGGAGCCGGTCAGCGATAGTCGGGGCTTGGGTGGGGAATAATGACAATGCCCCGATGAAAGAAGTGGCTTCAGGAGTATCCGGAGCATCGCCGATTTGGAGAAGATTGATGCTGGAGGCCTTGACTTCTTATCCTTCGGAAAATTTTGAAACTCCGCCGGGGATTGTTTCAAGAGACGTGGATATTATTTCAGGATACGTGGCTCATGACGGATTTACGTCTCGCCAGGAATATTTTATGGAGCAATCGGTTCCTGACGGACAGGATCCGGTTCATATTAAAATGCAGGTTTGCAAATCCGACGGCAAGAAAGCCGGTCCGGTGGAAATTGCCAAAGGAGACACAGAGGAAAAAGAGTTTATTGTTTTGAAAGCCCCGGATGAATTACCTGATGCTGACAAAAAGAAGTGGCAGGAAGGAATCGATGCTTGGATTGCCGGCCAAGGAGACAGTAGATATAAAATTCCGACGGAACAGTGCGGAGCCAGCGATGAGGCTGTTATAAAAGTAAAGCAGCCGCAGGATCAAACTAAAATAAATAACAATAGTTTTGACTGGGAAGTTGAGGTGGTGACTAATAAAAAAGTTGATAAAGTTGAAGTGTTTGTTGACGGCCAGACCAAACAGACTTTAACTTCTTCTCCGTGGAAATCAACGCTTAATTTGTCAACCGGTTCATATAAATTAAAATTTAAGGCTACTCTTGAAGGTGCGAAAGAGTTTGAATCAGGAGAAGTAAAAATCGGAATTAATCAGGACTGGAATCAATCCCCTTCTCCGACTCCGACTTTGACGCCGACGGTAATTCCGTAAATTTTGAATTTCACGCTTATTAGCTCGTTGACGAAATTTACTTGCTCACCGTCACCCCTCGTCAAAGTCGGGGTGGCCTTAAGACGGCAACAGGCTCGCTGCGCAAATTTATCAACATCGCTAATTTACGAGCGCGAAATTCGAAGAATTAGTAATCAATATCCGGTTTTGAAAGTGACGTTGAATTGAGCAGAGAGATCTGCAATTATTTTGTCTTTGGCCTGATTGGCTTCGGTTTGAGTTAATTGTTTGAAGTCAGAATTAAATTCCACTCTGACGGTCATTGAGTTTTGCCATATTGTTGATATGGAAGCACAGGCCACCAATTTAGTATGTTTGATTTGGCCAATTATTTTGCCAACCAGAGTATTTGGCGGCAAAAATAAAGTTATGTCTTCAATAATCGGAGAATATTTATATTGTTCCGGATATTGGACATTAATATTGAATTTGGAATTTATAGAGGAAATATTAATGGTTGCCATAATTAAATTCTCGCCGTCTGCGATTATTTCGGGATGAATCCAGCCTATTGATCCAATCACTTCGCCCTCGCAAACAATTTTGCCTTGTTTAAACGGATGAAGAAAAGGAGTAGGATTGTTGGCTGCCGGTTCAAAGTCCAAATTCAGGTTTAACTGTTTAAATATTATTTCGATATCTCCTTTGACCTCCCCATAATTTTTATTGTTAGAAGCAATAGCCAGCTCTTGCGGCTGGTCGGGGAGTTCAGCGGAATTTTTTGGATAGAATACCGTTCCCAATTCAAAAATAGAGAAATTCGCGCCAACATTCAAATTTGTTTCAATTGCCGGTAAAATTGTTTCAGCCGTGGTCCTCCTCATATATTCAAAATCGGATGACATTGGGCGCAAAACTTTAAGATGGTTTTTGGAATCCAGTTTTAATCTTTCAATCAGATTTTTACCGATTAAAGTTGAAGCATACGTTTCGGTATATCCTTGAACGGCTATTAACTGCCTTAACTTGCGGTCATAATTTATGGCTAAAGCATCAGGATTGGTGGGAATTTCTCCAATCGGCAAAGTTTTTTTCAAATTGTTATATCCATACAATCTGACGGTTTCTTCAATCAGGTCGGCGGGAATTGACAGGTCGCGTCTGAATGACGGAATTTGAAAAGCCAGATTGCCACGTCGCGGACTCCTCGCAATGACTGGAGTAATTCCGACTTTGAGTAAAATTTTGGAAATTTCTTTTTCGGTCAATATCAAGCCGGTGTATTTTTCCAAGATTTGCGGAGCGAAAGGAATAATTGTGGGGTTAACTGAAGGCATAACCGTCTTGATTGAGGAAGCTTGTTTTCCGCCCGCTTCTTTGGCCAAAAGCTCAATAGTTCTAATTATGACGTTTTGAGTTTGAAGTAAATCAATATTTTTTTCAAATCTATTGGAGGCTTCCGAACGCAATTTTAAAGTCTTGCCGGCTCTTCTGATGTTAATCGGGGAATAGACCGGAACAAGTAAATATGCTTTTGCGGTTGAATCGGAAATTTCAGAATTTAATCCCCCCATCAGCCCGGCTAAGTCAACCAGCTTTTCTTCATCTTCAATAATTATTTCTCCGCCTGATAATATTTTGGATTTGTGATCCAGCGGAATAATTTTTTCGCCTTTTTTAGCCGACCGCAGAGTTAATTTATTTTTTAGTTTATCGGCGTCAAAGGCGTGCATCGGCTGGCCGGTTTCCAGCATCAAAAAGTTTGTTATATCCACAATATTGTTTACCGGTCTGATCCCGGACATTTCCAATAGATTTTGAATTTCTTGATTTGACGGTTTAACTTTCACGTTTGAGATTTCAACTATTGAGTGGGTCGGACATAAATTTTTGTCCAATATCTTCATGGTTAGTGGTTGACGTTTAAATAGTTTCGGTTTATTTATTCTTGGTAGTTTTAATTCACGGTTGAAAACTGCCGCAACTTCACGGGCGATACCGATAACCGATAAAGTATCCGGGCGGTTAGAGGTAATTTCAAATTCAAAAACCGTGCCTAATTTATGTTTTTGAATTGATTCAACTTTATTGCCGGCAAACGTCATTTTTTCGGCAAATTCGGCATCGGATATTCCAGTTAGATCAACAAATTTTTGTAGCCAGAGTTTTGGAATTAGCATAAGTGAATGCGTTAATGCGTTAATGCGTTAATACGTTAATGCGTTGATTCATTGATGTTTAGAAATTTAACGTTTCCTTCATATAAACTTCGGATATCCGCGATGCCGTATTTGAGCATTGCCAAGCGTTCCGCTCCCATTCCGAACGCCCAGCCTTGATATTTTTTACTGTTAATTCCGCAATTTTCCAATACTTGCGGATGAACCATGCCGCAGCCCAAAATTTCCAGCCATTTGCCGTTTTCCATTTGGACTTCAACTTCCAAGCTCGGTTCGGTATAGGGAAAATGATGGCCGTAGAATCTGACTTTCCGTTTATTTCCGAATAATTGTTTGGCAAAATGTTCCAGCATTCCCAATAAATCCGTCAAAACCGTTTTGTCGTCCACCATCAAGCCTTCAATTTGGTGGAAACTGGGAAGGTGAGTGGCATCAATAGTATCGCGGCGGTAGACCCGGCCGGGAACAACAATTCTTATCGGCGGTTGATGCGATTCCATATATCTGACCTGAACCGAACTGGTATGGACTCTTAATAATCTTGTTTCATCAAAATAATATGTTTCCTGGGTATCGCGGGAGGGATGATCCGGCCCCAGCAATAATTTTTGGAAATTAATCTCATCCCATTCAACTTCAGGACCTGTTGAGACGCTAAATCCGAATTTTCCAAAAATATCTTCAACTTCGTGGAAAATTTTAGTAATCGGATGAAGAGCGCCTGCCGGAGCAGGGTTTCCCGGAACCGTGGGATCAAAAAATTCCCGATTTATTTTGACGGTTGAAGATTGCTTGGTTTTTTCACTGATGGCCATTTCAATCTGATTCTTGGCTGAATTGACAGCGGTTCCGTAACTTGAACGTTGTTCCGGATCCAGTTTTGGCAAAGTAAGAAGAAGCTTATTGATCTCCCCTTTCCGGCCCAAATATTTAACTCTCAATTCTTCCAGTTCTTCGGCAGACTGTGTTTGCGAAATTAAAGCAATGGCGTTGTTTTTCAATGACATTATTTCTTCAGTATTCATAGATCTAATTTTATCAGGTTATCAGCCGGTTTTGCTAGCATGGTCCCCATTTGGCAGCAGATCCGCTTGTATTTTGAACCGGACTCCAGCCGCATTCGGTTCTTAATAAATTTTCCAAATCTCTGGTTGGGCTGACAGCCGGGACTAACAGTTTTTGATTTATCTCCAGTATGGCCGGAGCTAAAGCTTGATAGATATCGTTTGGATCGTCTCCTTCTTTGATCCAAACTTTTGCTCTTTCCAGGCTTCCCGCGATAATCATATTAATATTTGAGTTAGACATAAAATATCACCCCCTTAAAGATTTGACTTTATTAGATTTGCCAGAGTTGCGATTCCGGTGTTTATTTCTGCTAATGTCGGGGAAGCAAAGCTTAAGCGGAGGCAATTATTTAGTTTTCCGGTGGGGCTAAAAATATATCCCGGAACAAATGCTGCACCTTTGGTTAAGGCTTTTTTATATAGAACAGCAGTGTCTATTTTATCCGGCAATTCCATCCAAATAAATAATCCTCCTTCCGGCTTGGTCCAGCTGACGCTATCCGGCATATGTTTTTTTAGCGCCGATAACATGGCGCCGCATTTCCCGGCATAAAATTTCCGTATCCGTATCAGGTGATCTTGATACTTTGGCTCAATCAGGATTTTTCCGGCTAATTGCTGTAATAAACCGCTGGTGCATAAATCCATTCCGGTTTTAGCCCGGGTAAGAGCCTGAATAGTTTCCGGAGTGGAAATTGCGATTCCTAACCTTAAGGCCGGTCCCATTATTTTTGAAACAGATGTCAGATAAATGGTATTTTCGGGCGCCAGCAAGGCAATTGGTTTCGGCGGACAGTCGGAGAAAAATAATTCGCCGTAAGGATCATCTTCAATTAAGATTAGATCTTTTGCAATAACGGCATTGGCGATATTCCGGCGTTGGATTTCAGAGATAGTTTTTCCGGTAGGATTCTGAAAATTTGATACCAGGTATATCAATTTCCCGGATAACTTTTCTTCTCCTGAAATTTTCTCCGCGCTTATAGATTGATATTTCGGTTCGTAAGCATTAAATGCGTAAAGGGCTACAAAGTACGTCAGGTTTTCAACGAAAACTTTATCTCCTTTATTAATAAAAACTTTAGCAATTAAATCCAAAGCCTGCTGTGATCCTGAAGTAATCAGAATTTGATCAGGAGTGATTTTAGAATTCCATTTATCCGAATAGATTTTTGCAAGCCTTTCTCGTAAAGATTTAATCCCTTGAGTCGGAGTATATTGCAAATCTATTTCTAATTCAGGCAAAATTTTCTTTATAAGCGCATACGGCAGAGCGTCAGCTGACGGAGTTCCGCCGGCAAAGGAAATAATACCCGGAGACTCCGTTAATTTTAATAAATCGGAGACTGTGGGATCGGAAATGGATTTAAATCTTTTAGCAAAATTCATACTCTTACAGCCCGATAAGTTGTCTGAATTCAGTGAAATCATAGAGATTGTCTTGTCCCCAACCTTCAGTTGTTCCGTTTTCCTTAAGAAAAGAAAGGGTGTCGCGTATGACTTTGGTTTGAGCCAATATCCCTGCTAGAGGATGGGCAATCAGCTTAAATCCCCATTTTTCTAGAACATCCCTGCGAATTATAGGTGTTTTTCCGCCTTCAATCATATTGGCTAATAAAATAGTGCCAGGCAATTCTTGCGGGATTTGATTTAGTTCGTTAATTGTCCTTGGGGCTTCAATGAAAATGGCGTCGGCTCCGGCTTTTATATATATTTTTGCCCGTTTAACGGCGGCATCTAAACTTCCTTCTGCGGAGATGGCGTCTGTTCTGGCCATTAAGATAGTGTCAGGATCTCTAAGGGCTTTTTTGGCCGAGTTGATTTTATCAGCCATTTTATTTGGACTTATCAATTTATGTCCGCTGGTTTGGCCGCAGCGTTTAGGCCAAACTTGATCTTCAATGAAGATAGCGGAAGCTCCGGCTGTTTCATATGTTGAAATAACTTTAGCTGCCATTTCCGGTCCGCCGTATCCGGTATCGGCGTCAACCAAAACCGGTAGAGAAGAGGCGTTCAATATATTCTTAAAAATAGGTAGAAATTGAGCAAAACCAACACTGCCGTTATCGGGAAGCCCGAAAGCGGAAGCCGCGACTCCGAAACCGCCGATGCTGAAAGCTTTAAATCCGGCCATTTCAATCAATTTAGCGGTTAAAGCGTCATGGGCCACGGGCAGAAGCAGTGATTTGTTTGTTGACAGTAGTGATTTGAGAGAAAAATTTAACATAGAGATTATTGTCAATCAGTTACCCCGGTAAAACACTTGCTTTGTCTCGTGGCCTTCGTCCACGCAGCCAAAGAGCGAGTTTACGGGGTTGTTCATACCAGCTGATTTTTCTTGACGAAAAATCAGGGTCTGAACAAAAAACCCTCCGGTTGGAGGGTGATAAACTTTTATTATTTGGCGCGGATTATTTTTTAATACCCTCCCTTACCGCTTTGCGGTTAAAATAAACGAAGGTAAAGAAAAATAATCCGTTAGTCATTTGCAAAAGATAGTATAATAATAAACATGAATAAAGTCAAGAAAGAAAGAATACTAGAATATACCGTTTTGTTTGAACCGGCCAAAGAAGGGGGCTATGTAGTAACTGTACCGAAGCTTTATGGTTTGACGACAGAAGGAAATAATTTTGAAGAGGCAAAAAGAATGGCGGAAGACGCCATTAAAGGTTATATAGAAAGCTTGATAAAACAAGGGAAAAAAGTTCCGGTAGAGAAATCCAATAAAGGATTTACTTATAATATTCCGGTCGCAGTTCCGGAATATTCCCAATACGTTATCGCGTGAAACTTCCATCTTTAAGACCCAGAGAAATAACTAGAATACTCAATAAAGCAGGCTTCATTGAGGTAAGGAGTGCTGGTTCTCACCGGATTTTTAGCCATCCGAATTGTGAACAAAACGTTGCAGTCCCATTTCATAATCGTGACCTGAAGATGGGGACTTTGCGAGGAATTATTAAGCAATCAGGGATGAAGCCGGAGGAATTTATCCGTTTACGATAGCGGGCATTACTGTTTGACGGCAACGTCAAATACGGCTTTGAAAGTTGAATTGTCTTCGGCTGCCAGATGAGCCAGAATTTTACGGTCAATTTCAATGTTAGCTTTCTTAGATAAGTTAATAAATTTAGAGTAGCTCATTTTTTCATCAATCGCTCTTAGGGCGGCGTTAATTCTGACTATCCATAAGCTTCTGAAATCGCGCTTGCGGCGTTTCCGTCCGGCATAAGCATATTGGCCGGCGTGGAGGTCGGCCTCGCGGGCTACTTTGAATAGCCGGTTCTTGGTCATCCGCATTCCCTTAGTGCGGCTTAAGACTTTTTTATGATGGCGGTGGCGGGTTACCCCGGTTTTAACGCGCATAATTTAATAAGTAATGAGTAGAAAGTAATGAGTAATGTCTAACTGTTCATTATTTTCTATTTTCTACTTTCTACTTTCTTTTTTTAACTCCCATAACTCTTCTAATTTTGGCAGCAAATTTTCCCTTTAACTGTTTTGGAACTCCGTATCCGCGGATTGTGCCTTTACGCTTTTTGCGGCGCAAGTGCCGGCTGTTTTGAGTCATATGCAGAACCTTGCCGGTTTTGGTAATCCGGAATCGGATTCTAAGCGATGATTTGGTCTTGAGTTTTCGTTTTTTCATTTGATTTAATTGGTTTAAATACAACTTCCAGATTTTTGCCCCTTAATTTGGCTTCGGTTTCAGGCGTGCCGCATTCGGCCAAACTGTCTTTACATTGTTGTAGGATATCATAACCGAATTGTTTTTTGGTAATTTGCCGGCCTTTAAAGTAAACTACCAGTCTGACTTTGTCCCCGCCTTTCAAAAATTTCCTGGCCCTTTCTAACCTGACATTCAGATCGTTTTCGGCCATAAAAGGCGTTAATCTTAGTTCTTTTAATTCTTGTGATTTGTTTTTCTTTCTGCTGGTTTGCTCCTTTTTTTCCTGTTGGAATTGAAATTTTGAAAAGTCGATTATTTTGGCAACGGCCGGTTTGGCGCTCGGGGCAACCAAAACCAGATCTAAATCCATTTCTTGGGCTTTCTTTAAGGCTTCGGCTTTAGTCATGACGCCGATTTGGGTCCCCTTTTCGTCTATCACCCGCATCTCGTTGACGCGGATATACTGGTTAATGTAATAAAACTGTTTAATGGTTTTAGTCCTCCGAATTCAAGATATTGTAACATAAAAACTAGAGATAAAGGCTAAAAGGTTGAAAAGGTTAGAAAGACTAAAAGGCTTTATGATAAGATTGTTTCGATGTTGGCCAAGATGATTACTGACCTCAAGTCTGAAAACACGATAAAACTTTCAAATAATTCTTACTGGGTTACGCTTCAGTCTAAAAGTGGTTCGGTGGAGGGCAAGGTTCACTTTCCCTCAAATATGTCAGACAAACTGATAATTTTTGAGCCCGGATTTCCAGGGGGGGGTTCGACTCAATTTGAACAGTTGTGGCTGGATAAGGTTCTAAAGAACGGCTTTACTGTTTTTCTTATTCGTCACAATGGAACGATAATCAACGGAAAATTTTCCAATAACTATCTAAATTGTCCCCAGAGACAGAAACAAGCCTTAAAAACCGGTCAAAAGTTTTTAGGCGTCAAGGAATCAGTAACTATTAGCGATTGGCTGGTTGAGCCAAAAATTGTGATTGAGGCGCTTGGTTCTCATTTTAAAGAAATTTATCTAGTCGGCCATTCCTTCGGACCGCTGGCGCTTATTTATTCTCTGATTGACCTATCTCTGGAGAATTCTGATCTAGTCCGCAAGATTGTCAGAGTAATTTCTCTTGCCGGGGCGATTGGCCGCGCCAGAGGAAAGACGGACCAGAAATTGAAAATCTGGCATGACCATTTGGATACTGATTGGGCTAGGGAGAGAGTATTAATTGGTCCAGCGAATAAGAATACTGATATTTTTGCTAAGGCTCACAACAAAATTCATGACCAGGTTCATAAGTTTCCTTCTCATATTGAATTTATCGGAGTTACTCCGTTGGGAGATAGTTCAGGCACTATAGATGATCTTGTCCAATCGATTGAGACTGTGGAATTTGTTGCCTTGCTAGGAAAGGGTTACTTAATCTTAGATAAAACTGAATATTCAGACTCAAAGTCCGGCCGTATGGCTCACGATATGGAAAATCTGAAAGCTGAAACTTTGGTCAAATATCTTGATAAAAATTGGCATCCCGAGAAACAAATCACCGTTTTAAGCGATTGAAGAAGCCGAAACCGCGTCTTTTCTTAAATCGAACTTAGAGCCTTTAACCCCTTCAAATACATCATTCATCCATTTTGGCTTTTTCGTGGTTTCCAACTGTTGATGACAAAATTCGCAATACCTGGCCTTGTATCCCGTCGAATGTGCGGCAGCCCAGTATACTTCCACCCACTTGCCCTTCTTGTGTCCCATTCATGAACAAATTAATATTCGTTTTACTGTTGATACAAATTCATCTGCAAATATTTTCATAATTTATTTTAACATTGACAGAAATTTCACCTTGTCATTCCTAGTCCCGATTTGATCGGGGGGCGCGAGAATCTTTTATTAGATTGCCACGTCGCTACGCTCCTCGCAATGACAACTGCAGAATTGGTGAAGAAGTTTCTTAGCCTAAAGATCGCTGAAGATTGCGGCGCCTGCTAAGGACTATCCCATGGACAAGTTCTTGTTGACGTTCAAATGTTTTTTCTTGTTTTTCCATGCCTTCATTTACTCCTGCAGCCAAATGGAGAGCGGCAGAAGCGCCCTCGAAATAACCTTTGGATAAATGAAGTTTATGAGATTTTATATAAGCAGCCTTAAATCCTTTAGAGATATCTTCTGGCGAGGCGATGGCCGCCAAACCAGCAATTATTAATTCTTCGCCACATTTGTTAGTATCAAGATAATCAAATCCTTTTTTTAGCGCTTCAACTTTAAGATTATTCATAGCATCTGCATCATATCAAAATAAAATACAAAGTCAAATTTTGCAGGATATAATAAGTCTATTTTGACAGATCTAAAATTCCGTATTCTTCTTTTCCGTAGAGTTGATCGTTAAAATATTTTAGATAAGTCGGAGTGATTTTAAATATTTTGGTGTCGGAATTTTTATCCAGGATATTTTTAGCGATGATTCTGTTTTCTGCCCCAGGATTGGCCTTATGCCAAAAATCTAAAGCCTTAATTACAGATTTTGGTTCTTCGACAATTGAAATTACGCCCTTACCCTGAAGCCCTTTCTTTGGTTTAGTGACTTTCTGGCGGGAATCAAAAATATTGAAGGCGACTTTTGGATTCTGGCTCATTATTTTCCCGTGGGTATTCTCCGGATCAGTAACTACATATAGATTCATTTGATCGTCGATTCCGTAGTATAAAGTGCAAAGCTAGGGAGCGTTTTCGGAAGCCACTGCCAGAGTTAGAATCCCATTCTTTTTCAAGAATTGAAAAATTTCTTTTCGGATCTGGTTTTTTGATTTTTCCATATCGTAAATATAATACAATTTATGTGTTCGTCTTTCCATCAATTTCTTTTTTTATATCTTCAATAAATTTTGACAACTTGATTTGGCCGTGGTCTTGGCCGCCTCTGGCGCGGACGGAAACTGTTCCGGCTTGCTCTTCTTTACCGCCCAGAATCAGCATATAGGGCATTTTTTGGATTTGGGCGTCTCGGATTCTGGCTCCCAAGGGCTCGCTTCTATCGTCCAGTTCAACCCTGATATTGTTAGCTTTGAGTTGTTCCAAAACTTTGTTTGCATAACCCAATTGTTTATCTGTAATCGGTAAAATTACCGCCTGCACCGGAGAAAGCCAAACCGGAAACGCCCCGCCGAAGTGCTCGATTAAAATTCCGAAGAACCGTTCCATTGATCCAAAAACAACACGGTGGATCATGACACATTGTTTCTCTTTTCCGTCGTTATCAATGTAAGTAACATTGAATCCCCGCCCGAGTTTTTTTAGATATTTTGCCGCTTCAGCTTTGGTCTTGAAAAGTTTTTTAAATGTCTTTAAGTTCCAAAATTCCTCAATTTCCTCTTCCGTTGTTTCAACTGATGCCGGTTGGTTAAAATCAAATTGGACCGTCCCCAGCTGCCACTCCCGGCCGATGGAATCTTTGACCTTCATATCGATTTTCGGCCCGTAGAAAACGCCTTCGCCTTCGTCAATTTTATAGTCAAAGTCTTCGGCACTAGCAGCGTTCTTGAGCGATTTTTCGGCAAATTCCCACATTTCTAAGGAACCTAAATATTTGGCAGGACGGGTGGCGATATACGCCTGATAATCCTTAAATCCAAGTAAAGCATATACGTCTTTCATCAGTTGCAACACTCCCCTAACCTCGCTGATGACTTGTTCTGAAGTGCAAAAGATGTGGGAATCGTCTTGGGTAAATCCCCTGACCCGGGTCATCCCGTGCAAAACCCCTGCCCGTTCGTACCGGTAGACTGTGCCAAGTTCTCCGATCCGCAAAGGAAGTTCACGGTAGCTTCTGGGTCTGGATTTAAAGATCTGAATATGGTTGGGGCAGTTCATCGGCTTAAGTACTTCTTCTGAATGATAGTCGGAAGCGCTTTCGCCTTCGATATATTCGTGAAGCATGACAGGGAACATACTATTTATATACTTGGTCAAATGCCGGCTTTTAACGAACATATCCATACTCGAAATATGAGGCGTGAAAACCAGTTGATAGCCACGTCGATAATGTTCCTCCCGCCAGTATTGTTCCAGAATATTACGAGTTCTGGCAAGTTTGGGGTGCCAAAGTATCAAGCCTTGCCCGATCAAAGGATTAGTCGAAAACAAATCAAGTTCTTGTCCAAGTATGCGATGATCGCGTTTTTTGGCTTGTTTTGTTTGAGCAAGATACGCGTCTAGATCCTGTTTTGACGGGAAAACCGTTCCGTAAATCCGAGTCAGCATTTTATTTTTCTCACTCCCCCGCCAGTAAGCTCCGGCAATTTTTAAGAGTTTAAAATTCTGTAAAACTTTGGAGGGATTGTCAATATGCCCGCCGCGGCAGAGATCATCATAATTTCCGGATTTATAAACAGTGAGTTTTTGACCTTCCTTAGAGAATTCACCGATTAGTTCCAGTTTATATGGATTATCCGAATACATTTCTTGTGCGTTTTTCACATCCATTTCCACGCGTTCAAATTTAGTCCATGATTTAACTATATTTCTCATCTTATCTTCAATTTTAGGAAAATAAGACTCGAAAATTTTAGCGTCACCGAAGTCAAAATCATAATAGAAGCCGTTTTCAATCGCCGGACCGATAGTCCGTTTGGTTTTAGGCCACATCTCCATTACCGCAGCCGCCAGCAAATGGGCGCAGGAGTGGCGGAGATTGTCGAGATTTATGGATGATGATTTATGATTCATGGTTTATATAAATAATGCTTATAAAAACAATAAAACCACCCCTTCATTGCTCCCAGGTTTCCAAGCAATTACTATGGTGGCTCAATCTATCTTTTGGCTCGGGAGTGGTGAGTTCCGTCAACGCCAAACCAACAATGTTTTTATATTAGCAAAGTTTAATTGAAATTACAATATGTGGACCAGAGAGGTATCGAACCACAGACCTCCTCAATGTCAATGAGGCGCTCTTTACCCGTCAAAGTTTTCGCTTTGCGAAAATTTAGTCGGGTAAACCAACTGAGCTATTCATTTGTGGAACCATGTGGACTCGAACCACAGACCTCCTCAATGTCAATGAGGCGCTCTAACCAACTGAGCTATGGCTCCCCAATTTATAGTAATTTGTTAATACTTTTTTCAAATGAGTTCTTCCCCAACCTGTTTTGAAAAACTTCTCTCTGGCTGCCGCGTCTTGTTGGTTTAAATAACCCTCCAGATAGATTATCTCAAACAGCGTTCTATTTTTTGTCGCTTCAACTTTACCAGAGTTATGATACTCCAATCTTTTTTGTGGATTATTTGAATAACCAACTTAGAGCTTATTGTCCTTTAAACTCCTTAAGATATAGACGTAGTACATAAGTTTCGCTCTTTACCCGTCAAAGTTTTCGCTTTGCGAAAATTTAGTCGGGTAAACCACTGAGCTACGAGTCCGCAACAAAATCTTATTTTACCACTGAGAACTCTATCGCGCCAAAATGAAAATTTAAGAAACTGAAGACTTTGTTTCCGCCGCCGGCCGCCGGCTGTCAATTACGCTGACGGCGATATCTTTAACCTGCCGCGTTGCTTGTTCCAATTGCGATTTCAGCGCCCTAATCTCTTCCGCCTGATCCTTGACGTTTTTCTCCAGCGTCTGAATTCTTAGCGAAGACAACGCTTTCTCTCCATCAACTTGCTTTTCCAATAAATCTTTGGCGGTTTTTGCTTTTTGCTGCTCTTCGCTTCCGGCCGCCTCCGCCGCCTGTTTCACCGCTTTATCAAGCTGTGCCGGAAACTCTTCAACCAGCTTCTTTAGTCTATTAAACTCCTTTTCCCAACCCGAAAGTTCTTCTTTCTTCAATTGAAGCACCTGTTTCTCTTGGGAAACTGCTTCTTCGTGAGCTCGGCGCTTAGTCTTCAAATCAATCTCCAGCTCGTCAAGTTTCTCTTGCCGAGTCCGTTTTAATTCATAATCTAACTCCTGTTTGGCCCGTTTCATGTCTTCCTGAAATTTCCGAAGTTCGTCTTGGGCTTTTTGTTCATCTTCCAATTGTTGCTGGCGCTGCTGTTCCAGTTTGTTAATCCCCTCGTCTATTGAAGTTTTGACCGAAACCAAAGTTGTCACCGCCGCTTGTAGTGATTCGGTAGCAGTCCGCAAACTTTTAGTCGGAGCGATCGGAGTTGTCTCTCCCCTGCTTTCAACTTGTTTAATTAACTCTTGATATCCTTCCCACAATTCCGTCTTAGTGCTGGCCGGGCTGATTTTCTTCATGTGGCGGCATTATACCAGATAACTGCTACTCACTCACCTTACCCCGAATTTTTTTGTGATATTATGACAATGAAAATGGCAAAACAGCGTCGCAGAAATGACGGTATCAACATATTTTGGCGCGATGTTAGTATCGCCGGAGGGCAAGTGACTTTTGGCGTCTTCGCAGTTCTGTGGTTTGTTCCGCCGTTTGACATCCCAAAGATTGGCGTGTTACTATTAAATTGTTTGGCAACGACTTGGTTTATTTTAAGAGGTTTAAAAATCGCAAAAGACCTATGACAGAAATTAACCCCATGGTGGGTTTAGCTTTTTCAGAAGCTATAATTATCTGCTTCATCTTTGTGATGATGCATTTCAGTCTGCCAAAATCTGCAAATTAAAATTTATGGATATCAACACCATCCTCATCATCGGTACCGTAATCTTAATGGCTACGGCCTTCTACTTCGGCTTCATTAAATCCCGCTAGTTATTTCTAATAAGATGATCTTATCATTTTATTTTGTACCGCCGTAATTTTCTCCTAGCCCTAACATTGCGGCTTCGACACGGTTGTGGGCAGAATAAACATTTCCTATCGCGACGCCTCTTAGTCTTTTCGATCGGCGGTTAGAAACTGCTTGGGTCAAATCTGGCGAATAGACGCCCATTCCAGTAGCTTTCATCCAATAAGCATCCTGCAGAGCCTGAGACGACAGAACCGTTGTTTCAGGAGCATCCACTAATTTTCTTAAATTTTGTTCTGCTGATAATTGCATATTTTCACCCCCTTCCAAAAAACCCCCATTTCTGGGGGTTTTGGACTTTAATATTTAACGCTTTTTATTCCATAACCCCCTGATCATTGAGCCTAATAAAGGCCCAACGGTTGACGGGATTAAGGACTTGGTAAGAAATTAATTTTGATTTCATAAGAATAGTTTGATTTTACAATTAATTTATTTGGTTGTAAAGTATTTCTCAAAAAAGGCTACATATAATTTTACGCTTGTCCCCATTTCCTTTATAGAAATATATTCGTCCGGCTCATGAGCAGTGTATACGCTGGCAGGAACGTGAACGATTGATGGAATTCCGGCTTGAGTAAATTCTTTGGCAACGCTGTTCCCCCCGATTGTTATTGCTTTCATCGGCAAATTAATCATTTTTGCAGCCTTTTTAAATGAGGTTATTAGCTCATGAGATTCAACAACATGTGGTTCGGTTGCGTATAAAATTGAAATCTTAAATTTTTTATTAGTGCCAGAAGTTGATTTGACAAGCATCTCAATCTTTCCAATGACTTCTTTTGAAGAAATCCCTAGAGGAAAACGAATATCCATTTGACCAAAAGCGTAAGCCGGAATTGAATTTGCCATTTCTCCACCGGTGATAAGACTTGTATTCAGGTGCAACGGGGTAAACCTTTTGTCAAATTTTTCGAACTTTAGGTCGTTCTTTAATATTGAAATTAGATCAATAAGATTTTCAACAGCGTTTTGGCCGTGTTCTTGGAGACCGGAATGTTCTTGTTTTCCAAAGCTTTCAATTTTAATTTGGATACAGCCTTTTTCTCCATAATCAAAAGAATTGAGATATCCACCGTCAATCATTAATCCGGCATCAGCTTTAAACCCTTTCTGTAATAAAAACTTTGCACCATAAATATTATCGTCTTCTTCGTCTGCCATTGCCACTAAATAAATTTTTCCGTCAAATGCCGGATGTTTCTGAATAAATTTTTTAACGGCACAATACGCAACTGCAAATGGACCTTTGTCGTCAACAGCTCCCCTGCCATAAATCCTTCCATTTTTTATCGCTGGCTTTAGTGGATCTGTTATTTTCCATCCTTTGCCAAATTCGACTGTATCCATGTGGCAGGCAATCACTAATGATTTTTTACCGCTTCCAATTTCGCCAATTACATTTGCCCGGTTCTTTTTTTTAGCCAAAACTTTCACTTTCATATTTAGCTCTTTCAATAATTTAGAGATATATGGCGCGCATGTAGTTTCATTTCCAAATGGGGTAACTGTGTTGAAAGCGATTAGTTTGGAAGTGATGTCAATGAGTCCTTGTTGTAATAAAGACCTTTTCATTTATTTGCTCCTTTGATTCGATTGAATGGCTGCCTAATACTTAAAGGATTAGATGGGTTTTTTATATCACGCGGTTTACCCATTATAATTGCGGGCGTCTCTCCGGTAACATGAGGCACAACTGCCATTTGATAATCAGCAGTTGTCTCGGCACCTAGGATCAGTCTTTCCTCGTCATGAGCTTTACTCTGAAGCATACGATAAAGTGCAAGCTCCATAAAGGCTGAAATTGTTACAGTTTCATCTGTTGGTATTCTTTGCTTGTGGCGGTATTTGATTTCTTCTTCTTCAAAACTCATTAGGGCTCCGGTGCCTCGCACGCCGAGATTCTGCCGTAACCATTCATCCATTGCCTGGTTTTCATCGGTTACAAAGAATTTTCTTTCTCCGAGGTTTCCCTTTCTAAATCGAGAAATAAAATCCTCTCTCATTGATAAAATAGCTGGAGCTATTGTTTCTTCGATTGAAACTGCTGAAGCATGAAATCCTTCATCCCCGAAATAAATTTTTGTGATATTTGCCAAATCGTCAAATGCAGATTGGAGAGTTGTAAGCATATCATTTTCTCGTCCTTTATAGTGATCTAGAACGTCTTGTCCAATCTCAACAAGCCTCTCAGATCCTTCTCTTCCGGAATAAGTAAGGAATTCAAGGTCAACTTTAATACCCCTATCTGCAATCATTCTAAAAGCATTCCCCAAAGCAATGCCTGTTGAGGCGAATCCAAGGCCAAGAGTTGGGTGAAGGGATCCGTCGGCGTGGCTTAGAAGACCTTTATCATTGACTTTTATATTATAAGGAGGACATAGCGGATGTTGAGTTTTAATAGTTCCTTTTCCTGCTTGACGCGCCATATCCGATAATCCCTTTGTTAGAGCTTTAGGATTATTTTCGGATGTTGTCAGAGAAGATATGGCAAGAACTTTAGGTAACGTATTAGTTAAAAAAACTTCCATAAGGCTTTCATTTTTTTGGAATGCTTTGCCGTGGACGACTTCGGCCAACACATTAACCAAAGCTTCCTGAGAAATCAAATTGCCAATTCGTTTTTTTAAAATTTCAGGGGCAACATCTCCCAAATCAAGTTTCTCGTCTGTTCCTGCGATATCGCAAGCAGCCCTAGACGTCAGATTTGGTAAAGATTCCCTTAATGCTTTTCCAGCCAATGGTCCAGTCGTTACCCAATTCTTTTCAGTAATTTCAGCAACAATATTTAAGACAGGATGTCCTTTTGGAATTTCTAGTTCTTGTGTTTTAGTCATTTAAATAAAAAATCCCCCATTTCTGGGGGTTTTGGTTTAAAAATATTTTTAACTTTTTATTCCATTACCCCCGCTTTGGCCTCATTAACGAGGTTAAGGCGGTTAATAATAATGGACAAAATCTTTTTCGGTGTCATTGGTATGTATCTTATATGTGGTTTAGTTTTTTGTCAATCGTGAAGTTTATCCCGGGGCCATTTGGGCCGAACGTTCGGATGACAACATATATTTGGTGCCGGATTTCTTAAATTGAGCCCAAAAGAAAGGGGTTTTATCCTGGCGCTTGTTAAACATTTGCGCCCAATTAGCTCCGTCGTCTAATGTCTTTTTGACGAACTCCAAAGTACTTTTTAAGGTTTCAAAAAATCCGACGTGATATTTTCCGGGGTTAACCGGAGCAATAAAAGCCGCTTTCTCAATTTCAGAAGCAAAATTTCGGGTGGATTTGGCGATCTTTAAAATCGTTTCCCTCAACGATTCTATTTGTCTTTCGACCTCTTTTTGCTTGTTCATAAATCTCTGCCTGTCTTCATCTTCATGCTGTTTGGCCATCATGATTTCCTTGAACCGCCGGTCATTCTCCTGTTTTTTAGCTTCTTCGGCCCTGAAGACTTCGCTAACGCTAAAATCATTTCCTGGACTTAGCTCGGATGGTAAAGCATCGACTACTCTGGAATTAGCAGCACTAGCCTTGAATGCCTCCAGGAAATCGGCAGAATGGTTGGAAACTTTTGGCTGCCTATCAGCATTCTCCTTAAAAGCCTCAAGAAAGCTGGTAGCCTTTAACTTGCTTTTTGGTTTTGGCGAGTTGAAATGGCCGAATGGATCTGCCTGATTATTCGTAAACATATTTTAATTATCCTACGACAAAATACCCGTCCATGTCCAGGAGCGGGTTAATTACGTATTAGATATGCGTATTATATCAGCGGGAAGCAAGCCAGTCAACGGCGAGGGCAGTCCGGTCTTTGCCGGTATATTGGTTTATTTCAGCGATTTTATCCAAGCTTAAGTTTAAGGTCAACATCTCTTTAGCGGTTTTCTGATAAGACTCCCGCAATTTTTCCGGAGTAAATTGTTTCGCAGCTAAATATTGATCCATAGTCATCCCGATAGATTGGACTTGATCGACCAATTGAGAAAGCCGCAGATTGACTTCTTCTTCTACTAATATTTGCGGCAGATCGACCTTGACTGTATCCAAAAGAGTGTCAAAGGCAATTTTCATTTTTTCGCCCTTAGTCGCCTCTTTTTTATCCGGAGTAATAATTTTAGAGGAAGCCAAAGCCGATTTTAATTTTTCCTCCAAATCGGCAAGATCAACCGGAGGTTTGGTGATGACGGTAATTTCAAATATCCAGTCCTGATTTTCTTGCGCCTGGATAGGTTTAACCCGTGGCTGGATAAAGGGTATTAGTTTTCTGAATTCTGCTTCCTTTTTATATGCTTTAGGCAATACAATTTCTATAACTTGGCCGAAAAGCTTTTTCTTATCGGCTTTTTCTTCAACCAGATTAATTGGAGCCATGCCTTTGCGGAATCCGGGAAGTTCGGCTTGAGAGGCTAAAGCTTTTAGTTGATTTTGATACTCTTCTTTCACTTCAGTCCAGGGAATGGTGACTGTGAAGACAATTGTGTTCGGTTGCGGTTGGGTGTTTTCGGACATCATGATTATTTTACCATGAATTTTTTTCATGGTCGATTAACGATTTGTGCCAGGGGGGAGACTTGAACTCCCACGTTCTTACGAACACACGGTTCTAAGCCGTGCCTGTCTGCCAATTTCAGCACCCTGGCGCATTAATATTCTATCAGGAGTGAAGAATTTGATTTAAACCCGAAGGATTGACAAAGAGATACATACCTGATACACTACGCATTAGATCCTGAGGTAGGCCTCACCGGGCATACGTCGGGGTTTTTTTGGATGTACCAGATTTTTGTAAAAAATCGCAGGTACATCCAATCCGCCAAAGCTTACTCTACGAGCCGTCTACGAATAGTATTGTAAAGGCGAGTAGTAAAAGCAGGCGGATATTTCCTTAATTATTTTATTGTCCTGCTTCACTCAAATCTTCCATGAACTGTTTGACACCTTTGGCCCAAGCCCCGTTGGGAGAACGCGGGGTATACATGGTCATCATTTCTTCCGGTGTGTCCAAGCCTCTTTTGGTTATATAATTTTCGGCCACCCCGGTCATAAATCTGGTTATCCCCTCTTCCCAACTTTGAAAACATAAGGTACCGGCAGAATGGATTCCATAACCCCAAGCGTTAAAACAATTAGGCGGCATTTTTTTGCCTAAATTGCTCTCGTTTTGGCCAACGGCTATGGTTAAAAAGGCCAGATAAGTTGGGTCAATAGGCAGTCTTCCGCCTAATTCTTCCGCTTTGGAGACGACAAACTCCCCCATTCCGGTCATTGGGGATTGATATTTGGCTAAATAATTATTGATAATTAATGGCCGGGCGTCGCTGGACTTAATTTCGGTTTTTAATTCGCTGACGGCTTGAGGGATGGCGGCGTATGCCAAAGTTGATCTTATAGCAGAATCTGAACTGGCTCCTAAAATTTTGGACTCGGGTAGGACTGTCGAGGCGCTTATAAATGTATAAGTCCATAAACTAAGCAATATAGTTACAATCGATCCGATAAACCACATAGGTACAGTTAGAAGTTTTATCATTGGGCAGAATTTGACACTTCCCCAATTTACCCGATTGGCGGAGTAAATGCAAGTTTGTCTATTATTTATTCTTCCCTTAAGATGTACAATTGTGCATATCATAATAGAAATATTAATGAGAATACTGATTTAACCTTTATTACAAACGAGTCCGAAGCCAGCCTTTTAAACCGATTCCGGGTTTTAGCTCGTACTCAAACGAAGTCGAATGTATCAAATCTGCTGATTTTTTTGACAGAAAAATATGAAAATCAAAGATTTACCAAAAATAGATAGGCCGAGAGAGAGATTCTTAGAAAAGGGTCCAGATGCTCTTTCCAAGAGCGAGCTTTTGGCTATTTTGATTGGTAGTGGAATTAAGGGAAAGAATGTAAAACAGCTTTCCGAGCAGATAATAAGAAAATTCGGAGATAAGTTTTTAGACATAACAGTTGGTGATCTTTTGAAAATTCCCGGAATTGGAGAAGCAAAAGCCCTACAAATTGTTTCTGCTCTAGCGTTAATGAGAAGATTTTATGAAGAATTGGGGCCAAAAGACAATATTGTTTTATCTTCTCAAGACGCAATCTCTTTAACTTCCGATATACGAGATAAGAAAAAAGAATATTTAGTATGTTTGTATCTCAACGCAAGAAACGCATTATTAAAAAAAGAAATTATCTCAATCGGCATATTAGATAAAAGCATTATTCATCCACGAGAAATTTTTGGTCCCGCCGTCGAGTTACGAGCGGCTGATATTGTCCTACTGCACAATCATCCCTCTGGGGATGTTACCCCTAGCAAACAAGATGTAGAGGTTGTAAACAAAATTCTCGAAGCGGGGAAAATAATGGGTGTAAATGTAGTTGATTTCATTATTGTTAGTGAAAATAACACTCACAGTTTTTTTGCTGAAATACAAAGTTCGAATAGTAAGACAACGAATTATGTTTCTGATGGTGTACAAAATTCTCTTTTTGATCTGTTAGAAACTACGGAACCGATTTATACCCCAGAAGTAAAAAAAATACACAAGGTATATTTTTATCCTGAAAACAGGGTTAAAGTGGGACGCTTCCAGCTTCAAAATAGAAGATTTTTAGGGAATAAATATAAGCTGCTCGGTTTTATTGAGGATATTGTCAATGAAAAATGCAATGGCTTCGGTGTGTTCTGTGACATTTTTGCGGGAACTGGTGTTGTTGGGGAACGATTTAATGAAAAAAATATGAAAGTCATTGCCAACGATTTTTTAGCAAGTAATTATTTCCCGTTAAAAGCGTTTTTGGGAATTTCGGAAATTGATTTTGAAGAGGTAGAGAAGAAAGTTGAACTACTCAATAATTTAGAATCACGTAACGATAATTATTTTTCTGAATTCTTTGGTAAAACATATTTCACCCTTGAAAATGCCCGTAAAATCGGCGCCATAAGAGAAGAGATTGAGAAAATAGCGAAAAATGGAAACGAGAAGGCGGTTTTAATTACCACATTACTCTATGCGGTTGATAAAGTTGCAAACACTGTTGGCCATTATGACGCATACAGAAAAAAATTAGACACAATCCAATCATTGCGACTTTTAATTCCCGACATTGATCCAGAAAACAATACAAACAATGAAATATATAAAGAAGATGCAAATCAACTTATCAGAAAAATAAATTGTGATGTTCTATACATTGATCCGCCTTATAATTCTCGACAGTATTCGGATGCTTATCATCTCTTAGAAAATCTCGCTTCTTGGGAAAAGCCACCAGTGTACGGGATGGCAAAGAAAATGGACAGAACACACATTAAAAGTGACTACTGTCTAAATTCGGCACCAAAAGCGTTTGCTGATTTAAGTTATAACTATAATTGACTATGAAAAAATCAAATTCGATAATTTTATTCAAACAAAAACAGGTTCGTCGTACTTGGAACGAAAAAAAGGAGCTTTGGTATTTTTCAATTATTGATGTCGTTGCAATATTGACCGAAAGTCCGAGGCCAAGAAAATACTGGAATGCTCTAAAAACGAAACTAAAACAAGAAGGAAGCGAGTTGTCCCAAAAAGTGGGACAACTGAAATTTGAGTCTTCCGACGGGAAAAAATATCTGACAGACGCAGCCGATACGGAGACGCTTTTAAGATTAATCCAATCCGTGCCTTCACCTAAAGCAGAACCGTTTAAGCTATGGTTGGCAAGGGTTGGATATGAGCGGATAGAAGAAACGGAAAATCCGGAACTGGCTTTTGACAGGGCAATGAAAACATATTTGCGAAAAGGTTATTCAAAAGAATGGATAAACCAGCGATTAAAGAGTATTGAGATACGCAAGGAATTAACCAATGAATGGCAGGAACGGGGCATGAAAGAGGGGTTGGAATACGCGATATTAACAGATGAAATTACAAAAGCATGGACTGATAGAAGCGTACGGGATTACAAAAAATTCAAGGGGCTGAAAAAAGAAAATTTAAGAGACAATCTGACCAACCTTGAATTGGTATTAAATATGCTCGCCGAAGCCTCAACTACGGAAATATCCAAAAAGAAAACTCCGGCGGGGTTAGAAAGCAATAAACAAGTTGCCAGAATGGGCGGCACCGCCGCGAAGAAAGCGAGACTTGAAGTGGAAAAGCAGACGGGCGAAAGCGTGATAACCTCTAAAAATGCAAAACGTTTGATGGCGAAAGACAAGAAACGATTACCTAATAAGGACGATAAATAATTATGGCAATTCAAATCCTATCAAATCTCAACTATCCGATTGGTAACATAATCAATCAAGAGTTGCAAAATGCGAATTCAGCAAAAATGGCCGTTGCCTTTTTGAAATATTCTGGAGTAAAAGTTATTGAGAGAGCATTGGATAATTTTCTGAAAAATAATGGCAACATTGAAATTATCGCGGGACTTGATTTTAAAACAACCGATCCTCAATCAATGCATTATTTTATCCAATTACAAAAGCAGGTTCCAAACCTAAAGTTTTATTGCTACGGAGATAAAGATGAAAACAAAACCGATGTCGTTTTTCATCCCAAGATTTATCTTTTCGAGAAAGGTAGAGAAACTACGGGAATCGTAGGTAGTACAAATCTCACACGCGGTGGTTTGCTGACCAATTTTGAAGTCAATGTTGTTATTAAGGAAACAAAGCCGCTTTATTTTTCACAACTTGAAGCGATTTACAATTCAGTTAAATTTACCGACTCAGTATTTTCGCCAGACAAGGAATACTTAGCAGGGTATTCGGATGTTTACAAAGCATTTTTGCAAAATGAAGAAAGAGCAATAAAGGATGAGAGCGTACAAAATGTTGTGCGTCAAATAAATAGGCGCGCGGAATTTTTACCTGGCACAGTGCCGTCAATAAAAAGCCTTATAATTGAAGTAATAAAAAAAGAACAGGCAATAGGTGCAGAGTTTGTACCACTGCAAACAATTTACGGAAAAGTAGAAAACTTAGTGCAAGAGAAAAATTTAACCTATAAAATGGACATCTTTCGCAATTCAATCAGAGGCGAGCTAAACAAGCACGAAGCTTCAGGCAATCATCCAGATAATATGGATTTATTTGTGCGCTCATCAGAGCAAAAAGGTTTTTATTCACTTACTAATAAAGGTAAAAATTATGCAGGAAGATAAAGGCAAAAATATTCAAAAATTACCAGAACGACCAAAATTGGTCAACCGTCCGCGGTGCAAAACCTTTAAGTCGGAAGGGGGTTGCTGGGACTGTGGAAACGAAACATTCCGTTATTATTCAGTCGCATTTGGAAAAAAATATTACCAATGTGAAAAATGCAGAGCCATCAATCATTGAGCTGAGATCAGGATTATAGCTACTGCATAGAGGTTTTGGCTGAGAAAATTAACCAAAGGTCAGTCGACTTGATTTTTTGCCGATCCGCCCTACAATCTTTCGGGCAACTGTCTTAAATGGAAAGGAAATAAAACTGGCGGTGATTGGTATATGGTAAACGAAGAATGGGATAAAATGACTGCTCCAGAATATTTGAAATTTACAAGAAAATGGATTGGTGCTTGCCACAAAGCATTAAAGGATAACGGCTCAATCTATATTTCTTGCACTTATCATAACATTGCTGAAGTAATGATTGTTCTCAAACAGTTTGATTTCAAAATTAATAACATACTTGTTTGGCAAAAAACAAACGCAATGCCCAATATGACAAAAAGAGTTTTTACTCACTCAACAGAATTTGTCGTTTGGGCGGTAAAAGGCAAAAAATGGATTTTCAATTACGGAGAGCTAAAAAAAATAAACCCCGAAACACAAAAAGACGGCTCACTCAAACAGATGAGAGATGTTTGGGCAATGCCTTTAGTTCAAGGGAAAGAGAGATTGCGTGGAAAAGATGGTAAGGCATTACATCCAACGCAGAAGCCGGAAGAAATGTTAAAAAGAATTATCGTTGCATCATCAAATAAAGGTGACTTGGTTTTAGATCCGTTCTTGGGTAGTGGCACTACGGCAGTGGTTGCAAAAAAATTAGGCAGAAATTGGATCGGGATTGAAAAAACGAAAAGTATGTTAAAGCAGCACAAAGACGACTTCAAGGAGTTAGTCTATAAACTCTACGACCTAACGCCGGAGGAAATAGCAATTGTGGAGGGCAAAATTAGTTATTCAGAAGTTCATTTAATTTAAAGTATGTTCTACAAAGCAGATACTAATTTTATGCAAAAATATGGTGCTCAGCTAGTAAACCATAATGGTGCTAATTATTCTGGTTTAGTTATAAAACACCTAGATAAAAACTGGATCTTTAAAAGTAACGACAACATAAATGTACTCACATACGAGATATTAACCTTTTTTCTTGGAACCAATCTTGTTAATGTTACTGAAATTAAACCACTATCTACACAAGAACTTGAAATATTAAACAATGGGCAGATATTAGGTAATATAGATCTCAGTCGAACATCGTCATTCTTAACTAGAATTGCCCAGGATTATTCTTTGGATGAGCTACCTTTAAAAGATTTAGATTCTGCAGTTGCTGGTGAATTAGTATTTTCTACACTAATTAGAAGAAGAGATACTCATGAGTACAATCGAGCTTACGTAAGCTATGTTCCCGTTTTCTTTGACCACGGTGTTTCTTTTGAAGATCAAGATGCCACAACTTTTTTTAGCCGAAAAGGCAAAGGGTTTGCAGGCTCATGGCGAGTAAAAGTAATAGAGAGACCTCAACTGATTGATACTATATTTAGAAAAGAAAGTTGGGGCGATAATCATTACATACTAAACAAAGAGCATTTTATTTCTGAGGTTAAGAGAATAGCTAAAGTTTTAAAAGATAATTTTAATGATCTGAATAACTTGCAAATTCCATTAATAGATCAAAACGAAGAGAGAAATAGAATTGTAGTAATGATCAAAAAGAATCTTCAAACAACGAATGAGGATGTGAATAAAATGTTGGAGATAGTTTTTGATGATGACTAACTGGACAGTGAAAAAAATTAGAAGAAATGGTTAAAAAATAAAACATTTCGATTTATCACAATCAACGTTAGGGTTATTTAAAAAATGATTAAATTATCGAGGTCGAAATTAGAATTACTTTATGAAACAAACAAAAACTAAATTAGCAATTTTTGAAGGCAAACAAATTCGTCGCCACTGGGATGCGGAAAAAGAACTCTGGTATTTTTCGGTGGTGGATATGGTATCAGTATTAAGCAATAGCACATCTCCGTTGGTCTATTGGCGTAAATTAAAAGAACGCTTAAAAAAAGAGGGCAGTGAAACCGTGACAAAATGTCACGGTTTGAAAATGCTGGCTGCAGAAGGAAAAATGCGTTTAACCGACGTAGCTGATACGGAAACTATGTTTCGGATTATCCAGTCTATCCCCTCTCCTAATGCCGAACCATTCAAACTTTGGCTTGCCCGGGTGGGGTATGAACGGATAGAGGAAGCTGAAGATCCGGAAAGAGCTATCAATCGGGCCATGCGAACCTATCTCAAGAAAGGGTACTCGCTGGAGTGGATCAATCAACGGCTCAAAAGTATTGAGATACGAAAAGAGCTGACTGACGAATGGGAGAAACGGGGAGCAAAGGAAGGATTGGAATTTTCGATCCTGACCGATGATATCACTTTTGCTTGGGCCGGTTTAACCACTAAACAATACAAGCGTCATAAAGGGTTAAAGATGCAAAGTTTGCGGGACAATATGACTAATCTCGAGCTGGTTTTAAATATGCTGGCCGAAGTGAGCACAACCGAAATATCTCAAAAAGAAGAACCCGATACTTTTGACAAAAACAGGAATGTGGCCCGACGGGGCGGTGGTGTTGCCCGGGTAGCGCGAAGAAAAATAGAAACAGAAACCGGAAAGAACGTTATCAGCAAATCCAGTTATCTTCGGCAAAGACGAAAAAGATTAAAGTAGATGAATGATAAATATATTTTCAACTAAAAATTGGGTGGATGGGGAAGCGGAAATGCACTTTTACGAAGGCACATGGCAAACAATCAAAGAAGACGGGGTTTATAAAATGCTCAAAGGTAAAATTTTAGAAGTCGAAAATCCTGGCTGGGATTGGTTTTATAAATAGCAAAAATATTGTTCTCCCCGTTCCGGATCAACCGGTGCTCGCAGCCCAGGCTGAAGACAATTCTATCCTCTGCAGGGGCAAAAAAGTGGAGCGGGTGAGCGGAATCGGACCGCCGTCACCAGTTTGGAAAACTGGCGCTCTACCATTGAGCTACGCCCGCATGGTCGGGGTGGTCGGCTCTGCCCCGACTGCCTCGCGGTCCCAAACCGCGCGCTCTGCTAATTGAGCTACACCCCGATATTTAGATGTTCTACCGACCTGCCTGCCATCGGCTATCGCCGAAGGCGATTGCAGGCGGGTGAACTAGTCTCCGTTTTTGGTGGGTCCAGCGGGATTTGAACCCACAACCAACTCCTTAAGAGGGAGCTGCTCTACCATTGAGCTATGGACCCATGGCTGGTGCCGAGGGCGGGACTTGAACCCACACAGCCTTGCGGCCAACAGATTTTAAGTCTGTCGCGTCTGCCAATTTCGCCACCCCGGCCGGATTATATTGTTATTTTACCTTAAACTTCCTTTTGAAAGCGAGGATGACGAGGTCTTTGGCATCTTCCAAAGTCATATGGGTGGTATTTAGGATTAAATCATAGTAATTTGCGTTGCTGATATTTTTGCCGAAATATTGCCGGACAAACTCTTTTCGCTCGGTATCGTATTGCCGGATAGTTTCTTTGGCTGTTTCTAAATCAATGTGTTGATATTTAATAGCTCTTTTAACTCTGACTTTATACGGAGCTTGAATTCTTACCCTTAAACCGGCTTCACTCGGAACCATAAAATTGGCTCCCCTATCCAGAAAAACAACTTTACCTTTATGAGCCCGGGTGAGAACTATTTTGGCTGCATGGCGGATATAGGTCATATCGGAAATATATTCCGGGTTTAGAACGGACTGTAAAACATCAGTTACTAATCCCCTAGCCTTTTCGTCAACGGATTTAATTAATTCTGTCCGTTTTTTGGCTGATTTGGCAATAGCCTCCACAAATTTTTCATCATATAATTCAAATCCTAATGAGGCGGCTACCAATTTAGCAATAGGTGCTCCACCGCTGCCCGATTCGCGGGAAATAGTTATAAATGGACTAAATGAGCTTTCGGGTAAAATAATTTTGTTAGTATTTATGGGAGAAATTATCTTGAAAAGTCCTTTAGAAATTAAATCTGATATTTTTAGCATATAAGAATATATAATACATTATAGCGCAAGGTTTGGGAGAAATAGGAGCCCTTGTAGCTCAACGGATAGAGTGTCTGTCTTCGGAACAGATGATGGAGGTTCAATTCCTCCCAAGGGCACAGGAAGCGATTTTCGTCGTTGGCGCTCGCCGCGGGGGCGGGCGCGGCGAGCGCTTTATACGGGTTCTGCCAGCTAAATTCGAGGCGGCGATTTCTTAAAAAGTAGTTCGAGCCAGCATTTTTGGCGAAGATTTTCAAATCTTCGCCATTATCTTTTCCGCGCGCGATTTTTTGCGCCTGCAAGGCGCAATTTACGAATTCTCTGACTGGTTCGAGCCAAACAGTACCGTTTTTCTCAACTTGCGATTTTTTCTCTTCCAATTTTAGTTTTTCCTCAAACAATTCGTTCTTTTTCTGTTTATAGATTTCCGGCTCAATGACTTGGTCTAAGTATCCGTCAAGAAGTCGATTTAGTTTTACTTCGGTTTCTTGGACTTGAGAATCAAGTTTTTGGGTTTCAGTTTCACTTTCTTGTTTATCTTTTTCCTCTGACTCTACAATCCACTTTTCAAAGTATGGTTCCCAGCCTTCATGTAAGCCGCAATCACGGATAACATTTCTTAATTGTTCTTCAAGCGAGGGTTCGTTGATGTATTTTTGATTGCAGGGTTTTAACTTTTTAGTACAGCGATAATAAATATATTGAACTTCGCCTCTGGTTTTTGGATAGACTTTGGTATGAGTTTCCGCCGTGATTGCGGCGCCGCACTCGCCGCAAGTTGCTAAACCGGAAAAAGCAAAGTCGTGTCCTTTGTTTCTTGGTCTTTCGATTTTCTCGATTTGCTTTTGGACTTCGTCAAACAGCTTTTTGCTGACAAAGGTTTTATGAGAGCCTTGATAATATTCTCCGGCATAATTCATGATACCTAAATAGAATTTGTTGGTGAGCATATTTTTGACCTGATCTACTTTTACCGGCTCACCATCCAGCTTTTTTATGCCGAATTTGTGCAGGAATTTTGAAATCTCGACAAACGATTTTCCACCTTCAGCAAAAAGCTGAAAGGCTTTTCTGACGACCTTGGACAATTCTGGATCAACATCTATTCCCCTCGTTTTGGGGTTATTGATATAACCGTATGGCGCTTTGCTTGGCCAAACTCCATTGCGAAGTTTTTGTCTATTTCCTCGTTTGACATTTTCGCTTAGGTTGTCCACGTAATATTTTGACTGGCCAAAGGCGATTGAAAGCATAAATTTTCCTTGGGGTGTGCTTTCAAACCAAAACGAGGGGAATTTTAAATCAAGGAGTTTGCCGGTATCGAGAAGATAAATTATTTTCCCTCCGTCAACAGAATTACGAGCCAAACGATCTGGATTCCAGCTGACAATACCGCTCGCCTCGCCTTTTTCAATTCTTTTAATTAAGTTGTTAAAAATGGGTCGTCCTGTAACTTTCGCTGTTTGAGCTTCAGTCAGAAAATCAACAATCTCCAGATTTTCTCTTTGGGCAAATTCTTTTAATTCAGAAATTTGCTGGTCAATAGACATAACCTGTTTGTCTTTTTCATCCGTTGATTTTCGGCAATAAACAATGTATTTCATTTTTTATTTTCTCCCTCGTTTTCTAAATTTTTGCGCTTTTTCTTTCGTCTTTTTAAAAGATCAGAGAATCGAATTTTCCTTGTTGCCGCCGTTTCAGACGCTCGCGGCGTCCCCCCTCGCCGCGAGCGCCACCCTCGATTCTTCCCGAATCTTCCCGTTATACCAAGAAATTCGAAACTATTTCAAATCCTTAAATTGTTAGCTCCCGCCTTCGCTAAAGCTTTTCGGCGGGCAGGCCGGCCCGCTGCGGCGGGCCTCCGCTTTCAAAAAAGTTGGCTCGAATGTTCCGCTCGCAAGCGGAACAGAAAGAAAAAGCGCAAAAATTTTAAAATAAAAAACTCAAATGCCCTCACTGGTTGTGCTCATATCCTTGCGAATATGTCCAATGAGGGCATTAAAAATTCGCAAGTTCTATGAGCACCCTTTTAGTATAATTCACACGTAGATAAATTATCAAGATATAAAAATAAAACAAATAATAATTACTCTAAAAAGTGACTTTGAAAATAAACAAATACGTGCGGCATTAGTTTTTTTTGCTTATTCCAAAGAGATTTTGTATAATACTTGAACATATGGGAGAATATTTACATCCAGAAGAGACTAAACGGTTTTATACTTCAAAATTTCTTAGAGTTGGTAAGACTATTGTTACTACTGGTATTAACGATACTCTCACAAAGCATAGAAGTCTTGCAGAACAAAATCAAATTGCTCAAGAAATCGAAGCACTACGTGTTACAGATCCTTCACAAGTTGACGGAGGTCAATATTCTCGTGAAGGACAATCAATCAGATTACATAGTGACTCTACAGATTTTAAATTACCAGTTAAAGGATTTGGGGCTCGAAATATTACCGCACAATTATTTCGATCAAGATCTCCAGAATTCACTGTCACCATAGACGAATATTTTCAATGGACAAAGTAATTCTTCTCTTGCCCGTAGGGCAAGAAAGTCGCGCGCGCAGAGAAAAATTAAAGCGGAGGCCCGCCGCAGCGGGCCGGCCTGCCCGCCGAAAAGCTTTAGCGAAGGCGGGAGCTAACAATTTAAGGATTTGAAATAGTTTCGAATTTCTTGGTAAAACGGGATATTCAGCATAAATTTTCCTTGCGGCGTTGGCTCAAACCAGAACTGCGGAAACTTCAACGCCGCAATACGCCCGCAATCAATCAAGTAAATGATTTGCCCTCCGTCCACAGAATTTCGCGCCAATCTGTCGGGATGCCACGCCAAAATTCCGTCCGCCTCACCATGTTCAATTCGCTTTATCATTTTGCCAAAAATCGGACGGCCCGGAATTTTGGCAGATTGTTTTTCAATAAAAGTATCAACAACATTAAGATTGTTTTGTTTGGCAAAGGTGCGCAATTCTGCGATCTGGGCTTCAATAGACAAAACTTGTTTATCCTCAACATCCGTTGATTTGCGGGCGTATAGAAAAAATTTGTTGTTCATAAATTTATGTTGTTAGTTTTTAATTGGGCAAAGCAAATACTTAAAATCGCAAGGGATTTCGAACCTGCGCTTGGCGAGCCGCGCCGTGCGCGGCGAGCCAGTGTTTCCATACCTTTCCGCGCTTCGCGCGGCC
>JACRNH010000003.1 GCA_016219325.1 Candidatus Collierbacteria bacterium
GCCAACGCCAAAATCCCTTTTTATCCACTGAACGAATCCCGTTGACATTCCAAGAAAAAATTTTCACTGGGATAATTCTAACAAGTCTCGATTATGTTATACTATTTTAATTGCTTTGATCCCAATGGCATGGGGGAGCAAGAGAAATTAAGGCGCCACGCACCACGTTGGGTGCATGGAAATAGGGTGGAACCGCGGTAATTTCAACCGTCCCTACAGAATACGAAAAGCGTGTTTTGTGGAGACGGTTTTTTTGAGAGGTAATATGAGTAATACTAATGAATTAAGTCAATATTGGCGAAGTTGGTTAGTTAGATTAACCCAAGCTGATAAGTTTGATCCGATAGTAACTGGTAAATTGGCAGAAGTTGTGGGACGAAGAGCGTTGGATTTGACAGAAGTGGAGAAAAGGATATTTGGTCTAGGTCTTGAAGAAGAAATTTTTGCGGTTTTAGCCGCTAATCCGTTTGCCGCGTTGCGCGGTGATCGGGCGATTGATCCGTTAATTGCCGATATTAGTAATCGTACTCGTCGGGATTTTAATACCGGAGCGAGAGCGGTAATTGCTTCAGAACTAGCGTTATTTTCTGACGGTGAGTGGACTATGGTTCAGGCATTTTTGGATAGACAACTGCCGGTTGATGCTTCTATAATTGAGGTGAAGCAATGAATGATTTAATGGACAAAATTGTTAGTTTAGCTAAAAGAAGGGGATTCGTGTTTCCGGGGTCGGAGATTTACGGCGGATTGTCTAATTCTTGGGACTTTGGGCCGGCCGGAACAGAATTGAAAAAGAATATTAAAGACCTGTGGTGGAAAATGTTTGTCAGAGGTAGGGATGATATTTTAGGACTGGATTCAGCCATCATTATGAATCCAAAAGTCTGGGAGGCCTCAGGCCATGTATCCGGTTTTTCCGATCCGTTGGTGGAATGTAAGGCCTGCCATAACCGTTTTAGGGCTGATCAGATTGATATAAATTCAAAATGTCAGGAATGCGGTCAAAAAAACTGGAGCGAAACCAAAAGTTTTAATTTACTGGTGAAAACTTATTTAGGGTCGGTGGAAGACAGTAAAAGCGTCGCTTATCTCCGCGGAGAAACAGCGCAGGCAATGTTTGTGGATTTAAAAAATATTTTGACCTCCAACCCTAAAAAATTGCCATTCGGTGTCGCTCAAACCGGAAAGGCCTTTCGGAATGAAATCACCACCGGAAACTTTTTGTTTAGGTTGCGGGAGTTTGAGCAGATGGAAATTGAATATTTTATTCCCAAGCCTAAAACCGACAAAGATTGGCAAACGCATTTTGAGCATTGGCGGAAAGAAATGTGGAAATGGTTTGATTTAGCCGGGATTGATAGCAAAAAAATTCACGAGCATGAAATCCCGGATGATGAACGGGCCCATTATTCTAAACGGACCATAGATTTTGAATTTGATTATCCGTTCGGCCAAAAAGAATTATATGGTTTGGCGTACCGCGCCGATTATGATTTGAAGCAACATCAGAAATTTTCCGGACAGGATCTTTCGTATGTTGACCCGGAAACCGGCGAAAAATTTATTCCGCATGTTATAGAGCCAACCTGGGGTGTTGATAGAACTTTTTTGGCCATTTTGCTTTCGGCATATTATGAAGATGATAAAAGAGTAGTTTTGAAATTAAAACCCCGGCTTGCCCCATACATAGTTGCAGTCTTTCCGCTGGTGAGAAATAAGCCGGAAATTACCAAAAAAGCCAGGGAGGTTTTTCTCCATCTCAAATCTCAATCTCTATCTTGCGTCTGGGATGACAGGGGAAATATCGGAAAACGGTATTATGCTCAAGACGAAATCGGAACTCCGTGGTGCGTGACAGTGGATTATGATACGTTGTCGGACGATACTGTGACGGTTAGAGACCGAGATACAGCAAAACAGGAGAGGGTTGCAATAGGAAAGTTGGTTGAGAATATCGAGTTTCGTGCTCGGCAAGCTCGTTGACGGAAATTTGGTCGTTCGCCGTCACCCATCGCTATCGCTCCGGGCAAGCCCCTCGCTACGCTCGGGGTGGCCTCAGACGGCAGCAGTCTCACTCGCAAATTTGTTAACTTCGCTTGCAATTTGAGAGCGAAACTTATAAAATTTATAACGATCAAACGATTATGAAACGGTCATTACTTCTTACTTCTTATTTCCTACTTCTTGCCTTTTTTCTTTCTGGGTGCTTGAACAAGAAAGTGGAAAAGCCGGCGGAACGGCCTAAAATCCAAGAGACGGTTAATACGGTCCCGTTGGAAAAAAGACCCTACGCGGTATTGTCATTTTCTGATTCCGGCCGGTTTCCGGTTGGCCGGGAATTAAGACTGGAAATAGCTGACGGAAAAAACTCCACATCCATCGAATATGAATTAGAGTATCAGGCCGGAACTTTAGTTCAGGCCGGAGTCGGTTCGATTAATCCTAAAGGAGAAAAGCTTCCTTTGGTCAGAGATATTTTGTTGGGTTCTTGCAGCGCCGGCGGAGCCTGCAGTTATAGCGAAGACGTTAAAGGCGGAACCCTTGTATTAAGATTTAAGGGATCTGATATTGGCAGTCTTAAAGGAGAATGGAACTTTTATTTGCCAAAGAACGATGGAAAACTGGCCAGCCGGGACGGGAAATTCCAGCTGGAGGGGGTGAAATTAAAAAATGCGTTTGTAATAATTAGCCAGACCCTGGGCTTGCCAAAATCAGTTGACGGAGAAGTGGTGGCCGGGCCGTATCACCTGGAAACGACGGCGAGTTCGGTCGGGGAGACGACGACGACGATTCGGCTGGCGAAAGAGGGGGCGGCGGTGCTGTGGCATTGGGATGGGAAAACGTATCGGGAAGTTCCGAGTTCGGCGGCCGGGAAAATCTTGACGGCGAAGTTGAGGGAATCGGGGACGTATTTGGTGGTAGAATAGGGGAGATGTCGAAAATCGAAAGCGTAGTTTTTGACGCGGATTTGACACTTATTGATTCGTTTAAGGGAGTTCATGAAATTTATTGTCGTGCGGCTAGAAAGTTGGGGCTGAGTGAGCCCAGCCAGGATGCTCTTCGTAATCAATGGGGTAAGAAAGTTCCTGATATTATCGTCGGTCTATTTGGTGAAAACCAACGTGATCGGGTGTATCAAGTTTTAAGTGAAGTGGGAGACGGGTACGAACATCAATTGTTCGCAGGAGTAGTTGACGCTTTGCGGTCAATTGCAGGGGGAGGTTTGTCGTTGGGAATTTTGTCTACCACTGATAAGCGTTTTTTCAGGCCTCACTTGGAAAGAGTAGGGGTTTGGGGGTTATTTGATTTGGTAGTTGGGGGCGAGGATACTGAAGTTCGGAAACCCGATCCGGCCGTTTTCGCGGTTTTTCTGGCGAGGTATAAACCGGAAGAATTGGTTTACGTGGGGGACGCGCTGGTGGATTGGGAAGCGGCCAGGGATGCGGGATTAGGACTATTTTTGGCGGTAACGACGGGACATACTTCCAGAAAAGATTTTCGTTCTGCCGGAGTTCCGGAAATTCAGATTCTTGAGTCGATTGCCAATGTCCCAAAAGCATTGGGTTTTGGTGATTAGTAAAACTACTTAGTTCTTCGTTTAGGATTATTTTTTACCCACAAGTGAGCCTTGACAACTCGTGAAATATGCTGTTTAATGGTAGATAGTGGTGAAAAGTGGTGACAAGGATAACAAACCAATGCTGATAGGGCGATACTCTGTGAATGTTGGAGCAAAAGGAAGGGTGGCTGTGCCGGTAAAATTCCGAGAAAGCTTGGGAATGTCGGCGATTATTTCCCAAGGATACGAAAAGTCTCTTTTGCTGGTTTCTCGCAGTAAATGGGAAGAATTAACAGGGTTTTTAAAAGATAAGCCGCTGACCATTAGTCCGGCCAGGGACACCGAAAGATTTTTATTCGGCAGCGCCTTTGAAGTTGAGTTTGACGATCAGGGGCGGATGGTCGTACCGCAGGAATTAAGAGAGTTCTCTGGATTAAATAGCGGGGCTGTATTTTTAGGGGTTGGAAACCGGGTTGAGATTTGGTCGCGGGAAAACTGGGCTAAATATGATCGGGTCTTGAAGAAAAATATTGAGGAAATCGCATCCAAATTAAACGAAAACGATCATGGAAAATAGTTCGAAGCACGTAGCAGTGTTATTGAAGGAAACGGTTGATTTATTAAATATAAAAACAGGGGAAAAATACATTGACGCGACTTTGGGAGGCGGAGGCCACACGGCTGAAATTCTAAAAAGAGGCGGGAAAGTGCTGGGCTTAGATAGAGACGAAGAAGCAATAAAAAGGTTGAGAAAGAGATTTGAGATAGAGATAGAGGAGGGGAGGCTAATTGTTATGAAGGGAAATTTTATAAATATGGAAAATATCGCAAAGGAAAATGAATTTGATAAAGTTGACGGAATAATTTTTGATTTGGGGATGAGTTCTGACCAATTTGAGTCCGGCCGGGGATTTTCGTTTATGAAAGATGAACCGTTAGACATGAGAATGGATTCGGATTTAGGGGTAACCGCGGCGGATTTAGTAAACGCTTTAAGCCAAAAAGAACTGTTTGGACTATTTACTAAACTGGCTCAAGTCGAAAAGGCTAGAGAAATTTCCGGAGCGATTGTTGAAAGCCGCAAATTCCGCCAGGTAAAAACGACTAAAGAATTGGTTGAGATTATCGGGTCGGTTCCGGCCTACCGGCGTCAAAAGGATTTGCATCCTGCTACTAAAGTTTTTATGGCATTGAGAATTGCTGTCAATAATGAACCGGAAAATCTGGAAATGGGCATACCTCAGGCATCTGAACTTCTCACAACCGGCGGAAGGTTGGCAGTTATAAGTTTTCACCAAGGCGAAGACAGAATAGTTAAACAATTTTTCCGGAAATGGCAAATTAACGGAGTAAAAGAAATAAACCGAAAACCTATTCTGGCAGAGGATGAAGAGGTAAGGATAAATCCAAGATCAAGAAGCGCCAAATTAAGGGTAGGAGAGAAAATATGAGACCTTTTGTATATTCAATACTATTTATTAGTCTAATCGTTATTATGGTAAATTTGGCTATGACAAATTCTTTGGCATCAGATGGAAAGGGCCTCGCTGGTTTAATGGATAAAAGAAATAATCTTTCCCTGTCAACAGCTAATTTAGAAGAAAAAATAATGACTGCGGGTTCCTTAGTTTTGGTTGAAAATAGAGCCAAACAGTTAGGTTTCAGTTTGCCACTGAAATTAACGGCGATTAAATTCGACCTTCAAAGTATTAAAGGTGATCAATAGAGTCAGAATTGCGGTTTTATTTTTAATTTTTTGTCTTCTGCTGGTTATAGCCAGGTTATTTTATTGGCAAATAATCCGTGGGAAAGAGTTGGCCGCCAGAGGTCTCAGCCAATATTTTTATACGTTATCCTTGCCGGCCATGAGAGGCGAAATATTAGCAAAAGACGGTTCGGTCCTGGCGGGATCAAAACCATCATATCTGCTTTATGCCTATAAACCGAATTTTTCCGGAGATTTTAAAGAGGTTTCATTGCGGCTGGCTGATTTAATGATTGTTGAATCTGATAAAGACGCTTCTTCTTCAGGGAAAACTCGGGATGAAATGAAGCGAGATTATGCAGATCAAATATTTTCAAAATTATTTAAAAAATCATTTTGGGAAATTTTGGTTAAACGTTTGGATTCCTCTCAGAAAAATATCATAGAATCCTGGCATGTTCCCGGACTTGGGTTTCAGTCTTCATGGTCAAGATTTTATCCGGAAGCCAGCTCCGGAGCCCATATTATGGGTTTTGTCGGTCAGGACGCATCTAGCCAGCCTAATGGCTATTTCGGATTGGAAGGTTACTATGAACGAGAATTGAAAGGTTTACCCGGGAGCCTGAAGCAGGAAAAAGATGTTTTTGGAAATCCTATTTTGGTTGGGAATTTTTCAGAAACTCCGGCAGTATCCGGTCGAATGATCTCAACTTATATTGATAAATACGTTCAGAAAATTTTGGAAACAGAATTATTGAAAGGAATAGAAAAATACGGGGCGGCGGCCGGAGAAGCGGTGCTTATGGATCCGGGGAGCGGGGCTCTAATCGCGTCGGCATCCTACCCTAATTACAATCCGGAAAACTATTGGGGTTTTGATCAGGGCTGGCTGAAAAACCCGATTATTTCAGAAAGCTATGAACCGGGTTCAACCTTTAAAACTGTTGTTATGGCCGCGGCTTTAGATAGCGGAGCAGTAGAGCCTGACGCAAAATGCGATATTTGTTATGGGCCAATTAGCATTGGTCCGTATTCAATCGGAACTTGGGACGGAAAATATCATCCAGGGATTGATATGACAGATACAATCGTCCGCTCTGATAATACCGGAATGGTGTTTGCCGCCAGAAGATTGGGAAATGAAAAATTGTTGGAGTATATTAAAAAATTTGGGTTTGGGAATTTGACGGGGATTGATCTCCAGGGAGAAACTTCTCCTAAATTAAGGTCAGAGCTGAAAGATATTGATTTGGCGACAACGGCGTTCGGTCAAGGGATCGCTGTAACTTCAATTCAAATGTTGAGAGCAGTTTCGGCAATTGCAAACGGTGGAATAATGAATATTCCTGTTGTGGCCGATAAAATTGGAGATGATTCTGGGAACATGGTTTTGGTAAATAAGAAGCAGGGGGAAAGAATTATTTCAAAAGAGGCCAGTGATAAATTAAAAGAAATGATGATTAAGGCGGTAATTTACGGAGAAGCGAAATTTGCAGCTCCCAAGGGATATAGAATAGCCGGAAAAACCGGTACTGCCCAAATACCGGTATCAGGACATTATGACAAAGAGAAAACAATTGCCAGTTTCATCGGATTCGCTCCGGCTGATAGTCCAAGATTTGTCATGATTGTTAAATTAAGAGAGCCGTCTAGCTCTCAATGGGGGTCGGAAACGGCTGCGCCGTTGTGGTTTAATATAGCTAAGAAATTGTTGTTGTATTGGGAGATTCCCCCGGAGGAGCAAAAATGATACAGGCATTAAAAAATTATCTGTGGCATTTGCCTAAAGCAGTTATCGCTGGATTGGTCTACGGGTTTCCCTCCCGTAAATTGATTTTGATCGGAGTCACCGGAACAAAAGGAAAGACGACAACCTCCCATTTAACTTATTTCTTGCTTAAAGAATCAGGATATAAAGCTGGGCTGATCTCAACTATCGGAGCTTATTTAAACGATAAAGAAATTGATACTGGGCTGCATGTCACCAGCCCGGATCCGATGGAGCTAAATAAATTGTTAAAAATGGCGGTTGATTCAGGAATAAAATATGTGGTTTTGGAGATTACTTCAAACGGATTGGATCAATTTAGGGTTTGGGGATTAAAATTCGCCGTATCGGTGATTACGAATATTAATCCAGATCACCTGGATTACCATAAAACTATGGAAAACTATGTTGATGCTAAGGCCAAAATTATTAAACAGTCAAACAGTGTTGTGATAAACCGCAATATTCTTTATTTTTCTAGATTGGCTAAAACTGTCAAAGATAAACAAATTAAATCAGCAACCCCCAAATTGTCGGAATACCCCAGAGAAGCAAATCTTCAAGCTGCAGAAGAGGCAGTTAAGATGTTGGGATTAAAAATTAAGGATAAGGATAGAATTTTTATGAATTTTCCAACGGTCCCGGGGAGGATGGAAACTGTTTATGACAGAAAGTTTAAAATAATTATTGATTTTGCCCATACTCCGGAAAGCTTGCAGGCTGCTTTGCGGGAGATTAGATTAAACGTTAAAAAAGGCGGCAGATTGATCGCTGTTTTCGGTTGCGCCGGGAAAAGGGATCATGGGAGGAGGATGATGGGAGCGGCGGCGGCCAAATTGGCGGATTTATTTGTGATTACGGCGGAGGATCCCAGGACGGAAAAAGTTGAAGAGATTTCGGAAGAAATAGCCGAATATGCCAAGCGAGCTGGAGCAACAGAAGCTTACGAAACCTCATTCGTTGATGGGAAGTTTCGTAAACTTCCCACGTTCATCAGGATTCCCGATCGGCAGGAAGCGATTAATTTCGCGGTTTCGATAGCAAAATCAGGCGATGTGATAGGATTGTTTGGAAAGGGACACGAGAAAAGCATGTGTTATGGAAAAAAAGAATTGCCGTGGAGCGAGAATGAGGCAGTTAAGAAAGCTTTAAAAGTATGTGCGGAATCTTCGGATATATAGGTAAAGATAAAAAACAAGCCTCGTTGGTTCTTGAGGGTTTAAAGTCTCTTGAATATAGGGGATATGACTCTTGGGGAATAGTAGTTAATCATAACGGAAAATTGAAAAGAGAGAGACATACAGGAAAAATTGGTCAATCCCGTACTATTCTGCCGGAGAGTGATACCGCGATGGGGCATACCCGATGGGCAACGCATGGCGGGGTGACGGAGGCTAACGCTCATCCTCATTTTGACTGTTCCGGCAGGTTCGCTGTGGTCCATAACGGGATTATTGAGAATGAAAAAGAGTTAAGAAAATTGTTGATTAAAAAAGGCCATAAATTTACTTCCCAAACCGACACAGAAATTATTGCCCATTTGCTTGAAGAAGAAACTAAGAAATACCATGGGAATTTAAGTCAATTGGTTAGTTTGATAGCTGCAAAGCTCGATGGAGCTTTTGCTCTTGGTGTAATGGACCGAGATAGGCCCAGCGAAGCAGTACTGGCCCGTTTCGGCGGACCTTTGGTTATCGGCTTAACAGAAGGATATAAATTGTTTGCTTCCGACCCTTCGGCCTTGTTACCTTTTACCAGGCAGGTAATTTATCTTAAAGATCGGGAAATTGCCTGGATTACCCCGGATAACGTTGAAATCATGTCATTTGACAATCAAAAGAAGAGATCTAGCGTGACGACTCTTGACTGGAATGTGGAAAAAATTAAAAAGGACGGTTACGCCCACTATATGCTCAAAGAAATTATGGAACAACCGGAATCTCTTATGAATACCATGAGAGGGAGAATAGATATTAAAGGTAAAGTCAAACTCGGAGGGTTGGAAGCGGTTAAAGATTTGTTAAGGGATGTGGAATTTATCAGATTTATGGGCTGTGGAACAGCAGGTTACGCCGGAATGGTGGGAGCAATAATTCTTCAGGAATTGACTCCGGTTGTTTCGCACATGGAAGTTTCTTCCGAATTTAATTATTCTCAACTAAACTGGCCAAAAAATTCCGTAGCTTGGTTTGTAACCCAGTCCGGAGAAACAGCGGACGTATTAATCTCTATTGATAAAGTTAAATCTGAAAGAATAATTCCATTGGGATTAGTTAACGTAGTCGGAAGTTCTGTTGCCCAACGGACAACCGCCGGAGTATATCTTCATGCCGGTCCGGAGATTGCAGTAGCTTCTACGAAGGCTTTTACTTCTCAAATTGCGGCATTGGCCATGATCTCTTGCTGGCTAAGACAAAATAGGTCAAATGGTAGAAATGGCTATAGCAAAAGCGCTGATTTAGGCATGAGCTTGTTAAAACTTCCTTTAGCAGTTGCCAAAACTTTAAAGTTAAGACCTCAAGTAAAAAAATTAGCAAAATTATTATCCGGAGCTTCCCAAATATTATTTTTTGGGCGGGGCGTTTATTATCCTTTAGCATTAGAAGCGGCGCTGAAATTACGGGAAGTGGCTTATTTTAATACTATTGGGCTGCCATTAGGAGAATTGAAGCACGGACCGATTTCGGCAATGGATAAGAACAGGCCGGCAGTAGTTTTTGCGCCATTCGATAAGACTATTGATAAGAGCCGTTCCAATATTCAGGAATTATTGGCCAGAGATATTCCTACTTTCGTTATTACCGACAAAGCCGGAGGTAAAAAATTAAGTGATTTGTCTTGCGAAATTATTGAAGTTCCGGTGGTCCACGAATTATTGGGACCGGTAACAATGGCGGTGGTTGTTCAGTTGTTGGCTTATGAAATGGGGTTGTTGTTGAATAGGCCTATAGATAAGCCGCGGAATCTGGCAAAAAGTGTTACGGTGGAGTAGAAGTAAAGAGTAAGAAGTAATGAGTAAGAAATAATGAAGAATAGGTGAAAAAATTATTGGGAATTATCCAAAATACGATAGCAGGTGATTTCGAATAGTTGTTCGGGTGTCCAGCCGGCAGCTTTCATCAATTTTAGGTGCATTCTCTCAGCGTTTTCGGCTTCTAATGTTAATTTTGGAATTTGGTCAAGAGTCATAATATTTCTTAGTAGCATTTCAGTTTGAGAATGCAAATTTCCCCGTAGAGAATTATCCGCTGTTTGACACATTTGATATGGTAGTATAGCAAACACATGAAAAAAGTCGTAGTTATTGGCGGGGGGACGGGAACTTCAATGGTGCTTTCGTCTTTGAAAGCTTTAAAAGAGATTGATTTATCGGCAATTGTCTCTGTGGCTGATTCCGGTGGTTCTACCGGCAGGTTGAGAGATGAATTCGGGTTTCAGCCGGTTGGAGATTTGAGACAGGCGTTGGCGGCCCTTGCTTCGCAAGAAATCAAAAATCAAAAATCAAAAATTAAAAATAGACAAGGAGAAAATAGTTGGATACAAGATCTATTGCTTTACAGGTTTTCTAAGGGAAATGGCTTGGAGGGGCATAATCTGGGGAATTTAATTTTGACTGCCCTTCAGGATATGACCGGATCAACCGCAAAAGCGATTGAGATGGCCTCAAAGATTTTTAGGTTGCATGGGCATATTTATCCTATTACCACGAAACCTGTTAATTTGGTGATAGAGTATTCTGACGGAACAGTAGAAATCGGCGAGCATATTTTGGATGATACCAACAAACACGCCGGTGACAGGATAATCGGAATTAAAACTTCTCCCCGGGCTGAAATTTACAGTCAAGCTAAATTGGCAATTACGAACGCCGGGGTTATTATTATCGGCCCAGGAGATTTATATGGTAGCATCATGCCGAATTTGGTAATAGGGGGGGCGCCGGAAATTATTAGGAGCTCAAAAGCAAAATTAGTTTTCATTATGAATTTGATGACCAGATACACTCAAACTCATAATATGAGCGCCAATGACCATTTGGGGATAATTGAGAAACAAATTAGCCGCAAAGTTGACACAGTGATTATGAATAACGGGAAAATCCCTCCGAAGATATTAAAAGCGTATAAGGAGCAACATGAGTATCCGGTAATCGATAATTTAAAAAAGGTGATCGGTAAGAGAATTATCAGGGTAAATTTGATAAGATCAACTTTAGTTAAACAGAATTTAGCTGACGCTGTTCATAGAAGCTATTTGCGCCATGATCCTGAAAAATTAAAACAAATATTAAACAAAATAATATGAAAAATGTCGCAGCGGTAGTATTGGCAGCCGGTGAAGGTACCAGAATTAAGGCTAGAAACAGAAATAAGGTAACTTTTCTATTGGCCGGAAAACCGATGATTTGGTATTCGGTCCAAACTATTAAAAAAGCCGGAATAGAAAAAATAGTGGCGGTTATCAAGTTTAAAGCCGAATCGGTAAAAAAAGCTTTAGGAAGTTCGGTTGAATATTCCTTGCAGGGAGAAAAGAAGGGGACGGCGGCCGCTTTGGAAGATGGGATTAAAAACATTAAGTCTCCGATTGACAAGATATTAGTTATATACGGAGACGATTCGGCATTCTATACTCCTGATTTGTTTAAATTCATTGTCGCAGAACATGATAAAAATCTGTCAGATGTTACGGTTTTATCAATAAAATTATCTAATCCTTCAGGATTGGGAAGAATCGTCAGGGGAACTTACGGGGAAATTGAAAAGATAGTTGAGGAAAAAGTGGCAAGCGATAAAGAAAAAATAATTCAAGAAATAAATACAGGTTGTTATTGTTTTAGCCTTGATTTTTTAAATCGATTTCTACCGGAAATCAAGATAAATCCTGTCAGCGGAGAATACTATCTGACAGATATCGTAGATGTAGCTTTAAAAAATGGCCGGAAAGTTCACGTTAGCTTTTATCCGGATTCTTCAATTTGGTTTGGAGTAAATGACAGATCCCAGTGGGCCAGAGCCAGACTTCTTAAAACAAAACAAGGTAAATGAAAATTACCGGTTTGCCACTAAATTTAAAATTTAACTCCGTTAAACCCTGGTCATTACTTAACGACCTTAAAAAAATATTTTCAAAACTAGGAAAGCCGAAAATCCTTCCATCTGCTCAATTGGACGACAGTATCAAGATAGAAGGTGATGTTTGGATAAAAGATGGCGTCAAAATCCTGCCGTTTACAGTTATAAAAGGTCCGGCTTTCTTTGATAAAAACTGCGAAATCGGCCCGCATGCATACATCCGCCCATTTTCTATAATAGGAGAAGGATCGAGGATTGGTCATTGTAGCGAAATAAAGGCTTCCATTGTCGGGCAGAATTCCTTTGCTTCCCATTTTGCCTATATTGGCGACAGTATTATCGGTTCAGGAGTTAATTTGGGAGCAGGGGTTAAACTTGCAAATCTTAGATTTGATAAACAAGAAATCAAAATAAAGATGCCGGATGGGAAAATTGTAAATTCCGGCAGAAAAAAACTCGGAGCGATAATTTGCGATAACGCCCAACTAGGCGTCAACGCTGCGACAATGCCGGGAGAAATAGTAATCTGATAAACTTTATTAATTCTTTTTATATGGATCAGATTGTGTTCCGGCCGCAATTTCAGACTTTGAATGAATGTTTGTTGAATTGGATTAATAAGTCTGGTGATAGACTGGCGGTTAACTATATTAATGTAGACAATCCAAGCCAAAATTGGAAATGTAATTATAGTCAGTTAGGCGGATTAGTTGAGGTAACTAGAAGTTACTTGAGTTCAACCGGGATAAAATTGGACGACGCCATCGCTTTTGCTTATGAGAATTCTCCGGAAGTAATTTTACTTTCGTGGGCTGCTTGGACTATGGGCGTCAAGACGGTTCCGTTGGACACTAAGCGCGATGATTCGGAAATGATGGAATATAAAACTAAATTAGCCGGAGCAAAGATATTATTTTCAAGGGAAGAAATTGAATTACAGTCAAAGATAAGGTCGATTGCGCTGTCAATAAATGATATTAGCAAGATTAAAGTTGAAAGTTATAAAGATCAAGGCAAAATAGAATTGTCTTCAGAAGCTTTAATTTTGTTTACTTCAGGGACAACAGCAAAACCGAAGGGAGTTTTGCTAACCCAAGAAAATTTAGTTGCCAATGCCGACGGAATTGCCGATTGGTTGGGAATAACTTCCGAAGATAAATTTTTGATCACACTTCCATTGCATCATATTAATTCAACGACTATGTGTTTGGCTACATTTCTTAGAGAGGGGACAATTGTATTGACGTCGCGTTATTCTAATTCCGGATTTTGGAAGATAGCTGCGCAGTCCGGCGCGACTTTAACTTCTGTCGTTCCGACAATTATTCACGATCAGTTGAACCAATTAAATGAATATAAAAGATTGAAACGTAAAATAATGTTTTCCAGAATTCAACTGGGATCGGCTCCGGTGGTAGTAACAGAGGCAGAAGGTTTTGTGAAGTTAACTCAAATTCCATTGATACAGGGTTACGGCCAAACAGAAACAGCGTTGCGGTCGACAGGGGTAAGTTGGAGTCAAGAACAACCGTTAAATCAGAGTTATTGGGAAAATTTAAGATCAAATACGATTGGAAGTGAAATGAAATGGACAGAGGTAACTGTTCTGAAAGAAGACGGAACAGAATCGAAGCAGGGAGAGGAGGGTGAAATTTGCGTTAAAGGGCCGGTAACTATGAAAGAGTACATAAATAACCCTGACGAAACTAAAAAAGCATTTGCATTTGGTTGGTTTCATTCCGGTGATTTAGGATACTGGGAGGTTGTCGGTCAAGAAAAACAATTTTTTATCAAGGGTAGGTTGAAAGAAATAATTATCAAGGCTGGAACGAATGTATCCCCTTTATTTGTGGAGAAATTAATCTTAAAAGCGTTCCCGGACATTGATCAGGCATACGTGATTGGAGTTCCGGATGAGCGTGTAGGCGAAGAAATCGGGGCGGTAATTGTGTGGAAAAATGGGAAGTTTACGAAACTTCCCAAAGGAGTTAGGGGATTATTAAAATTTGAAACTCCGGTTTATTGGTTTTTGGTTTCATCTGAAGATTTGCCGATGACTTCGACCGGAAAAGTACAGCGGGTTAAATTAAAACAAATGTTTTCAGAATGTTCAATTATTGCCGAAACCAAGAACTATATATTTAGAAGGTTGGCGGTTGAAGAGGCTGGTTTAATAGAACAGGCTAGGCAGATTCATAATATTGGTTGGTATCCATTGTTTGTTTCAAAAGAAGTTTGGAGCAGAGAGCTTAAGAATAAATTTTTAATCGGAGCGGTAAATAAGCTTAATGGAAATTTAGACGGATATATCCGATGTGAAAAAATGGATAAGTCGATAAGAGCAGACGCTTTAAGCGTTAGAGGAAAAAGTTTTATACGGAAATTTCCCGACAAACTTCCGGAATTAACAGTTGAAATTGTTGAGAAATATTTAAAAAAAGATCTTGATCCGGTGATTAAATTTCATAAAATACCAAAGGCAGGGTTTAAATCAGGCGCAAAGTTGTTACAGGTTATTCTAAATGCTAGATCAGAAGATCTACCCGCTTTAGGCTTTGGAATCTTAATGGAATATCCGTCGCTCAAAACTGAAAGTCCGGCAATAACTGCTGATACGAGTTTAGGACAACAATTAGTCGAAGCAGCCTTGATGCTAGCCAAGAAACAGAATATGAATTACGTTCAGGTGTTGACAAGGCCAGTGAAATTGTTGGATTGGGCATTAAAAAAAGTCAAATTTCGGCCAGCATGATAACCCCAAAGTTGCAACTTTCCGGATCCGGGCCGAAATTTGGATCGGTTAGTTTCAATACTTTAAGTCCGCATTTTTCATAAAATCTAATTTCAGGCTCTTGCCTTAAGCCGTCATTTCTTTTAGAGTCAAGATATCCTTGTGCTTTTTGTATTAGTTCAGTGGCGGACAAGCTGTCGGGATTGATGTCTTGCCTGGAAAGGCTTTCCCTGAATTTGGGTAATCTGGCCCCCAACATTAGACATTCGCACCCCAAGTTTTTGGCAAGCTCAAATTGTTTGGCAACCAGCCGTTGCCCGTACCCATTTCCCTGTGATTCTTTTTGAACGCCCACAGAAACTACATATAAAGTGTTTCCATCCGGCTCGTGGGTAGCAATAAAACCATCGCCGGTAATTTGGTCCCAAGTTTTATGGTAGTCGCTAGTAGTATTTGGATCAAAATTAATCCTCATGGAAGTGCTAACGCCGACAAGATTTCCGTTTTCAAAAACTCCAATTGCTCCTTGGGGAAATTTGGCAATTCTGGCCTTGAACTTTTCGATTGGAGCCTGCCAGTCCGCCGGCCAAGTATTTTTTTCAACTCTGACAATTTCTTCAAGATCAGAGTCTGCAAGATGATTTATTAAGGAATTAACCATTTTTTTATCTTCCGGGTGAACCATATTTTGTTATCGGTAAAAGGATAATATATCATAGGAATTATGAAAGTTCATTTTACAGGAATAAAAGGAGTTGGTATGACCGCCTTAGCCTTAGCGTATCAAGATGCTGGGTGGGAAGTACAGGGATCGGATACTAAAGATTTCCAGATTACGGATGAGCCTCTTAAAAATAGAGGAATTAAAGTATTTGAGAAATTTACTCCCCGGAATATTTGGGAATTGAAGAAGATGGTTTGGAAGCCGGCGATTGATAAATTGATTTATACCGGCGCTCATCATGGGTCCCAAAATGTGGAAGTTAAATGGGCTGCTTCCCGGGGGATACCGGTTATGAATTACGCGCGGGCCTTAGGTGAATTTTTTACCGGAAAAAAACAAATCTGTGTTTGCGGAGTCGGCGGAAAAACCACGACGACGGCGATGATTGCTACAATTTTGAATGAAGCAGATCAGGATCCTTCATGGATTGTCGGCACTAGTTCAGTGTCTTCATTGCCGGCGTCCGGGCATTTTGGGAAAGGAGATTGGGCTGTAATAGAAAGCGATGAATACGCGGCTGATCCGGAATCGGATAAAACTCCAAAGTTTATGTATATGAATCCGCAAATAATTGTTTGTACTAATATCTGGCACGATCATCCTGATGTGTATAAGACGGAACAGGATACGGTTCAGGCATATTTGAGTTTTTTTTCTAAACTTCCAAAAGACGGTCTGTTGCTGATTTCATCGCAAGTAAATGGGAAGTTTCGCCCTGCGGAGCAGGACCCTGCTCCGCAGGATAAACTTATAAAATGCCGAAAAGTTTGTAAAACAAGGGTATTCGATGACAATGCAGCCTTGAAACAAATGGTTGAAGAAAAGATTGCCGTTCCCGGTGAATATAACGTCCGGAATGCGATGGCGGCGGTAATGACGGCAGAATACATCGGTATACCAAGAAATAAAGCGCTAGAAGCGCTTAAAAAATATACCGGATCAAAGCGAAGGTTTGAATTTATTGGAGAGTCTGGCGGAATATTGATATATGACGATTATGCTCATCATCCTCATGAAATAGAAAGTTTGCTTTCTGCCGCCAGGCAAAAATTTCCGGATAAAAAAATTAAATTTGTATTTCAACCGCATACTTTTTCCCGGACTAAAGCTTTATTTGATCAATTCGTAAATAGTTTGAAAGATGTTGATGAAGTTATTTTGGATCCGATATTCGCTTCGGCCAGAGAGGCAGCGGATGCAGAAATTAATTCTGAAATGTTGGCCAAAAAAATAAATGAGAAAGGCGGAAATGCGGTTTTTGTCCCGGTCCGCCAAAAATTGATAGAATACTTAGTCGGGACGTCAAAATCAGGCGAAGTGATATTCACGGTCGGTGCCGGCGATTTATATGAAATACATTCTAAGATTAAGCAAGAATTGGGGAGAAAGAGTCATTAGGGACGAAGTTTTAGCTCCTTATACTTACTTCAAAATAGGCGGCCCGGCGGATTATTTTGTTACTGCTAAATCTTCTAAAGAGCTTGAAGAAATTGTTTTGATGGCGGAATCATCAAACGTACCGTGGTTTATTTTAGGCGGGGGGAGCAATATTCTGGTGGGAGATTTAGGATTCAGGGGGTTAGTAATTAAGAATGAAGCGGAATCAGTTAATGTTGAGACCGGGGAATTGACGGCGGAAAGCGGAATAAAGATGTCAAAATTGGCGGCGTTTTCCATTAAGAACGGGTTGGCTGGTTTGGAAGTATTCATGTCGGTGCCGGGTACTTTAGGGGGGGCGATTTTTAACAATTCGCATTTTAGACCGGAGAAAAATGAATTTATCGGAAATTTGGTGGAATCAGTAGAACTATTGTATAAAGGCCTGGCCCTGCGGAGCAGGGCCAGGCCTTATCAGACAATAACGGTTAACAAAGATTGGTTTAAGTTTAAGTATGATCATTCAAGGCTACATGATGAGCCAGGAGTGATATTAAAAGTTAAACTTAGATTGAAAAGTGGCGACCCGGAAATGCTGAAAGCTACTTCAATGAAACTGATGAAAGAAAGAAATGCCAGTCAGCCCATTGGTCAGTTAAGCTGCGGATGCATGTTCAAAAATCCAGCCGGTTTTTCTGCCGGCCAGTTAATTGATAATATAGGAATGAAGGGTAAAAAAATTGGAGGAGCCATGATCTCTGATAAACATGCAAACTTTGTTATCAATACCGGGGGGGCAAAAGCCAAGGAAGTGATAAAATTGATGGACTTGATAAAAACAGCCGTCAAAAGCAAGTCCGGGATTGATTTTAAGCCGGAGATATTCATGGTCGGGGAATTCTAATTTATGTCTTCATTTATTATAAATGGCGGAAAACCTTTAGCGGGAGAAATAAGCGTTTACGGAAATAAAAATGCGGTGCTCCCGGCCATGGCTGCGGCGCTTTTGACGGATAAGACTGTTGAACTTGATAATGTCCCCCAAATTAGGGATGTGAATACAATGGGGTTACTGCTTTCAGATTTGGGGGCTAGTTTGGAGGGCTTGGGTTCACGAAAGATTAAAATTCAATCGGAAGGGTTGAGGCCTAAAGAACCAGACAATAAATTAGTAGCTGATTTACGGGCATCAATTTTGTTGTTGGGGCCGCTGCTGGCAAGATTTGGTAAAACGGTTATCCGTCATCCTGGGGGCGATATCATTGGCCGCAGATCAATAGACGAGCATTTAAAATCATTGGAAAAATTGGGAGTAAAAATTGAAGTTGATGGAATCATGAACAAACTTTCCGTTAAGAAGCTACACGGAGCAGGAATTCATTTGACTGAGGCTTCTGTAACCGCAACCGAAAATATCATGATGGCTGCGGTTCTGGCTGACGGGGAAACTCAAATTACAAATGCCGCAGCTGAGCCGCATGTCCAATGTTTGGGAAAGCTCTTAAATTGTATGGGCGCCAGAATAGAAGGAACAGGCAGCAATAAAATCAATGTCCAAGGTGTCAATAGCTTGAATGGATGCAGTCATAAAATCAGAACAGATCATATTGAAGTTGGCACATGGGCGATAATCGCAGCCGTCACCGGTGGCGAGATTAAAGTTAAGAATGCAATAGCAGACGATTTGTTACCGATGAAGGCGGTATTTGAGCCAATGGGAGTGATTATAAAAGAAACTCCTTCAGGGGCTAAATTTACCAGAGGCATATTAAAGGCTTTTCCGGCTATTAAGACAAATATCTGGCCTGGTTTTCCGACTGATTTAATGAGTCCGACGATAGTTTTGGCGACTCAATGCCGAGGAATGACTCTGGCTCACGATTGGATGTATGAAGGCAGGATGTTTTTTGTGGATAAGCTGATAAAAATGGGAGCGAATATAATTGTGGCAGATCCGCATAGAATTATTATTAATGGCCCGACGCAGTTTTTTCCGAGGCATAGTTCCAGTCCGGATATCCGGGCTGGGGCGGCACTAGTGATTGCCTCTTTGGCTGCAAGGGGAGAGTCTGTAATAGACATGGCAGAAATTGTTGACAGGGGGTATGAGAATTTGGAACAAAGGTTGACTGGTCTTGGCGCCAACATTAAACGGATTTCATGAAATTACTAAAACCATTTGCATTTGCTTTGGAAGGTCTGGGAGAAATGATTTCAGGCCATAATAATTTTAAGGTTCAGTTGGCAATCGGAACGTTGGTTGTGTTTGCGGGAATTTTCTTTCAATTCAGACAGGAAGAATGGATGGTTTTGATTTTGGCGATAGGTTTAGTTTTGGCGGCTGAAATGGCCAATTCTGCAATTGAGGCAGTGGTGGACTTGATTACTAAGGAGCGGAAGTTGGATGCTAAGAAAGCCAAAGATATCGCCGCAGGCATGGTCCTTTTGGCATCCGGGCTATCAATAATTATTGGAATATTTCTTTTTGGACCGCGGTTACTGAGGTTTTTATAATGTCGCTTCTTTTGACCTTGCTATTGTCATCTTTTGCAGTCACTGGGTTGCTGATAGTTCCTTTTATAAACGTTTTGTACTCTTTGAAGTTCCAGAGGAGAGTTCAAAAAACACGGGATCCTTTGAATAAATTAACTCCGATTTTTGACCGTTTGCATCAAAAGAAAGCCGGGACCCCGGTGGGCGGAGGCTTACTTGTAATTTGCGTGGTCTCAATTTTATTTTCTCTGCTTTTCCCTATTATGAAATATTTCGGAGTCGTGGTGACGCAAGTTTATCCCCTGGTTGATGAATTAAACGTTATTTTCTTTACCTTTATTTCCTTCGGGCTATTGGGTTTGTACGATGATTTAATGAAATTTTTTGATATTGAAAGAACTGGATTTTTCGGATTAAGATTCAGGTGGAAATTTTTGATACAAATATTACTGGCTTTTATTGTCGCATCGCTTTTATATTTTAATCTGAAGATTGACATTTTTTATATCCCCTTTATCGGGGTTTTTAGAATCGGGTGGCTGTTTGTTCCGCTGTCTGCTTTTGTAATCACCGCTTTTGCTAATGCTTATAACGTTACTGACGGATTGGACGGTCTGGCATCAGGGCTTTTGATGATTGCCTTGTTTGCTTTATGGTATTTGTCGTCAGCAATTCTGGATACTCCGTTATCAATGTTTTTGGTCTTATGGATCGGGAGTTTAATCGCCTTTTTATATTTCAATGTGTTTCCGGCCAGAATTATGTTGGGAGATGTTGGGGCTTTATCATTCGGGGCAACTCTAGCCGTTGTCGGATTGTTATTGGGAAAAGTCATGGCGATAGCGATTATTGGCGGAATTTTCGTAATAGAAATCGCTTCGTCATTAGCCCAGTTGTTGTCAAAAAAATTATTAGGAAAAAAACTTTTTCCTGTTGCTCCGGCTCATTTATGGTTGCAGTTATTAAATTGGGAAGAGCCGAAGATCGTAATGCGGGCTTGGTTAGCAGGGATCATTTTAGCGTTGTTCGGGGTATGGCTGGCAGTGATTTAGAAATCTCAAAACTCAAAGTGCAAAACTCAAAGCCTACAAATAAGAAAATTAATATAGGAGTTTTTGATAGTGGCGTTGGGGGAAGATTAATCGCCGATAAATTGAAAGAGTTAAAAAACGTAAAGATTGTTTATTTATCTGATCCGGAATATTTTCCTTATGGGGATAAAACAGGGGAAATTATTCAGAGTAGGCTTTTGTATTTTGCCGGACAATTTAAATTAAAGGGATGCCGGATAGTTGTTTTGGCCTGCAATACAGCGACAACAAACGGGATTGCTGTTATAAGACAGAAATTCCCCGGTATAACTTTTATCGGCATTGAGCCTCCGATTAAACCGATCTCAAACCTGACAAAATCCAAAAAAATTGCCATTATGGGAACACCGGCCACAATTGCGAGTCAACGGATGGCAAAACTTCAAAGTCTTTTTGTCCAAGGAATCAAACTTTATAATATTTCTTGTCCGGGTTTGGCAGAATACATAGAAGAGAGGGTAAAGGAAAATATAAAATGTTATATAACATTTTATAATGATAAAAAAGCAGAAAGTTTAATTAAAAGATTTCTTGATAAACCGATCGCGGATGGAGTTGATGTTGTCGGAATAGCCTGCACCCATTATCCGTATTTGCTTCCTATAATGCAGAATCTTTATCCAAAGGTAAAATTCTATGATCCGGCAAACGCGGTGGCAGCTCAAGTCAAAAAGGCTATAATTGCTTCATGACTCCGTGGGAGAAATTTAAAATTGATTGGAAAGGGAAAAAAGTTTTAATAATGGGTCTGGGACTGCAGGGACGAGGAATCGGAGACGCGAAAATTTTTTGCGAAGCCGGGTCTCAAGTGGCTGTTACTGATTTGAAAAATGAAGTACAACTCCAATCAGCTGTTGTGCAATTGAAAGATTTTCCGGTTAGATTCGTACTTGGGAAACACGATGAGGAAGATTTTCGGTCTTACGATTTGGTTTTGCGTAATCCTGACGTCCCGGAATCAAGTCATTTTCTTAAAATCGCGGCAAACGCGGGAATTCAAATAAAAATGGACTCGTCACTTTTTGCTAAATACTGCCCATTTCCGGTTATCGGGATAACTGGAACCCGGGGGAAAACCACTACCACGATGATGATATATGAGGTATTGAAAAAATTGTATAAAGGAAATGTGTGTTTGGGCGGAAACATTCAGGGCAAGGCGACGTTGGAGTTATTGCCTGGATTACAAAAAGGTATCGCGGTGCTGGAGTTATCAAGCTGGGAACTGCAGGGGTGGCATGACGAAAAGATTTCGCCTCATATTTCAGTTTTCACAAATTTCTATCAGGATCATCTGAACCGTTACGCCTCTATGAGCGAATATTTAAAGGATAAATTGGCGGTAGCGGAATATCAAAATCGCAAAGACTGGCTAATTGCGGGTCCGGAAGTTAAGTTGACTGTTAAAAATATAAAGTCCCGGCTAATCCGGTTTTCCGCTGCAGATTTGCCAAAGAATTTTAAGTTGCAGATTCCCGGGGAACATAATCGCGCCAATGCTGCCGCAGCCTTAAGCGTTACCAGAGTGTTAGAACTAAAAGATAACGCGGTGTTGAAGATTTTAAGTAAGTTCCCCGGAGTCCCTTATAGGCTAGAAACAATTGCGGTAATTGACGGAGTTGAATACATAAATGATACCACTTCGACTACTCCGGCAGCCGGAATTGAAGCAATTAGGGCTATGACGAAGCCGATAGTCTTAATAGCCGGTGGTTCAAGCAAAAAGTTGGATTTAAAACCGTTGGCGGAAGAGATCTTGGATAGTTATAGGAAACACAGGGTTAAGCGGGTGATTTTATTGAAGGGGGAAGGAACAGATGAACTGATGGATTATTTAGAAGGCGCAGGCAGTAGATTGATTGACGGAGTGTGTGACGATTTTGGAGCGGCTGTAACTAAGGCCAGGAATTTGGCAATTTCAGGAGATACGGTGCTGTTGTCGCCGGGATGCGCCAGTTTTTCAATGTTTAATAATGAATTCGACAGAGGTGATCAATTTAACCAAATAGTCCGCAAATGGCAAATAAAATAATTCAATCCGACCGAAAACGGGTCAGAAGTTTGCAGGTTTTAATAACTATTTTGCTATTACTGGGGTTAGGAATCGTTATGGTTTACGATTCTTCCGTCGCCGAAGGTCAAAGGCTGTTTAACGATAAATTTTATTTTGTTAAACGCCATTTGATTTGGGCGGTTCTGGGGATTTGTTCTATGACGGTGGTCTCGAAAATCCCAGCTTCATTTATCAAAAAAATCAGCCCTTATTTATTTGGTTTAAGCGCGGTTATGTTGGCAATAGTTCTAATTCCCGGGTTAGGTTCAACAGCCCAAGGCGCCAGAAGATGGTTTTATTTGGGAAATTCTATTTATTTTCAGCCATCTGAATTGGTTAAACTATCAACAGTACTCTATCTTGCCGTTTGGTTAAAAAATGAACAAAAATTGTTTTACCCTTTAATATTATTGGGAGCGATAATTTCTTTATTAATTCTTCAGCCTGATTTCGGGACTGCGGTAATAATTGCCGCCACCGGATTTTTAATGTTGCTTGTTTCCGGCATGGCATATAAGAATATTGCTTGGTTATTATTAATTAGCATTGCGGTCGGACTGGGATTATCTATAAGTTCTCCATATAGGATGGAAAGGATAAAAACTTTTTTAGACCCGACCAAAGATCCATACGGAAATTCATACCACATAAATCAGGCCTTAATTGCTTTTGGATCAGGAGGTTGGTGGGGTTTGGGAATTGGCAGATCCCGCCAAAAATTTGAATATCTCCCAGAGGCATCAACCGATTCGATATTTGCCGTTGCCGGGGAAGAGTTAGGATTTATAGGCGTGACGGTAATTGTTTTGCTATTTGTATTTTTGTATTGGCAATTTTTTAGAATAGCCATGAGGGAAAAGGACGATTACCGCCGATTGTTGGCAGTTGGTTTAAGCGGCTGGTTATCAATCCAAACATTGGTTAACTTGGGATCGTTAACTGCCTTAATGCCAATGACTGGTGTTCCTCTGCCATTTATTTCATACGGCGGATCAAGTTTAATTATTCAAATGTTGACATTGGGGATATTACTTAGGATTAATTTAACTCAAAGATGAAGAACAGAAAATAATGAGTAATGAGTAGGAAATAATGAAAACAGAAAAAGAGATTAAAACATTCTTGCTAACAGGGGCGCATATCACACCAGCGGTGGCATTAGCCCAGGAAATATTTTCTCGGATTCCCAATGCCAGAGTGATTTACTGCGGCAGAAAAAAATTCAATAATGGGAAAGATTCAATTGAAGAAGAAGAGATAGCCAGAGTCGGGGGTGAATTTATTCCGATAGAGTTCGCTAAATTAAACAGGTTTATCTCAATGTCAACTTTTACAGAATTTTTTAAAATTCCAACGGGATTATTCCGTGGACTTCAGTTGATTAAGAGAATAAATCCTGACGTAGTGGTGTCATTTGGCGGTTATATATCAATTCCGATTGTCGTCGCCGCAAAAATATCCGGAATCCCGATTATTGTTCATGAACAAACTTTGGTTTGGGGATTGGCTAACAAAATATCGAGGTTTTTGGCAACATCAACAGCCGTATCGTGGCCGGAAGCCATGTCAGGCAAATCGGTATTGACAGGCAATCCTATTCCTAAGGAGATTATTATGACGGTCAGAAAATCCAAACCCGATGTTTTATTTATTAGCGGAGGGAGTCAAGGGTCTATGGCAATTAACCGTTTAATTGATCCAATATTACCGGAATTGACGAAACATTTTATTGTTTATCATCAAACAGGATGTTCAGTTAACAGAAGTATAAATAATTATTTCCCGGCCGACTGGTTTCCGACTCCTATTGTCGCAGACATTTTTAGGAGAACTAAAATTGCTGTCAGTCGGTCCGGAGCAAATACTGTTACTTATTTATCTTATTTCGGAATACCTTCAATATTAATTCCTCTGCCGTTTTCCGGGGGTGGAGAACAATCAGCAAACGCCGACGCTTTACGGAAGACAGGATTAGTTACGGTATTTAAACAGCAGAATCTGACATCCGAAATGTTGCTTAATGAGATTTTAAGAATCAATCAAAATTATAGTAAAATTCAGGAACAATCTTTAGAAAAAGCCAGACAGATTGTGATATCAGACGCGGCTTCCAGATTGGCCGATTTAATATTCAGGGTTTTATGAAAAAACTCTTTGGATTTTACAGATTGTTAATCTTGTTTGGTTTGTCGGGATTAGTTTATTTAGGGTCGAAATATTTGACTATTCAGACAATTAAATGCCAGGTTGACGATTCGGCTTGTCCTCCGGATGTTTTTGCCGAATTGTCCAGAAATTACGGACAAACAGTTTCAGGTGTCAGGCCATCCGAAATAGAGGCTAAACTTATAAAAGCTGATTTTAGACTTGAGTCTGTCAAAGTCTGGCTAAAGTTCCCCCTGACTTTGGAAGCTAATCTCAAAACTAGGATTCCGGTTATTCAAATAGTTCCTGTAAAAAATATTGACAGAGGATCGTTGATTGACGCTAACGGAAGAATTATCGGTCAAAGGGAGATAGGAGATTTGCCTTTAGTGATCTGGGAGGAGATTAATCAATTTCAACCTGGAGATGATTTGCCGGCTGCTTTTGTGGAAGGAATTTCAATAATTATAAATATTTATTCGTCGTTCTCGCCTGAGTATATAGAAATTTCCGGCAGAGACATAATTTTCTATTTGTTTGAAAAGACAAAAGTAGATTTTCCCATCTCCGGTTCTGCGGATAAATTAGAAACCTTGCAACTCTTGATTAATCAGGTTAGAATAGGAAATCAGCCGGTACCAAAGGAGATTGATCTAAGGTTTAATTATCCGGTGATTAAAAACTAATGAAAGCACAGCCTTTAGTCGGGATTGATATAGGTAGCAGCAAGATTACTACTTTAATTGCTCTTCGTTCGGAAGAATCCAATAGTATTAATGTTGTTGGGGTAGCCAGCTTGCCTTCCTCGGGAATAAAAAAATCTCAGATAGTGGATATTGACGATGTTATCAAATCAATAACTTCTTCCGTCGAAGCCGCGGAAAGAATGGCCGGGTTATCAGTTTCTAAAGCGTTTATTAATATTGGCGGATCGCAAATAGCCAGTAAAAATAGTACAGGAGTAGTGGCGGTTTCAGAGCCGGAAGGAGAAATAACTCCGGAGGATGTCAGAAGAGTTATCGATTCAGCCCGGGCAGTTTCATTGCCTACATCCCAGGATGTTCTTCACGTTTTGCCGCGGCAATATAAGGTTGATGGACAGGATGGGATTAAAGATCCGGTCAGTATGACCGGAATCAGACTGGAAGCAGAAGCTCATCTAGTTTTGGGTTCTACTATTTCAATTAAGAATTTGACTAAATGCGTTTCTGAATTGGGGATTGGGGTTGAGGGTTTGGTTTACAGCGGTTTAGCCGCCTCGGAATCGGTTTTAACTGCAACTGAAAAAGAATTGGGAGTGGTGTTGGTTGATATAGGAGGAGGAACTACTTCTATTGCGATTTGGGTTGATGGATCACTATCGCATTCGGCAGTTTTACCGATTGGAGCAAAAAATATTACTAACGATTTGGCGATTGGGATGAGGTTAGGGTTAGACGTGGCGGAAGAAGTTAAAAAGCATCTTGGCGATAAAATTCAGATGACAGGCAAAGAAAGCAAGGAAGGCAAAAATGGGGATGATAAAGAAGGTGATTTGGACTTGGCTAAATTTGGGGCTGAAGAACATATTAAGGCTTCCAGAAAAACTTTAGTTGAAGGAATAATCCGCCCAAGGCTTCAGGAAATATTTTCGATGGTGGGAGAATCGATCAAGGAGTCAGGGTTTGGAGGAAGAACTCCGGCTGGAGTAGTAATTACGGGCGGAGGAGCTAAAACAGTTGAAGTAGACACCATATGCAAGCGGGTGTTATCCATGCCGGTCAGGATAGGATCGCCCCATTCCTTAAACGGTTTAGTAGATGATATGCGCCATGATCCGGCCTATTCTGTTAGCGAGGGTTTGATTCTTTATGCTACGAAATCAAATTCTCCTGCTAGGGTAGCCGGAGGAACTTCCATTGTCAGAGGTCTTACTGATAAGCTGCCAAAGGGCATGGTCGGACGCGCGGTTGAATTCATTAAACAGTTTCTCCCCTAAGTTAGTTGTTTTTGGGTAAAGTTCTGATATACTCGGATTTAACATGGGTTTGGTCAAGCCTGATATCAATACTTTCGCAAAGATTAAAGTCATCGGAGTCGGCGGCGGCGGGAGCAATGCAGTTTCTTCAATGGTGGCCGCAAAAAGTATTAAAGGGGTGGATTTTGTGTGTATTAATACCGATGCTCAAGCCTTGTTGACCTCGCAGACGCCGATCAAAATTCAGATTGGAGATAATCTGACTAAAGGTTTGGGGTCAGGCGCTAACCCTGCGATCGGTAGACAGGCCGCAGAAGAATCTTACGATAAAATAAAGGACTTATTGCTGGATACAGATATGGTTTTTATTACCGCCGGAATGGGCGGAGGTACTGGCACTGGTGGCGCTCCGGTTATAGCCCAAATTGCTAAAGAAATCGGGGCCCTTACAGTTGCGGTTGTTACTAAGCCGTTTATGTTTGAAGGCGCCCGCAGGCGGTTGGCGGCAGATGAAGGCATTGAAGAATTGAAAAAGACAGTAGATACATTAATTGTTATTCCCAATCAAAGATTGATGGAAGTCATTGACAAGAAAATGACTTTAATTGAAGCGTTTAGGATTGCGGATTCTGTTTTGGGGCAGGGAGTTCAGGGAATAAGTGATCTGATAACAATTCCAGGATTAATAAATGTAGATTTTGCAGACGTTAAAACAATTATGACTGATGCAGGTTCTGCCCTGATGGGAATTGGCAGCGGTACCGGCGAAAATAGGGCTGCGATCGCGGCCAGAGCAGCCATCAACAGTTCTCTATTAGAAGTAAGTCTGGAGGGGGCCAAAGGAATCCTTTACAACATTTATGGCGGTCCCACCTTGTCGATGTTTGAAGTCAATGAAGCGTCAGAAATTATTGCTCAGGCTGCCGATCCGGATGCTAACATTATTTTCGGAGCTACGATTGATGAAGAAATGGACGATCAGGTTAGAATAACAGTTATCGGGACAGGATTTGATGTCCACCAGCGGACTCTGCGCCAGTTTGTATCCACTCAAAATCAAATTCAAAGTCAGAACCAGAAGTTAATTAACGGAACAATCCCAGTGGTTAATACTGACGATCAAAGCGATGATTCCGATAACGGTGAAATTAAAACTGAAGATGAATTCGATATTCCAGCCTTCCTCAGGCGGGGAAGGTAGTACAATGAATACACAATGTCTAAATTTTCAGACAACCTTCAGAGCTTAGATCTTCCTCCGCATCCGGATTTTATAAAGATAGAAGAAGATCTGCTGGACCATTGGTATAGAGATGGGATTGTAGAAAAATATCTTCATAAAAACGATAAATCAGAAACTAAATTTTCTTTCCTAGATGGGCCGATTACGGCTAACAACCCGATGGGCGTTCATCATGGACGGGGACGTTCATATAAAGATTTATGGCAAAAATATCATACTATGAAAGGTGACAGAGGCAGATATCAAAACGGTTTTGACTGTCAGGGACTATGGGTTGAGGTAGAAGTGGAAAAAGAATTGGGATTTAAAAATAAAAAAGAGATTATATCGTATGGGGTAGAAAAATTTGTTCAGAAATGCCGTGACAGAGTGATGAAATTCGCCGCTGTTCAAACCGAGCAGAGCAAACGTTTGGGGATGTGGGCAAATTGGGGAAATGACTATTACACCATGTCAGATGAAAATAATTACGCAATTTGGAATTTTTTGAAAGTTTGCCACGAGCGAGGATGGATTTATAAGGGGAACGATTCTGTTCCGTGGTGTCCTAGGTGCGAAACAGCTATCAGCCAGCATGAAATGCTGACAGAAGATTATAAGGAGGTGACGCACAAGGCGATTTATTTAGAACTGCCGATCATAAGGAGCAAAAAACAAGAAACAAGAAACAATGGGAATGAACATTTGTTGATCTGGACGACAACGCCGTGGACGATTCCGGCAAATATCGCGGTGGCTGTGGACGATAAACTGGAATACGCTTTGGTAGAAGATAAAACCGGAAATAATTATTGGGTGGCTAAAGATGCGGTTGAGAGGGTATTTAAGACAGGGAAAATTATTAAAACAGTTAAAGGAAAGGAGTTGGTGGGGTTGAGATACAAGGGGCCCTTTGACGATCTACCGGCGGTTAAAAAAGTGGCAGAAGAATTTCCGGATAAGTTTCATACGGTTATTTCTACAGATCCTTTGATTTTGCCGATAACGGCAACGGACGGAACGGGCTTGGTGCATACCGCGGTTTCAGCCGGCAGCGAAGACTTCAAATTGGGGAAAAAATTTGGGTTGCCAATGGTGCCGGTGATTGCCGATAATGCCGATTACATAGGCGGTTTAGGTTTCTTAACCGGGAAAAATGCTAAGAAACATCCGGAGATTATATTTGATTATTTGGTGGAAAGAGAAAAAACCGGTAGAGAAAATTGGGTGTTTGAAATTATTGATTATTCTCACAGATATCCTGCTTGCTGGAGATGCAAGACAGAATTGGTGTGGAAAGTAACGGATGAATGGTATATAGCGATGGACAAACCATCACAATCTCAACGCTCAACGCCCAAGGTTCAACGTTCCCAAACACTTCGGGAACAGATGAAAGAAGTTACCAAAAAAATTAAATGGATTCCCGAGTTTGGACTGGAGAGGGAGTTGGATTGGCTTAACAACATGCATGACTGGTTGATTTCAAAGAAAAACAGATTTTGGGGATTGGCATTACCAATTTGGGAATGCGATAAATGCGGATATTTTGTCGTAATTGGGGGAAAAAATGAGTTGCGTGAAAAGGCCGTGAAAGGATGGAGTAAATTTGATGGTCATTCTCCGCATAAGCCATGGATAGATGAGGTAAAAGTTAATTGCGGTAAGTGCGGTAATCAAATGACAAGAATAGAACCAGTGGGAAATCCGTGGCTTGATGCCGGGATAGTTCCATTTTCAACTTTGCCGGAAGATTGGTTTCCGGCTGATTTTATTACAGAATCATTTCCGGGCCAGTTTAAAAATTGGTTTTATTCACTGATAGTTATGTCGACAGTGATAGCCGGCAAGAATCCATTTAAGACAATTTTAGGTTTTGAGTCGGTGGTGGGAGAAGACGGTCGGCCAATGCATAAAAGCTGGGGAAATGCGATTGATTTTAGTGAAGGTGCCGGAAAAATAGGGGTAGATGTTATGCGCTGGATGTATGCAAAAGCTGCTCCGACTTATGTTTTACCGTTCGGATATAAAACCGGAGATGAAATAAAGAGAAGATTTTTGTTAATTCTGTGGAATTCATTCAGGTTTTTTGTGACTAATTCAAAAGCTGACGGATGGAAGCCTCAGCGATTTACGATTTACGATTTACGATTTACGAATGTCTTAGACAAATGGATAATGGCCAGACTGGATGAGACGGTTGAGAAAGTGACTGATTCGCTGGATAAATTTTTATCGGCACCGGCAACGGAAGCATTAGAGAAGTTTACCGAAGATTTTTCAACTTGGTATATCAGGAGATCTAGGGATCGGGTAGGACCCTCCGCAAGTTCGCAGGCTCACATGCAGGCGGGCAGGCCAACAGCTGGAATTTTAACCGATAAAGACAGTTGTTATCGGACCATGCATTTTGTTTTGACCACTCTTTGCCGGTTATTGGCTCCGATTATGCCGTATATAACCGACTATATGTACATGATTTTAACAGGAGAAGAGTCGGTACATTTGGCAGAATGGCCTAAGGTACAGAATTCAGAATTCAGAATTCAGAATTCAGAATTACTGAAGCAGATGACGCTGGTTAGGGAAATAGCCGGGTTGGGGCATGCTCAGAGAAAATTATTGAATATCCCTTTGCGTCAACCGCTTGCTTCAGTTGCCTTAAGCGGCCCGGCGGTTAACGCTAAACTTGATCGAGAGTTGATTAGTTTGATAGCAGATGAATTAAATGTTGAAAAAGTAATTTTTGAAAATGGCAAATTGCAGGAATCAATGGTTAAACTTGATATTCAATTGACTCCGGAACTTAAAGCTAAAGGAAAAGCCAGAGAGATAATCCGGATGATTCAAAAGATGCGTAAGGAAAAAGGAGTCGGCTTGAACGATAAAATTTCAGTTGAGCTGCCGGAATGGCCTAAAGAGCTTGAAGATCAAATTAAAAAGGCTACATTGGCTATTAGAATTGAATTTGGGGAGAAACCGCGGTTGACATGAGAGGAGTAATATTCATTTCTCTTTCGGGGTTCATGCTTTTAGCATTTGGATTAATGATGTTTTTAAGTATTGCCCCTGAAAAAGTGTTGCCTCAAGTTCTATCAGCAGTCTTTTCGCTTTTGGCGGGATGGGTTATTCTCCGTTTAGGAATTAATAATATTTTACCCTTGGCTTGGCTGGCGTATATCGGAGTTTTGATTTTATTGATTTTAACGTTAATTCTTGGAAAAACCTCCAGAGGATCCTCCAGATGGTTGAAGATAGGAGGATTCCAGCTTCAAGCCAGTGAATTGGCCAAACCAGTTTTACTTTTGGCAACAATCAAGTTAGTTGAAAACGGTTGGCCGGGTAACACTCAAAAACAAGTTAAACTATTGATTAAATATATTATTACAGCATTGACTCCGTTTGCCTTAGTGTTGATTCAACCTGATCTGGGGTCGGCTTTGGTATTATTGGCAATAGGGGGATGGATTTTTATATCTTCGTTACCGCCAAAGCGTTTAATCTTTTGGTTAATGGTTATTGCTGTTGCTTTATTACCGTTATCTAAATTTGGGCTAAGAGGCTATCAGTTGCACAGACTGGAGTCGTTTATTGATCCATATGCAGATCCTTTAGGAACCGGCTATCACGTAATTCAATCTACGATAGCAGTTGGTTCCGGAGGAATATTCGGGCGGGGATTGGGATACGGAACACAGGGAAAATTGCGGTTTTTGCCGGAACGTCAAACAGATTTTATATTTGCTAATTTGGTTGAGGAATTGGGGTTAGCAGGCGGAGTAACGGTAATTAGCCTATATTCGGTAATTGTTGGAGTGTGTTTTTGGGGAGCGATTAAATCCCGTAAGCAAGAAGAAAGGTTGATTCTTTCAGGAATCGGAGTTTGGTTATTTTTCCAAACTGCGGTTAACATATCCATGAATTTAGGAATAATGCCTGTGACTGGAGTGACTTTGCCCTTATTATCCTATGGTGGAAGTTCATTATTATCGTCGGCAATTACCTTTGCTTTAGCCTTTTCAGTGATGAACAATCATGATCTTGGAAGTTGGGGTTGAAATTTGCACGGTTTTAAGCTATATTTAGCAGGTGAAATACGCCATAATCAAAGCTGGAGGAATTCAGTATCAGGTATCTAAAGGCCAGGGGATCGATATTTTTCATCTGGATAAAGTTAAGGATGATGAAATTGTTTTTGATTCAGTGCTGTTGATAAAGGATGAAGATAAGGTGATAGTCGGTCAGCCGGTGGTTAAGGGGGCAAAGGTGAAAGGGAAAGTAGTCGGCCAGATTTTGGGTGATAAAATTAGAGTGGCAACATATAAAGCAAAATCACGTTACCGTAAAGTAAAGGGTCATCGGGATCAATTAACCAGAGTTTTAATAGAAAATATTGATGTAAAGGAGTAATTTGGCACACACAAAAGCTGGTGGAAAAACTAGGCAGCATAAGCAAAGAGCAGGGAAAAGGCTCGGGGTTAAAAAATTCGGCGGGGAAAAAATTTCCAACGGCCAAATAATTCTGCGGCAGAGGGGAATGACCGTTCATCCCGGGAAAAATGTATCGTCCGGAGGGGATTACACTTTGTTCGCAAAAGCTTCAGGAAAAGTTGAGTTTTTGACAAAAAAGGGAAAATCCTTAGTAGCTGTTACTACGGAGGAGTCGTTATGATACCAGCTCACCGTCAGGTGACTGAATTGTCAATTGATCATCTTCAGCCTAACCCTCTTCAGCCGAGAGGAGCCATTTCGGGAGATGACATTCAAGAACTTGCTTCTTCTATTAGAGAACATGGAATTTTAGAACCTTTGGTTGTCGCTCACACACCTGCCGGTTATCAGATCGTAGCCGGTGAGCGTCGATGGCGTGCGGCTAAAATAGCAGGATTGGCAACAGTTCCGGTGATTATTAAAGAAACCAGTCCGACCGGAATGCTGGAAATGGCGTTGGTTGAAAATGTTCAAAGGATTGATCTAAACCCGTTAGAAAGGGCTAAGGCATTCGAGAAGTTAATGAACGATTTCTCATTAAGCGTTGCGGATATTGGCAGAAGAATCAGCAAATCATCTTCTTTTGTTTCCAATACGATGCGGTTATTAATCCTGCCGGATGCCGTTAAAGACGGGCTCATTTCCGGATTAATTACAGAGGGCCACGCCAGAGCACTGCTGGGGATTCCTGACGTTAAGGAAATGATTGAAGTCTACAAGATATTATTGAAAGAATCGGCTAACGTCAGGCGGGCGGAAGATTTGGCCAGAAGAGTCAAAGAAAAAATTGGCGTCCACAGGGCCAGAAATCTGAATCAGCAGTTTATTGTTTCGGATCAGATAGATATGATGGAAAAAAATCTACATATGGTTTTGGCCAAAACTTTGGCTAAAACTAAAGTTAAATTGACCAGATCAAGAGCGGAAACCAAGTTGGTAATTGTTTTAAAAGGGACTCCGGAAGAAACAGAGTCAACCTTGCAAAAAATAGTAAACGGCGTTTCAGCCTAATTTTCTATTTTGGCTTTATCAAAAGCCAAAACTCCGGCCGCATTCGGCGGCCAATATCTTAGCCAAGCTTTGCCGACGATCGCATTTTTCTTAATTGTTCCCCAATCTCGGGAATCGCTGGATCCGGGACGGTTATCTCCCATGACTACATATTGGTCTTCAGGAATTGTTTTTTCTTCTCCTTCAACCAAAAAGCTGGTGCCGGAAAATCCGCCGCCGGTGCCTTTAACCAGATTTTCATAAGGTTCGGTCATTTTATTTCCGTTGATAAATATTTGGCCTTTTTCAACTTTGATTTTTTCTCCCGGAAGACCGATAATCCTTTTAATAAAATCGCAATTTAAGCCGGCAGGACAACGGGCTTGAGCCGGGGCGGCAAAAATTACGATGTCGCCCCTTTGGGGATTACGAAGTTTATATGTCAGTTTGTCGGTGAGTAAAAATTCTCCGTCGTGAAGGTTAGGATACATGGAACTGCCGTTTACCTGATGAGGCTGGGTGACGAATAGATAAATCAAAATGGCTATGGCCGAGCTGGAAACGAAAAACTCAATGACATCCAAAAACCCGGCTAATATTTTTTTCATATTGTTTCATTATAAATAATTACCTAACAGATTAGCAATGATAGAATTAACAGGTTAGGGGAAGGGATCGTTAGCTCAGGGGTAGAGCACTGCATTCACATTGCAGGGGCCGTAGGTTCAAATCCTACACGATCCACAGCATTATGGCTAATTTTACAACCGATTCGCAAAATGAGATTTTTGACGTTGTTAATGAGAACGATGAAGTTGTTGGAGAAGCGACTAGGGGCGAAGTCCACCAAAATCCAAAATTAATTCATAGAGCGGTTCATATTTGGATATTAAATGACAAGGGGGAAATTCTTCTCCAGCAAAGAAGCCTGACAAAAGACAAGGCTCCGGGGCAGTGGGATATTTCTTGCGCAGGCCACGTCAAAAAAGGGTCTGATTCCGAAACTACTGCTTACAGGGAGCTGAAAGAAGAACTTGGGGTTAAGGCTGATTGCAAACTTGTATCTAAATTTATTGACAGAGATATAGATCAAACAGAAATGACCAGCCTTTATGTTGCTATTCACAATGGCCCTTTTAAGTTCCCTAAAAAAGAGATACAGCAGATAAAATTCTTCACTAAAGAGAAAGTTTTGGAGTTTATTAAAAACGATCCTGACGCGAGTCTCGCCAGTAAAGAAGAAATTCCAATAGTTTTTGAATTTTTGGAGAGATAGATAATTGTTATTCCAGAGTGCCGATCGGCAGTCCGGAATAAAATATTTCGTTATTTGTTAGTTTATAAAATCGGTTATAATTTTACTTTATGGAAACTTGCACTAGGATTGCGTGTTATTTGGAAGGAAAAGGCGGATTGGTGAGTTTTCCGCTGGTAACTTTGGCCGGATTATCCGATGGAATTAACCCCTGCGCCATCGGGATGATGATTATGCTTCTTGGATATCTTGTTGTTTTTCACCGTAAAGAAAAAAAGCAATTATTGATTATTGGGTTGGCCTATATTCTGACTGTTTTCTTAACTTATTTAATTATCGGATTAGGATTTTATAAATTTGTCTCCCAAATTAATTTGTGGGCCACAAAATCAATCCTGAATAAAATTTTCGGCAGTTTGATGATACTGGCAGGGTTAGTTCAATTAAAAGATGTGTTTTGGCCGGATAGCCCGATTCATTTGCGGATTCCGGTCATGGCGAAAGATAAGTTGCAGGGATTAATTCAAAAAGCCTCGCTTCCGGCCACAATTCTTTTGGCTTTTCTGGTAACTCTTTTAGAAACTCCTTGTTCATTGCCGCTTTATGTTGGTACGGCCAACATTTTAGCCCAGTCAGGTTTGCCTTTAATCGGAGTCGTGGCTTATTTCCTGTATTACAATTTTTTGTTTGTCCTGCCGCTGATTATCATTTTGGGATTGATTTTGTTTGGATATAACCTGACTTCCATGAAAGAATGGGAGCACAAGGCCGAAAAATGGATGAAATTGGCGATGGGATTGCTGCTGGCGGGAATGGGGATTTGGCTAGCGTTGAGCTAGCGCATTATCTCCATGGCTTCTTCGAAGTAAAGACGGGAAGAAACGTAATTGATATAAGCGGCTTGGTTTGGAGTGTCAGAGTCACTGGCTTCCAGAATATCATTTTGTCCGGCAAGCGCAGCTGGAGCAGCTACTACCAAACCTTTAGTTGCAGTCGAAGCTTTTAGGTCAGTTTTAGTTTGGGCCTTGGAGGCAATATTGGACAAATCAGAAATCTGTCTGGCTGAATAATTTTTTGAAGCTCTAATTGATACAATTTTAAAAGCGGACTGTAGTCTTTCGACTGAATCCTCTGTCAATTTTCTGATTTTTGTGGCGTCAGTAGATGACAATTGGGAAGCATTTTCTCCGGTATTGATATCCCGGCGCAGGCGGTGCAGTTTTAATATCGCTTCCTGAATATATTTAAGAGAATTAGCAGGATTAGCAATATTTTGCTTAGCTGATTGGATTATTCTTTTGATGTCTTGATTTTGAATAGATAAAAGATTTTTAGCTCTGGCCCGGCCGGAAGAGGCGGTAATTTTGTCGTTTGTTTCGGTGGCCAAATTAATGGCTTGCGAGAGATAAATTTCTCCGGTTATATCTTCGGCCGGAGTTAAATTATCGGGATTGGCGGGATTGAGATTGAAATTCAGGGTTTGGACGCTGCCTGCGGTAATCGTCCCGGCGTACGTATACGCAGTATCGCCGTTGGGATGAAACTGTAAAACGTCCAAATGATAAGCCCCGTTTCCGGTCCCGGTCAGAGTGACGGCCGCTTGGCCGCTGACGACATTTTCAATCGCTATCAAGCCGTCATTGTCAGAGTCGGAATAATTTGTGCCGTTAAAGTTGACTGAAATAGCGGCCGGAGACCGCAGGAAAAATACAGCTAAACCGCTATTGCCGTCCGGATTGTTTGAAGTAATCGCGGCGGTAGCGGACGAGCCCAAGGATTGTAGAATCTGATTAATTCCGGCTGTTCCGGAAATCAAGCCCTCGTGATCGGCGGTAATTTCAGGTTTTGAAGAAGCTTCGTCATATCTGCCGCTTGACCGCAGAACGGTTAAATCGCCTTCTGCCGATCTTATAAATTGGGTCGGTTTGCCGTCTTCCCATAAACCCAAAGCTTTTTCCATCCAATTTCTTGGCGTGGTTTTTATTGACAAAAGCGTATCGGAAGATGAATTTTCCAATCCGGTAATGGTGGCCAACAGCGATTTTATGGATGTAAGTCCGGAATATTGGTTTGGCAATTGGGAGTTGCGTTGGGACATCGTCGATTCGGAAATAGTTTGATTTGATTGATTTGTCAGATAATCAAACGTGGGCAAAATTTCTTTGACGGATTTAAAATCATTTCTGATCGTGTCTTTGGAAGTTTGGAATAATCCGGCTCTGGCGTTTAGCAATATTTGCAAGGGAATTCTTTGCCAGACCGGAAAATCCCAGATTTCACCGCCTTCCCAGGCTCCGTAGGCCATGGCCGCGCCTTTATGCGGCGAACCGACGGTGATTAGCTTCCCAACTTTAGCCGAATTGTCCTCTAAGTATTTTGAAGCTACCAAGCCGCCGTAGCTGTGGCCGACCAGCTTAACTTTCGTGCCCGCGGGTTTGCCGGATAGAGCTGTACTATTTATATATGTATTAAGCTGTGAGGCTAAATCGGTTATTGGTTTTCGCCAGTCGTAGTACCAGACGAAAACATCGCTGTCGGGGATGTCGGGGGCGTTGATAACTGATGAGATCAATGAGTCATAAGGATTTAATGGTTCGGGGAGGGCGATCCAACTTGACGGGCAATCCGTGCCGTTAGTAATTGCGTCTTTGCACCAGCTGCCCAGCATGCCGGGAATTACTACGATTGGTTCAAAGGCGGGAGTGGGAGTTGGTGTTGGGGACACCGGCGTTGCAGTCGGTGTCGGTTCCGCGTCAATGGAGCTGACAACGACGTTGTCAAAATAGACTTCGGAGTGGGGATCGCCACCGGCGCTTGCTTGTAAGGCTATACCCCCTGTGGGGAATCTGGCACCAGCATCAGGATAATCTAAAACTAGATTGTTATCAACAAAAATTTTTATGTGTTCACCCAAAATTTCTATACCAATATTGTATGTATTTCCATTGTACATATTTTGGACAGTCACTCTGTTCGAGTATTTATCGGTGTTAAAGACCCTTTGTAAAACTATTTCTGTTGATTTTGAAGTGTCGTTCGTTACAAAATGGATATCGTACCAAGAAGAATGGTCAGTAAATCTAAAGGCGAGATTTTTGTCGGTTCCTGAAACAAATTCCATGTCTGTTGTTAATTTGTAGTCCGTTACACTTTGGTTCCATGTTGCTGGTGCGATTTCCGTAAAACAGTTTAAATTAATTACGATTCCAAGTTTATTGCTTCCACCCCGATTTTGAATTTTCCATGTAGAATCGCAAGAATTGTTAGTTGGTACCCAATCGGAGATATCTCCGTCTTCGAAGTCGTCGCTGAAATAAACTGTTGATGCGTAAACGGATTTTGGTTGATAAGTTACAATAGTTATTAGCGTAGCGAAGATTAACAAGAAGATGTGTGAGAATTTCACTTTCCACAGTTAATCATAGTAATAGTTAGGATGTCAAGTGGATATGAAAAATACCATCGGGATTACGTACAAACTTCTGTTCAAAGAGGCTTGATTAGTCGGCATAATTTTGCTTATATCAATTTCTTTCGTTTTGTTCTCCCAACTATTCAAAAGATCAACCCTAAAAGAATTTTAGACATAGGAGCTGGTGCGGGTACGTTAAGTTTTTATTTAGCTAGTTTGGGATATAAGATTGTTGCAGTTGAAATTTCAAAAACAGCTACAGAAATTGCAAAAGAGTCGCTGAGGTTTTTAAAATTAGAAAATAATTTGCAGGTTTTTCAGAGTCGACTTGAAGAATTTAAATATAGCGGCCCTTTCGATTTAGTTTTATGTTTAGAGGTTCTCGAACATTGTTTTGATGATAAGAAAGTATTGTTGAAAATTCATAATAACTTGCGGAAAGGAGGAATATTAATACTTTCTACTCCGTTAAAAAATGCTCCTCTCGTTAAGCTTGGTTTAGTTTCTAAATTTGACAAAGAGGTGGGGCATTTACGACGATACGATAAGAATGAAATTATTACTAAATTAAATATGGCTGGTTTTGTGGTCAAAAGTTACATTGAGACAGAAGGAATTATTAGAAATAGTCTATTTGTATTTCCTAAAGTCGGATTTATTGTAAAGTTCCTGAAAAGTTATTTGTCAGACTGTTTTACAGTGATAGATGATTTATTTGGAAAGATGATTGGGTATTCGGATGGGATTGTGGTGGCAATTAAGAAATAATATGAATATTTTGTTTTTGACGCCGAGGGATTCCAAAACTAATTTAGGAGGAGTGGAGGGGCATGTTAGGATTTTGACGGAGGAGTTGGAGAAGAGGGGGCATAAAGTAAAAGAATTGAGTTTGGAGGATCGGCGTGCCCCAAACCATGCTTACTTCGGTCCGGAGGCTTCCAGCCTCGCGCTCCCGAAGAGCGCAGTTTCGGGGTTCGGACGCTCCAGCGATATTTTATCGCTGGCTCCAAAATATCGGGATCGTCCGAAGAGGTTTGGGAAAATTGAGGCTTGGGTGAAACTTTGGAAGAATAGAGGTTTATTTAACTGGGCGGAGGTGATTCATGTCCATGACGTGTTTTGGTGGTATTTTCCGTTTGCGGTAGTCAATAAAGGCCTGGCCTTGCTACGGCAGCAAGGCCAGGCCTTTGCAGGCATCACTTTTCACGGGTGGGAAGGGGTTTATCCGCCGAGCCGGTCGGCGGTGTGGCAAAAGAAGCTGGCAACGTGGTTGAGTAACGGGACGATCGGAGTGGGGAGTTTTTTTAAAAAGTGGTATGGGGTAGAAACGGATAGAGTGGTGTGGGGAGCGGTAAACTTGAAAGTCAATAAAGGCCTGGCCTTCCGGCTGGCGAAAGGCCAGGCCTTAAGAAAAATCGTTTTCTTGGGAAGACTGGAAGAGGTGAATGGGATTGAGACGGTGATGGAAGCGATGGATAAACTGATAAACAGACAAATAGACAAATATACAAATAGACAAATAGACAAATTACAACGTGATTCTCCACGATTTGTCTTTATCGGGGATGGAAGTTATAGGAAACAAGCAGAGAAGTTTGGGAGAGTGACCGGAATGGTAAAAGATCCGCAGAAATATTTGGTTGCCGCGGACGTGGTGATTACCAGCTCGTATATATCAATGTTGGAAGCGGCGGCAATGGGAAAACCGATTATCGCGATTGCGAATAATCCGTTGAAAGAGGATTATTTAAATTGTCATCCGTTGAGGAAATATATTAAAGTGGTAAAGAATGTGGAGGAATTGATAAAAATAATTAGAGGATTGAATAAAGGCCTGGCCTCGCCACAGCAGCAAGGCCAGGCCTTAAAAAATGCCAATCGTTGGGCTACAAGACAAACGGCGGAAAAACTGGCGGATGAATATGAGTCATTATGGAAGATTTCAATTAATTGATTAATTGAAATAATTGTAATTATGATAATGAATAAAATTAAGGTTAGCGTGGTGGTGACGGGGAAAAGTGATGAGCATGGAGCGCGATTGCTGCTTAAAGATTTAGGTAAGCAAACGGTAAAGCCGGACGAGATAATTATTGTCAGGTCGGAGGATTACGGTAATTGTACTCGCGGCAGGGGAAGGAATATTGGGATTAAAAAGGCAAGAAATGAGTTGATTGCGGTGACGGATGTTGGGTGCAGGCCGAGAAGAGATTGGGTGGAGAGGTTAGCTGCAAAGGTACAAAAAGGTACAAGAAGGTACAAGAATGTACAAGTCGTTGCAGGGTGGTATCGGGCGGTGGCGGAGACGGAATGGCAAAAAAGTTTTGTCCCGTATTTGGTTCCGACGAGACTCAATAAAGGCCAGGCCTTCCTACCGGCCAGCCGGTCGATCGCGTTCACAAAATCGGCTTGGAAATTAGTCGGAGGGTATCCGGAAGAGCCGGTATCCGGCGGAGAGGATTTGAAATTTGCCGATAATCTCTATAGAAATCCGGAAGTTAATATTATTTTTGAGCCAGACGCCTTGGTTGATTGGCCGGTGCCGGAAACTTTATCCGCCTTTATAAAAGATATTGTTAAACATACCCGGGGGAATTTCGAGGCCGGATATTGGCCGCATATTATCCGGAATTTGTCGGTTGTAGCCAGATGGATGGTAATGGCGATGTGGCCGTGGCTTATTCCGGGGTATTTGATTATTGCGGGGCTCAATAAAGGCCAGGCCTTACTTAGGCAAGGCCTGGCCTTGCAAGCCCTGCGGATGATTGTAGTCAGACTGGAGGCTGATGCGGCGGTGGTTTATGGAACGGTAATCGGTATAATTGATGGGTGGGTTATAAAGAAATTGCGGTCACTGGTTTCGGATGGATGACTTTTTTACGGATTGCCGGCCGCGGAATAACAATCGTCAAAACCGTAATTTTGGCCAGAATTCTAACCCCTTTAGATTTCGGCCAATTCGGGGCGGCGGCCCTGGGCTTGTCATTATTTGAGGTATTGACCGAAACCGGAGTCAATCAAGCTTTAATTTATTCGGATAAAAAAGTCGAGAAATTGGTTAATCCGGCCTGGACGGTGGCTATAGTCAGAGGAATGATTATTTCGATTCTGATCGCATTATCAGCCCGGCCGGTATCAATGTTTTTCTCCGACAATAATTTAATTAAATTAATTCTGCTTTTGGCCCTGGTGCCGTTAATTAAAGGATTTATTAACCCGATGACGGTAGAATTTGTTAAAGAATTGCAGTTTGAGAAAGAAGCCATATTCCGGTTAAGCCTTTTAATAATTGACGGATTAACGGCCCTAATTTCCGCTGTCTTTTTAAAGTCAGCCACTGCTTTCGCTATGGCTATGATAGTTGCCGGAGCCGCTGAAGTAATTCTTTCATTTATATACTTTAAAGTCAGGCCACGGTTGTCTTTTAGCCGGAAATATCTAGCGGAAATTATGAACTACGGAAAATGGGTAACTTTGTCAGGGATTGGATATTGGTTTTCCTCGGAACTAGACGATTTTGTGGCCGGAAAAGCTTTCGGAATGAAAACATTGGGGATATATCAGGCGGCTTATAAAATTTCAACATTGCCGGTGACTGAAATTTCCGGATCGGTCAATCAAGTATCTTTTCCGGTGATGTCAAAATTAAAAGACGAGAAACAAAAGTTTTGGAAAATTTTTACAGGAAGTATCGGGGTAATTGGGGGGATAGGGGTGATAGGGGGAGTAATTTTATGGATGTGGCCAAGAGAAGTAGTTTTAATTTTACTGGGAAACAAGTGGTTGGAAGCGGTGCCGCTGATCAGAATATTGGCGGTGTTTGGAGTGATCAGGTCGGTTGAATCAGGAATTCAGCCGGTGTTTTTAGCCACAGGCCGGCCTAAAGTCGCCACCATGGGTAATTTAATAAAAGTCGTTACCCTTATTCTGGGATTGTTATTTTTGACTAAATTCGGAATAAACGGAATAGCTTGGGCGGCGGTGGTCAGCGGGGCGGCGGTAGTGCCGTATTATTTGTGGGAATTAGGGAGATTAGGGAGATCAGGGGCGTGAGATTGCTTTTTCTATCTCCAGTGCATCCGTTATTAACCCCAGGAAATCCGCTGCCAAAATGGCAGATGCAGGCAAGTTGGGTGAGGGCGTTGGAAAAAGTTGGGGCGGAAGTAGAAGTTGTGAGGTATACGCCGGAGGATAGGATTAGATTGGGATGGGTAGATAGGGTGTGGTGGAATTTTAAGGTGGTAGTAGAAGTAGTAAAGATAAATAGACAAATAGACAAATCGTCAAATAGACAAATAGACAAATTGATTATTTATTCGCTGGGGGCGGATGTGCTGCTGCCGTGGACAATCCGATTAATTAAATGGCTGATTAAAGCGCCGTTGGTAGTATTATCAGGAGTGTCGCCGGTTTCAGACGGCAATCCGCGGGAAAGATCCATGGCAAAATTGGCGGATTTTACGGCAGTGAATGATGAAAGGCAGGCGGATGAATGGATGGAATTGGGAGCTAAAAAAGCAGTTATTCTGCCGATCTCGGCGATGGATCCGGAATTGCATTTCAATAAAGGCCCGGCCTTAAAAGATATAGACGTACTATTTGTCGGGACTTTGACGCCGGAGAGGAAAGAATTTTTTGGTAGTTTGAAAAAACTGCTGCCGGAATCGATTAGTTTTGTGGTAAAAGAATTTGTGTGGGAAAAGGAATACGCCGGATTGATGAGCCGGGCTAAAATTGTTTTAAATCCGATCAGGCCGGAAATGGCGGAAGGAGCTAATTTAAGAATGTTTGAAATTCCGGCGTTTGGGGCGTTGGAACTGGGCAGTTACGGAAGAAATGAGTGGTTGACCCCGGGAAAAGAGATGCTGGTATATAAAGACGCGGAAGAAGCGGCGGGATTGATAAATGAATTTTTAAAGGATGACAAAAGAAGAGAAGAAATGGTAAAGAAAGGGAAAAAAAGGGTGATGGAGGAACATACGTTTGAGGATAGGGCTGAGAAGTTAATAGAAATGGTTAATGGATTAATGGATTCATGAATTCATTAACGCATTAGCGTATCAACGGATTAAAACATTTTTATCATGGATTTATCTATTTGCATTGTTAATTATAGGGTTGATAAAGAATTGAAGCGTTGTCTTGAGTCGGTCAAGAAATTTATAAAAGGAGTAAGTTATGAAATTATTGTGATTGATAATTCGGTGAATAACAGTTGGTATTCTGGCGGAAATAATTTAGCTTTAGCAAAGGCCAGAGGAAGGTATATTTTGTTTTTAAATCCGGATTGCTATTTGACCGAAAACTCTTTGGCAAAAATGGTTCGGTGGATGGATAAACATCCTGAAGTTGGAGTGAGTGAGTCAAGGCAGGTTTATGACGATGGGAAAATCGCGCCGACAGGATCGCTTTTACCAAAATGGTGGGTGGATGGGGTGGAGTTGACGGGGTTGAGTCGGTGGGCCCCAAAGTACGTTTCCTTCGTCTCGTGGTCTTCGTCCACGCAGCCGAAGAGCACGACTTCGAGGTTCGGACGCACCGGCGAATTTTTTCAGAGAAAAAATACGGGTTCGTCCGAAGAGATTGGGGGAATATTTGTCGAGATGATGAAGTATAGACAAGTAAACAATGATCGTAGGAAGAATTGGAAGACGGAGGTGGTTAGCGGGGCGGCAATGATGGTCAGAAAAATCGTTTTGGATCAAATAGGCGGTTTTGATGAAAAACTTAAACTTTATTACACCGATGTTGATCTATGCCGGCGGATTTTGGCGGCGGAATTTGAGGTTTGGCACCTGGGCGAGTTTAAGCTGGGCCATTCAACCAGAAAAAGCACCGACAAAATGAAATGGGATGACGTATATGATATTTACGCCGGAGACGCCCGGAATTATTATAGGAAATGGGGAGACGGAATCGGAGGGATGGCGTTGTTTTTGGCGATGAAGTTAAATAAAATTTTTGTGAAGTTAGGAAAAGAGTTGGGGAGATAAGGGGGATTTGGGAAATATGGGATTAACTGTAATAATTTTGGCCAAAGATGATGGCGTAAAACTCAAGAAGGCAGTGGAATCTGTCCGGTTTGCCGGTGAAGTAATCGTGGTGAAGGAAAAGTTTCCGGTTTCTGATTTTAGTGAAGTTAGGAATAGGGCTTTGAATCAGGCTAAAGGCGAGTGGGTGTTGTTTGTGGACTCGGACGAAGAAGTCAGTCAAAAGTTAAAAGAAGAAATTAATAATTTCATAAATAAAAATTATAATAATTATAATATCAGCGGAATATATTTGAAAAGGCGGGACAGGTTCTTGGGGAAGTGGTTAAAATATGGGGAGACGTCTAATGTCAAATTATTGCGGTTGGCAAAGAAAGGTGCTGGCCGGTGGGAGAGGCCGGTGCATGAGGTTTGGAAAATTAAAGGGACAACGGGTGAATTAAGAAATCTTCTTAAGCATTATTCTCATGATTCGGTTGAAGAGATGGCGGAGAAGTTGGACAGATACTCGGAGATGGAGGCAAAGTGGAGATTAGGGGGAATAGGGAAATTAGGGAAATTAGGGAGATTAGGGATTGTAATTGAGATGGTTTTGTTTCCGGTTGGGAAGTTTGTCCAAAATTATATTTTCCGTTTGGGGTTTTTGGATGGGATGGAGGGGTTTATTCATGCCGGGATGATGAGCGGACATTCATTTTTGGTGAGAGTGAAAATACTAGATAAAGTACAAGAAGGTAAAAGAAAGTACAAAAAAGTACAAAAATGAATATGTTGAAAATATTCGGGTGGTTATTTCTAATTGGCTGGGTGGCGGGGCAAATTTTTCGTTTGCCGGGTTGGTTGCCGGTGACAATGTTGGATGTGGCGGTGGGGGTGGTAGCTATTAGCGAGTTGGCAAAAATTTGCTTGTTCGCTGTCACCCCTCGTATAACTCGGGGCAAGCCCGCTCGCTTTCGCTCGGGGTGGCCTCGGGCGGCAGCTAGCTTACTTCGCAAATTTGCCAACTTCGCTAATAAACAAAAGGGTGTTTTATATATAACAATCATTTTTACTGCTTCGTGGGCATTGGGGTTAAGATTGTTTTCTTGGGAGCAATCGATTCCGGGCGGATTATATCTTTTTAGATTCCTCGGCTATTTATGGGTGATTGTTAATGCCGAAAAACTATTGGCTCCGGTTAAAAAATTTATAATCCCGGCTTTTTGGATCTTTGTAATTTTGGCTTGGGCCCAGTATTTGCTTTTGCCGGACATCAGATTTTTGCTTAAATTCGGATGGGACGAGCATTATTACCGGATGATCGGAACGGTTTTGGATCCGAATTATTTGGGGGTGATGCTGGGAATTATGGGAATATATTTAATATACAAATATGCAAATAGACAAATAGACAAATGGGAGAAAATCCTATTGGCATTGTCTTTTGGCGGATTGGCGCTGACTTATTCTAGGGCGAGTTGGGTGGCTACGGTGGTTGTTAGTTGTTGGTTGTTGGTTGTTAGTAGGGGGCATAGAAATAAATTAGGGAAATTGGGGATATTAGGGATATTAGGGATAATTGGAATAATGGGAATATGGCTGGCGGCGCCAAAGCCCGGTGGGGAAGGAATTAATTTATTGAGAACAAGTTCGATTGAGCAGAGAGTCGAGAGTTGGAGGGAAGGAATAAATGTTTGGCGGGAACATCCGTGGTTGGGAGTGGGGTTTAATAATTACGGGGGAAAAGTACAAGAAAGTACAATAAAGTACAAAAATGTACAAGAAGGAAAAAATCATAGTGAAAACGCTCCGAGCAGCAGTTGGATTTTACTTTTGGCAACGGTGGGGACAATTGGGATAGGGGGATTAGGGGTAATAGGGGGGATAAGGGGGATAGGGGAGATGAAGAAAAATAAATTGTGGATGGGAATTTTGATGATGGTTGGGGTTCACGCGATTTTTAACAACACCATTTTTTATCCGCCGATTTTGGGATTGTTGGCTTTGATTAAGGCTGCCAGCGAAGAATGATTTTCTTATCGGTTAGATTCCCGGCTTTATCTTTGGAGATAACTGAAATCTGGTTGTCGCTTTCCTGAAGTCCGAGTTTATACGAAAATGAACCATCAGATTTGACGGAGACATATCTATTGTTAATTGTTAATGAGGCTTCAGATTCAGTTTTACCTTTAATTTCTATAGTTTTTTGGTCTTGGCCGTGAAAAACTGTTCCGCCTGATGGAGAATCTATCGTCAGCGTTGGGGATTCGTCATCCCGGGCAATGGTGATTGATTGTGATTCACGGCTATCGTTTCCAGCCGTATCGGTATATTTAACCGATATAAAATTATCGCCTTTTTCCAGATTAATTCCGGATTCGAAATATCCTTCAGTATCGGCCGCTGACGAATTGCTTGTCTCACCGTTTATTATAAAAATTACTTTGGCCATTGAATTGGCATAGCCGCTAATTTTAATTTGAGCGCTGTTAGTGGCAGTAGGAGTTGAATTGATAACCGGAGCCGGCAAAAGTAGCTTTTGCGTTTGTTCCGCAGGCTGATTTTTAGGAGACAGAAAAATGGCCATTTTTACCAGTAACTCTAAACCGAATTTTATGGCTATAAATCCGATGGCTAAAATTATGATTAAGGATAGAAATACTGCCCGCGAAGTTTTTTTTCTTTCAATTTCTGCCAAGCGCGAACGGGGTTTACGTCTATTAAATCTCATATTAATTAGTATACCAATTTAGAGCCCCCTGTCGGAATCGTCCTGCGGAGCAGAATCTGGTCCAGTCAGAGATGCGCACCGGCGTTTATTTGTTGTTTATCGTGGATTTGAGCCAAGAGTGGGAATCGGACCCACGACCCCCGCTTTACGAAAGCGGTGCTCTACCAACTGAGCTATCTTGGCAATTGTATTATTATAGAGCTCAATATGGGTTATTCCAACCACCGGAGATTAATTTGCGGATTGTCAGTTGATATTTTTATTTCATTTTTATTCTTCAACTCTTTGATTTTTAAAATGTTGTTTAATCTGCCCCGGATTTTTGGCGTCTATCGGCCTACCAAAGTTTTGGTTTTACTGCAAAACAACAATGAATTGCGCCCCACCGGCGGATTTATGGGATCTTATACCACTTTTACTTTTGATAAATTCAGAATCAAAAATTTTCAAACTTACGATATTTATGATGCCGACGGTCATGTTCCTAACTACGTTACCCCGCCCGAAGCCATCCAAACGGCCTTCCAACTCGGTTCATGGAGGCTAAGAGACGCTAATTGGGATCCGGATTTTCCCCAGTCGGCCAAAACAATTCTTTGGTTTTTGGAACAAGCCGGCATTGAATCTCAAGATATCTTAGTTGCCGTCAATCTATCGGCTATCCAAACTATTTTTAAGATGTTGCCGCATGATCTTTATCTTAGTGATTATGATCTTAATATTTCGGCAAATACTTTGTGGGATATTACCCAACAACATTCCCAATTCGGTTTTTTCCCTGGATCCAAGCAGAAAAAAGAGTTTATTTATGATTTGTCCAAAGAATTGGTTAATGAATTCACTAAATTATCTATAGTCAATAAAGTTAAATTAGTAACTACTTTAAGCGGTTTATTTAAAGATAAGGACGTTCAGCTTTATTCCGTTAATTTCGAAATACAGAATATCTTTTCTGATTTGAGATGGGACGGAAGTCTAAAAAAATCCCTCTGCCCAAGGTTAATACCTTTTTGCACTCCGGCGAGGATTGAAATTGTTGAGGCAAATCTTGCATCTAATAAATCCAACTGTTGTGTTATCAGAAAAGTAAAATTGGAAGTGGATAAGGGCGGCCAAGCTATAAATCATAGGTTGAAGGTTACTTTTTTCAATCAGGACAATGACCAAAACAAAAAGTGGGGCGGGAGATATTTGGCTAATGTCAGGTTATTCATTAATGATGAAGTGATGGAGGAATGGATAAACATTTTCCCCGGCGCTGAACAAACCGCTGATTTTGAATATCGGTTGACTCCTGCTAACAAATATTTTTCCCCGATTTTTGTTACTTTTCAAAAACAATCAGGCATTCACAGCTTTCCGCTGACAATTGAGGTGTTAAGCAGGGGCAAAATCGAAACAACGAGCAAAATAATTTTCCGCGACACTTGGTTTTGGTTGTAATATAATCTTACAAGCTCGCGGGTGTGGTTCAATGGCAGAATGCGTCCTTCCCAAGGATGAGACGGGAGTCCGATTCTCCTCACCCGCTCATAAAGTGACAGAAATGTGCAGAAAGTTACATTAACTAGCATAAAAGATATCAAATAACTATGGAAAGATTAGCGCCATTAGCTCGTACAAAAAAAGATTTTATGGGCACACCTCCAGATATGCCCGACAATTTACCTCATATTGATATTTTTAGCGACGAAGAGCTAAGTGATTACTTTACGAAACGGCTTTTTGTTCAAGGTGAAATTGGACTAAACGGTGAGAGATTTCCCAGTATAACCCAAGAAAATCTTAAAGGTATTAGGGACAGAACTATTGCCTCTCTGAGGTTTGATGTTGAATACGCACAGTTAAGAGGAAGACCGGTGCCTATTGATGTTTTGAGATATTTCGAAAATTCCTAAAGCTTTCAATACCTAAATATTCTTTTAGCAAGTTTAGCTGTAAAATTAAGTCAGTTGTAACGTAGTAACGAAGACCTATTTTTATTTTAGTAATAAGCGACGAATCGGGGTCAAATAGATATTGTTTGATATATTCATCCAGGCTAAAGTGGTTCAAGCCAATTACGGTCAGCAGCTCATCGTGATACAATTCAATTGTGATCGATTCTAAAACAACATCTATGATTAAAGATATCGTGCGGAAACATTTGCCAAGTACTGAATATAAAGCATTTCTGTTTGGATCTAGGGTTGCCGGTAATCATCGCAAATTCAGCGATGTAGATTTGGGCATTTTAGGCAATAAACCAATTCCTTCAGATGTTTTTTTCAATCTTCAACAAGACTTGGAAGATTCTGATATTCCCTATATCGTGGAACTGCTAGATTTTTCCAGTGTGGCCGAAAGCTTTAAATCTAAAGCATTAACGAATACAATACCTTTATGACATATACTGACCGGTTAGTAGAATTGAAAACCGCGTTATCCCGTTTGGAAGAGGCGCTGAAAGAAGTAAAGAATCAATTGGATAAAGACGGCGCCATTCAACGTTTTGAATTTGTATTCGAGTTGACATGGAAAACACTAAAAGATTTTGCCGAAGATAAAGGCAGAATGGAAGCCAATAGCCCAAAAGGAGCCTTTCGTGTCGCGGCTGATTTAGGAGTAATTGGTGATCCTCAACCCTGGTTTGAATTTCTTAAAAGCCGTAATGACTCATCACATCTGTATAACGAGGAATCTGCGAATAGAGTATTTTCACAATTGCCCGATTTCGTATCGGCGATGAAAGATTTAATTGTCAGTCTTGATAAAATAAAATAACCAAAATCTATATTTATTTTGGTAACCAGAGTTTGGCGCCGGAAATGAGAAGATTGGGGTTACGGCCTATTTTAGTTTTATTTGCTTGGTAGATTTTAACCCACTGATAGCCGTCTCCATAGATTGAAACTGCGATTTTCCATAGGGAATCATTAGTTTTAATCTCGTATTCAGACTCGGCCTGAATAATAGAATCGGCTGATTTTATTTCAATCTTCATTTCACTTTTAGTTTCCGTTTTAACTGAAATGGTTTGCTTTTTAGAAGATACTTCAGGAATGGTTAATTTTTGACCTTTCTCAATTAAATTGCCATTTTTTAACTTATTAGCCGTAGCGATATCCACCCAGTTATAACCGGACTTAAAATATCTTTCGGCAATTGACCATAGGGTTTCACCGGCTTGAACTTCATGGACATTGCCTGAAGTTAAAGAAGGTTTCGCGTTTATGTCATCAAAATTTTCTGTCTGTATTTCGGAAATGTCAACGTCATTTTGGGGAAGTTCAGTTTGTGGTTTACTTTTAAAATAGTTGAATAATAAACTTCCAATGGTGATAACAACGGCTACTCCAAGTAATGTAGAAATAACCGATTCGTTAGATCTAATGCTTTTTAAAAAAGATTTAATTTGTTGTTCCATAATGAAAGTAGGTACTTTCGCCATCGAAACCAACTACTTTCGGATAGTAAATAATACGAAGGTAAATGTCAAGAGGGGAAATTTAGGTTGCGGACCCGACCGGATTCGAACCGGCGATCTTCTCCGTGACAGGGAGACGTGTTAAACCAGGCTACACTACGGGTCCATTTCAATTTACTATTTATGATACCATTTTTGTTAGGAAAAATGGTTATGCAGGAGATTTCTAACAATCAAACAATCGCTCAAATGCTATTTGAGGTAGCCGCGGTTTTAGAAGTAACCGGAGGAGACAGGTTTAGAATCCGGGCATATCAAGAGGCTGCTAAATCCATCGAAAGTTATCCGGCAGAGATCCGCGATTTATGGGAACATGGGAATTTGGGAGACGTTTCCAGCGTCGGCAAAGCCATTTCCGGTTATTTGGATGAATTTTTTAAAACAGGCAGAATAAAACATTTTGAGCCGATCATAAAAAGAGTTCCTGCAGGAATGTTCCCTTTGCTAAATGTTAGCGGAATCGGTCCCAAGACAGCTTTTGCGCTTTCCAAAGAATTGGGACTGGTAAAGTCCAAGATGGCAGTTGCAAAACTTAAGAAGGCTGCTTTGGACGGTAAAATAGCCAAAATTGAGGGATTTGGGGAAGACTCGCAGGCCAAGATCTTGTCAGCAATCAAAGAATCCGAGTCCAGAGAAGACAAAATGCTTTTGCCTGTAGCTCGGGAACTGGCCGATAAAGTAATTGATTATCTAAAGAAGCAACCCGATGTTGTAAAAATTGAGGTATTAGGCAGCTTAAGAAGACAAATGGCTCTGGTCGGAGATATTGATATAGGAGTTGCCGCTTCAAATCCAAAGGAAATTACAGACTGGTTTATTAAATTCCCTGAATTCATAAAAATATTGGTGAGCGGGGACAAAGTTTGCCGGGCGGTTCACCGTACCGGAAGGCAAGTTGACTTAAAAATTGAGCCGGTTGAAAGTTTTGGTTCAATGCTGCAGCATTTTACCGGCAGTAAGGAGCATAATATCGCTTTGAGAGAATTGGCCCTGAAGAAAGGGTTGTCGTTGTCGGAGCATGGGATAAAGATAATGAGTAATGAGAAGAAAGTAATGAGCAATGATAAACAACTAGTAAATTTCAAAACGGAAGAGGAATTCTATAAAGCTCTTGGGATGGAGTGGATTCCGCCGGAGCTGCGGGAAAACAGGGGGGAGATTGAGGCTAGTAAAGAAGGTAAGTTGCCAGAACTGATAGGGTTATCAGATATTAAAGGTGATTTTCATATCCATTCCGACTTTGACATTGAAACCAGTCATGATCTGGGGGTTTCGGGTTTAATTTATTTGACAAAAGAAGCTGAAAAAATGGGATACGAATTTATCGCCATATCTGATCACAATCCGTCTACTTCCCGGCATAATAATAAGCAAATAATTGACCTTATAAAGCGAAGAAATGAATATATTGATAAATTTTTATCCTCGCGTGTGAACGTTGTGAAAATTAAATTATTTAAATCCCTCGAAATAGATATATCCGGCGATGGATCAATCGCTATTCCGGACGCGGCATTGGAACTTTTGGATTTTGTCATTGTCTCAATTCACAGTCAGTTTGTTGGTGACGAGAGCAAGCAAACGGCCAGAATTTTAAAAGCGCTTTCCCATCCTAAAGTAAAAATTCTGGGCCATCCGACCGGTAGACAGCTGTTAAACCGGAACGGAATCAATTGCGATTGGGATCAGATATTTGATTATTGCGCCAAAAAGAATATTTGGCTGGAGGTGAATGGTAATCCGCATAGAATGGATTTGCCGGATCAGTTAATTCAGAAAGCTAAAGGTTTCGGAGTGAAATTTACAATTGGGACGGATAGTCATGCTTTTTCTCAAATGGAATACATGCCATCTGGCGTTTCTTTGGCTAGAAGGGGTTGGCTTGAGAAGAAAGATGTGATAAATTGTTTAGGATATAATGAAGTGAAGAAAGAATTTAATCCTTAAATGGATGCCCGCCATATTTTGCCATTTGCCTTTTGCAGAACTATTCGTTCACGGCTCATGGCGCAATTGTTGGCGGGTCGCATATAATGCGAAGAGGCGGTGATAATTTATGAACTTAACTGTAGTTTTAGTAATCATAGCATTAATAGCTTTAGGCTACGTAATCTCGACTTACAACGCGTTTCAGACAATCAAAACCAGAATTAAGGCCAGTATTCAGGAGATCGGAAATCAACTGAAGCGCCAGGCAGATTTAATTCCTAATTTGGAAGCCAGTGTTAAAGGGTATCTGAAGCACGAAAAGTCAATTTTTGACAAATTGACCGAAGCCCGGAAATCAGTGGTTGACGCAGTTAAAAGCGGAAGCCTCAATAGCGCCAATACCGCGGCTGGAAAATTAAACCAATTAATACCGGCTTTGCAGGTTGTGGTTGAAAGCAATCCTGAGCTTAAGGCGAATACTACCGTTACCGGATTAATGGATGAGTTAAGAGACACCTCCGACAAAGTGATGTATTCCAGAAGGACTCTTATTGATCTGACAGCTGACTATAATCAGATGTTGGTTACTTTCCCATCAAATATGGTTGGAAATATTTTTGGGATGAAAGAAGAAAAAGGATTGGAGATGCCGGAGAGTGGAGAGTTTCTAAAAGTGTCTGTGACAGAGACAAAGACACCGGGAATAAAGTTGGAGTAATAGTCATTCCGAGCGAGTGAAACGAGCGTGGGAATCTAATTTAAGATTGCCACGTCCCGTTTGACGGGACTCGCAATGACATCAATATGACAAACGTCTACGAGCAAGTTGACGCCAATAAGTGGAAGAGTGGAATAGTGGTAGCAATCTTTGCTGTAGTTGTGGCTGTGTCCGTTTATTTCATTTCAATGGGAATGGCGGTGTATTTTGGAGGATCGGGAGGAACTGGGGATATCGGGGGGGTTGGGATGATTGGGGCGGCATTGATAATTTCAGGATTGATGAGTTTCACCGGATATTGGTTTAGCGACAAAATCGTGCTGGGGATTTCCGGCGCCAGACCGGCCGACAGAAAAAAGGATTTTCTTTTTTACACTGTGGCTGAAAATATGAGTTTGGCGGCCCAAGTTCCGATGCCGAAACTATATGTGATTGACGATTCGGCTCCAAACGCTTTTGCCACAGGACGCGATCCTCAACATGCTGTAATTTGCGCCACTACCGGCATTCTGTCAAAGTTAAACAGAACTGAATTGGAAGGGGTTATCGCTCATGAAATGTCGCATGTTCAGAATTATGATATTAGATTAATGTCGGTTGTTTCGATCCTGGTAGGAATGGTGGTTTTACTCGGGGATATGTTTATGCGGGCGACTTGGTGGGGTAGTAGAAGTCGGGGAGACAGAGACGATAAGGGTTCAGGGGCGATTTTTATTGTTTTAGGATTACTATTTGCGATTCTGTCGCCGATTGTAGCCCAGCTGATTCAGCTGTCGATTAGCCGGCGGAGAGAATTGTTGGCCGACGCCTCGGCGGTTAAACTAACCCGTCAGCCGGAAGGATTGCTCAACGCCTTGGTCAAGATTTCCGGAGACCGCGAACCTCTGGAAGCCGCCAATAAAGCTACGGCGCATCTGTATATTATTAACCCCTTCAAAGGAGTTCATGGGACCCGTGATTGGTTTGCCGGGATGTTTAATACTCACCCCCCTTTAGCAGAAAGAGTGAAACAACTTCGGGAAATGATGTAAAATTTTCTTGTTATGCCCAACAACGATTTCAATCCACAAGATTTATTTAAGCCTTCCGTTCCCAAAGAGGCTTTGGAAAAATATACGATTAATTTAACCAGAATGGCGCAGGAAGGGAAACTGGACCCGGTCATCGGCAGGGATCAGGAAATCAGACGGATTATGCAGGTTTTATCGCGCCGAACCAAAAATAATCCGGTTTTAATCGGCGATCCTGGCGTTGGAAAAACCGCGTTGGTTGAAGGTTTGGCGTTGCGGATTGCTAACCGCGACGTTCCTGATTCTTTGGCCAACAAACAGCTATTGATTTTAGATTTGGCTTCGGTTTTGGCCGGAGCAAAATTCAGGGGTGAATTTGAAGAGCGATTAAAGGCAATTCTAAAAGGAGTGGAAGACAGCCGCGGAGAATATATTTTATTTATTGACGAATTGCATACGCTGGTCGGAGCCGGCGGAGCAGAAGGAGCGGTTGATGCTTCAAACATTATGAAGCCGGGGCTAGCCAGAGGGTTATTGAGAGTAATTGGAGCAACCACGATCAATGAATACCGGAAATATGTTGAAAAAGATGCCGCGTTGGAACGCAGATTTCAGCCGGTTTTGGTTGATGAACCTGTTCCGGAAGATGCGGTGGCAATTTTACGCGGGATAAAGGAAAAATATGAAGTACATCATGGCATCAGGATTAGCGACGATGCAATTTTGGCCGCGGTTCGGTTATCTACAAGGTATATCCCAGACAGATTTTTACCGGATAAAGCGATTGACTTAATTGACGAAGCCGCGTCTGCTTTGAAAATAGAAACAGAATCTATGCCCGTTGCTTTGGATGAGCTTAAAAGAAAAATTACTCAACTGGAAATTGAGAAACAGGCATTGAAAAGGGAGAAAGACGGAGAAACTAAGGATAAGGTTAATAGGTTAGATGAGCAAGTCAAAAGATTAAAGAAAGATGCGGACGGGATTCAGGTTAAGTGGGATTTACAGAGGAAATTAATCAACCAAATCAGGAAAAACCGTGAAGAAATAGAAAAATTAAGAGGTGAATTGGAACGGGCAGAACGGGAAGTCAGCTTGGAAAAAGCGGCGGAAATTAAGTATGGAAAATTGCCCAAACTGGAAAAGGAAGTTAAAGAATTGGATTCGGAGTGGGGAAAGATTCCGGATAATGATAAAGTTTTGCGGGAGCAAGTGGAGGAAGAAGATGTTGCTCAAATTGTTTCCCGTTGGACTGGAATTCCGGTCATTAAATTAGTCGGAGGAGAGCAGGGAAAATTGGTTCATTTGGAGGAAGAATTGGGGAAAAAGGTTGTCGGTCAGGATGAGGCATTAAAAGCTGTCTCAAATGCTGTCAGGAGATCGCGGGCTGGAATTAAAGAGGAAGGCAAGCCGATCGCGGTTTTTTTATTTTTGGGTCCGACCGGAGTCGGAAAAACCGAAACAGCCAAGGCTTTAGCTGAATCCTTGTTTGCCGATGAAAATTCGCTGATCAGAATTGATATGAGCGAATATTCTGAACAGCATTCGGTGGCCAGATTGATCGGGGCTCCTCCCGGATATGTTGGATTTGAAGAAGGCGGTCAGTTGACGGAGGCAGTCAGGAGACGGCCGTATTCGGTTTTATTGTTTGACGAAATAGAAAAAGCTCATCCGCAGATATTCAATATTTTTCTTCAAATTTTTGACGCGGGCAGGTTAACTGACGGGAAAGGCAGAGCGGTTAATTTTAAAAACACGGTGATTATTATGACGAGCAATATTCAAGGGAAAAAGGAAGAAGGAAAAGGGAAGAAGGATGTTGATGATATTATAAAGCAGCTGAGACAGACGTTTAAGCCGGAGTTTTTGAATAGAATTGATCAAATTGTGTTATATGAATCATTGTCCGAGAAACAATTAACGAAAATTGTAGATATAGAGTTATCGAAAGTTCAAAATAGATTGACGGAAAAGCAGATTAAACTTGAAGTGAGTAATGATACCAAAAAATATCTGGCCAAAACCGGCTACGATCCGGTTTTTGGTGCCAGGCCTTTGAAACGATTAATTCAGGATGAGATTTTAGATCCTCTGGCATTAATGATGATTGAGGGGAAAACGAAGGAAAAGTCGGTAGTAAATGTTGGTTTTAGCTCCGGAAAGATAATCTTTGACTAAAACATTTCTACTTACACTAGCGTGATATTATTACAGAATGGGATTTAAGATTTCTCCGCAAGAAATTCAACACGTGGCGCAACTCGCCAATCTTCAGATTTCCGATAAAGAATTAAAACTTTATACCAAGCAAATTCAGGATATTTTAGGATATGTTGAGCAACTCGATAAGGTTAAAGTTGAAGGAGTTGAGCCGACCTACCAGACTTTGGACGGGACAACTAACGTTTGGCGGGAGGACGAAGTCAAGGAAAGCTTGAGTCAGGAAGAAGCAGTGGGGCAGGCCGAAAAAACAATGGATGGGTATTTTATTACCGACAGCGTGTTTGGCAAAGGCAAAAGTACAATCCGCCAGCTGACGGAGTACAAGAAGGTGCAAGAAAGTACAAAAAGGGAAATTGATGGGTTGAATGTTGTTCTGACGGAGGTGGATGTAAAGGGAAATATAGGTCTCAAGGATTTATTTTTGACTAAAGGGATAAGAAGTACGGCAGGATCAAACGTTTTGCGGGAATATACCCCGCAATATTCTTCAAGTGTAATTAAATTGTTAGAAAAGGCCGGATTTGCCACAAAATATAAATTGAATTGCGATGCTTGGGCTCATGGCTCAAGCGGTGAAAATTCTGATTTTGGGCCGGTCAAAAACCCTTGGAATCTCGAATTTACTCCGGGAGGATCATCAAGCGGATCGGCCGCGGCTGTGGCTGCCGGGTTAGTGGATTTTGCTACCGGGACGGATACAGGAGGGTCAATCAGATTGCCGGCGAGTTTTTGCGGAGTAGTCGGATTAAAGCCGACTTACGGCGCGGTCAGCCGGTACGGGATTGTGGCGATGGCGTCAAGTTTGGATTCTCCCGGGATTATTGGGAGGACTGTGGAAGAGGTGGAGAAGGTGTTTGGGGTGATGGTTGGGGAGGATAGACGAGACGCTACATCAAAAAGAGAAGGAAAAAGAGGGATAAGAAGGATCAGAAGGACAGAGGAGATAAAAATCGGGATACCGGAAGAATTTTTTGCCGAGGGATTAGATTCGTCGGTAAAAAAAGCGGTAAATGGAGCGATAGAAGAATTATCAAAAGCCGGACTGGAAATTAAGCGATTATCACTCCCGCACCTTAAATATGCCTTAGCTGTTTATTACTTGATTGCGACTACCGAAACCGCCAGTAACTTGGGCAGGTATGACGGGATAAGATACGGACAAGACAGATCATTTTTTGGCGCCGAAGCTAAGCGGCGGATTATGCTAGGGACGTTCGCGTCATCGGCCGGATATTCAGCCAAGTTTTTTGAAAAAGCGGCTCGGGTAAGGACTTTAATAATTAAAGATTTCAATGATGCGTTTAAAGATGTTGATGTTTTGATCGGGCCGGTGTCGCCGACCCCGCCCTTTAAATTGGGGGAAAAGGCCAATGATCCATTGCAAATGTATTTATCGGATATTTTGACGGTGCCGGTAAACTTGGCGGGGCTGCCGGGGCTGGCGCTGCCGTGCGGGTTCACTAAAAATAATCTGCCAATCGGGATGCAGTTGATTGGGCCAAGGTGGTCAGAAAATTTACTTTTTGACATTGGTGAGAAGTACCAAGGTTTAACTAATTGGCATAAGGAGCGACCAAGAGTCTAACCTAGTGATTTATGAATTAAGATTTATGATTTATGAATAATAACGGTCTGATTCTTATATATATAGAATTCATAATTCGTAAATCTTAAATCATTGCTTAAAATGAAAATCAAATTAATTCCCATAATTGGCCTTGAAGTTCACGTGGAATTGAAGACGAATTCCAAAATGTTCTGCGGATGTAAAAACGATCCGTTTGGGGCTTCAAAACCGAATATTTACACCTGTCCGGTGTGTTTGGGTTTGCCGGGAGCCCTGCCGGTGCCGAATAAGAAAGCGATTGAATTAACCGTAAAATTAGGCTTAGGTTTGGGTTGTGAAATAAATCGAGAATCCCGGTTTGACCGGAAACATTATTTTTATCCGGATCTGCCGAAAGGCTATCAGATCAGCCAATATGAGAAACCGTTCGCGTCTGGCGGTGAGCTGAAATTCAGAATTCAGAATTCAGAATTCAGAATTATAAGAGTTAGAAGGGTGCATTTGGAAGAGGATACGGGGAAATTGCTGCACCGGAAAATAGACGGTGAAGAAGTTTCTTTGATTGATTTTAACCGTTCCGGCGTGCCATTGGCGGAAATTGTGACCGAACCGGATATCAGGTCGGCGCAGGAAGCAAAAGAGACGGCTAAAAAAATTTATCAGATTGTTAGGGCCTTGGGCGTGTCTGATGCGGATATGGAGAAGGGAAGCATGAGGTTGGAAGCGAATATCTCTCTCTCCGAGATAAAGGAAAAAGGAAAAAGGAAAAAGGAAAAAGGGGAACTTCCGGACTATAAGGTGGAGATCAAGAATATTAATTCTTTTAGATTTATGGAAAGGGCGATAAATGCGGAAATTGAGAGACAGGAAAAAATTCTTGAGTCCGGTAAAAAAGTGCAACAGCAAACTTTTGGTTGGGATACGGAAAAACAGGAGTTGAAACCGCAAAGGGTGAAAGAAGAAGCCGCGGATTATCGGTATTTTCCGGAACCGGATATACCGCCAATCGTTTTGTCAGACGATTGGATATTAAAGATCAAAGATCAAATATCAAAATTGCCGGAAGAAATATATGAAGGATTGATTAGAACTGGAATTGCGGCAGCGGCGGCGAAGGTGATTGTGGGAGATAGGGAGTTAGCGGAGAAAATTAATGGGATAATTAGGGAAATTAAGGAGATTGGAGATATTAGGGATATTGGAAACTGGGCGTTGCATCATCAGGAGATGATTAAGGAAAAACCGGTGGATGAATTAATTTCTTTATTTAAGCAAGGGAGAGAAGGGTTAGTTTCAGATTCCGGCCAACTTAAACGATGGGTTAAGGAAGTTGTTGAAGACAATGTTCAAGCGGTGAATGATTATAGAAAAGGCAAAGAAGCGGCATTAATGTTTTTGGTTGGACAGGCGCAAAGATTGGCTAAAGGGAAAGCTGATGTTAGTTTGGTTAAAGATATGTTAAGCTCAAAATTATCAAGTGATTTATGAAGTATGATTTATGATTTACGAATAATATTAATTTAGTTTTCATAGATTTTCTGATTCATAATTCATAAATCGTAATTCTTAATTCATGAATCAATCTTTCGTTCATTTGCACGTCCATTCAGAGTACTCCCTTTTGGACGGGTTACCGAAAATTGCAAAATTAATAAAACGGGCCAAAGAGCTGAAAATGCCGGCTTTAGCGATAACCGATCACGGAGCGATGTACGGAGCGGTTAAGTTTTATAATGCCGCGTTGGAGGCAGGGATTAAACCGATAATCGGAGTTGAAGCCTATATGGCTCAAAGAAGCCGGTTTGATAAAGAAGTCGGGGTGGATAAAGAATTACGGCATCAGTTGTTGCTAGCCAAGAACGAAACCGGCTATAAAAATTTAATGAAGTTAGTGACACAGGCTAATTTAGAAGGATATTATTACAAACCGCGGATCGACAAGGAACTATTAAAAATTTATCACGAAGGAGTTATCGCAACCTCAAGTTGTTTACAAGGGGAAATCCCGAGGCTTATCGTAAATAACCGTTTGGATGAGGCTAAATCTTTGCTCAAATGGTATCTTGAGATATTCGGTGAAGATTATTATTTGGAACTCCAAAAGCATATTAATATTCCGGAACTGGAAATGGTTAATGCTCAGTTAATTAAAATGTCCCGGGAGTTCGGGGTACCGCTGGTAGCCACCAATGACGTTCACTATATCAATGCCGATGACGCCGAGGCCCAAGACGCGTTATTGGCGGTAGGGACCAAGAAATTATTGTCCGATAAAGACAGATTAACGATGATTTCTTCGCCTGATTTTTACTTAAAGACGAATGAAGAAATGGGCAAGTTATTCTCCGATATTCCTGAAGCCCTGGAAAATACGCTTAAAATTGCCGGTAAATGCCAATTATCTTTACAAATCGGTAAATGGATTTTACCTAAATATCCGTTAAATGAAGGTGAAACTCCGGAAATGGGTTTAGCTAGATTGACAGAAGAAGGTCTAAAACTGCGGTTTGGGAAAATATCCGATCAAATTAAGCAAAGGGCGGATTATGAGTTAGGGATAATTTGCCGCAAAGGATTTGCGACTTATTTTTTGATCGTACAGGATTTTGTAAATTGGGCCAAAAAAGAAGGAATCAGGGTCGGCCCTGGCAGGGGCAGTGTTGCCGGATCAATTGTGGCCTATGGATTAAGAATTACTACAGTCAATCCGCTGGAGCACAATATTCCCTTCGAAAGGTTTATGAATCCGGATCGGCCAACCCCGCCTGATATTGATATGGATTTTGCCGATGACCGCCGGGATGAGGTTATCCGTTATGTCACCGAAAAATATGGAAAAGGAAAAGTTGCCCAAATTATTACTTTCGGGACGATGGAAGCCAGGCAAGCGATACGTGATATTGGCAGAGTTATGGATGTCCCTTACTCTACCTGCGATAAACTAGCCAAACTAATCCCTTTAAAAGTTGGATTGAGGGAGGCCATAAATTCCAGTTTAGAGATGCAAGAAATGGGACGGGAGCCGCAAATTACTAAATTATTCGGGTTGGTGGAAAAGGTGGAAGGAGTTACCCGACACGCCTCAACTCATGCCGCCGGAGTGGTTATTGCCGATAAAGACATTACAGAATACACTCCGGTTCAAAAAGAAACCGGCAGCGACCGGATAATGACTCAATATGACATGTATAGTCTGGACCTCAATGTTTCGGATAAAGCCATTGGTTTATTGAAAATGGATTTCTTGGGATTGCGGAATTTAACAATTTTAGGAAAAGCGGTTGAGTTCGTAAAAAAATACGAAAATGTTGAAGTTGATTTATCAGAACTGCCGTTGGATGATTCGCAAATTTATGAATTAATAAGCAGCGGAGAAACTACCGGAATATTTCAATTAGAAAGCCAGGGGATGAGACGGTTGGCCCGGAATTTAAAACCGAATAAATTCAGCGATATTACCGCCATGGTGGCTTTATTCCGGCCGGGGCCGATGGAGCTGATCGACGATTTTATTGCCGGGAAACTCCATCCCGATAAAATTCAATATTTACATCCAGCTTTAAAACCGATTTTAGCTCCAACTTACGGAGTGGCGGTATACCAGGAACAATGCATGCAAATCGCCAATAAAGTGGCCGGATATTCTATGGCTGAGGCCGATAATTTGCGGCGGGCGATTGGAAAGAAAAAACATTCAATCATGGAGATTGAGAAAAAGAAATTTATAGCCGGTGTCGTAAAAAATAGTTATACAAAACCAATTGCTGAAAAAATCTGGGGATTTATCGAGAAATTCGTCGGATATGGATTTAATATTCCACATTCGGTCAGTTACGCCATGATTGCCTATCAGACAGCTTATATGAAAATTAAATTTCCGGTTGAATATATGACGGCTATGCTGACGGCTGAAAGCCGGGCAATTTCCGGACCGGCCCGGGATTTTAAGGTATCTCAGGGAGTTGACGAATGCCGGAGGTTGGGGATTATGATTTTACCGCCGGACATTAATAAATCATTAGAGGATTTTTCCATAGAGGATTTTTCAGAAAGCCTTAAATCAAAAGCTGTCAGGTTTGGAATATCTGCTGTAAAAAACGTCGGAACGGCGGCGATCAGTTCAATTTTAAGCGTCAGACAAACAGGTGAATTTACTTCGTTATTTGATTTTTTGGGCAGAGTTGATTCTCAGAAAGTAAATAAGAAAGTAATTGAAAGTTTAATAAAAGTCGGGGCGATGGACTCGTTCGGCAGGCGGTCTTCTTTGCTTGCGGTTTTAGACGATTTAAGGTTGCAAACAGCCGCAAAGCAAAAATTGGTTGATTCAGGGCAGGGAAGTTTATTTGAGGATTTTGGAACCGGAGCGAAAGATGATAACCAGGTAGAAATACCGGATTTGCCGGAATTTTCGGCTGAAGACATGGCAAATTTTCAGAAAGAGCTGCTGGGAATTTATTTAAGCGATAATCCGATGGTTAAATTATTGGATCCGGTTAGAAACATGGTCTCTGCCAGAGTGATGGATTTAACTGAAGAATCAGCCGGAAAAGTGGTAGTTATGGCAGGAGCGGTGACCAGATCGCGGACGATTCAAACCAAAAGGTCTAACCAGTCAATGTGTTTTTCAAATATTGAAGATGAAACCGGAAGCATTGAGGCGGTGGTTTTTCCATCGATTTTTGAAAAAGACGGCCAATGCTTTGTAAAAGACAGCGTGGTATTAGTATCAGGAAAAGTTGATTTTAAGGATGATAAATTGCATTTAATAGTTGATAAGGCAATTGATCTCCGCAGCAATCCAAACCAGGACCAATTAGCCGTTTTTGGAAAAGGGATAAGTTATGCTTCCGACAAAACCATTTCTATTCCTAGGGGAACTCCGAAATCGGTTTTGTCCGAATTGGCCATATTGTTAAAAGCGCATCCGGGATCAGCCAGGATTAAAGTTCTTTTGCCGAATAATGAGGGAACATCAATCAAAACATTGAATCTTCCTTATGGAGTGAATTGGCCGGAAGTTGAAAGAGGGGTTGCGTCTCTGATAAAATCCTAAAGTGCGTCAAGTAAAATATATTTTTATTTCGGGCGGAGTCCTTTCCGGTTTAGGCAAAGGCATTACTTCAGCCTCAATTGGTTTTTTGCTTAAGGCCCACGGTTATAAAGTTACTCCGGTTAAATGCGAGAACTATTTAAATATTGATTCCGGTTTAATTAATCCCATAGAACACGGCGACCCATTTTTGTGCGAAGACGGAACAGAATCTGATATGGATTTGGGAACTTATGAAAGGTTTTTAAACCAGAATATGGGGATCGAGAATTTTGTCACTATGGGGCAGATTTACCGCCAAGTGATTGAAAATGAACGGAATTATAAATATAAAGGCGAAGATGTTGAGGCAATTCCTCACGTGGTGAATGAAATAATTAGGCGGATTAAATCAGCCGGAGAAAAGTCGGAGGCGGATATAATTTTGGTGGAATTAGGCGGAACTACAGGAGAATATCAGAATGTTTTGTACTACGAAGCTGCCAGGGAAATGAAGCTTGAGGCATTGCGGAATGACGATGTTCATAGGGTTGTCCATATTCACGTCAGTTACTTGCCAATTCCAAAACATTTAGGCGAACCGAAGACCAAGCCGACACAGCTTTCAATCCGGACTTTGATGGGAATGGGAATTCAGCCGGATTTTTTGGTTGCCCGTTGTGAGAAAGAAATTGATGCCAGAAGGAAATACTTATTGTCATTAACCTGTAATTTGAGAGACGAAAATATTGTTTCAGGTCCGGATATGGATTCGATTTATCAGGTGCCGTTGGTTTATAAAAAACAGGATTTTGACACCAGAATTCTTAAGGCGTTGGGCCTTAAGCCCGGAAAAGCAGATTTAAACGATTGGAATAAGCTGGCAAAGTCAATTTCTGAACCTAAAAAATATCAACTGGAGATCGCCATAGTCGGAAAATATTTCCGGACAGGCAAAGAATTTATGCTGGCCGATTCATATGCTGCTCTGTTTGAGGCCTTAAAACATGCAGCATGGAAACAAGGTTTTGAGCTAAAACTTAAATGGGTTAGCGCGGAGGAGGTTGAAGAAAACGGGGTTAATGGATTGCTCTCCGGGGTTGACGGGATTGTGGTTCCTATTGGATGGGGAAAGCGAGGGGCGGAAGGAAAAATATCAGCCATAAATTATGCCAGAATAAATAAAATTCCGTTTTTGGGTTTGTGTTATGGGATGCAATTGGCTTGCATTGAATTTGCCCGGAATGTGGCAGGGCTTAAGGAAGCCAATACCACCGAAAACGATCCGGAGACTTCTAATCCTATAATTCATGACATTCCGGAAAAAGCGGAATTAATGACAATTAAGAGCCGGGGAGTTGCGATGCGGTTGGGAGGATGGGATTTTAAGGTTAAGGAAAAAACTCTTTTGGATAATATTTATAAAAAATATAATCTTTATAAAGATTATAAAAATAGGGTCGGATCCGTCAGACATCGTCATCGATTTGAGTTTAATAATCAGTATATTGATCTTCTGAAAAGTAAAGGTTTAACGTTATCGGCAATGTCAGTTAAGGGAAATTTTGTGGATTGGATTGAGCTTCCAATAACAGTTCATCCATTTTTTATCGGAACCCAAGGCCATCCGGAATATTCTTCCCGGCCTTTAAAACCGCATCCGGTATTTTTAGAATTCCTTAAAGCCTGCTATAATAATCGGGAACATTAGAGCATTTTGAATATATGTCATTACAAACGACAGTTTGCAACACCATCGTAAGTATCGGAGATAACGTTACGGTTGGCCAAAAAATTAAAGAAGGCGAAAAAGACAGAGTTCAGAATTTTTCCGGAATTGTAATTGCTATAAAAGGCAATCAGGGAGAAAAGACTTTTACGGTCCGTAGGATCGCGGCGGGGGCGATTGGCGTTGAAAAGATTTTTCCGGTTGACATGCCCAGTTTGGTTTCGGTTAAAATTGTTAGACAAGCCGCCGTCAGAAGAAGCAAGTTGTACTTTTTGAGGGAAAGAATCGGTAAGGGGGCCGGGCAATTACCGGAAAGGAAAGCTAAACAAAAACCCGCGCTAAAAACGAAGCAGCCGCCCGAAGAAAAAAAAGCGAAGACTGTAAAAAAGGTAGATGAAAACAAACAAAAACCAGTTAAAAGTTCTGGGAAGCCTCGGGGAAGAGGACGCCAGAAAGTATCTTCAAAAAAATAAAGGGTTTAGATTTATAGGCCGGAATTTCCGGACTAAATGGGGAGAATTGGATTTAATTATGCGGGAAGGCAAAACCGTGGTGTTCGTGGAGGTTAAGGCTAGAGCAACTCCATCAATGGGGTCGCCTTTGGAATATATTGATCCTGGTAAAATCCGCCATTTGAAAAAAGCGATTGATTTTTATTTAATTTCTAAAGGCTGGGAAGACAAATTATGCCGTTTGGATGCGGTCGGGATTGAGTACGAAATTATCGCCGAGGACGAATATATCTTAGGAAATATAGAATACGTTCAGGATTTAACGGGATGGTAAATTAGTTATTAGTTGTTGGTGATTGGTTATTAGTGGGGGGAATAGAAATTTGACTGCTAAGGTCAATTTTTAATTTTGAAACCGTGCCGGCGGGGAGTTCTAAAACGTAGTTAACGGAAGAGGGGGAATTGTATAAAGGCAATTTGTCGTCGGTGGCGTTAGTAGGAGGGATAGGCACATTTTTATCAATTCCCGTTATTTTATTGCCGGAAATCCAGATGATATCCAAAGGGAACATCATATCTTTCATCCAAAAAGCGGTTTGACGGGGAGGATTAATCTCAAATAACATTCCGTCTGAACCGATTTCATTTCTGTCAGAAAGCCCCTTTTGGGCTTTTTCGGGAGTTGAGGCAATTTCAACGTTTAATTCAGTATTGCCGACTTTGATTAAGCCGAATTCTGGTTGAAAAGCTGTTTCGGTTGGAGTAGGGGAAATCGTAACAGGAAAAGCGATGGCTGCAGGAGAAGAATTTAGCGTTTGCTTTTGAATATTTTGTATGGCTTTGGTTGCAAATAAACCAGCGATAATCAGAATTAGTGAGAATAGAACCAAGCGCGTTTTATGCATAATTTATTCTACAACTTATTTGAGCAACATTTTTATCAGCGTTTTGACACTTGAAGCCGGATTTGTTTTGGAAAATTTAAAAATATTCCATTTCAGATATGCAGCTATCGCTAAATTGTCGTCTCTGTCATCAACAAACAGAATTTGTTGAGGTTGAAGTTTTGTGGTTTCCAAAACCTGCTCATATGCTTCTAAATCCGGTTTTTGCAAACCTGTGTCGCAGGAAATAAACAAAAAATCATATGCTATGTCAGGAATTAATTTCCGTTTCTTTAGAACCGGAATCATATTTTTATAAATATTTGAGAGTAAGCCGATTTGATAGCCAGACTTTAATTTATTTATCAGATCAAATGTTGGTTTGAAACTTGAATAATCTCTGATCCAGCTGTCTGTAAAATCGTAATTTGGATCAGCATTGATGTTGTTATCTTTCAAGCATTTTAGATATAGTTCTTGAGGGGCAATCTTGCCTGACGTGATTTCTTTGTCGTACTTATCAAAAGTGTTGCCAATCAATTCATACGGGATATTTTGTTCGATTGACGCGTTTCTGAAAGCCCGCTCGTAATCAATCAGCCCCCCGCCGATGTCAAAAAGAATAAGCTTGACAGTTGGATTTTGCACCATATAAGCATTTTACAATAACATATAAGAGCCAAAAAGATTTTTTGCGGGAAACTTGGTAAAATATATTGTTTCGGGTCCATAGCTCAGCGGCAGAGCAGTAGCCTTTTAAGCTATGTGTCGTGGGTTCGATCCCCACTGGACCCACTAAAATGGCCCTATCATCTAACGGTTAGGATATCAGGTTTTCATCCTGAAAATCGGGGTTCGATTCCCCGTGGGGTCACCATTTTTGTTTGCCAAAATATGACAAACTATAAATATTATGTTTTTAAGAATTCTTGCTCTTGCCAAGCCATACCAGGGCCAATTGGCGGCCATATCAACTTTAATTTTGTTGATATCAGCCTTCAATCAGGTCGAACCGCAGATAACCAAGCGGATTACCGACTTGGCGGTTGGCGGTGGTCTTAATTCCCAACTCCGTATAGTTTATATCCTCTTAGGAATTTTATTAGGAGTTAAATTTTTGCTGACTATCTTTAATAGGGCGTCATGGTATATGGCCAATCTTTTCAGCGAAAGATTTAAAGCTTATTTAAGGCAAAAGGGATTTGAGAATTTGCTTTCGCTTTCAATAGAATATTTCGATAAGCAGGTTTCCGGTAAATTGATGAGCCAGCTGGACCGGGGAGTCGCCAGAATTACCAGCATTATTAATAATTCGGGAATGGTTTTTTTCCCAAGTTTGTTAACAGCCGTAATATCTATTGTAATCGTCATGAAGGTTAGCCCGATGCTGGGAATTGCCGCGGTGGCTTCATTTATTCCCTGTTCATTGGTTAATTATTGGAGATTCCGTAAAAACGAAAATCTGGAAAAATCAGAATATGAGTTGAACGATAACCAATATGGGCATTTTTGGGAAACTATCAGCGCCATTCAGCTCATAAAATCATTTATTTCCGAGCAGTTTGAATTCCGGCGCTTAAAACAGTTTGACCGTCAGATCTATTCATTGCGCCGTCAAATGGAAAGAAATACCAATATCGCATTGGTCGGGGATTTATTCAACGAATTTTGGGGTTGGGGAATGTACGCTTATATAATTTGGATTGCTTTTACCGGTTCGATCACTATCGGAACCATGATTTTGCTGATTCAATATCTGCAAATGATCCGTCAGCCTCTATGGAATCTTAACTGGTTGTTTTGGGAAGCAAAAAGGGCTCAAATCGGTTCAAAAGAATTTTTGGAAATTTTAGAAGAAAAACCGGAGATAATTGATTCGCCTAAGGTAGTTGATCCGGAGCAGATAAGGGGCAGAATTACTTTTGAAAAAGTTTCCTTTACTTACGATTCGGGGGCGAAAGTTTTTGATAATTTAAGTTTCATAATTAAACCCGGAACCTCTCTGGCGGTAGTCGGCCCGTCCGGAGCCGGTAAATTGACTTTGGCATCGTTGATTCTTAGATTCTATGATCCGCAAAAAGGCAGGATTATGGTTGACGGAATTGACATCAGGAATTTACCGCAAAGACGATTAAGAAAAGAAATCGGTTTCGTGATGCAGGATTCATTTTTATTTGCCGATACCGTCGAAGAAAATTTACGGTATGGGAAAGCCGACGCTTCTTTAAAGGAAATGGAGCAGGCTTGCCGGATTGCCAACGCCCATGATTTTATTATTAAGTTAAAGCAGGGTTATAAGACCGTGATAGGGGAACGCGGGGTCTTACTTTCAGGCGGACAAAAGCAGCGGTTATCTTTAGCCCGGACGATTCTTAAAAATCCACCGATAATTATATTAGATGAAGCGACCAGTTCCCTGGATTCACAATCCGAACTGTATATCCAGCAGGCTTTGGAGCATTTTCTAAAAGGCCGGACGTCGCTGGTTATTGCCCACCGTCTGTCTACAGTCCAACATGCCGACTATATAATTGTGATTAAAGACAGAATGATTTTAGAGCAGGGATCTCATTTTGAATTGCTAAAAGCTAAAGGTTTATATGCCAGCCTGTTTAAAATCCAGGCCGGAGACGTCGACAAGCTCAGGGAATGGGATTTGGTGGGGTAAACTACTCCACCACCAGCGTTCCCTTCATGTACGGATGCGGGGAACAATGGAAACCATAGCTTCCCGGTTTAGACGGCGCTGTGATTGTTCCCGATTGATCTTTTCCCAATAAGCCGCTTTCAAAAGATGTTCCGTCGTCAGCAGTCATTGTATGGCCGACTGAATCGCGGTTTACGACTTTAATTGTTTGGCCGGATTTGACGGTTAGAGTTGCCGGGGAAAATTTAAATCCGGAAATCTCAACTTCTGCCGATTCCGAAATTTTATCGCCGGCTTTGACTGGTTTAGCTGATTCCTGCGGTTGAACCGGAGTTATCACCGTAGGTTTCGGATTGTGATAACAAGCCGATAACAATAATCCCGATGCTAAGATAAATAATAGTTTTTTTATTTAATTCACCCCCTCTCCGCTAATTAATTCGATGGTTTTTATTGAAACAGGATTAATCGGTCTTGAGACTTCTCCTCCCGGAACAGTCGGAGCTTCCGCAATTTTATCTACGGTTTCCATCCCGGCCACAACTTTCCCAAAAATCACATAGTTTTTCGGCAAAGGATTGTCTTGATGCATTATAAAAAATTGGCTGCCATTGGTGTTTGGGCCGGCGTTGGCCATAGCTACTATTCCGCGAGTATATTCCCCTTCAAACGGCTCATCGGCGAAACTATATCCCGGTCCTCCCGTGCCATCGCCCTTGGGATCTCCGCCTTGGATCATAAAACTTTTGATCACCCGGTGAAAAATCGTCCCGTTATAAAAATTATTTTGGGCTAGTTTGATAAAGTTAGAAATGGTATTCGGAGTAGTGCCGGTATTAAATTTAATAGTTATGTCTCCTTCGGTGGTATGCAAGATTGCTGCGGTTGATTGGGATGAAAGCGAAATGGTCGGAACAGCCGTCGTTGGAATAGGGCTTATTTCCGGTTCAGGACCCGTAGTGGTTGATTGGCCTAAAGTCGTTCCCAGGATATTAGGAGAGGTGAGCTTATCTGTCGGTTGGTCGGTCATAGTCGCAATTTTTTCTTCCGGGTTACTAAACTTCATAAAGACTGTAACTGTTATGGCGAACAAAATCAAGAAGAAAATTAGCTTATTCATGATTATTATTTTTTTGTTTCTCTTGGACGAAATGAATTATTGCCGGCAAAACAGATAAAAGAATTATGATTCCGATGATCGGCAAAAGATATTTATCAACGTCGGGAATAACCGTTCCTAAGTAATATCCCAAAAGTGTCATTCCGAACGACCACAAAAGCCCGCCGAAGACGTTGTATGTGATAAAAGATCCATAATGCATATCCGCCATTCCTGCGATAATTGGAGCAAAAGTCCTTATCGCCGGAATAAATCTGGCTAGAATCAGGGTTTTTCCGCCGTGTTTATCATAAAATCGTTTGGCTGATTCCATGTGTTTTTTTTGGAAAAAAAATGACTCTTTTTGTTTCATTAACCAGTCCCCGAATTTTTTTCCGGTCCAGAATCCGACGCTATCTCCGCCGATTGCCCCAAGCGTTATCAAGGGAAGTAAAACCCAAATGTTAAAAATCTTTTGTGACGCCAATAGGCCGGCTGTAAACAATAAACTGTCTCCGGGAAGAAAGAATCCGAAAAATAAGCCGGATTCGGCAAATGTCATTCCAAAAATTCCCAAGTAACCAATTGATTCAATCAGACTCTGTAAGTCGCCTCCGAGAACCATAGGGGAAATCATAACTGTCAATCCAAAGTTTGGCAATCACCAGTTTTATGATGTATAATATGAGTTGTAATTATGCCAAGTAATCCCAAAACCTTGGTGGCGACGACTTCAGATCCGCGCTGCCAGGAGCTTTTTTTTGATTGGCTGTCAAAGCAAAAACTCTTATCGAGTCACGTCCGGATTGCGGTGTCAGGATGCGTTAAAGACCGGGAAGCAATCATGAAAAGTATCCGCCAGGCCAAGAAAAGTTATGGAATTCAACAGGTAATTTTAATTAATGCTTTAGGGGATAAGGCTTATTCGGAACGTAAATTTGCTAATCAGGACCTAGAAAAAGATGCTCACCGGAATGATTTGAAAAATACGGCTGCTGCCATCAAGGCCGAATCTCCCAATATCCAGGTTGAATTATTTCTGATTGATAAAAAGCATAAATTTGAAGCAATACCTCTTCAATAATATGTCTTCTGCCTTACACATATCAATTGCCGCCGAACCGTTATTTAATCTTGGCCCTTTGGCGGCAACTAATTCCCTGCTTACAAGTTGGTTAGTGGTTTTAAGTTTAAGCTTATTGGCAATTTACGTTGGTAAGAATTTAAGAAAGATTCCCTCTTATCTTCAGATATTAATAGAAATTCCGGTTTCGGGAATTTATGATTTGGCCAATAATATAACCGGAACCAGAGCTAAAGTCTTTTTTCCGTTCGTCTTCACCGCGTTTATTTATATTATTTTTTCTAATTGGGCAGGTTTAATTCCCGGAGTCGGGACAATATTCCTAAAAATCGGCGAACATGGGGTGGAAAAAGCCCCGCTTTTACGGGCTCCGACCGCCGACATCAACACTACTTTGGCTTTAGCTCTTTTGAGCGTTGGCTTGGTCCAATATTACGGTTTAAAAACCCTTAAAATGGAATACGTTAAAAAGTTTTTTAATTTTAAAAATCCGATTCTGACATTTGTCGGGATTCTGGAACTGGTCAGCGAGATCTCTAAAATAATCAGTTTTGCTTTCCGGCTTTTCGGCAACATATTTGCCGGAGAAGTATTGCTGGTGGTAACATCATTTTTAGTCCCATTTTTGGTACCCGCGCCTTTTTACGGATTGGAACTGTTTGTCGGATTTATTCAAGCCCTAGTGTTTAGTATGTTAACATTAGTATTCTTGAACTTAGCAACAACTCATGCGGAACATTAATTTAAAAATGGAAAGGAGGTTAACGAAATGGATTCAATAGCAGTCGCCCTAGCCATTGGATTGGGAGCCATCGGTCCGGGAATCGGAATCGGGATTATAGGCGGGAAAGCCCTGGAAGCCATGGGTAGGAATCCGGAGGCTACCAGTAAAATTCAGACCAACATGATTTTAGCCATCGCTTTTACGGAAGCGATCGCGATTTACGCCCTGGTCATGTCTCTAATACTTAAGTTCGTTTAATAAATTATGGAAAAATTGGGTATTAACGCATTCCAGCTTTTAGCCCAGGGGGTAAACTTTTTAATTTTGATGTTTGTCCTGAAAAAATTTCTCTTAAAGCCGCTATTGGCTTTATTGGAGAAGAGGAAGGCATCGATTAGTGAGCAAATTAAAGCGGAGGAGGATTTGTCCAAGAGAATTAAAGATACAGAGCGTAAAGATCAAGCGGTGCTGAAACAGGCTAAGCTTAAAGCCGATGAGATTATTAAACAGGCTCAAGTTTTAGCCAGAAAAGAAGCTGTGGAAATTTTAGCCGCAACTCGGCAGGAATCAAAAAAGATCTTAGCCCGTGCGGATATGGACGCTAAATTGGAATTTAGGAAAAGCCAAGCGCGTTTACAAACCATGGTAATTAAAGAAGCAGCGGTATTAGCAAATCGAGCTCTGGCAGAGGTGTTATCTAAAGAAGATCAGAAGAAAATTACTGAAGTCCAAATAGCCAAATTGGTTAAAGGCGAAGAATATGTCTGACGCATTGATCCGCTCTAGGATAAAGATTAATCCTAAAGAGCTTTCTGAAATTAAGAAACATCTGGGGGTGAAGTCTATTAAAAACCGGATTGATGGTTCAATTCCTGGTGGTTTTTTGGCCGAAGTAGGGGATAAGATTTACGATTTTACTGTACATATAGATCAATCCGTCAACCCCCAGAAAGCATATAGTGTCGGTAAAATTGTTTTGATCGGCGACGGAGTGGCCGAAGCAGATGGCTTATCGGAGGCAATGCTTGGCGAAATCGTCGAGATTGAGAATAAAGGCCGAGGATTGGTGCTTAATTTGTCTCCCAAGAGTTTGGGGATCGTGATTTTAGGTGATTATTCTCAAATCAAACCTGGAGACTCGGTTAAAACTACCGGCAGAATTTTGTCGGTGCCGGTCGGTAAAGAAGTTTTAAGCAGGGTGATTGATCCTTTGGGCCAGCCTCTTGACGGCAAAGAAGATTTCAGGCCCGAAAAATATAATCCATTAGAAATAATTGCTCCGGGAGTTATGGCCAGACAGTCGGTATCGGTTCCTTTGCAAACAGGCATAAAAGCTATTGACGGGATGATCCCGATCGGCAGGGGTCAAAGAGAACTGATTATCGGTGATCGCCAGACCGGGAAAAGTTCAATCGCTTTATCCACGATTATAAATCAGAAACATGAGAACATGATTTGCGTCTATGTGGCCATAGGTCAAAAACGCTCCAACATCGCCCAATTTATTGCTATTTTGGAAAAATTTGGAGCGATGTCTCATACCGTAGTCGTGGCAGCTTCGGCTTCCGATTCTCCGGCAATGCAATATTTGGCCCCATATGCCGGCTGCGCCATCGGCGAATATTTTTTGCAAAAAGGCAAAGACGCTTTAGTGATTTATGATGATTTAAGCAAGCATTCATGGGCATACCGTCAAATTAGCTTGTTGCTTAGGCGGCCCTCCGGTCGGGAAGCTTACCCGGGAGATATTTTTTACGCTCATTCCCGGCTTTTGGAGAGATCCTGCCGCTTAAATCAAAAATCCGGAGGCGGATCATTAACTGCTTTGCCGATTATTGAGACCCAGGCCGGCGATTTATCAGCATATATTCCGACCAACGTTATCAGTATTACCGACGGCCAAATTTATCTGGAATCGGATTTGTTTAACTCGGGCCAAAAACCGGCCATAAACGTCGGCAACTCCGTCAGCCGGGTCGGCGGATCCGCCCAAATTAAGGCGATTAAACAGGTGGCCGGCAGATTAAGATTGGATTTAGCTCAGTATCGCGAGTTGCAGGCATTCGCCCAATTCGCTTCTGATTTAGACGACCGGACTAAAAAAGACTTGAACAGGGGGTCTAAATTGACCGAGTTGTTAAAGCAGGGGTGGGATGAACCGATGCCGGTGGAAAGACAAGTGGTCTCTATTTGGGCCGGAACAAACGGAATTTTGGACGATATTGATTTATTAAAAATTAAAAATTTTGAGAATCATTTATTGGATTATGTTGACCGCCACAATCCGGAAATATTCAAGAAAATCGTATCAGATAAAGTTCTATCGCCGGAAACCGCCGAAAAATTAGCCAAAGCCGTCAGAGACGCCAAACAAGTATTCAATCCTAAATAATATGTCAAGCACTAGAGATCTAAAACGCAGGATAAAAACAGCCGGAAATATCAGTAAAATTACCAAAGCCATGGAATCCGTAGCGGCCAGTAAAATGAAAAAGGCTCAAGACGCGGCTTTGTCGGGAGTCTCTTATGAGAATTTAATGAAAAAAATGGTGGCGAACATAATTAGATTTTCCAGCATTATTGATCATCCGCTAATTTCCGTGAAAGACGACCGCGGTTTTCTGCCGGATTTAACCATTTTAATTTCTCCGGACCGGGGATTATGCGGATCTCTGCCGGCCATGACATTCAGATTAGCCGAAAAAGAGATTGCTGGTAATTCCAACCAAGATAAAGTGATTGTGGTTGGGAAAAAGGCCGTGGTTTACGCCAAAAGAACCAATTGGAATGTCTTGGCCAGCTTCGATTCATTAGGAGATAGGCCAACAATGTCAGATGCTTCCGCGATAAGCAGTATCGCCATAGAGGAATACGAGAAAAAACAAATCGGTAGAATCAGATTGCTGTATCCCAAATTTATTTCAACCCTGAATCAGGAGGCGGTTATTGAAGACGTTTTGCCGGTCAAGCCGGTTTCCGAGACTTCGGATATTCGCATACTCCAACCTAAGTATATTTTCGAACCAACGCCTCAAGATTTATTGTCGGAATTGTTGCCGGCGTATGTCAGAATTTCGATTTATCAGTCGGTGTTGTCAAGCAAAGCGGCAGAACAGTCTGCCCGGATGATCGCCATGAAAAATGCTTCGGATAATGCCCGGGAAGTTAAGGGATTGCTGCAATTGTCATATAATCAAACCCGTCAAAAAGCAATTACGGCTGAAATAGCGGATATTGTGACGGCAAGTATGGCTGTTGTAAATTAGTTAAAGTTGACAGGATAAAAAGGTTAAAAGGCTAAAAAGGTAAAAAAATAATTGATGGTTATACTCCTAAAATTTATGAAGCCCTGGAAGTGGAAGCTGCGGAAAATTCAGCTAAATTGATATTGGAAACAGAGCAGTTATTGGCTGCCGGGTTGGTTCGAACGGTGGCTATGGGAGCGACAGAGGGTTTGAGGAGGAATTTGACAGTTACCGCAACCGGTGATCCGATAACCGTACCGGTGGGACCGGAGACATTAGGCCGGATTTTTGACGTTCTCGGCCGTCCGATTGACGATCTAGGCGGGGTAAAGGCAAAACTTTCTAAGGCAATCCATCAATTGCCTCCGCTGTTAACCGATCAGGAAACCAGCCCGCAAATGCTGGAGACCGGAATTAAAGTCATTGATTTAATCGCTCCTTTTCCCAGAGGCGGAAAAGTTGCGGCTTTCGGCGGAGCCGGTGTCGGCAAGACGGTTATTATTCAGGAGCTGATCAGAAATATCGCTGAAGAACATTCCGGCCATTCTGTTTTTGCCGGTGTCGGAGAAAGAACCCGTGAAGGCAATGATTTGTATCACGAAATGAAAGACGCCGGGGTTTTAAAAAATACGGTCATGGTTTTTGGCCAGATGAACGAACCGCCCGGCAACCGGTTAAGAGTCGGATTAACTGCATTGACTTTTGCCGAGTATTTCAGGGAGCAGGGAGAAGACGTGCTTCTATTTATAGATAATATTTTCAGGTTTAGCCAGGCCGGGTCTGAATTATCGGCTCTTTTGGGCCGGATTCCGTCGGCTGTGGGTTATCAACCGACTCTGGCTTCGGAAATGGCCGCTTTGCAGGAAAGAATCACCTCTACTAAAAAAGGCTCAATTACTTCATTTCAGGCGGTTTATGTCCCAGCCGACGACTATACCGATCCGGCTCCGGCCACGACTTTTGCCCATCTGGACTCGACGATTGCTCTGGAGCGGTCTTTAGCGGAGCAAGCTCTTTATCCTGCGGTTGATCCATTAGGCTCCACTTCCAAGATTCTTGATCCGTCAATTGTGGGCAAGGATCATTATCGGGCCGCTAGGGAAGCTCAGCAGATTTTGCAGCGTTACAAGGATTTACAGGATATTATTGCAATTTTGGGAATTGACGAGTTATCCGACGGCGATAAATTAATAGTCGCCCGAGCCAGAAAAATTCAAAAGTTTCTGACGCAACCCATGTTCGTAGCCGAGCAATTTACGTCAATGCCCGGAGCTTATGTTCCGATTGCCGAAACAGTCAGGGGGTTTTTGGAAATAATTGAAGGCAAACATGATGATTTGCCGGAGCAGGCTTTCTATATGGTCGGGAGCATTGATGACGCGGTCAAGAAAGCGAAAGATATGAAATAATCTGATTATTAATTATGTTACTCCATCTCTCTCTTGCTACTCCTCTTAAGAAAGTTTTAGAGATTGACGAAGTTGAAATCGTTAATGCTCCGGCGGAAATGGGTGACGTTGGAATTTTGCCGAATCATGCTCCGTTTATGTCCAGACTTAAAGACGGGGTGATAAATTACCGGATCGGGGGAAATAATTTTTATGTCGGAGTTAACGGAGCCTTTATGGATGTAGCCGAAAATCAGGTGACTATAATTTCTGAAGCCGCAATTTTGCCGGAGGACGCTGATTTAAAAAGAGCTCAAGAAGCAAGGGATAGGGCGAAGGCTGAATTGGAAAAAAGACTGGAAGGAACAGATTTTAAGATGGTGGAAGCGGAGTTGAGAAAAGCGCTTTTAGAGATGAAATTATTGGAGCACGTTAAAAAATGAGTAATGAGTAGAAAGTAATGAGTAATGAATAAAATAACATTATTTTCTACTTTCTATTTTCTACTCATTATTTTTTTATGATTATCTTAGGCATTGACCCCGGATTTGCCAGAATGGGATGGGGAGTAATCAGCAAAAACGGCGCAAAATTTTCACTGGTAGCTTACGGATGTCTGGAGACTTCTGCCGATGTCGGTTTGCCAGACAGGTTGGAAATGATATTTGACGGGATTCTCAAAGTAATAAAGAAGTACAAGCCGGATTTGGTCGGCATAGAAACTCTTTTTTTTAACACTAACGCCAAAACCGCGGTCAAGGTAGGGGAGGCGAGGGGAGCGATATTGGTGGCGCTGAAAAAAGCCGGAATTAAATCAGCGGATCTGACTCCTCTTCAAGTGAAACAAGCTGTAGCTGGTTACGGCCGGGCGGAAAAATCTCAAGTCCAAAAAATGGTTAAGACCTTGTTAAATCTAAAAGAAATCCCCCATCCTGACGACGCCGCCGACGCTTTAGCCATCGCCCTCGCTGCTGGATCAATTGTAAAGTATCAGATACTTTACAACTAATATTTGCAAATATAGTTCGTTTAATCTTCAGCATCAATCGCAACTGGACGAAGAAGCGTTGAATCTGAATTAGAAAATTGAGCCTCAACAAATTCGCGGTATTCAGTAGGTCTGTTTCTGAATAATCCAATAACAAACTTTGGCTTTGAAATAGAGAAAGGGGTTTTAGTCGGGAAGAGATAGTAGTCGTTAATATTGCTCCATTGCCAATTTTCCGGTTTGTTAACCAGTCCGGCCATGGTAGGGTTAATATGGATATATCTGGATACATGCATGACTCGTTCGTCCGTATCTAGTTCTTTGATCTTAAACCTTCCCTGAAATAGCGGCCCAACTCGTTGATTATCGTGATTAAATTTATGAGCGTATGTTATTCCAATCCGTTTCATGAATTCCGAGATTGGAGACTGTAAAGTATCTGATACTTTACAGATGCGAATAAGGAAATGGAAATGGTTTGGCATTAAACAATAAGCCAGAAGTTCGATAATGTTTTTGAACATACCGTTGCCTTTAGGATCAGCTGTAAACGAAACAGGCTTATTTTTCATTCTCCAGCGCATCGAAAATGGCGATTGATGCTGTAAGGTATCAGATACTTTACAGTCAGGGAAGCCAATTAAAAAATAACGCAGAATTTCGCGGAAGTCAAAGTAGTCAGACTCCCTTTTGAATATTTTCCGCCTATTTACCCCGCGGTTATAGACATGATAAATTCCGTTTTCGTGATAATCAGGCCTAATATACATATGTGGATAAGTGTAAAGTATCAGATACTTTACAAGAAGACAAGATGCGAGAACGTCTATCGGTTGGATAGAACTATCGGGTGAGTAGAATAAAGCGACCAGAATAATAATTTTACGAAATGTGGTATATTTGCTACATATGTCAGTAGACGAGTTACGGATAAGTTTAGCCGATGTCCTTGGGTCTAAGAAATGTAGCCAGGACCAGTGGATGATCGCACCGCATCTTACAAAGTCCGGAAAAGACCTTAGAATTGCCACGTCTGTAAAAAATCATTTTGATAAGCTGCACCGAGAACAGCCTTTTAGAAGTTCGACATCAGCCCTTCGCGATGACCTTCGGCAATTAACGCTTACTGAAACAAACGTAATTTTAGATTCATTTGAATCTCTTAAGCCTGAAGAGTCTCAGAATCAATTATTATATCCAGCTTTCAGAGAAGTCATAATCGCCGCTCATGAGGCAGACGTAGTTGATAAACATCGACTATTGGGAAAATTTGCCGTTTCGCTTCTTCGATTGGTAGATAGCGAATAAGCAGTAATTTCAGTTGGATTTTGTTATACTTGAATCGTGATAGGGTTCCTTTCGGGAAAACTGCTTGAGTCTGATTTAAACACTATAATTATTGATGTTTCGGGAGTGGGATATTTGGTTCATCCCTCAGCTTCTGTTTTCGGAAAAAATTTATCTGTTGGGGATAAAATTAATTTACCGGTTTATACCCATGTCCGTGAAGATCAAATTACTTTATTCGGATTTTCATCAAAAGCAGAGTTAGACTTATTTAAGCAATTGCTGACAGTTTCCGGAGTCGGTCCGAAATCGGCACTGACAATTATCGGCAGCGGCACAGCTCCTGAAATTAAATCAGCCGTTTCTAACGCCGATGTGGATTTTTTCCAATCAATTTCCGGAATCGGCAAAAAAACTGCCCAGAGGATAATTATTGATCTGAAAAGTAAAATCGGTGAAACCAAAGAATTGGATTTGTCATCAACTGACATCAAACATCGGAAAGATTTGTTGTCTGCCCTAAAAACAATGGGAATTACTGCCGATGAGGTCAAAGACGTGATCAAAAATATTGACGCTAATTTGCCGATTCAGGAGCAGATCAGACTGGCGCTAAAAAGAATATGAAAGATCAGAAAACAGAGAGCAGAGAACAAAAAGCAGAAGAAATTTTTGATTCATCTCTCCGTCCGAGCAAATTTGACGAATTTACCGGTCAGTCACGGGTAATTGAGAATTTAAAGGTTACAATTGAGGCGGCTAAAAACCGCAAAGAGCCTTTGGATCATTTGCTTTTATACGGACCTCCGGGGTTGGGAAAAACTACTCTTGCCCATATTATCGCGGCTGAAATGGGAGTGAATATCCGAATAACTTCAGGTCCGGCCATTGAAAGATCAGGCGATTTAGCCAGTATTTTAACCAATTTACAAGAGGGAGACATTTTATTTATTGATGAAGTCCACCGCTTGCATAAAGTTGTTGAGGAAATGCTTTATCCGGCAATGGAGGATTTCGCCTTGGATATTATTTTAGGAAAAGGTCCGTCTGCCCGGACCGTCAGGCTGGATCTGCCGAAGTTTACTTTAATCGGAGCCACCACCAGAGTCGGTTTGATCGGATCGCCGATGAGGGACAGATTTGGGATTATCCACCGCCTGAATTTTTATGAAGATGAGGAATTGTGCCATATTGTTAAGCGTTCATCTAGGCTATTGAAAATGGAAGTAGATCAAGAATCTGCTCTGGAAGTTGCCAAAAGAAGCAGGGGTACTCCCAGAATTGCCAATAGGCTTTTAAAACGTTCGCGTGATTTCAGCCAAGTCAGATTTAAGGGGCTGCTAAACAGAAATGTGGTTGACAAGGCTTTGCAATTAATGGGGGTGGATTTATTGGGATTGGATGAATCCGACAGAAGGATTTTATCGGCCATCATCAATAAACATGGCGGCGGACCGGTAGGAGTAGAAACGATTGCAGCCACAGCCCATGAAGACATCGGAACGATCGAAGATGTGTTTGAGCCGTTCCTGATGCAAATTGGATTTTTAAAACGGACTCCGCGGGGCAGGGTGGCGACAAAAAAAGCTTACCAACATCTTGGTTTATCTTATCCTCAATCTGGCACAGGGCAGGAATCGTTGCTTTAATGTCATTCCCGCGAAAGCGGGAATCTATATAAATAATTATCTTATCTACATAGATTCCGTGTCGAGCACGGAATGACAATGACAATATGAAGTTATTTATTAAGCTATTAGTCACTATTTGTATTTTAGGAGCGCTTAAGCCAGAACCAATATTTGCAGCCGCGGAAAATAAACTTGGGATTCATATTCTGGAGACGGAAGAATTAGGCGAAGTGTCCAAGCTTTTCCCGGATGGCGGCTATATAACCGTTCCGGTAAGATTGGACCAGCTGGAGGCATCAAAGTGGCAAAAATTTTTTGACGAGTCGGATAAATTTCGGTTTATTCCGATAATTAGATTTGCGACCAGCCACAACGGAAAATATTGGGAACGGCCGACAAAACGCGATATCGTAAATTTTGCCGATTTCTTCTCCAAGCTTGATTGGCACAGGCAGGAGTTAATTGTGATCGCCTTTAATGAACCAAATCACGCTCCGGAATGGGGCGGAAAAGTTGACCCGGATAATTACGGCCAAAGCCTGACTTTTCTGGTTAATTGGTTTGCGACAGAACCGAAAAAATATTTAGTTCTTCCGGCGGCCCTTGACGCTGCTGCTTCCAATACTGACACGACTATGAGTTCAAATTTATTTCTTGACAAGTTGCTATCTAAATTCCCCGCAACAATTAATAGCCTTTCCGGCTGGAACAGTCATGCTTATCCCAATCCCGGATTTACCGGCCGGCCGGTTGATTATCATAAAATGAGCGTTAGGTCTTATCAATTCGAACTGGAAACTATTAAGAAAAGAATTGGAAAGGACTTGTCTGTTTATATCACTGAAACAGGCTGGGATAATACCAAAAAGAATGACAGTTTGATCGCCGGATATTTTAAGTTTGCTTACGAAAATATCTGGTACCCTGACAGAAAAGTGGCGGCGGTAACCCCATTTTTATTCAACGCCCAAACGATGCCTTTTTCCGCCTTTTCTCTTCTGGATGATAACGAAAAACCGACAATGGTTTATGAGATGATACAGAAATTAGGAAAGGAATTATGATATTTAAAAAAGCCCCTGATGTCCAAAAGCGGTTAAAAGAAATTCTTAAAAAAATTGAGATGAATTATATTAAATTTGAACAAATTGCCGCTATCAGATCATATGGATCTAAATCCCGGGCCATTGCCAGGATTTGGGCATTTCCGACAATTTGGCAGGAGGCGTTGGGATTAAAACCGCATTACGTTATTGAGGTTTTGTCGGAAAAATTTGATAAATTGGGACTGGAACAACAAACGAAAACATTGATCCATGAGCTTTTGCATATTCCCAGCACATTTTCCGGGGCGCTGCGGCCCCACCGCACCGGCAGTTTCCATTTGGGGAGAGAATTGGAGAAAGTGGTAAGGCGTTATAAAGAAAATAAAGAGTAGAAAGTAGAAAATAGAAAGTAGAAAGTAGAGAGTAGAAAATAATGATATACATTTTGCATGGTGACAATATTGACGCCAGCCGGAAATCGTTTATTGAGACGATTGCTGAATTAAAAGCCGGCGGAATTGAAGAAGTCGTTAGATTAAACGGAGCAGAAATTGTCCAGTCCGATTTAATCCAGGCCTTAGAATCGCAAAGTCTTTTTGGCGGCGATAGAATTGTAGCTATAGAAGGCATATTTTCCCGCCGCGTTTCCAAAGAGAAAGAAGCATTGTTAATATATATTTCTTCGCAACTCGCAACTGGCAATTCGCAATTAGCCCTTTTATTGTGGGAAGGAAAAAAGATTTTAGCAACCGGATTAAAAAAATTTACAGGTAAGCCTGGTGTGGAGATTAAAGAATTTAAATTGCCGCGGCTTTTATATACTTTTTTGGACCGGATTTATCCCAAAAACGGGAAATCGGCTTCCGTCATATTTAATCAACTGATAGCCGAAGAGCCGGTTGAATTAGTTTTTTATTGGATGGTAAAACGGATAACGGAATTGATTCTGGAAAATTCGCCATCAGGATCCGGCGGCGGTTATGACGATTGGAGAAGGCAAAAATTAATGGATCAGGCGTCAAGGTGGACCGAAAAAAGTTTAATTAATTTTCATAAAAAATTAACAGAAATTGATGAAGCCGTTAAAACCGGCTCCACCCCATCGGATTTATCATCCCACCTTGACATTGCCTTGTTAAGTTTGTAGTATTTAGGTCTTCATGAAAATTGATCCTTCGATTTTCAAGGCATACGATATCAGAGGAGTTTACCCCACTCAGTTGGACGAGAAGATTGCATATTTAGTCGGGCGGAGCTTTGCTGTTTTCCTGAAGCCTAAAAAAGTCATTGTCGGACGGGATATGAGATTGTCCGGTCCTGTCCTGAAAAAGAATTTAATTGCCGGTTTAATTGATCAGGGAGTTGATGTAATTGACGTTGGAATGGTATCCACAGACGCTTACTATTTTACATGCACAAAATTGGGAATTCCCGGGATTATGGTGACTGCTTCCCATAATCCGAAAGAGTTTAATGGATTTAAAATGGTCAGAAAGATGCCGTATTTGTTGAGCGGCGATGAAGGGATTCAGGACATCAGAAAATTGGTTGAAAATGGTAAATTTTCCAAAGTAATCAAAAAAGGGGAAGTTGAAAAACGCGATTATACAGATCAATTTATCAACAAGGTTTTATCATTTATTAATCCCTCCGAAATTAAACCCTTAAAAATTATTGCCGATACAGCCAATGGAATGGTGGGTCCGTTTTTAACTAAACTTTATAAAAATCTGCCGGTTAAACTAAAAATAATTTACGGAAAACCCGACGGAAATCTTCCCAACCACGGTTTGGATCCTTTGATGCCGGAAAATAGGGTAAAAATTGAAAAACTGATTGTATCGGAAAAAGCCGATTTGGGGTTTATGTTTGACGGAGACGGAGACCGTTTTTTTGTCATTGACGACAGGGGAAAATTCGTTTCAGGAGATTTTTTAACCGCGCTTTTGGGTAAATATTTATTGGAGAAATATCCTAGGTCTAAAATTATTTATGATATCAGGGCATCCTGGGCGGTGCCGGATTTAATCGCCGAAAATGGCGGAAAGTCCATGTTTGAAAGAGTCGGCCACGCGTTTATAAAACGGAGAATGGCCGATGAAAATGGTTTATTCGCCGGCGAAATTACAGGGCATTATTATTTCCGGGATTTTAATTATTCGGATTCAGGATTGATTCCGTCTTTGCTGGTTTTGGAAATGTTGTCCCGAAAAAAAGTTAAAATGTCGGATTTGCTAAAACCTTTGGAAGAAAAATATTTTATATCCGGAGAAATAAATTCCAAAGTTGCCGACCCGCTGTCTAAGATTAAACAATTAACTCAAAAATATAAAGACGGGCAGCAGAATATGCTGGACGGAATAACTGTTTTCTATAAAGATTGGCATTTTAACGTCAGAATTTCAAATACAGAATCTTTATTGCGGCTTAATTTAGACGCTAAATCAAAGTCTTTAATGGAAGAAAAGCGCGATGAAATTTTAGCCCTCATCCGTTCTTAAAAGAAAAATTAATTTTTTCTTTCCGATAATTATTTTGACTAAATAATTATCTGGGCTAATAGCCAATTATCTGATAACTCAAAAATTAATTTCAAAATAGTAATTTATAAAATGTTGTACTACATTTTATATTTAGAAGGGTACCTCGGTTTTTTCTACTTTTTCCCATTGTCTTCTTCGCTGACTTTTCCAATTAGTCGGTCCAAACCATAAAGCAGAGCTTTCGGTATCCTGAAGCGCCGATAGATGGGCAACCTCTTTGGCGGCATCTTCTTGAATTATAGATTCAAGTAAAGACCGATACCCGCTTCCTTTTACTTCTAACCAGGTTTTAACCCTGTAGATAGTTGGAAATGACACTTTTAATTTATCTGAAATTTCGCGGGCACCAACGTGTTTTAAAAGCATTAAAGCAACACCGATTCATTTTGAAATCATAATTTTTTCCGTACCAGTTAATAAATCATCAACAAAGTCAGCGGCTAAAGATGCTTGAGCGCACCTATTAATACAGTCAACAAGAAGAGACTGTAATTTTTCTTTTACTTCAGGTTTAATATATTGGACAGAAACTTGAGCCATATATAAAATGTCGTACTACATTTTATATTAGTTGTAAAGTGGAGCGCTGTCTGTTCTTGCGTTGAAATTACAAAGATTGCAGAGATTGCAAAGTTGGCAGATGCTGATATGATAGAAAAACCAAGATATATTTTTCATAAATCCTATTCATTTTCATTAAACATAATATGAGTTTTAACATTTTAGATTCCCGGGAAGAGATTGCCAAAGTTGATTTGGGAAACGTGCTGGGGTCGGTTGAGGCTTTACCGCAACAATGTCTGGACGCTTGGGAAATGTCTCAAAATATTTCTATTCCCGATTCCTACAAACAAATTGAGAATATGGTGATGTGCGGAATGGGAGGGTCCGGACTTGGGGCGAGAGTAATAGAGTCTGTTTATTCTGCAAAACTAAAAATTCCGTTAATCCGCGTCAACGGGTACGATCTGCCGGCGTTTGCCAATGAAAGAAGTTTAATTTCCTGTTCCAGTTACTCCGGATCAACCGAAGAAACGATTCAAAACGCCAATCAGGCGATAGCTAAAAATCTCAAATGGATGGGTATAGGCACCGGCGGAAAATTATTAGAATTAGCGGAGAAACATAATGTTCCATTTTATAAAATAGTTCCGAAATTTAATCCTTCCAACCAGCCGCGGATGGCAATCGGCTATTCCGTGATCGGCCAATTGGCGCTGGCGGCTCATGCCGGAATTGTCTCAATTGATAAAAAAGAAATTAAGGAAATAGCGGATGTGATGTCAGAAGCAATTGATAAAACAAAAGTCGAGGTTCCTGAAAATTCAAACTCCTCCAAGAAATTGGCTTTAGCCATGAAAGGTAAAATTATTGTTTATGTTGCCGGAGAACACCTAACCGGTCCGGTACATGTGGCAAATAATCAATTAAACGAGAATGCCAAAAATGTATCTTTTGATTTTCAGATTCCGGAACTCAATCATCATTTAATGGAAGGGCTTAAGCATCCGGAAACCAATCCCAAAGACATTTTATTTGTTTTTGCTTTTTCCAAACTTTATTCTGAAAGAGTTCAAAAAAGATTTGAGTTGACTAAACAGGTGGTGGAGAAAAACGGCATCGGCACATTTTCAATTGAACTTAATTCTTCTTCGAAATTATCACAGGCATTTGAGCTGATTCAGCTCGGAGCTTACGCCAATTTTTATCTTTCAGTTCTCTATGGCCAAAATGCTGCCCCCATCCCTTGGGTTGACTGGTTTAAAGACCAGATGGCGAAGTAAATTTCCTGAATAATTTAAGGTCGGTTTTAACCACTGAATTCCAACCGGGGGTTAAGTTGTGGTCGGCTCCGGGATATTGATAGAGTACGGCATCTTTCTTCAGCGACTGTAAATTGCTGATTAGATCCATAGACCATTTCCACGGGACCGCTTCGTCGCCGGTGCCCTGATGAACAATCAGCGGAGTTTCTATCCGGTCAAGATAATTGGTCGGGGAAAACAGTTCCGGATCATAAATTGACTCAAAATCGGCAATAACTTTCCGCAGGTATTTTCCGTGGTCGTCTGAATCATCCGTATAGTAAAGAATTGAATAAGGAAAAGGTTTGGAGACCGGGGCCCAAAAAGTAGCCGCCTTAAATTTATTGGTGACAGCCAGAACGGAAAGCCCGATCTGCCCGCCATTGGAATGCCCCCATAAAAATATATTTCCCGTATCCGCCACTTGCAGATTGGAAATTGATGCTAATAATTGGAGAACGGTTGCCGGTTTGATCAGGCGGGACTCAATTTCGTTTTCCGGTTCCGGATCCGAACTGCCGAACCCCAAAAAATCCGGAGCTAAAGTTATAAATCCGTTGCCGGCGAAAAACTCAGCCGCTCTTTGGGTTCCGATTCCGGGCTTATAGATTTCTTTGTCGACATATCCCCGCAGCATAATTATCACCGGACATTTTTGTTTAGAAGAAGAACCGTAGCCAACCGGAATGTTGGCAGTTCCGCTGACCAAGCCTTCTTGGGTATCAAATGTAAATTGGCCGTCTGTCAGAGAGATAGCCTTGGGGGTAAAAACGGATTGTTTCAAACCGTCAAATGAATATTTAAGCAAAGGCCGTGGGATTGTGGTTGGAGCTGAGGATAAGGGGGACAGGGACAGTCCTCCGATCAGCATCCCAATGACAAATAAACAAAACAAGAGAAAGTATTGTTTCATTTTTTTCTTAAGCATTAAGTATACAGCTTTCATTGTCATTCCTGCGAAAGCAGGAATCTATTTAAATAGATTCCGGATCAAGTCCGGAATGACAAAATCGAGATTGAACTTTGGAATCTAATAAGGTATTCTAAATACAATGCCCGAGAAACTTCCGCTGGTTATTGATTTTAAGAAAGTTGATAAAGACGATATTCTCTTGGTCGGGGGTAAAGGCGCCAATTTAGGAGAAATGACCAAGGCCGGATTTCCGGTTCCGCCGGGATTTGTAGTTACTTCCGCTTCGTATTGGAAGTTTTTGGCAGACAATCATTTAAGGACTAAAATTTCTGAATTGCTGAAAAGTCTGGATGTCAGGAAATCTGATGAATTGGCCCGGGTCAGCCGTCAAATTAAAGAAATGATCGTTCACAGTCCGATTCCGGAAGAAGTTTCCCAAAAAATAATTAAGTCATATTTGGAATTGGGAAATAATGCTTTGGTGGCGGTCAGATCATCGGCTACGGCAGAAGATCTCCCGGATGCCAGTTTCGCCGGCCAGCAGGATTCATTTTTGAATGTTGTCGGCGAATCGAATGTAGTTGATTTTGTCAGAAAAGCCTGGGCCAGCTTATTTAATCCCAGGGCGATTTTTTATAGGGAACAGAAAAACTTTGACCATTTTAAGGTTGGGATCGCGGTTCCGGTCCAGAAAATGATTCAGTCGGAAGTTTCCGGAGTGATGTTCACCATCAATCCGGTAAGTCAGGATAAGTCGTCAGTTGTAATTGAAGCAATTTTCGGTTTGGGGGAAATGATTGTTCAGGGGGCAGTTACTCCAGACCATTATGAGGTTCTAAAGAGGAATTTGGAAATCGTCAAAAAGTCAGTTAACCGCCAAACAAAAATAATGATTAAGACGATCAAAGACCATGCGGCAGGTAATGAAGTTAAATCTCTACCGGCCTGGAAGCAAACCACCCAAAAACTTCAGGATAAATATATTGTTGAAGTGGCTAAATTGGGAATGGATTTATATCAACATTATTTTTTCCCCCAAGACGTGGAATGGGCCTTGGAAAAAGGCAAAATTTATATTATCCAGACCCGGCCGATTACGACGCTTGATAATAAAATTTACTCGGAGGAGAGCGGGAAAATTGCCACTAAGGGGTTAACAAAAATTTTAAGCGGCGAACCGGCCAGTCCGGGATTGGTTTCCGGTCCGGTCAGGCTGATTAAATCAGTTAAGGAAATTCATAATGTTAAACCCGGAGATATTTTAGTCATGGAAATGACCAGTCCGGATTTTGTGCCGGCGATGCGCAAAGCCGTAGCTGTGGTTACCGATCAGGGCGGCCAAACATCTCATGCCGCGATTGTCAGCCGGGAATTGGGAGTTGTTTGCGTAGTCGGAACCCAAATTGCCACCAAGAAATTAAAAAGCGGTTCGATAGTAACTGTGAATGGTGTTAGCGGGGAAGTGTTTGCCGGAGGAATAAGTAATAAGCCAATAACCCAATACTCCAATAAGCCAATAACCCAATCAGAAGAGATATCAGAAAAAATTAAATTTGATACTTTAAAAACTGCCACCAAGGTTTATGTTAATCTGGCCGAGCCGGAATTGGCCGAAAAGATCGCGGCCGAAAATGTGGATGGAATAGGATTATTAAGAGCCGAATTTATGATTGCCCAAATCGGAGTTCACCCCAAAAAATTTATTCAGGACAAGAAAACCCATGAATTTGTCGCTGCTTTAAAAACTGATCTGACAAAATTTGTTGAGGCTTTTTATCCCCGGCCGGTAGTTTACCGGGCCACGGATTTCAGAACCAATGAATACCGGAATTTGAAAGGCGGGGACCGTTTCGAGCCGATTGAGCCGAACCCGATGTTGGGTTTCCGGGGAGCGTCAAGATATATTACCGATTCCGAGGTTTTTGAATTGGAATTAAAAGCCATCAGGGAAGTCAGGGAAAAATTCCCGAATTTGCATCTGATGATTCCGTTTGTCAGAAACGTTAATGAGTTGAAAGAAGTTAAAAAAATTGTTTACGGAACGGGCTTGCGCCGGAACCAGAATTTTCAATTTTGGATGATGGCAGAACTGCCGGTCAACGTGATTTTAATTGATGATTTTATTGACGTTGGAATTGACGGGATTTCCATTGGAACCAATGATTTGACAATGTTAACTTTGGGAACTGACCGCGACAACGAAACTGTGGCCAAGGCTTATGACGAATTAAACTCGGCGGTACTCTGGTCATTGGAACGGTTGATTACGACTGCGACCAAAAGAGGCGTTACCAGTTCCATCTGCGGACAGGCCCCGAGCATTTATCCGGAGCTGGTGGAAAAATTGGTTAAATGGGGGATTACCAGCGTTTCCATCGCTCCCGATAGAATTAATCCTACCAGGAAATTAGTTTATGAAGCGGAAAGGAAAAATTTATGTCATTAATCAAATCCATCCAGGCCCGCCAGATTCTTGATTCCCGCGGAATCCCGACGGTTGAAGCATTACTAACCGCAGATGACGGTTATTCGGCAATTGCTTCAATCCCATCAGGGACCTCAACCGGTTCTCATGAAGCCAAGGAATTAAGAGACGCGGATCCTTTGGTTTATCAGGGATCAGGAGTATTAAAAGCAGTTGAGAATATCAACAGAATTTTAGCTCCGGCTTTAATTGGCAAGGATCCGACTAGGCAAACCGAGATTGATCAAATATTGATTGATCTTGATGGAACCGCTGATAAAAACCGTTTAGGAGCGAACGCGATTTTGGCTGCCTCACAGGGAGTTTGTGAACTGGGGGCTGCAGTAACGGGTTATCCGACTTATAAATATTTGCACTTGAAATACCGGCTGTCCGAAAGATTGGATATGCCAACTCCGATTTTTAATGTCATCAACGGCGGCAAGCACGGGACCGGCAATCTGGACTTTCAGGAATTCCACGTAATTCCGGCCACAAATAAAACTTATAGCCAAGCTTTGGAGTGCGGAGAAGTAATTTATCAGATATTAGGTGACGTTTTGGCCCATCGCGGAGCCATCAGATCTGTTGGAGTTGAAGGCGGATACGCTCCGAATTTATTTACCAACACCGAGGCTCTGGAATTGATTTTTGAGTCCGTCAGGCAATCCGGATTTGAATTTGCCCGGGATGTGTTTTTGGGACTGGATGTAGCGGCAACATCATTTTATAACGGTCATTCATACGCTATCCGGGATAAGTCTCAAGCGCTGTCCAGATCGGAACTTTTGGAATTCTACCGGGAAATAAATGATAAATTTCATCTTTTTGGATTGGAAGATCCGTTTGCCGAAGATGATCTTGAAGGCTGGAAACAAATTACGGCTGCTATGGCCCGGCAGACAATTATTATCGGAGACGATTTATTAACAACCAATAAACAGAGAACTAAGGATGCCGTTGATAAACAATTATGTACCGGAATTTTAGTTAAACCCAATCAAATTGGGACAATCTCCGAAACAATAGAAGTCATCAAAATAGCTTTGGCGGCGAAGTGGCATATCGTGGTGTCGCACCGGTCGGGAGAAACAAATGACGATTTTATCGCTGATTTCGCGGTTGGTGTTAACGCTAATCATGTTAAATTCGGGGCGCCGGCAAGAGGGGAAAGAGTGGCGAAGTACAATAGGTTGCTGCAAATAGAAGAGGAGCTTAAATAGAATGAGTAATGAGTAGAAAGTAGAAAGTAATGAAAATAATCAGTTGCCATTACTCATTATTTTCTACTCATTATTTCTTATTTATAAACAATGAATCGTCCTGTAGTTCTAGTCATTCTCGACGGCTGGGGAATCGGATCTCCGGGTCCGGGAAATGCCATAACTTTGGCCAATACTCCGGCTATAAATAAACTGAAAGCCGGTTTTCCGTCAACCCAGTTGGCCGCGGCCGGAGAATCGGTTGGTTTGCCTCACGGCGAAGACGGAAATACCGAAACCGGCCATTTAAATCTGGGAGCCGGCCAAATTGTTTATCAGGATTTGCCGCGGATAAATATGGCTATAGCTGACGGAACTTTTTTTAATAATTCTGCTTTCTTAAACGCGGTTGAACATATCCAGAGAACTAAAGGCGATCTTCATTTTCTGGGGCTGGTTGGCTCAGGGGGAGTTCATAGCAATATAGAACACCTGTATGCTTTGATGAGGTTTGCCAAGCAAAACGGAATAGGACAAGTTTACTTGCATTTAATTACGGATGGCCGTGATTCTCCGCCGACTTCAGCCTTGACTTATATTGCCCAAATTAAGCAGCATATAGGATCGGTGGGAGTTGGACAAATTGTGAGCGTAATGGGCAGATATTGGGCTATGGACCGTGATCACCGCTGGGAGAGAACTGCTGTGGCTTATAAAGCGTTGACTAAAGGCGAAGCAGAAAAAGCATTTTCGCCGGAAGAAGCAATAAAAAATTCATATGCCGCCGGCAAAACCGATGAGTTTATAGGCCCGACTATAATTGTTGATGAATCAAATAATCCGATTACGTTGATAAAAGGGAACGACGCCGTGATTTTCTTTAATTTCAGGATTGACCGTCCCCGTCAATTAACCAAAGCTTTTGTCCTGCAGAATTTTCAGAAGGAAGCAGCCAAAGAAGAATTTGATCCGTTCGCAGTTAAGTATCACCAAAAACATTTGATGGATAAACAACCGGAGGCATCGCTTTTTGAGCGCGGAAACCAGTTGCAGAATCTATATTTTGTGACCATGACTAGGTATGAAGAGAATTTAGCAGTGGATGTGGCATTTCCGCCGCAATTTATCCCTATGCCTCTGGGCAGAGTCCTCTCTGAAAAAGGCTTGAGGCAGTTGAGATTGGCAGAAACCGAAAAAGAAAGGTTTGTGACATATTATTTTAATGGTCAAAGGGAAACTGCCTTTGACGGAGAAGACCGGCAGATGGTGGAAAGTCCAAAAGTGGCAACCTATGATCTGAAACCGGAAATGTCAACTCCGGAACTTTCCGACATGTTGAGGAAAAAAATCCGCAGCGGTATTTATGATTTTATTTTAGTTAACGTGGCCTGTCCGGACATGGTTGCTCATACCGGGAATCTTGAGGCGTCAATTAAAGCTTGTGAAGCGGCGGATAAATTTGTGGATATTGCCCTTCAGGAGACTTTGGGGGCCGACGGAGTTTTGTTGGTGACTGCCGATCACGGCAATGCCGAGGAGTTGATAAATTCGATTACAAATCAGCCGGATACGGAACATTCCGTCTCGGATGTTCCATTATATATTGCCGGCCGTCAATATCAGGGAAAACCGGCCAGACTTCAATCCGGGATTTTAGCTGATGTAGCCCCGACTATTTTAAAAATAATGGGAATCGAAAAACCGCAGTCCATGAATGGAAGGAGCCTGTTGTAAATGACAACTTCAATTCCCAAAATCACCGTCAAGGATAAACAGCTTAAGTTTAAGCCGAATGTGGCGAATTACGAAGCAGCATACCGGGATTACAATCTAAATAAGCTGATCAAAGATAATATTGTTTTATTCCCGGAAAATAAAATTAATGCTGCTTATAATGCTGTTGACCGCCAGATCTTAGGTCCAAGGAAGAATAAAATTGCTTTATATCTTCTCGATCAGGAATTAAAAGAAACAAAACTGACTTTTTTTGAGCTTTATCAATTGTCCAACCGATTTGGAAATCTATTGAAATCGTTAGGGGTTGGCCGCGGCGACAGGGTATTTTTCTTTCTACCCAGAATTCCGGAACTTTTCTATGGATTTTTAGGGACATTGAAAGTCGGAGCTGTGGCCGGAACCATGTTTTCGGCTTTTGGAGTTCAGGCCTTAATTGACAGGTTAGCAGATAGCGCTGCCAAAGTTGTCGTCACCAATAAAGAATTATTGCCGAGAATAAAAGATGCCAAAAAGAATTTGCCGAAATTAGAGAAAATATTGGTAGTTGAAGATTTTGTCCCGGAATTGTCAAAGTTTTCCGATGAACTTCATGTGGCGCGAATGGATATAGACGATCCGGCGTTTATGCTTTATACATCCGGAACTACCGGCAAACCTAAGGGTGTAGTCCATTCACACAGGGCGATTATTCAGGAGCATCTGACATCAAAATGGGTTTTGGACTTAAAAGAAGACGACACCTATTGGTGCACCGCCGACCCCGGCTGGGTTACCGGTATTGCTTACGAAATTTTGGGATCGTTAAGTAACGGCGCGGCAACGGTGGTTTATTCCGGGCGGTTCGATCCGGCTACCTGGTACAAAATAATTGAGAAATATAGAGTATCCGTGTGGTATACGGCTCCGACAGCCATCAGAATGCTTCAGGCCGCCGGGAAAGAGGCGATTGCCAAAACGGATTTATCATCCCTGCGGCACATTTTAAGTGTCGGTGAGCCGCTGAACCCGGAGCCTTTATTGTGGGCTAAAAAAACGTACGGTTTGGCGTTTCATGACACTTGGTGGCAGACAGAGACAGGAGCAATTATGATTGCCAATTTCCCTTGTCTGCCGATAAAGCCCGGATCAATGGGCCATCCGGTTCCCGGAGTAACCGCAGCCATCGTTGACGATAACGGAAAGCCTGTTAAACCTATGATAGAAGGCAATTTGGCAATTAAGAAGGGTTGGCCGTCAATGATGAAGACGATCTGGCGCCGGCCAAAAAAATATGAATCGTATTTTATCGGGGAATGGTATATTTCCGGCGATCGGGGATATATGGATTACGACAGTTATTTTTGGTTTGTGGGGCGGGCTGACGATGTGATTAAAACCGCGGGGGAAAGAGTCGGTCCGTTTGAAGTGGAATCGGCCTTGGTGGCTTATCCCGGAGTTACGGAAGCCGGAGTTATCGGTAAGCCTGATCCGATTCGGGGACAGATTATTAAAGCCTTTGTGACATTAAATAAAGATGTTAAACCATCCCAAGCTTTGGTGGTTAAGCTTCAGGAATTTGTCAAAAAATATCTGGCCGGCCACGCGTATCCTAAAGAAATTGAATTTGTTAAATCTTTGCCAAAAACCCGTTCCGGCAAAATCATGCGCCGGATGTTAAGGGCAAAAGAACTTGGGCTTCCGATCGGAGACACTTCAACTTTAGAAGAATATTAGATTTATTTCAGCGGGACAACTCGTCTAACAGAACAAGTCCCATTTGACTATCAATTGAATCGACGGCTCTGCGTATAGCAGCTATATCGTCTTTTCCATCTGTAAGTTCTCCTGCGGCAATCACTCTTTCTCCCCAAATAGTGGATAAAGGAATTGCTCCAATAATTTGAGATCTTCCTTTTTTACCACAGCAAGGCTCTTTTTGCAAAATTTAATTTAACTGTCTGCGCGTGAAGTTCCCGAAACTTAACAACGCTAACAACGATAGAAGTTATTCCCTAGATTATTCATATTGGTTATAAAAGATTTGTTAATACTTTGTTACGATCGTGAGGAAGTATTAACAAATGGTTTGATTGTGTCAATACTCTATTACTGGAGTGCAAAAGTATTGACAATTTTATAGGTTTTTGTTTGGAATAAAGCAGAGTGCATATTTTTGCATACTCTTAAACATTCAGATATCGAATATTTATTATATTTTAAAGTTTTCAACTTGTTTAAAAATCCGTTCAACCCCAGAAGGAATAGCAAACATGGAATTCAATAAATCATTTCCTTTAGTTACATCCAGGAGATCACTTACTAATCTTCCGGATTTTCTCTCAAGCTTCTTAAGAAAAAAATTCAAGCGTTCATTTCCTGCCTCTTTTATTCTTTCATATCTTTCAATTGCTGCATTTCTATTTATCCTATTTTCTTCATATTCGGTTGAGACGGTTTTCCAAATTGCTGACACCAGGAATTTTTTGGATTCTGAACAACTGGTAGACTCCGCAGAATCTCTTTCTTTACCTATAGCGTTGTCCCGAAAAACCAAATAGCTGTCCAATTGACTTTGAGTAAATCCCAGTTCGTTCATAACGCGGGATTTTTCTTTCTGAGATAAACCGCCATCTAATCTATTCCACGATGGGATATTCAGCACTTCAATTAAATAATCAAAACCATATCTTCCTAAACTCATATTTAACTCTTTAATTAAAATGGATTGACCGTTGGAATTGTATAAACCTATTCTTTTCGAGATATCACCAGAAAACCAGTCAGAAGCATTAGCCTTTAATTTCTCTGTCAGATTTATTTCAATTGTTTGTTGTATTTCACTCATAACTTTTTATTCAAGAATTTGTTTTCCGAGTATAAGGTAAAAACTTACGAAACAGATATTAATTGTTGTTCGACTTTTTCAATTCTATCTTCCAAATTAGAAATATCAGCGTGAGACGGCGTCAGAATTTGTTCTTGACGAATTGTTTCTAATTCTTTCATCATTTTATCCATAGACATGAAAAAATCATCTTTTCCCAGAAATTTCCGTTCCAATCTATCTATGGCCTCCAGGAATTCACCTTTTGTGATAAAAATACTGGTTAATCTATCTATAGTTTTCAGGAATTCATCTTTTGTTAGAAAATTTTTCTTTAGCTTGGAGATATCGCCGGAAGTCAATAGCATATTTCTATCTAACCATTATCGGCAGGCGGTGTCAATACTAAAGTAAACTCACCTTTTAATCTCACTTTGTCTTCATTCAACCAAGAAATAACTTCTTCAGGAGTGCCGTTTTTGTGCTCTTCAAACATTTTCGTCATTTCGCGGGCAAGGCTGATTTTAACTTCCGGGCCAAAAATTTCAGCCACATTTTCAAGAGTTTTCAATATCTGATATTTGGAAACATAAACTACAATGCCCACCGGTTCATCGAGAGCCAAACCGGCATCTTTAAGTTTTGCCAACGAATTTTTTTGAGCGCCGGATTTCTTAGGCAAGAATCCGGCCAGAATTAATCTTTTGGTTGACAATCCACTGGTGACGGCGGCTGACAGGGCGGCGTTGAAGCCCGGGACATGCTTGACAGTAATTTCAGAAGTTACGGCTATCTCAACCAAAGCTAAGCCGGGGTCGCTGATCAGGGGTGTCCCGGCATTACAAACCAGGCTGATGTCTCTTCCGGCTTTTAAATCTTCAATTGCTTGGGCCATAACAGTTGTTCCCAAACTACCCTTTCCGATGAATTTCTTGAGCCTAGCCGTAGAAGTAAGTCTTCTGGTTTGTTCGGTTGACTCGCACAGAATGTAAGCCGATGATTCCAACGTTTGTTTGGCTCTTGGAGCCAAATCATCTAAATTGCCAATCGGGGTGGAGACTATATATAGTGTGCCGGTAGACGAAAGCATGAAGTTATTATATATTGAAAGTAAGGAAGTCAGCGAAACAGAATCTGTTGACAGAAGTTTCGCAGACTTTAATATGAAATCTGAAATATCCATTAAAGTCGGCGGGCCGGCCGGGGCGGGGGTTAAATCAGTCGGGCAGATATTGGCTAAAACTTTACAAAGATCTGGTTTTCAGGTATTTGAGTATCCGGAATATCCGAGTTTAATCCGCGGCGGGCATAATACTGAATTGGTGCAGGCTTCACTCGGAGAAAAATATTCCCTCACAAAACCGGTGGATTTACTGATCGCTCTTGACGATAAAACCCTGAAATTAGATTTGCCGGAAGTTGTTTCCGGCGGAATGGTAATTTTCGATTCCAAAATTGAATTTAAGCCAAGTCCCTCCAAAATTATCTATTTATCTATTCCGCTGTCTGATATCGCTCAAAAATTAGGAAATCCGTTGATGGCCAATGTAGTGGCGGTTGGCGCGGGATTGAAAGTCATGGGATTAAGTACTTTAATGACATCCAAATTGCTGACTGATCAGTTTTTTAAAAAAGGCCCTGATGTTGTCGCGGCAAATATTAAAGCCCTCGAAGCCGGTTGGAACTTTGTTAAAGAAAAAGGCTTCAAACCTATTTTGGATTCTGTGGATGTGAAGCCTTCAAATAATTTAATGATGACTGGAAACGAAGCATTATCTTTAGGAGCAATCTCTGCCGGATTGGGTCTGTACGCCGCGTATCCGATGACTCCGTCAACCCCGATTCTGCATTATTTATCTGCTCATCAGCAGGAATTTGGGTACGTTGTCCGGCAGGCGGAAGACGAAATATCCGCCGTCAATATGATAATAGGCGCGATGCACATGGGCGTGAGGGCGATGTGCGGAACTTCCGGCGGGGGATTTGCTTTAATGAACGAATCTTTGGCTTTAGCGGGGATGACGGAAACGCCGTTGGTAGTTGTCCTTGTTCAACGTCCGGGTCCGGCGACCGGCTTGCCAACCTGGACTGAACAGGGAGAACTGCAATACGCGATTCATGCCGCTCATGGGGAATTTTTAAAATTTGTTTTAGCCCCCGGGGATAACAGGGAAATATTCCAAATGGCTTTTGAAGCTTTTAATTTAGCGGAAAGATATCAGACGCCGGCGATTATTATGCTGGATAAATTTCTATCGGAATCTTCCATGACCTGCGGAAACTTATTTCCCGACAAATTTACCATTGACAGAGGTAAAATTTCTGATCCGCTTAAATTAAAAAGGACACAAAATTATCAGCGTTATCAGTTAACGGACGACGGTATTTCCGAAAGAAGTTTGCCGGGAATGGAAGGTGGAGTATTTTGCGCTAACTCCGACGAGCATGAGTACCATGGACTGGTTGACGAATCTTCTTCAATGAGAATTTGGCAAGTTGATAAGAGATTAAAGAAAATGGATGCGGCAGCAAAAATGATGCCGGGACCTAAATTTATTGGACCAAAGAACGCTAAAATTACCATTGTGGCTTGGGGATCGGGAAAATTGGCAGGGATAGAAACGATGGAGATGATAAACAATGAGCAGAAAACAAAGAACAATGAACAAAGAGTCAAAAACAGAGTAAACGTTTTACACTTTAGCTACCTCTGGCCGATGAATGTCAAGGCGGTAAGCGAAGCTCTGAAAAATTGCGCTCCTTCAACGTTATTGATTGAGCAAAATGCAACCGGACAATTTCAGGCATTATTAAAAGAGCAAATTGGTTGGGAACCAACGGCCCATTTAAGGAAGTACGATGGCAGGCCTTTTTACGCGGAAGAAATTATTGGAAAGATTGATAAATTAGTTAATGGATTAATGGATTCATGAATTCATTAACGCATTAACGCATTATGCCATCTTTAAATTCATTTAATACTTCCATCTTTCCCACCTGGTGTCCGGGGTGCGGGGATTTTGGAATTTGGGGAGCGTTAAAACAAGCCCTGGAATCATTAAAAATAAATCCGGATCAAGCGGCATTTTTTTTCGGAGTCGGTTGTTCTGGAAACATTTCCAGTTTTATCAGAGGTTATGGTTTTCATTCACTTCACGGCCGGAGTATTGCCAATGCCGCCGGGGCTAAACTGGCTAATTATAAACTTCCTGTTATCGTAATCGCCGGTGACGGTGATATGTTGGGAGAAGGCTTAAGCCATTTTATTCACGCTGCCCGGGCCAATCATGACATTACAATAATTTTACATAATAATGGGGTATTTGGATTAACAACCGGCCAATCCTCGCCTACTGCCGAAATCGGATTTAAATCAAAACCGATGCCTTGGGAAACTACGGATGAACCGATAAACCCTTGCGCTCTGGCAATTATGCAGCAGGCCGGATTTGTATCACGGGGCTTTGCCGGGGATCAGGAAGGCTTATCCAATTTGATCAATCAGGCGATCAATCATTCGGGCTTTTCATTGGTTGATGTTCTTCAGCCCTGTGTTACATTTAATCCGGATAAATCATACATTTGGTACAGGCAGAGAATAAAGTCTGTTGAGTCTGTTACAAGCGATGTTTTGACCGGGATTAAAAATTCATTATGGATTGACGAGCGAATATCAACCGGAATTATTTATCAAAACTCAAGGCCCGCGTTCCATTCTAACTATCCACAATTGGTTAAAGATAATCTATTGGATACGACCGGGAAAAAGAGAGATATAAGTAAATTGCTGAATGGATTTAAATAGATTCCCGCTTTCGCGGGAATGACAGTTAATTAACCACAGGGTGGAATTTGCGGATAACGCCCACAACTTTTCCCTGAACTCTGACGCGGGTGGCGAAAATCGGCTGCATCTGGGAGTTTGCCGGTTCCAGCCTGATTCTGGTGGCTTCGCGGAAAAATCTTTTTAAGGTGGCCAATCCATTGTCTAAAAGGGCAACGACTATGTCTCCGTTATGAACCTCATCCTGTTCTTCAACGACTACATAATCTCCGTCAAGAATTCCATCGTCAATCATTGATTGGCCTTTGACTTTTAAAACGTAAGCCCGGCGTTTTCCGGATAACATGTCAGGCGAAATGGATAGCGTAGTATGAGGATCTGCAAACGGGACAATCGGCGATCCGGCAGCGATAAATCCCATTACAGGCAATTCTACTCCGGTTGAAGTTTTGGAAATCTTGCGGTCGATTAATTCGATTCCGCGGACGGTGCCTTCATACTTTTTAATAATTCCTTTTCTGATTAAAGCTTCTAAATGTTCGTGGACTGTGGCTAAAGAAGTGACTCCCAATGCTATGGCAATTTCCTGTAAAGTAGGGGAATATCCGTGCTGCTGGATATATTGTGATAAAAATTCTACAATTTGTCTTTGGCGTCTGTAAAGTGTTACTGGCATTTGGGTTATATTATTTTAACGTTTGTGTCATCTTAGCCCAAGCTTAGGCGAACTGTCAAGAGGCAAAAACGCTATCAAACATGTTTAAACTACATTCACCATATCAACCGACGGGGACACAACCGCAGGCAATTGCCAAACTTTCTGAATTGATTTCCGGAGGAAACCGGCATCAAACCCTGCTCGGGGTGACCGGTTCCGGCAAAACATTTGTGACGGCAAATGTTATCGCTAAACTTAATAAACCGACTTTGGTTATCGCCCACAATAAAACTTTAGCCGCTCAATTGTATCAGGAGTATAGGGATTTTTTCCCGGAAAACGCGGTTTCCTATTTTGTCAGCTATTACGACTATTATCAGCCGGAGGCCTATATTCCCCAGACCGACACTTATATCGAAAAGGAAACAGATATAAATGAAATGATTGATAAATTGAGGTTAAAAGCCACCGCCAATCTGGTTTCCCGCCGAGATGTGATAGTTGTTGCTTCCGTTTCTTGCATTTATAACTTGGGAGAACCGCAGGAATATTTAAAGAGAGTTTTGAAATTGAGTCTGGGCCAGAAAATCACTTTGAGAGAGCTATCCGAAAAACTAGTTGATTTAATGTACGTAAGATCGCAGATGGAATTATCAAGGTCAAACTTTAGAATCAGAGGAGACTGTTTGGATATCTGGCCGGCATACGAGGATTCGGTATTGAGAATTGAGATTGTGTCAGACAAAATAAAATCGATTTGTTGGCTCGACCCTATTTCTCTATTTCCTGATCCAAAACTAATAACTAATAACCAACAACCAACAACTGTTGCTATTTACCCCGCCAAACACTACATTGCCGATTCTAAAGATATGCTGCCGGTATTTGCCCGGATTAGAAATGACCTGCGTTTAAGGGCAAAACAATTAGAGGCAGGCGGCCGTGATCTGGAGGCAAAAAGATTGGTTCAAAAAGTGGAATATGATTTAGCGATGATTCAGGAATTGGGATACGTCAACGGGATTGAAAATTATTCCCGTTACTTTGACCACCGTAATCCCGGCGATCCGCCATTTACTTTATTGGACTATTTTAAACAGTGCGATCCGAATTTTTTAACGGTTATTGACGAATCCCACATCACTCTTCCGCAGATAAAAGGAATGTTTAAAGGCGACCAGTCACGGAAACAAACATTGATTGATTTTGGTTTTAGATTGCCGGCTGCAATGGATAACCGGCCATTGCAATTTGATGAATTTTTGGGAAGAGTTAATCAGACGATTTATACGTCGGCAACGCCGGGAGATTGGGAGTTGGCAAAAAGCAATGAGCAGAAAACAAAGAGCAATGAGCAAAGAACAAATAGCAACAGAGTTGTGGAATTGTTGGTTAGACCGACGGGATTGATTGACCCGGAAATTGAGGTTAGAAACGCCCAAAATCAGGTTCCGGATTTGGTGATGGAAATTTTAAAGCGCAAAGCCAAGAATGAGCGGGTTCTGGTGACGACTTTGACAAAAAAAACCGCTGAAGCCCTGGCTGAATATTTATCGGATGAAAATAAATTAAAAACTGTTATCGGTTCTCGGTCATCGGATTTCGGTTACCAGTCTTCCGGTTATCAGTTTGCCGGTCTTAAGACCGATAGACTGAAAACAGATAAACCTGAGACTGAAAACAGAAAACTGAAAACCGATAACAAATCTATATCTGATTTGCCCAAAGTGGCTTATCTCCACTCCGATATCAAAACCCTCGACCGTCAGGATACTTTGGATAAGTTGAGAAGGGGAGAAGTGGACGTGATTGTCGGGATCAACCTATTGCGGGAAGGTTTGGATCTACCGGAAGTATCACTGGTTGCGATATTAGACGCCGATCAGGAAGGATTTTTAAGAAGCAAGACGAGCTTAATCCAAACTATGGGGAGAGCCGCTCGTCATATTGACGGAAAAGTTATTCTTTATGCCTATAAAATCACCGATTCAATGAGCGAAGCGATTGATGAATCTGAAAGAAGACGGAAGGTTCAGATTGAATATAACTTGAAGCATAATATTTTCCCAAAGGGGATAAATAAGCCGGTGAGGGAGAAGTTAGTTGATAGAAGTCAGGAATTGGTGGCTGAAATTGATTTGCCGAAAGGAATCTCCAATAGATACGGGGTTAAAAAATTGGATGATTTAGATTTGAATTCTTTGTCTCCGCAGGATAAACAGTCAATGATCAAACATTTAAGAAAACAAATGCTGTCTGCCGCCGATAAACTAAACTTCGAAAAGGCGGCTGAAATTAGAGATAAAATCACAGAAATGAAAAGTTAAATGTTATCTTTGTCATTCCGTGCTTGACACGGAATCTATACAGATTTCATCTCAAGGCTGGAATGGCATAAATATCCTCGGGTATAATTAGATCTCAAAAATTTATGGAAAACTATATTGAGGTTATTGGGGCCAAACAACATAATCTTAAGAATATCAGTGTTAAAATTCCCAAGAATAAACTGACGGTGATTACGGGTGTATCGGGGAGCGGGAAGTCATCACTGGCGTTTGATACCATTTTTGCCGAAGGTCAAAGGCGGTATGTTGAGTCTTTATCTTCATATGCCAGGCAATTTTTAGGGGTAATGAACAAACCGGACGTGGATAAGATTATCGGCTTGTCTCCGGCGATTGCCATTAACCAAAAAGCGGTTTCCAGCAATCCCAGAAGCACTGTCGGAACTGTGACAGAAATCTATGATTATTTAAGAGTGTTATATTCCCGCGCCGGCCATCCTCATTGCGAAAAATGCGGCCGGGAAGTTAAACGCCAGTCCGTTGATCAAATTTCCGATTCAATTTTGGATCAGGCTAAATTATCGGCAGTTGGCCAAAAACCTTGCCTAATCGAAATATTTTCACCAATTATTGTTGATAAAAAGGGTGAATTTACCCAACTGTTTGAATCGTTGCGCCGGGATGGTTTTAAAGATGTTACCGTTGACGGCCAGAAGTTCAATCTTAATCATAATTTTGTTTTAATCAAAACCAACCGCCACACCATAGAATTATCCGTTGATAAAATTTCAGTCACTAAAAAAGATTTTAAAAATCCTGACGGGCTTAAACTTATTTCATCAAGGCTCTCTGAAACTGTTGAAATAGCTTCAAAAAAGTCAGGCGGGACGCTGCTGATCCAATTTGACGGTAAAGACAAAACTCTATTTTCCCAAAGCTTCGCCTGCCCAGTTTGCAATATCTCCCTGCCTGACATTGAGCCGCGGAGTTTTTCGTTTAACACCCCTTACGGGGCTTGTCCCGAATGCGATGGATTAGGGACAATTCTTTCGGCCGATCCTGAAGCAGAAGAAAAAATTCCTAATTTGTTAAACCGTTATCTGGAAACCGACAATGAGGCAGTCAGAAAACGCTTAATCCCGTTTATCATAACCTCCGTTTGCCCCAGTTGTAATGGACAAAAGCTTAACAAAATTTCCAGAAATGTTACTGTGGCCGGAAAAAATATTGCCGAGATATCAAATTTAGCTGTTAAAGACTGTTTAAGCTTTATTGAGAAGCTTAATAAATCAGATGCCTTTTCGCCTCAAGAATCAGCGGTTTCAACTCCGATTGTCCGGGAACTTTCGATCAGATTAAAATTTTTAATTGACGTTGGTCTGGAATATTTAACTTTAGGCAGGACAGCCTCTTCTCTTTCATCCGGAGAAGCTCAAAGAATCAGGCTGGCTTCGCAAATCGGGACAGGTTTAACAGGGGTTTTATATGTTTTGGACGAGCCGACGATTGGCTTGCATCAACGGGATAATTCAAAATTAATTCAGATTTTAAAATCATTAAGAGACTTGGGAAATACAGTCTTGGTAGTTGAACATGATCAGGAAACCATAGAAAACGCGGATTGGATGATTGAAATCGGTCCAAAGGCCGGGAAAAATGGCGGGGAAATCATCGCGGAAGGAACAGTTGAAGATATTAAAAATAATAAAAAATCGTTGACTGGGGATTATTTGGCAGGAAGGAAGAAAGTAGAAATACAAAAGGTTAAAAGGTTAGAAGGTTACAAGGCTAATAAAATAGATTTTTCAACCTGCCAACCTGCCAACCTGCCAACCTTAGAGTCCATTAAGCTCTCCGGCGCCTCCCAGCATAATTTAAAATCAGTTGACGTTGAATTCCCAATGGGCAAATTCATTTGCGTCACAGGCGTGTCAGGATCAGGAAAATCAACTTTGGTTCATGACACCCTTTATCATGCTCTTGCCCGAAGATTAAACCGCTATCATCACACCACTCCGGGAAAATTTGAAAGTTTTTCATTGCCGAATACCGTTAGCCAGGTCAGTTTGATTGATCAAAGCCCGATTGGGCGAACGCCGAGATCTAATCCGGCTACATACAGCGGAGTATTTGACTATATCCGCCAAATTTTCAGCCAAACAAAAGAATCTAGAATCAGAGGATGGAAATCAGGCCGTTTCAGTTTTAACATCCCGGGAGGCAGATGCGAAACCTGTGAAGGCCAAGGACAAATAAAAGTTGAAATGCAGTTTATGCCGGATGTCTATGTTATCTGTGACGACTGTAAGGGAACAAGGTTTGGGCGTGAGACATTAGAAGTCGTTTATTCCGGTAAAAATATTGCCGAAATTTTAAATTTAACCATAAATGAGGCCTGCGAAATGTTTGCCGGCTTTCCGGCCCTAAAATCAAGGTTGTTAATGTTAAGATCCGTAGGTTTAGGTTATTTAAGCTTAGGCCAGCCGGCGACAATTTTATCCGGCGGAGAAGCCCAAAGGATGAAATTATCCCGGGAGTTGGGGAAAATCAGGTCAGCCCATACTATATATTTACTGGATGAACCAACCACCGGGCTTCATTTTGACGATTTGCAGAAACTGATCGAAGTTTTATTGAAACTTGTAAATCAAAATAATACCGTAATTGTGGTTGAGCACAATCTGGACGTTATCAGAAACGCCGAATGGATAATTGATCTTGGGCCCGAAGGCGGGGATGAGGGAGGAGAGATCGTTGCTGTCGGAACGCCGGAGCAAATAGCAAATAATCCTAAAAGTTATACTGGAAGATATCTCAAAAAACTAATAAACTAATAACCGAATGCAGAAATCAATCTCAAAATTCTTTTTTGTACTTTCTTTTACCTTTTTGTACCTTTTTGTACCTTCTGCGGTTTTTGCCTCCTCCGATTTCTCCACTTCCTTCAACTCAACCTACGAAATCAGGGAAAATATTTCCGCCCATGCCGCTCATCAAGTTTCTCTGACTAATCTTAAAGAGAATACGTACGCTTCTGAATTTAGCCTGATCATCGGCAGTACTAATATTGACTCCATCACAGCCCGAGACCATTACGGATTACTTCCTGTGGCGGTAAATTCCAGAGATAACGGAGTGGCGGTGACAGTCAATCTGAAATCAAGGCCGGCTCTTGGAGTTAACCAAACGAAAGAATTTGTAATCCGTTACGAAAGCCGCGATACTGTCCAAAAGGTTGGAAGAATCATTGAAATTAACATTCCTAAACTTACCGGCTCCAGAGAATTCAATTCTTTTTCCACCAATTTACTGGTGCCGGTAAGTTTTGACGAGCCTTCAATTATGGTTCCTGAACCGACGAATAAAACCTCAACCAGTAAATTTTCTAACTATGTATTTGATAGAAACGACGAAACTGGAATCTCGGCTGTTTTCGGCCAATCCCAAACCTTTGCGGTCAAACTTCAATATTTTTTGGAAAACCCGGAAGACGGCCAGGAAATGAACCAAATTGCCCTTCCACCGGATACTGCTTATCAAAAGATCAATATTCAAAAAATAAATCCTAAACCCAAAAGCATTGAGGCCGACGCGGACGGTAATTGGCTGGCATGGTATAAATTAGCGCCAAAACAAAAAGTTACTGTTGAGGTGGATTTATCCATTGAATTGACCATGACGCCCTTTTCTTTTGGATATGCGGTTCCCTTGCCTGATCATTTAAAATCTACCAGATATTGGCAAGCGGATGATCCGGAGATAGCAGCCTTGGCCGGAAAATTAAAAACACCGCGCCAAATATATGATTATGTTGTCTCCAATTTGACTTATGATTATGAAAGAGCCGGGAAAAGCGGTGAGAGAAAAGGCGCCAAATTTGCCCTTTCTAATCCTAATTCTGCTATTTGCACCGAATTCACAGATCTTTTTGTGGCATTAGCTCGGGCAGCCGGAATTCCGGCCCGTGAACTTGAAGGTTTTGCCTGGACTGAAAATCCCAAGCTCCGGCCGCTGTCATTATCTTCGGATATCTTGCACGCGTGGCCTGAATATTGGGATAAAGATAAGAATGTGTGGGTGCAAATTGACCCGACTTGGGGAAATACCAGCGGAAATATAGATTATTTTTCAAAACTGGATTTTAACCATATTGTTTTTGCCATTCACGGTAGGTCTGACGTTTCTCCTCTTTCCGCCGGATTTTATAAAACCAACGATGATCAAAAAAAAACTGTCAGGGTGGAGCCAAGGAACGTCAGGTTAAGTTTCGATCAGGGTCCAGAAGTAAAAATTATTGTTCCGAATATTATGCCTACCTATAAATTTAACCCTATTTCCGTTAAATTTTCAAATTCACCTTCATACGGCGTTTACGGTATTCCGGTTTCGGTTGAGTCACCGGAATCAAAAATAAGTTCTGCCGGAATAGTGTCTGTTAATCTATTGCCTTTTGAAAACAAAGAAGTAGAAATTAAAATCAAGCCCAAAAACTTTTGGCGGTCCGGCCCAATTCCGGTAACAGTTAAAATAGGATCTAAGATTTATGAGTATAGGCCAAAAGGAGTTTCTCCTCTTAAACCAATCATTGGAATTCTTATTGGAACCGCTGCGATCTCCGGCGTTCTCTTTGCTGCCGTCCGCTCCGGGAATTTACGTCTTCCTGGATTCATCGGGAATTCCGATCTATATCGGAAAATCAAAAAATCTTAAAAACAGAGTTAAATCGTATTTTGCCTTAAACAAGTATTCTTCGTCCAAAACCGGTTTAATGATCGGGAAGGCTAAGACGCTAAAGGTTTTCCCGTTAAAGTCGGAATTTTTGGCTTTGCTGAAAGAAGCGGAACTTATCCGTAAATTAAAACCAAAATACAATATCAGCCTTAAGGATGATAAAACCCCAAGTTATATCGCAATTTTAAATAATAAAGATATTCCTAAAGTTGCGGTTGTCCGTCAAAATCATTTAAATCAATATAGGGAGGCGGAGATTTTCGGGCCATTTTTATCTTCAGGGGCCTTAAGAACGGTTTTGAAAATTGCCAGAAGAATTTTTCCTTATTGCGACCGGCCAACCTCGCATAAAGCGTGTTTTTATTATCATCTAAATCTTTGCCCGGGAATTTGCATTGGAAAAATCAGTTCCGGAAACTATAAACAGCAGATTAACCGGTTAATTTTATTTTTAAGAGGCGACCATCAAAAGCTGCTGCGGCAATTGAGTTTGGAAATGAAAAGAAAATCAAAAGTGCTTGATTTTGAATCCGCATCAAAAATCCGGGACCAAATTTATGCCACAAACAATTTAAACACCGTAAATGCTTTTGGAGAATTTTCAACATTGTCTGATGTCATTGCGAGGAGTCCCGGTCAAATCGGGACGACGCGGCAATCTATTAAAGACAGATTCCCACGCTCTCTATCGTTCGCTCGGAATGACAAAGGGATAAGAATTGAGGGTTACGACATCAGCCATCTCCAGGGGAAATGGGCCACGGCTTCAATGGTAGTGTTTCTCGGCGGAAAACCGGCTAAGGAAGAGTACCGTCAGTTCAGGGTTGAAAGTCCTCCATCGTCAGACGATCCCGGAATGTTATCCGAAACCCTAGCCAGAAGATTTCTGCATCCCGAGTGGAATTTTCCGGATTTAATAATGATAGATGGCGGAGAGCCGCAAGTAAGAGGTATTTCTAAGTATTTCAAGAATCTTCCTGTCAAGTTGCCTAAAATGGTCGGGTTGGTTAAGGGAGAAGAAACAATTATCGTCCCGGAAAACAAGGAATATAAAAGATTAAATTTACCAAAATCGGACCCATTTTTAAAAATTCTGATGGCCATCCGCGACGAATCCCACCGCTTTGCCAGACGCTACCATCATAAATTGCGCCTGAAGTCATTAATAGGCTAATTTCATCTCAACATTTTCATTCGCGACTGCCGATCGGCAACCGCAAATAAAAAAATAGATTCTCGGACAAGTATTTCGATGGATGAGCTAAGAGTCATCGAACTGACAAAATGATTATAACTTCAATTATTTTCCTGCGGAGCAGGATCAGGCTCTGCCTGAAAATAATTGAAGTATTATTTAAATCCCAGATTTATTTAACGATATCTAATCAAATAATTCTGAATATTGAGATCAGCTCTTTAAAATGTTATCAGTGCCGCACCTTCTCAAGCGAGACAATTATCAGTTATAACCAAGGAAACACAATTTAATGAAGAGAAAAGTCAGGGTCGAAGTCTCGTCTCATACGATCCTGGTAAAGAGGAATTAAGGCTTAATATTCCTTATCAGGACAGCGATATAAAAACACCAGAAAATGCTTCGAATAACCTATCCCATCGATTATCAAGTGCATTAGAAAAGATTCCGGGAGAAAAATACTTCACAAATTTCTTGACAACTCTAGATGGAGAATTCGCGTCAGGTCAGGCAGCAGAGCTATCGATGCATACTGCCCGGATAGCCATGACTATACTTTTTGCTCCTGTCACTTATGGTTTATTTTCAGCAATAGCCAATGCGCCGCGTCCCTTGGAAACAATCGGCGTTCTTGCTGCAGCGAATTTAGTAGATATAGCTAATGATTTGAAACTTGCTATTGATTTATTAAATGGAAAACATGTAGATGAGAAAAAGGCATGGATAGCTGAATGCATAGCCGAGAATCCTTTTAGAGCTCTTTATCCAGCCTCTCTTGTCGACGAGTTTTTACTTCCAGCAACGAAAATGCTGGCGCATAACAGCGTTACCTCGACCCAACTTCTTAGATCAAGCGAGAAATAACTGTTTGCACTCCAGTCTCGAAACGGATAAAATCAACAGTAATGAAAAATATTTTAAAGTCTTTTTTAATCAATGCCGTGGCTCTATACGTTTTGACGGTTATTATTCCGGCGTTTAAGATTAGCGGCGGGCTGAATTCTTTTTTGACGGCCGGAGCGACTTTGACGTTATTAAATTTATTGGTCAAGCCGATCTTGAATTTACTGCTGTTGCCGATTAATTTATTATCGCTCGGATTTTTCCGTTGGGCATCCAGCGTTTTAATTATTTGGATGCTGTCAAAATTAACTCCGGGATTGTCAATCTCAAATTACAGTTTTCAGGGATTTAACTATAACGGAGTGATTCTTCCGGCATTGCAATTCAGTGTCCTCTGGACTCTGATCATCGGTTCGTTTATGATGTCGATTATAACCACGCTTTTGGATTGGGTCTTAAACGAATGATTTATTTACAAATTGTAATTTCATTACTGCTGATTATTTTAATTTTGATTCAGGGCCAATCGGGCGGCAAAGGCATTTTATGGGAATCAATGAAAACTTCTTACCATACTAAGCACGGAGCTGAAAAAATTGTTTTTTTAATGACTATTGTGATGACTGTCATATTTATTACCGCGGCCATAGCCAACTTGTTAACCGGTTAATTTATGTTTAAAAGTTTAAGGTTCGGGTGGTGGCTGACTAAAGCTTTTTTATCCCGCCACGGTAAAACTATATTTTGGGCAATTGGTTTAAGTATTTTTTCAGCATTAATTATCCTCAAGTCACTGCCAAAAATATTGTCTGTTTTAAGGCCTATCCGGCGGACCTCAACAATTGCTTTGGTCGGTAAAGTCCACACCAATGAACTTCCGGCAGAAATTTTAAATAAACTCAGCTCAGGATTAACATTAATTGACGAATCCGGACGGGCTATTCCAGGGCTGGCCAAATCATGGACTGTATCAGATGACGGTAAATCATATATTTTTACTCTTAATAAAACTAAGGTTTGGCATGACGGCGCCATTATCACTTCAAGGGATGTCAATATTGCGATTGATCACGTCACAACAGAAATTCTAGACGATTCCTCAATCAAATTTATTCTAGAAGAACCATACGCTCCCTTTCCAACCGTTTTGGCCAAACCATTGTTTAAAAATAGACTGACAGGGACAGGTGAGTCACGCCTGAAAAAATTAAATCTTAACGGTGAATTTGTTGATAGCATCTCTATTCAAAATGGCAGTTTAACCGAAATATTTAAATTTTATTCATCATCAGCAGATGCCATAACCGCTTTGAAATTAGGCGAAGTAAACGAGATTAGAAATTTAGTTTCAGTTGACGATATTCCGAAGTGGAGCCAAGTGGAAATTATTCCTGAAAAACATTCTGACAGGTATTTAGCGGTTTTATTTAATACCCAGGATAAATTTTTGGGTGAAAAATCTGTCCGTCAGGCGCTGTCTTACGCAATCCAAGATAAACCGCAGGATGAAGATAGGGTTATCTCGCCGATATCAAAATTATCTTGGGGTTACAACCCCCATGTTAAGCCGTATGATTTTGACATTCATCAAGCAAAAGATTTATTGAAAAGTCTGCCTGCGGAAACTGATTTAGCTCAACTGGAGATTACCACATTTTTACCATATTTAAGCGATGCTGAAAAAATCGCAGCCGATTGGGCGGAATTGGGAATCAAAACCTCGATCAAGGTTACCTTGGTATTGCCCCAGGAATTTCAGGTTCTTATTTCCGGTCAAATTATTCCTCCGGATCCTGACCAATATATCTTCTGGCATTCCACCCAATCAACCAATCTTTCTAAATATACCAATCCTAAAGTTGACAAACTGTTAGAGGATGGCCGTAAGACATTGGACGAAAATAAACGCCAGGAAATTTATAGGGATTTTCAGAGATTCTTGCTAGAAGATCCTCCAGCAGTTTTTATCCGGGATATTACAACCTATGCCGTCAGGAGAAAGTAGTTTAACAATTGAGTCATTTAAAAAAAGGCTCCGGTCTAAACGCCAGCTGGCCGTTGATGATTTCAGCAAACGGCATCCGCAGGCTTCAGATTGGCTGCTTTCAGCCGGAATCACTGTTGGGAATATCAGGTCTTCATTAACAAAATTGGCAGCGACAGGAATGATTGCCGGTAGCCTTTTGGCCTTCTCACCGCCATTAACATCCGCCGATTTATCCTTAACCGATTCGGCCATTTCTTTAATTGCCGCATCTGACCTAAGGAACAGATTGGCAAAAAGCATTAAGGAGTTATTGCCCGACAAAATTTCCGACTTGTCAAAGCTTGATGAACAATCAATATCAGTTAAGGTCAGGGAAATTTTGGGAGTCGATGCCAAATTTGAGTTGGAGGACCAAAGGCTGAACCATCAATACGGATGGATGGGAGCCGAACAGCATTTAATGAGATTCCCGGGCGATAGTGTCCCTGATATGGCTCCGAAAACCGGAGCCTGGGGGTATTTCGCCAAATCACGGAATGATTTCAATGATGAATCTGCCTTGAGGGAAAAGTATTACGTTGCTGTCCAAACATTATATCTACCGGAATGGAATAAAGATTATCCTGTTTTAAAAGAGTGGTATAAATACCGTAAGGTGCTGGTAGTCAATCCTAATTCCGGTCGGTCGGTTGTAGCGGTGATTGCCGATGCCGGTCCGGCCAACTGGACCGGAAAACAATTCGGCGGATCGCCTGAAGTTATGGAACATTTAGAGTATGTGACCGGAAAAAGAAAAGGCCCGGTTATCCTGATGTTTGTTGATGATCCTCAAAATAAAATAAAATTAGGTCCGGTGGAGAAAAAATATGACTAATATTTTTTACTGGCATTTGGTGGAGCTTTCTCCGCTAAAAAATGAACTATTGAGTAGGGGAATTGAAAATCCTGATTTAGCGGAAATCGTGGATCACGTTGAAGAAATAATTCATCACCGGACTTTAAGCTTGGTTTTTGACAATTTGCCTCCGGAACATCACCGGGAATTTTCTTTAAGGTTGGCTAAAAATCCGCGGGATCCGGAAATATGGGAATTTCTTCATCAAAAAATTAAAAAGGATTTAAGTATTTCCATAGAGGAAAACATCCGACTAGTTATTTCTGAAATTCTAAGTGAATTAGATGCGTAAAATCTGTTTGTGATGCCGTAATCGATCCCCAAGCAAAAGCTATGTGTCTTCAGCAGTTAGGCAATTAATTTTTTTGAAACTCGGTTGATCTGCGGTTGCGCTTTCTGTCAATATCGCTTAAAAATTTCTTCCTTAATCTTAAAGACAAGGGGGTAATTTCCAGCAATTCGTCTTTCTCCAAAAAGTCAATACATTCCTCCAGGGAAAATATTTCTTCAGGAGCCAGTTGGGTAATTCCCTGATGGCCCTTTTTGCGGTGGTTGGTCAGGTTTTTTTCTTTACACACATTTATTTCAACGTCGTCTTCCTTAGTGGTCTGGCCGACTATCATCCCCTCGTAAACATTAGTCCCTGGCTGGACAAAAGCGATTCCATGGGATTTTATGGTCCTTAAACTGTACTCAACAGCTTTACCGGTGGTATTTGAAATGATAACTCCGGTTCTTAATTTCTGAATATCTTTTCCTTTAGGCTCGTAACCAATAATTTGCGAACTTAAAACAACAGTTCCTTTGGTTAAGGTCAAAAGCTGGCTTCTCAATCCGATAATATTTTTAGTCGGAACGCGGTAAAGAAATTCGGTTTCGGTATCGGTAACCGGCTGGCTTTTAACCAACCATGCCAAGCGCCGCCCCAATTCCTGATTGATAACTCCGGTATATTCGTTGGCCACAATAATTGAAACTTCCTCAACCGGTTCGCAGACAACTCCATTAATTGTTTTTAAAATGACGTCAGGCTTGCCGATTTCCATTTCATAACCTTCCCTGCGCATAGTTTCCAATAAAATTGACAGGTGAAGTTCGCCTCGGCCGGATATTTTAAATGCACCGTCTCCGGTCCGGTCAATTTTCAGGCTGACATTGTTTTCAATCTCTTTTGTCAATCTTTCTTCCAATTGCCTGGAAGTGAAATAAGTTCCTTCTTGGCCGGCGAATGGCGAAGTGTTAGCCGAAAGCCGGATGTGCAAAGTCGGTTCGCCGATTTCAATTGACGGTAAAACACCTAAATCTTTTGGATCGGACAGAGTGTCTCCGACCTTGACTCCGTTTAATCCGGACAAAAATACGATTTCTCCGCCCCTTGCGGTTTCAGTTTTTGCTCTCCCTAAACCGGAGGCTAAAAAAATTGTTTCCGCTTGGAATTTTGCCGGCGGCTGGCGGTTGGCAATAACTATTGTTTGACCGATTTTTATTTCGCCCTGATGAATTTTGCCGATGGCTATTTGGCCCAAGTGGTTATCATAATCCAGTGATGAAACCATCATTTTAAACGGACCATCAATTGAATTTGCCGGGGCCGGGATTTTAGAAATAATCGCTTCAAGAAGGGGAAGACAGTTTGCCGGTTCTTCAAAATTTTCCGGAAGTGTGGTAAAAACTTTACCCTGTCTGGCCACTGCGTAAAGGACCGTCAATTCCAAATGAGCTTCGGTTTTGGCTAAATCCAAAAATAAATCTTCCAGACGGGATAATGTTCTTTGGATATTTGCGTTGTGCTTATCAATTTTATTGATAACCGTAATGACTTTAAGATTCATGGCGAATGCTTTCTTTAATACGAACCTGGTTTGGGGCATCGGCCCCTCCTGAGCGTCAACTATGAGCAAGGCACCATCAGCCATCCCTAGAGTCCGTTCTACTTCGCCGGAGAAGTCAGCGTGGCCGGGAGTGTCGATAATGTTAATTTTGGTACCCTTGTACTCGATCGCGCAGTTTTTAGCCAAAATTGTGATTCCGCGCTCTCTTTCCAAAGCGTTTGAGTCCATAATCTGCTCCTGCTGCATTTCAGCCTGATTCTCGCGGAAAACGTGAGTTTGCTTCAACAGCGCGTCAATCAGGGTGGTTTTTCCATGGTCAACGTGAGCGATAACGGCTATATTTCTTAAATTTTGCATATTTTCCTTTACTCCAAAAAATAATCCCGCTCGAGCGGGATCTCCGATATCTATATTTTAGCCGATTTGAAACCAAATAGCCAATTTTAATTCTTTTTATATTTTAAAGAATAATTCTGCAGCAAGATGCTGTACATTAATAATTTTTCGGCAGTTTCTAAAGTGAACGAATTTGAGTCTAATCGGGATTTAATGTCAAGAACAATTTTCTTAATATAAGGTTTAAGTTGAGCATTTTCTAATTCACTAATCCACCGGCTTGACTGACTCCAAAATTTTTCAGCCGCACTAATTGAGCCTCGTTGCGTCAAGCAAGCGACTCGATATAAATCGTTTGACAGCGACCCGATTAATAGTTGAGTTTCAGACATACAAATTGCTAAAAAAATATTCTGTTAACTCTTTATACATCTTTTTTAAATCTTCGCTCTGAATTTCGTTTTTTAAGTTATTGTCGTTCGGCCGGATATTAATAAAAGAATTATAGTCAGTTTCCAAAGTTTCCAAGTCAATTCCGCCTCCCCAAATGTCACTTTGAAACGAGCCATCATTGATCAACATTTGTTCCCCTTCAAAATGCCTATCCATTCCGGCAACGCAAATTTTCCTCTCAACACCAATCACCGTTTTTATATAAACCTCAAATTGCTCTTTTAGTTTATTAATTTCAGCCAGATTGTACGGTTTAGAAGACAAAATGATCACGAAAGAATAATAACAGAATTTTAAATAGGTTAAATGATTCGAATCATTTAATAGTCACTTTTTCAAATTCCAAGTTCCGGAAATAAAGGACCATCTTTCCAATAATGTTCAGCATTTGATAAAGAATCAATAACATTCTGCATTCCGGCTGAATCAAAAGTCGGAGCCAGAAAAGTTCCTTGTTCGACAAAGCCTTCGCGCTTTAATCTTGATTTAAAGAATTTTTCACCTGTTCCGTGTAACAACACTCTGGCGTCTCCCAGAAATTTTTCACCAACAATCATATATGGCCTAATTATACCTTCCGAAACAAAACGTTTGATGGTGATGGTTATTTTGCGGAACAGAACTTGGCTTTGCAGGTCGAAACTTCACAATCATCTTCATTCAAGGATGCCGATCGGCAGTCTGAAATGATAATCTCTTCTCTTAAATACTTCAATTATTTAAATAATTGAAGTATTCGATCACAGATGAGCACAACCTTGCTCCAAATAAAAGATTTGAGGTAAAATACAGTAAATTGGGAGATCGTCTAACGGTAGGACAGCGGAATTTGGATCCGCTAATCGGGGTCCGATTCCCTGTCTCCCAACCATTCCCTCGTTGAAACCCAAGTAGGGTGATTGTTGTGTGTTTTGCTTCTATACAGATCAAAATGTCCTCCAAATCAAACAGAATAGGTCGAAGGCTACATAAACTTCCTTGACAAAATTACCACTGACCGCTAGACTATGTAAAGTCCACTTGACATTTTATAGTATATGAGAGAACATATTATTAACACTATTTGGCAACTCCGAAAAGAAAAAAACATTACTCAAGAAATATTAGCAGAAGCTTTAGGGGTTTCCAGACAAACGGTGATAGCCATAGAAAAAGGGAATTATATTCCCTCACTGTTACTTGGCATAAAAATTGCCAGATTTTTCAAAAAATCTATTGAGGAAGTGTTCGAATACAAATATGAAAAATAAGTTTATTGGTGAAGCAATTATATCCCTCGTTTTAGTAGGACTACTAGTCTTTTTTATCAATCCACTTGATTTACTAATGCCCCAACCTCTCCATCCATTCATGGTTCCCTTCTTAGTAGTCCTTTTTATTGTTTTTACCGGATTTCTTTGGAAAGAAACTCCAGGAGATGAAAGAGAACAGTTTCATAAGTTTATAGCCTCACGCTTTGCCTATTTTGCAGTTATTACTACTCTCATCTTTGGAGTTGTATTCCAGGGCTTTAAAGGAGAAGTTGACCCTTTTCTTATTATCGGGATTTGCATTGCATTACTCGCAAAAATACTTGGACTTATCTACGGACATATCAAATATTAATATGAGAGGGGGTGAAATATATGAATAAAGGAATAATAATCGCAGGTTTGATTGTTTTAGTTCTGGTTGGAGGAGGATTGTTTATCGCTAACCAGCAATCACAAAATGCAGAACAAACAAAAATGGCGCAGGAAAAAGCTGCAATGGCTGAAAAAGAAGCTATGAAGGCTAAAGAGGGCGCAACCATGATGAAGAAAGATAGTGCTTCCCGCTATATTGAATATTCAAAAGCGGCTCTAGATCAGGCAACTGTCAATCGTCGAGTCCTATACTTTTACGCTAATTGGTGCCCAATCTGTAAATCGGCTGATGCCGATTTTAAAGCGAATTCAAGTAAGATTCCAGATGATGTAACTGTTATTAGGGTCAATTATAACGACACTGATACAGACCAGGAAGAAAAAGATCTTGCTAAGAAATACGCTATCACCTATCAACATACCTTCGTTCAAATTGATGGACAAGGGAAAGAAGTAGCTAAATGGAACGGTGGACAAACAGATGAACTATTGGCTAACATTAAGTAGTCTGTGATGTGGTTTTTACTCTAAAAGATAAAAACCATATCAGAGGTTAATTAACAGAAATTATGATATTACTAATCACATTTGCGTTTTTTGCCGGGATTGTTACCATCTTGTCGCCGTGCATTTTGCCGGTTTTGCCGGTTATCCTGACTTCAGGCGGAAAACTGCGCCCGTTAGGAGTAATAACCGGCTTCATTTCAAGTTTTACTTTTTTCACCCTTTTCCTGTCAACGATTGTCAAGGCCATTGGCATTCCGGCGGACTTTTTAAGATTTTTTTCAATCGCAATAATTGCCGGATTCGGGTTAACCCTGCTTATTCCTCAATTTCAACTTCTGACAGAAAAATTATTCTCAAAGTTAACCGGAATTTCTCCAAAAAGCACTGTTAACGGATTCGGGGGCGGATTACTGGTTGGAGCGTCTCTCAGCTTGCTCTGGACTCCTTGCGTCGGTCCGATTCTGGCATCTGTCATTTCCCTGGCAATCACCGGAACTGTCAGTTTAAATTCAATCGTAATTATGCTGGCTTTTTCGCTCGGAACTTCTATCCCAATGTTTTTAATCATGGCAGGAGGCCAAAATTTACTGACGAGAATTCCGTGGCTAGTCAGGAAAAGCCCGATGATTCAAAAAACATTCGGGGTGATCATGATTGTTACCGCAATCGGAATTTTATTTAATTTTGACCGCCGGTTTCAAACATTTATCATAACTAAATTTCCAAATTACGGGGCCGGATTAACTAAATTTGAGACCTTCACGCCAGTAGCCAATGAACTTCAAAAAATAAAAAATCGACCATCGCCAAAAAAAGATATACTAAATAATATGAATAACTTACTTCAGACAAAAGGCATACATGCACCGGAATTAATTCCCGGTGGAGTCTGGCTGAACTCTGATCCTTTAACCCTTGAAAGCTTGAGGGGTAAGGTGTTATTGATTGATTTCTGGACATATTCCTGCATAAATTGCCAAAGAACTTTGCCTTATTTGAAGCAATGGTGGACAAAATATCAGGATAAAGGATTAGTTATTATCGGAGTTCATTCGCCAGAGTTTGAGTTCGAAAAGAATCCAAAAAATGTGGCGAAAGCGATTTCCGACTTTGGAATTAAATATCCGGTAATGCAGGACAATGATTTTTCTACCTGGCGGGCCTATGATAATAATTACTGGCCGGCCAAGTATTTTATTGACAAAGACGGCTTCATCCGTTACTCCCATTTTGGAGAAGGGGATTATGACAAAAGCGAAAAGGTCATTCAGCAGCTTTTAGAAGAAGCCGGGGTAAAAAATATTCAGTCTGTAACAGATAATCCTGAATATCAAATTTATTCAAAAACGCCGGAAACATATTTGGGGTCTAAAAGAGCTGTTCCGACAAAGAATTTAAAGTTTCAGGGGAGCTGGAAAGTAACAGATGAATACGCTATTCCTCAAAAAGGCTCGTCTTTAACTTTTAATTTTGAATCAAAAGAAGTTTTTTTAGTTACGCAGCCGTCAGGTGATCGCCCTGCCAAATTAAAAGTTTTTGTGGATGGGAAAATGGAAAATTTCGGGGAAGATAATAAAAACGGGATTGTGACTGTTGATTCGGCAAGGCTATATAAATTAATTAATTTATCGGCTCCCGGGAAACATGAATTGCGCCTTGAGTTTGAAGACGGCAATGCCCAGTTATTCGCCTTTACTTTTGGCTAAATAGTATAGAATATAAACTATATGAAGAAAAAACAGCCTAATCCCCAATATTCAACTCCGTTTAACGATTACTTTAAGCTCTTTGATAAGTTTGATAAAGACGTTAAATATACAGATGAATACGGTTCATTTTTAATTTTAAGTTTAGTTGAAGAAATCGGCGAAATGACCAGGGCGTATTTGGCTAAGCATGGCCGGAAGAAATCTAACATCGCGGCCCAGAAAGATGAGTCATATGAACAGGAATTAGGGGATATTTTAATTTCTATTTTGCGGTTTGCCCGGATTAAGAACATCAATCTTCACGAGCGGATCATGTACTCGCTTAAGAAAATCGAAAAGCGCCAGGACGAACCAAAAATGGTATCATGAATTTATGAATCCCAAGAAAATCCTGATTGCCGAAGACGAGAAGCCCATGGCCAATGCCCTGGGTTTAAAATTACGCTCCGCCGGATACGAGACGACGCTGGTCTATGACGGAGAAGCCGCCATTTCTTCCGTCCAAAGCGCTCCGTTCGATTTAATCATCCTTGATCTGGTTATGCCCAAAAAAGACGGGTTTTTTGTTTTGGCGGAACTCAAGAAATTAAAAATTGCCACACCGGTGATTGTGTCTTCCAATTTAAGCCAGGAGGAAGATATCAAGCGCGCCAAAGAACTCGGAGCCCGTGACTATTTTATCAAGTCGGACACCACCTTGGCCGAAATCGTGGCAAAAGTAAAACAATGGATCCTACAATAAAAGTCGGGCCGCCCGATATCAAAGACATTCTTTTGAAAGGAAATTATGTCTCGGCTGAAGAAATTCAGAAAGGTTTAGGCTGGGCAAAAACATATAAATCCACCCTGGAAGAATATCTCCTAACTCAAGGAGTAATTACCAAAGACATTTTGGGCCAGGCGATGGCTGAGTTTTATCAAGTCCCCTACGCTGATCTGAATACTAAAGTTCCTGCCCGCGAACAAGTTCTTAGAATTCCTAAAGACGTGGCTATCACGTATCGGGTAGTGCTTTTTTCGGAAAATGATACCGGTCTGACCATTACCACCGATAACCCACCGCGAGTAAAACCGCTTCAGTCGCAGCTGCAAATCCGTTTTCCCAGCAAGAAAATTTCTGTGGCCTATTCTATGTCCGAAGATATCGACGCCTGCTTTATTCACTACCGCAAACCCTTGGAAACCCGCTTTTCCGAGATTGTGGCCGGTCAAACCAAAGTCGCTCCCGAGATTATCGATGAAATTGTGGCCGACGCGCTGGCGTTCAAAGCTTCTGACATTCATTTCGAACCTCAAGAGAAGGAAGTGGTGGTCAGATTTCGGGTTGACGGGGTTTTGCACGAAGCCGGCCGATTTTCAAAACAAGTATACGAAAACATTCTCAACCGGATTAAAGTCCAAGCTCATTTGCGGATTGACGAGCATTTTTCCGCCCAGGACGGAGCCATCAGGTTTGCCAAAGAAAAAGCCACGGTGGATATGCGCGTCTCCGTTATCTCCGTCCTTGATGGAGAAAAAATCACCATCAGGCTTTTAGCCGAATACGTCAAGGGTTTTACCTTCACCGATTTGGGCGTTTCCGAAAAAGATCAAGCCGCGTTTTTAACCGCGGCTAAAAAGCCCTTTGGGATGATTCTGGTTGCCGGCCCCACCGGTTCGGGGAAGACTACTACTTTATACGCGCTTGTCAAGATGCTGAATCAGCCAACGGTCAACATTACCACCATCGAAGATCCGGTGGAATATAAAATTTTGGGAGTTAATTCAATTCAGGTAAACCCCCAGACAAATCTGACCTTTGCCAAGGGATTGCGGTCTATTGTCCGGCAGGATCCGGATATTATTTTGGTCGGCGAGATCCGCGACCTGGAGACGGCGGAAATTGCCGTCAACGCCGCTCTTACCGGACATCTGCTGTTTTCCAGTTTCCACGCCAACGACGCCTCAAGCGCCATTCCCAGATTATTGGATATGGGGGTGGAACCGTTTCTGATGGCTTCAACCCTGGAACTGGTGATTGCCCAGCGGTTGGTCCGCAAAATTTGCGACCAGTGCCGGGTCAGTTTCACCCCAAACCCGGAACAGCAAAAGATATCGGCGACATTATATAAAGGTAAGGGCTGCAATAATTGCGGCAATACCGGCTACAAAGGCCGAACCGCCATTTTTGAATTTATTGAAATTGACAATGACATGGAGGATTTGATTCTAAAAACACCTTCAAGTAAAGAAATTTGGCAGCTGGCCCAAAAAAATGGGGCTCATTCTCTGTTTGAAGACGGACTGGAGAAAGTTAAAAATGGGATAACGACCATAGAGGAGCTGTTGCGGGTGGCTCTCCCGCCAAAGAGTTAGTAGCTGGTAGCTTTTTAGCTTATTAGAACAAAAAAATGAACCTACAACCTACCACCTACAACCTACTAGCTAACTTCGGTCTTGGTCAAGAAAAACAATACTTTATCGAACAGCTTTCCATGCTTCTGGGAGCCGGAATGCCGGTGGCCACAGCTCTGTCGGCAATTGAAAAAGAAATTAAGTCGGGCAGGTTAAAAAAGATTATCGCCGAAATTGGAGCCGAGATTGAATCCGGTTCCACCATTTCCGTTTCCTTAGAAAAAGCGGCTATCTTTCCGCAATCGACAATTTCACTGATTAGAATTGGCGAACAGTCGGGCAGACTATCAGAAAATCTTAAAGTCGTGGCTCTGCAGCAGCAAAAAGATCGGGAATTCCGCGGGAAAATTTCCTCGGCGATGATGTATCCGGGATTTGTTTTTAGTTTGACTATTGCCGTGGGACTGGCTATTGCCTGGTTTATCCTGCCGCGGCTGGCCGGAGTTTTTGCCTCGCTTCACGCCAAATTACCGTCAATTACGGTCTGGCTGATCGCTTTTGGATCTTTCTTGGGCAAATACGGAATTTATGTCATCCCGGCCTTTATTATTATCAGCTCGGTGTTGCTGTTTTTTGTTTTTATTTTCAAAAAAACCAATTTTTTAGGCCAGGCAATTTTATTCCATATTCCGGGCATATCCGGTCTGCTGCGGGAAGTTGAACTGGCCAGGTTCGGTTCGCTGCTGGGGAATTTACTCCAGGCCGGGCTGCCGGTGCTCGATTCCCTCCAGTCGCTGGCGGAAAGCTCCACTCTTTATAGATATAAAAATCTATATCTGCATTTATACGAAAAAATTAAAGAAGGAAATTCGTTTCAGAAAAGTTTCGAACTATATAAAAATATCCCCGGCCTGATCCCGGTTCCAATTCAACAGCTGGTCATAACCGGCGAGCAGTCCGGAAATTTGGCAAATACTTTAATAAAAGTCGGCGAAATGTATCAAGTCAAAACCGAAACCACGGCTAAAAATGTCAGCGTTTTGCTGGAGCCGATACTATTGGTAATAGTCTGGCTGGGAGTGGTGGCGGTAGCGGTGGCGGTGATTCTGCCTTTGTATAGCTTGATTGGAAGTCTCAACCCGTAACTAAAAATATGTCGAAGAAACGCGGATTTACCCTCCTCGAATTACTGCTTTCAGTCGCAATTATTAGTTTGCTCGCTGGGTTGTCGCTTCCGGTATATCGAACACTGCTTTCAAAAAACGATTTGGATATTGCCGCGGTGACCATTGCCCAGTCCGTCCGACGGGCCCAAGTTCTGTCCCAAGCGGTTGACGGCGATATTAACTGGGGCGTAAAAATCCAATCCGGCAGTATCGTTGTTTTTAAAGGCGCAAGTTACGCCGCCAGGGATATAAATTTCGATGAAACATTTGATGTTCCAACCACGATCGGCGTCAGCGGCGCCACCGAAATTGTTTTTGCCAAATTTACCGGCCTGCCGCAAACAACCGGAACAGTAAGCCTTTCATCAGAAACTAATTCCCGTTCAGTGACCATCAATGAGAAAGGAATGGTGAGTTATTAGCTTTTTAGGTTGTAGCTTTTTAGGATATGAACAATCAACAAATCAACACATATAAAGACCTTATTGTTTGGCAAAAGTCAATGGATTTGGTTATCGCGGTCTACTCTTTAACAGAACGGTTTCCAAAATCAGAACTGTATGGATTAGTAGCACAGATGAGACGATGCGCTGTGTCAATTCCTTCTAATATTGCTGAAGGAAGAAGACGAGGTAGTAGGAAAGACTATCGTCAGTTTTTGGTTGTCTCATATGCTTCCGGCGCAGAGCTGGAAACTCAGATTGAAATTTCAAAGCGGTTGCCATTTGGGAGAAATCTTGATTACACCAAAATCGATAGTTTACTCAACGAAGTAATGCGTATGTTAAACAAAATGACCAATGAACTTAATTCCTAAAAAGCTAATAAGCTACAACCTACAAGCTGGATTTAGTCTCGTCGAAGTTTTACTCGCTGTTTCAGTCTTTGCCCTTATTGTTACCGGTCTTGTCGGCGGGTTAATTTACGGACAACAAAGCACTGCTCTGGCTGGACAAAGGGCAAGGGCAGCAGTGCTTGCCGACGAGGGCTTGGAAGCAGTCCGCAATATCCGCGATGAAAATTATTCCAATTTAACCGACGGCACTTTCGGCCTGGCAATTTCCGCAAACCAGTGGGTTTTTTCGGGAACATCGGACGCCACCGATATTTTTACCCGCGCCGTCACTATTTCCGCCGCCGGCGCCAATCGAAAACTGGTGACTTCCGCCGTCACCTGGCAGCAAAATCCCCAGCGCGACGGCTCGGTAACATTGACCACGTATCTTAGTAATTGGGCAGCTTCAGGCGGCGGCGGGCCTCCAAGTTCTTGTGCCGCCTACTGTCAATCGCTCCCGGCCGGTTACACCGACGGCACCTGTCGCCAAAATACCCAGCAATGCAGTAATAACAGCGAGATTTACGAATCCGGCGGTGATTCCATTTGTGTAACTAATTTTCCCGGCGACCCCAGCCATGATACGTGTTGTTGTTTACCATGAAAAATCATAAGGGATTCACTCTCATCGAGCTTCTTCTCTATGTCAGCATCGTCGGCGCGATTATTTTTTCGGTGGCCGGTTTTTTGTCGCTGCTGATGCAATCCCGGGTAAAAAATCAGACCATTGCCGAAGTTGAACAGCAGGGCGCTACCGTGATACAGATCATCACTCAAACAGGCCGCAACGCCGCTGATGTTAATTTTACCGCCGCCTTTGATCTTTCCGGTGGAACTATACGGCAGGATGCTATCCCTCTCACAAATTCCCGGGTGATTGCTTCGGGGCTGACATTTACAAACCTCTCCCGCACCGGCACTCCCGGAACCGTTCGGATTCAATTTACGTTAACTCACGTTAACCCCTCGGGAAGGAATGAATATGATTTCAATAAAACATTCTATGGCACTGCAACTATTCGATAAAACACACCAGAAAGGATATATTGCCCTGATTACAGTGCTCGTCACCGGCGCTGTTGGCGCGGCCATTGCCGTCTCGCTTCTTCTTCTGGGTTTGGGATTCGGTAGAACCAGTTTTTCTCTGGAGCAATCCAATCAGGCCAAGGCTCTGGCTAACGCCTGCGGCGAAGAAGCCCTGCGGCAAATCCGCGATTCCACACCCTTTACCGGAACAGGAAATTTAACAATAGGTCAAGGTACATGTAGTTATACTGTAACTTCAGGAGGAGGCCAGAATAGAACTATTACCTCAACGGGCACCATCGGAACCATTGTCAGAAAAATAAAAATTACCATTGACAAAATCAGTCCCAGTATCAACATTACTTCCTGGCAGGAAGTGGCAGACTTTTAAAAATATGACAACTAGAAAACAAAATCAATTAGCAATGTTTGAAGGTCGGAAGATCCGCCGTCACTGGGATGATAAAACTGAAACATGGTATTTTTCAGTCGTTGATATTATTTTTGTACTTACTGAAAGCGCCAACCCAACTGACTATTTGAAAAAACTGAGGAAAAGAGACCCCGAGCTTGGTCACTACATAGGGACAAATTGTCCCCAGGTAGAAATGGCTACGGAAACCGGGAAAAACAGAAAAACCTTGGCGGGAAACCCTGAACATTTATTTAGAATTATTCAATCGATTCCAAGCAAAAAAGCCGAGCCCATAAAGATTTGGTTGGCAAAAACCGGTTACGAAAGAATTCAGGAAGTATCCGATCCGGAAAAGGCTCTAAACAGGTCAAGAACATATTGGCAAAGAATGGGTCGAAGCACTAAATGGATCCAGCAGCGGATGATGGGGCAGGAAATAAGGAACAAGCTGACGGATTATTGGAAAGATAATGAAGTTAAAGAAAAAAATGAATACGCGATTTTGACAAATATCATCCATCAAGAATGGAGCGATTTTACAGTTAAGGAACATAAAAAACTAAAAGCATTAAAAACCGAAAATCTGCGCGATCACATGACGGACGCGGAATTGGTTTTTACGGCCTTGGCGGAACTTTCTACTCGGCAAATTGCCGAAACAATGAAAACAAAAGGACTGGAAAAAAATAAAGCTCCGGCCAGAAAAGGAGGACGGGTTGCCAAAAATGCCAGATTGGAATTGGAACAAAAAACCGGAAAAAAGGTTATCAGCGCGTCAAATTATCTTCCGCAAGAACGGAAAAAATTGACCTCGTGATTTAATGATATCGGTTGAAAATTTTTGTTGTTGACTTTTTAAAAAAGTTGTATACTGAAATATTGGAGAAA